>NZ_CP075190.1:3795312-4419140 GCF_020510585.1 Ferribacterium limneticum | reverse complement strand
TGACGAAAACACTCCTCCCCGCGCATTCGATTTTGACCTCGATGGCGGTTATTAGATACTTGATTTAAAAACCGTTTTTTGAATAAGCTGATGACCGGACGGAGACCAGCGAAGCCAAGATTCTACCCGCCATCCGGGAAGTTATCCACAGCTTTGGAAAATAATTGATCTTGACAAAGCACCTTCAAACAAGGTGTAATCACGCGTTTTTCTTCGCACATCAAGGGATAACAACATGAAACGCACGTATCAACCGTCGGTCGTGCGCCGCAAGCGCACCCATGGCTTCCTGGTCCGTATGCGCACCAAGGGTGGCCGTGCAGTCATTGCTGCTCGCCGCGCCAAGGGTCGCACGCGTCTGGCCGTATAAACCGGACGTTCGGCGAGGTGGAACAAACCTTCGCCCGACGCTATCGCCTGACAAAAACGGATGAGTTCTCATCCGTTTTTGGTTTCAGGAGGGCAATTCGAGGCAAGCTGCTGATGCTGCATTATCAGCCGCGCCCCGAAGGAAATACCGAAGCACGTCTGGGTCTTGTTGTCGCCAAAAAACTGCTCAAACGGGCAGTCGATCGCAACAAGGTCAAGCGCGTGGTTCGCGAGCAGTTTCGGCTGCGGCTGGCAGGCTTGCCGCCAGTCGATCTAGTGGTCAGACTGGCAGCAAAACCGGCGCTGCTCGACGGCAAGTTGCTGGCTGAGGATTTTCTGGCCCTGCTGAATAAACTGCAACGGCCTCGGCCGAAGCGGGAAGAATGATGAAGTACCTGTTGATTGCGCTGATTCGCGTCTATCAATACGCGATCAGCCCATTTCTCGGGCGAAGCTGCCGCCATGAGCCGAGTTGCTCGGTTTATATGGTGGAAGCTGTACAGAAATATGGCGCCTTCCGGGGTGGCTGGCTGGGCTTGAAAAGAGTCGGCCGTTGCCACCCATGGCATCCTGGTGGGTATGATCCTGTACCCTGATTCAAGAATTCTTTTGTAGGTTGTTCATGGATACTCGACGCCTGATACTGGTTATGATCTTCACTTTCTCGAGCTTCATGCTCTGGGAAAACTGGCAGAAATATAACCAGCCGAAGCCGACCGCCGACGCGGTAGCAACAACCCCAGCGGGCAGCGCTGCCCCAACGCCGTCTGCTTCGCTGCAGGCCAAGGCATCTCCCATCACCCCTGCAGTTTCAGCACCGGTTTCTTCGGCCGAGACTTTTACGGTGACCACCGATCTGCTGAAGGCAACCATTTCCACCCAAGGTGGCGATCTGGTCGGTCTCGAACTCCTGAAATACAAGGAACATGACAACAAGGACAAGACCTTTGTCCTGTTCGACCCGGCACACCAGTATCTGGCTCAGGCCGGCCTGATCGGCGAAGGTTTGCCAACGCATCGTTCGGTCTTCAAGCATGTCGAAGGCGCCACGACGCTGGCCGACGGTGCAAACGAATTGAAACTGCGGCTCGAATCGACGAGTCAGAACGGCATCAAGGTCGCCAAGATCCTGACCTTCAAGCGTGGCTCCTATCAGGTTGATATTGCCTGGGAGATTGCCAACGGCAGCGACAAGGCCATCGCCCCACACGCCTACTACCAGTTGCAGCGCGACGACGTGGCGCCGGCGGGTGAAACCAAGATGGTCTCGACCTTTACCGGTCCGGCTGTTTATACCGACGCGGAGAAGTATCAGAAGATCGATTTTGGCCATATCGCCGACAACAAGGCCAAGTTTGCCAAGACGGCTGACAACGGCTGGCTGGCCATGGTCCAGCATTACTTCGTGGCTGCCTGGGTACCGAAGGAAAAGACCCAGCGCGAGTTCTACATGCGCAAGGTTGAAGGCAGCAACGTTTTCCAGACTGGCGTCATTGTGCCGGTTGCCGAGATCGCACCAGGAGCCAAGGGCGAAACTTCGGTCAGTTTGTATGCCGGTCCGCAGGAACAGTCAGCCCTCAAGGAAGTGGCGACCGGACTGGATCTGGTGGTCGACTACGGCTGGTTGACGGTGGTTGCAGCGCCAATTTTCTGGGCGCTCGAAGCGATCCACAAGCTGGTTGGCAACTGGGGCTGGGCGATTGTCATTCTGACCATCATCATCAAGGCGATTTTCTTCCCGTTATCGGCCGCTTCCTACAAGTCGATGGCCAAGATGAAAGTTCTGACGCCACGCCTGACGCAGTTGAAAGAGCGTTTTGGTGATGACAAACAGCGCCTGAACCAGGAAATGATGAAGATGTACCAGACCGAAAAGGTCAATCCGCTCGGTGGCTGCCTGCCTATCCTGGTCCAGATTCCGGTCTTCATTTCTCTCTACTGGGTGCTGCTCGGTGCCGTCGAAATGCGCGATGCACCGTGGATCCTGTGGATCAAGGATTTGGCTTCGGCTGACCCGTACTACATCCTGCCGGTCATCATGATGGTCTCGATGTTCGTCCAGACCAAACTCAACCCGACGCCGCCAGACCCGATCCAAGCCAAGGTCATGATGGCCATGCCGTTGATTTTCGGCTTCATGTTCTTTTGGTTCCCGGCCGGTCTGGTCCTCTACTGGGTGGTCAACAACGTGCTCTCCATTGCCCAGCAGTGGCAGATAACGCGGGTTATCGACGCCGGCGGCAAGGCTGCCAATGACGCGAAAGCCTAAGGTGTGAAGTCAGACACCATCGCCGCCATCGCTACGGCCCCGGGTCGTGGTGGTGTCGGCGTCATCCGCATTTCGGGCAGCAATTTGCTGCCCTTTGCTTTTGCGCTGACCGGCAAGACCCCCAAACCGCGTTACGCAACGCTAACTGATTTCAAGGCGGCGGATGGTGCTACGGTCGACAGCGGAATATTGCTGTTTTTCCCGAACCCCCAATCGTTTACCGGCGAAGACGTTCTCGAGTTGCAGGGCCACGGTGGTCCGGTGGTCATGCAGATGCTGCTCGCCCGCTGTCTCGATCTCGGGGCAAGGCTGGCCGAACCCGGCGAATTCAGCCGTCGTGCCTTCCTGAATGGCAAGATGGACCTGGCCCAGGCCGAAGCCGTTGCCGACCTCATTGACGCAGCTACGAGCAGCGCAGCCCGTTCTGCGGTCCGCTCCCTGCAGGGCGAGTTCTCGCGGGCGATCGGCGAACTCAACGACGAACTGATCAACCTGCGCATGCTGGTCGAAGCCACGCTCGATTTCCCGGAAGAAGACATCGATTTTCTCAAGGCGGCCAATGCCTTTGGTCGCCTGGAAACCCTGCAACTGAAGCTGGCGCAGATTTTCGACCGCGCCGGCCAGGGCAAGCTCCTGCAATCCGGCCTGCATGTCGTGCTGGCCGGCAAGCCCAATGTCGGCAAGTCCTCGCTGCTCAACCGGCTGGCTGGCGACGATCTGGCCATCGTCACGCCGATTGCCGGCACTACCCGCGATGCGTTGCGGTCTACTATCCAGATCGAGGGTATTCCGCTACACATCATCGATACTGCCGGCCTTCGCGAGACCGAAGACGAGGTTGAAAAGATCGGCATTGCCCGCAGCTGGCAGGAAATAGAACGTGCCGATGCCGTCCTCTTGCTGGTTGACGCCAGAACTGGCGTCAGCGCTGCCGACAAGGAAATCCTTTCCCGCCTGCCGGAGCGCCTCAAACGGGTCACCATCTACAACAAGATCGACCTCTCCGGTGCCCAGCCCGAACGCCACATTGAGCCGGATACCACGGCAATTTCCTTATCTGCCCGTTCTGGTGAGGGAATAGAACTCTTGCGCCAAGAGTTGTTGCGTATTGCCGGGTGGCACCAGGCTGAAGACGTTTTCATCGCCCGTGAGCGCCACCTGCGTGCCTTGTCCGCTGCCCAGGAACATATCGCCGCGGCCCGAAATGTCGTCGAAGGTAGTTTTCCGGCACTCGAACTTTTTGCCGAAGAACTCCGTCTGACTCAACAATCCCTCAGTCAAATTACCGGCGAATTTACTGCCGACGACCTGTTGGGCGTGATTTTCAGTCGTTTTTGTATCGGAAAATAGTCCACATTCACTTCATGACTTTCAAATGAATACTCGTAACGTACTCAACCATTGGAAAATCATTCACGCCAAAGCGCCAGAAAATGGTCAGTACCTTGCGTGTATTGAAGGGGAAGTCGCGAGTTCGAACCCCCGCTTCCCGCAAGCGTCGATTATCCGGACTTCCTACCTGACAGCTTATGAGATCGAAGCAAACTCCTTCGTTGTCATTACGGCCCGTCGATCTGAATATGTCTTGGGTGCGCGCGATCCTCTGGAATTTCTTACTGAAGATTTTCTAAAAACTATCTTGCCAGAACGAAAACAGGCTCCGTCACCATCTACCTTTGATGCTGAAGGTAGTCAGATCATTGCCTTTAGAGAGCTTGATAGTCAAAACGATCCTTCTTCCGAGACAGATAAGCACTGAAGCAAGGCCATCGAAATAGCTGGAAAACTGCTTCTGCGAATTGTTTTCAGAAGAAATTTAAAGAGAAAATTAACCCGGCCTTGAGCCGGGTTTCGCATTTTTAGACCAAAGCAGCGTTCAGAAATCTGTATCGATAGCGTGTTTTGAGGCTGTAGATAAGCCTGTGCACAAGCTGTCCAGCAATTGTGGGCAAGTCGTCTATTTTCAAAAAACAAAAAACTATCCGGAATCCATCCACAGGCAAGCCAGTGGGTTACCAAGCCAATTTAAGTAGCTTCAAGTTTATGAAAATAAAACGAAATTTGTTTTTATCCACAGACTTGTTGCTAAGTTATTCTCAGTAGTAGGTTTACATATAGTTATTATTTAAAACCCTGTACACCGCACTAACTTGAAACTTGGACCTGTAACTTGGACTTCATCACACCGGAAATAGTGGTTTTGTTGTTTGCTGCCTTGATGGCTGGCGCTGTTGATGCGGTCGTTGGTGGCGGAGGACTGATTCAAATTCCCGCCCTGTTTGCCGTGCATCCAGGCGAATCGGCAGCGACACTTTTTGGCACCAACAAATTTGCCAGCGTTTTTGGAACGGCCAACGCCACCTGGCGCTATGCCCGGCAGGTTGTCATGCCGTGGCGGACCATCCTGCCGGCAGCCATTGCAGCGTTTGGCTTTTCCTACATCGGTGCGGCAGTTGTTGCCTGGCTGCCCAAGGATGTAGTTCGGCCGCTAATCTTGCTGTTGCTGATCATTGCTGCGGTCTACACGCTAAAACGCAAGAATTTCGGATTGATTCACAAACCCGCCCATGCCGGCCATAGCGAGCTGCTTTTTGCCATTTTGCTGGGTGGAATCATCGGTTTTTATGATGGTTTTTTCGGGCCGGGAACCGGTAGCTTTCTGATTTTCCTGTTTGTTCGCTTCTTTGGATTCGACTTTCTGCATGCCTCGGCCGGCGCGAAGGTAGTCAATGTGGCAACCAATCTCGCTGCCCTTGGCTATTTTCTGCCACACGGCCATGTTTTACCGTTGCTGGCTGCTTCGATGGCCGTGGCTAATGTCACGGGGTCGGTGATCGGTACGCGGCTGGCCTTGAAGCATGGCAGTGGCTTCATTCGCCAATTGTTTCTCATCACGGTCGCTGTCTTGATCGTGAAATTTTCATGGGATACGTTCAGGCTTTTGTAATACTTTTCCCGGAACTGAAGTGCGTCGGCATTTTCAAATAAAATTCAGCCACTTCGTTTGAGGAAAACCGATGCGTATCACGCTTGTTCACCCAGCTGGCTTCAATTTTGTCCCTGGCCAACCCGATTTTTCGGTGCTGGCCAACCGTATGCCGCCGATCGGCATCATGCAACTGGCCAGCTGGCTGGAAAAATTTGATCACAGCGTGCAATTGCACGATTGCCTCGGCCCCTATGCGCCACCGAGCATCGCGGAAAATGCCGAGATCGTGCTGGCGACCGATCCGGAAATGGTCGGTTTTTCGGCAACGACTTCGGGTTTCATGGATGCCTTGGAGATTGCCACTTATATCCGCGAGCGGCGGCCGGAAATAAAGATCGTTTTTGGCAATGTCCATGTCTCGTCGCTCGGCGCACCCATCCTCGAGCAATTTCCGGAAATTGATTACCTGGTCATGGGCGAAGGCGAAGGGGCCATGCTGGAACTGGCCGATGGCAAGCCCCTGTCATCAATCGGCAACCTGATCTGGCGCAACGAGGCCGGACGTATCGTTGCCAATCCGCGTCGCGACCGCATCACCAGCCTCGATGAACTGCCCTTCCCGGCCTACGAAAAGCTTGCTGGCTTCCCGCACGCCTATCACTTGCCGCTTTTTGCCTACGAAAAGCGCCACGGCGCGACGATGATTACCTCGCGCGGTTGTCCCTATACCTGCTCATTCTGCGACCGCACGGTTTTCGAGCGGGCCTACAAGACCAATTCGCCGCAGTACATTTACGATCACATGAAGTATTTGCGGGACAACTTCGGTGTCTGGCACATCAACATGTACGACGATCTGTTCACGGCCAAGAAACAGCGTGTCCTCGATCTGTGCGAACTGTTGATCGAAAACCCGCTCGGCATGCAATTCAACTGCGCGATTCGCGCCGGCCATACCTCGGATGAAATGCTGGCCAAGCTCAAGAAGGCCGGGGCGCTCATGGTGTCGATCGGCATCGAATCGGCCGATCCGGAAATGATGGAGCGCCACAAGGCCGGCGTTACGCTCGAAGCGGTACGCGAAACAGTGCATTCGATTCACGCCGCCGGTTTGCGCGCCAAGGGCCTGTTCATTTTCGGCATGCCCGGCGAGACGCCGGAAACCGTGCGGACGACGAGCGATTTCATCCTGTCGCTCGAACTCGATGAAATGAACATGACCAAGTTCAGTCCCTTGCACGGGGCGCCGATCTGGGACGAGTGCATCAACGATCCGACCGGCGATTTCGTCGAGGACTGGCGCCTCATGAATTGCCTGAATTTTGTGTATCTGCCGGAAGGTTTCAAGTCGCGTGAAGAGATGGACGCGCTGTATAACTGGCACGTCAAGCGCTTCTACGACAGCAAAGGCTATCGGCGCCGCTTTGCCAAGCGTTTGTGGCAGCATCGCTGGAGCCTCTGGCATGTGCTCAAGCACTTGCCGGAGACCATTGCCGCAGCGCGTTATTTCAGTTCCAACAAGGAGCAACTGGAAAAAGCGGCGCGCGAATTCAAGCTGCATCCACGTCAGCCACTTGGCCTCAAACCGCAGCTATCGACCGAGTTGCTGATCGACAACATCGTCTCGCTGTCGCCGGTCAAGCTGACCCGGCGGGAAGCCGCCAAGCAGATCATTCCGGTTGTCTATGAAGCTTCGGCATGCTGTACGCCGCCAGCCGTACAGGCAGCGGTATAATCGTCCCTCTTTCGTCATGGGCATCGGGGAGCACTGACATGAAGGAACATTTCATTTTTGGCTGCTTTTTCCGGTTGACCGTGGCAGCCTGCGTTGTCGTAACGCTGGGCGCCTGCAAGGGCAACGAAACAAAACCGGAAGACGGCAAGCCGACGGCCGAGGTGAAAAAGGAAACAGCGGTACGCAGCGGTTACGCCTGTTGCAATCTGCATTACTCAGGCGACTGGATCAGCGATTCGAATCTGGCCCAGTTGCCGTTCATACCGGCCGGAACGCCGATCAGGGTTTTGAAGATCGACGGCTATCGCGCCAATATTGATGTTGAAGGCAAGGCCTATCGGCTGGGCCACGATTATGGCCGGGCCGAGGAAACGACCGAGCAGTGGGTCAGCAAGATGGTTGTGCTGGACGACCCGAAAGTGAAGATGGCGAAATTCTCGCCGGCTGTGCGGGCGGCGATCGCCAAGGGCCAGCTCATGAAAGGCATGACCAGGGAACAGGTCATCATGGCGGTCGGCCATCCGCAAACCAACGAAAATCCGCGCCTGGACGGTCCCTATTGGCGCTACTGGTGGTCGAGTTTCGGCCCCTATTACGTGTATTGGGCCAAGGGAAGCGTCAGCAAGATCGACGGCCATTCCGAAACAGTGGGCTACATGACCTACAAAGGCAAATAACTCATCGCCGCCGCAGAGAACAAAATAAGGGTTTCAATGATGGAACAAGTGCAGGGAGTGGAGCGTCGGCAGTGCGATGTGCTGGTCATCGGTGGTGGGCCGGCCGGCTCGACCGTGGGGCCGATGCTGGCGGAAATGGGCTACAAGGTGGTGATGCTCGAAAAGGCGCACCACCCGCGTTTTCATATCGGCGAATCATTGCTGCCGGCCAATCTGCCGCTCTTCGAGCGGATGGGCATCGCCGAGGAAGTCAAGGCAATCGGCATGGTCAAACCCGGCGCCGAGTTCGTTTCACCGAACCATGAAATGTCATCAGTATTTGTCTTTGCCGATGCCTGGGACAAGTCGATGCCCACCGCCTACCAGGTCAAGCGCGACGAGTTCGATACCATCCTGATCCGCAACGCCGAGAAAAAAGGTGTCGAAGTTCATGAAGGCTGCAAAGCCAAGGCTGTCGAATTCCTGCCGGACAATACCGCCAACGTCCGCGCCATGCATGACGATGGCCGGGAAACCGAATGGCAGGCCCGCTTTGTCGTCGATGCCTCGGGCCGCGATACCTTCCTAGCCAACCGTTTCCAGATCAAACACCGTAACCCGAAGCACAACAGCTCGGCGATCTATGGCCACTTCACCGGGGCCAAGCGCCATGAAGGGCAGGCCGAAGGCAACATCACCATTTTCTGGTTCGAGCACGGCTGGTTCTGGTTCATACCGATGCAGAACGACATCACCAGCATCGGTATGGTGACCTGGCCGTACTACATGAAGACCAAGGGCGAACGCAGTCTCGAGCAATTCCTGCGCGACGGTTTTGCCCAATGCCCGAAGCTGATGGAGCGCCTGCAAGACGCCAAGCTGATCAACGAAGTCGAGGCGACGGGTAACTTCTCCTATGTTTCCGAGCGCAATCACGGCAACAACTACGTCATGCTCGGCGACGCCTACGCCTTCATCGACCCGGTGTTCTCGTCCGGCGTGCTGCTCGCCATGAACAGCGGCGTCATCGCTGCCGAAGCCATCGATACCTGCCTGAAAAATCCGGCCAAGGCACCGGCGGCGCTCAAAAAATTCGACGCGCTCATGAAGCACGGGCCGAAGGAATTCTCGTGGTTCATCTACCGCGTGACCAACCCGATCATGCGCGACTTTTTCATGGGACCGAGCAACGTTTTCCGGGCCAAGGAGGCCGTACTCTCCATGCTGGCCGGCGATATTTTCGGCAAGACGCCGATCTGGCGTTCGATCATGATGTTCAAACTGATCTATTACATCGCCAACATCACCCAACCGAAACGCGCCTTCATGGGCTGGAAACGTCGCCGCTTCAACATCCGCAAGGTCGACGACGCGGTCGTTTACAACGCATAGTGGCTCTTCAGTTCGTTTCCTCGCCATCTGCTGTTTCACGTGAAACCGGCAGCGAACTCGGTGGCGCCCTGGTCGGCGAGCCGCCCAGCGGTGCTGTGCCGGTCTGGCCTGTACAGCGGGTTTTTGCCCCCTTGCTCGGGGCAACTTCAGCGGCCATCCATGAAACCTGGCTGAGCGATCAGCCGGTCGTTGCCGGCTGCTGTGAGGGCATTGTCTGGCGGCGCACGAATGGTCTGCTTTATGGTGTCATGGAACTCGACGAAGCCGATTTCGCGGCCTCGGCCAAGGGTTCGCCCCTGCAGGCGGCGAGCGAGGAGGCCTATCGGCGCATCTTCCGACTGCTCGACGCAGAGCAAGTGCCGCATTTGTGGCGGGTCTGGAACTATCTGTCGGCGATCAATCTGGAAACCGATGGTCTGGAGCGCTATCGCCAATTCAACATCGGCCGCCAGGATGCCTTCCTCGACTGCCACCGTGACGCTACCGGCAACGTGCCGGCGGCTTGTGCCATCGGCCTGGCCGGCAGCCCGCTGAGCATCGCCTTCATGGCCGGTGCCTTGCCGGCGGTAGCACTCGAGAACCCGCGTCAGGTCAGTGCCTACAACTATCCGGCAGATTACGGTCCGCGCAGCCCGACTTTCTCGCGCGGCACGCTGGTTTACCCTCCAGCGCAGGAAATCCTGTTCATCTCTGGCACGGCGAGCATCGTTGGTCATGAGACCGTGGCGCCGGGCGATGTGGCTGGGCAATGCCGCGAATCGATGGCCAATATTGCTGCTGTGGTCGCTGAGGCCAATCGCTTGTGCCGCACTGGGCCGTACGCGCTGACCGATCTTTCCTACCGCGTCTATGTCCGTCAGGCCGCCGATTTCCGGGTTATCCGCGAAACGCTGGCGCCGCTGGTCGGCATGGCCGAAATTGTCTACATGCAGGCCGATATTTGCCGGCATGATCTGTTGCTGGAAATCGAGGCAATGGCCTCACACTCGCTGGAGGAAGCCTGATGGCCATGTCGAAAAAATTGCGCAAGGGCGCGCTGGCAGTGCTCGGACTAGCTGCCGTGGCCAGCGGTGTACAGGCCGCCGGCGACCAGCCGCTGTGGGAAATCGGAGCCGGTCTGGCTGCCTTCAGTTTTCCGTCCTATCGCGGCTCGGATCAGACGCACAATTTCCTCATGCCGGTGCCGCATTTCACTTACCACGGCGATTTCCTGAAGGCTGACCGCCAGGGTATCCGCGGCAGCTTTTTCGATTCCGACCGGCTCGACCTGACGGTCAGCCTGGCTCTCGCGCCACCGGTGAGCAGCGACGACATCACGGCGCGTGCCGGCATGCCGGATCTTGAGGGAACCTTCGAGATCGGGCCGCAAATGGACGTCACCTTCTGGCGCTCCGAAAACCGTGCCCGCTTCGTCAAATTGCTGCTGCCGCTGCGCGCAGCGGTGACGGTCGAGGGATCGCCGAAGACCATCGGCTGGGTTTTCCATCCCAAGCTCAACATGGACATCACCGACATCCCGGGCATGGGCGGCTGGAATCTCGGCATGCTGGCCGGCCCGCTGTTCGGCGACAAGCGCCAGCACGCCTACTACTACACCGTCGCCCCGCAGTACGCGACGGCCGATCGCCCGGCCTACGAGGCCAAGGCTGGCTACGCCGGCATGCAGTACCTTGTCGCGCTGTCCAAGCGTTTTTCGAAATACTGGGTCGGCGGCTTCGTCCGTTACGACAATCTGAGCGGGGCGACTTTCGAGGACAGCCCGCTGGTTCGCCAGAAGGATTACTTCGCCGCCGGCGTCGCCTTCACCTGGGTTTTCGGAGAGTCGTCGACCCGCGTCAAGGTCGATGACTGATCGTTCGCGCGCAGGCAATCCCCTGTGGATGGCCTACGAGTACCTGGCCATGGTCATCGGTCTCGGCGCGCTGGCCGTGCTTTGCCTGATCTGGCTGCCCTGTGCGCTGGTCCTCGATTTCCTGCTGCCCCGGCGTCTCGGTCAAACTTTTGGCCGTGCCGCGATTTCATGGGGTTTCCGGCTTTATCTGCGCGTTCTGACCGTTTTCTGCGCCTGCCGTTTCGACCTGGCCGAGATCGACCGCCTGCGTGACCAGGGGCCGCTCATCGTTGCCGCCAACCATCCTTCCCTGCTCGACGCAGTGATGATCGTCTCCCGGTTACCGAACGCCGTCTGCGTCATGAAGGCGGCGCTCATGGACAACCTGCTGTTCGGCGCTGCCGCCCGACTGGCCCGCTACATTCGCAACGATGCGGCGCTCGACATGATCCTCGGGGGGCGCGACGAGTTGGAGCAAGGCGCCCATCTGGTCATTTTTCCCGAAGGTTCGCGCACGCTAGATTTTCCCTTCGACGCCAGCTCGCCGAGCGTCGGGCTGATTGCCAACCGCAGCAAGGTCGACGTTCAGACCTTGCTCATCGAGTTTTCCACCCCGTATCTCGGCAAGGCCTGGCCGCTTTTCCGTCGCCCCGAACTGCCACTTACCTGCCGAGTCCGCCTCGGCCGGCGCTTTCCGCCACCGACCAACATTCAGGCATTTACGGCCGAACTCGACGCCTACTTTCATTTCGAATTTGGCCAAAATTTCCGGTCGACCGTAGCATTTGCTGCCTGAACTCCTGCCCGAACCCTTTTCACCATGCCCGCCGCTTCAAAAACCCATCTCGTCCTGATTCCCAGCTACAACCCCGGCCCCAAGGTGCTCGACACCGTGCGTGCTGCCCGGGCGCAATGGACGCCGGTATGGGTCGTGGTCGATGGCAGCACCGACGGCAGTGCCGAAAAACTGCAGGCACTGGCCGCTGACGATGAGGGCCTGAAAATAATCGTTCTGCCGGAAAATCGTGGCAAAGGCTCGGCCGTGCTCGAAGGCATCACGCTGGCCGCCGCGGCCGGCTTCACCCACGCCCTGACCATGGATTCCGATGGCCAGCACCCAGCCGACCTGATCCCTGCCTTCATGGCCGCCTCGCAGGCCGAACCGGACAAAATGGTGCTCGGCAAGCCGGTCTTCGCCGCCGATGCACCGGCCCTGCGTGTCAATGGTCGCAAGGTCTCGAATGGCTGGGCCAATCTAGAAACGCTATGGATGGGCATTGGTGATTCGCTCTATGGTTTCCGCGTTTATCCCGTTATGCCGCTGATCAGGATCATGCGCGCCAACCGCTTCATGCGGCGTTTCGATTTTGATCCGGAAGCCGTCGTCCGCCTGTGCTGGGAGGGCGTGAAGCCGGTCAATATCGACGCCCCGGTGCGTTATTTCCGGGCCGACGAAGGCGGCGTTTCCCACTTCAAATATCTGCGCGACAATACCCTGCTGACCTGGATGCACACCCGGCTCTTCATCGGCTTCGTGCTGCGCCTACCCCTACTCATACTGCGCCGACTGACATGAACACGACCGAAATCTTCCTGATCGCCATGGCGATCATCTTCACCGTTCCCTACCTGATCTGGCGGCTCGGCAACACCGATTATTACGCGCCGCTCGTCGTCGTTCAGATCATCACCGGCATCCTGCTCGGGCCGGGAATCCTCGGCAAGGCCTACCCCGAGTACTACCAGTTCGTCTTCAACCCGACCGTCATCCAGTCGCTGAATGGCATTGCCTGGTGGGCGGTCATGCTTTTCGTGATGATCGCCGGTATCGAACTCGATCTCAGGAAAGCCTGGGCCCATCGCCGGGAGAGCGGCATCACGGCCGGTTTGGCGCTCGGCACGCCGCTGCTCTTCGGCTGCGCCGCCGCGGCGCTGATGCTGACCGTCGACGGCTGGATGGGGCCGAAGGCGCTGACCTGGCAATTCGTCGTCGGCGTCGGCATGGCCTGCGCAGTCACCGCGCTACCCATCCTGATCCTGCTCATGGAAAAGCTCGAAGTGCTGCGCCAGCCGATCGGCCAGCGCATCCTGCGCTACGCCAGCCTCGACGACATCGCCATCTGGGGCGTGCTGGCGCTCATTCTCATGGACTGGGAGCGCATCGGCCGTCAGGGCACGTTCCTCGTCGCCTTTATCGTCGCTGCCTGGCTTTTCCACAAACTGATGGTCCGGCTGGCCGAGCGCGACCGCTGGTATGTCGCGCTGATCTGGCTGGCCGTGGTTTCCTTCGGCGCCGACTGGGCCGGGCTGCATTTCATGGTCGGTGCCTTTCTGGCCGGGGCGAGCATGGAAGCCGAGTGGTTCGATCAGGAAAAAATGGACTTGCTGCGCCACCACGTGCTGCTCGTCGTCATGCCGGTCTTCTTCCTGTCCACCGGCCTGCGCACCAACTGGAATGTCGGCGGCACCGCCGTGTTCATTGCCGCTGCGGTGCTGCTGGTCGCCTCGGTCAGCGGCAAGCTGATTGGTGTCCGGATTGCCGGTCGCGTTCTCAACTGGGCGCCGGGCGAGGCCAGCATCATCGGCTGGCTGCTGCAGACCAAGGCGCTGATCATGATCATTTTCGCCAACATCCTGCTCGACAAGCAGATCATCACGAGCGAAACCTTTACCGCCCTGCTGCTGATGGCCGTGGTCAGCACCATGCTGACGGTGCCGGTGGTTGCCCCGAAGCTGGCGCGAATCAAAGAGCTGATCCTGCGTTCTGCCTGAGGAGACAAGCATGAGCTACGTGGCCAAATACCAGGAAGCAGCGCCGGATCGGGCCGAAATCGACGCCCTGCCCGGCTCGCTGCTCATCGAATTCGGCGTCGACTGGTGCCCGCATTGTCAGGGCGCCCAACCCTTTATCGAAACGGCCCTTGGTGCCCAGCCCGGCCTGCGCCACATCAAGGTCGAGGACGGCCCGGGCCGTCGGCTCGGGCGAACTTTTCGCGTCAAATTATGGCCAACACTGATCTTAATGCGTGACGGCCAGGAAATCGGCCGCGTCGTCCGGCCCACCAGCACTCAGGAAATCAGCGAACTGCTCGCCGCCTGATTGGTTCAGGCCGGCTGGCGGCTTCGCTGCCAGGCATCCAGTTCGGTGCGCTCGATGAAGGTTTCCAGCCGGTTGATATTGCCCGGCAGCTGCCGTCCTTCCCATTGTTCGGTTGCCCAGCGCTTCACATTGGCGCGCAGCTCGCCATGTTCGATGGCGTGGGCCAGTGCGACTTCAATCTCATGCTGGGCATCCGGTCCGGCGGCCAGTGTTTGCGCCGCGTCGTGCAGGCTCAGGCAGCTGTTATTTGGGGGATTCATGGACACCTCCTACAAGGTTTGGGCAGCCTCATTCTAGCCTTGGACAGTAGAGTTACGTGCGCTTCGTCACCTTTTTCGTGGTCCGGTGGCCGGTCTTGATGCGTTCGATCGCCTCAAGCTGGAAGCGCAGCTTGGTGATGGCGTCGCGCTCGGCGGGCACCAGTTCGTCCAGCTTGACGTGCTTGATCAGGACGCCCAGCGCATCGCCGATGCAGCCGAGCTGCTTGCCGTAGCTGCCCACTTCATCGAGCACTTCCTGCTCGACTTCCGGGTTGCAACTGTGTCCGAGGTTGATGTTGACCAGCCCGAGCTGGCTGGTCGCCGAGCCGAAGGTCCATGACCACGGATTGATCGCCTGCGTGACGTCCCCGGACAGTGGCATCTGGAACGATTGCCAGGCGGATAAAGGGTTCTGGAAAAAGTCGAGTGGCGCCGTTGTCAGTGGCTCCGGCGATGTTTTGGCGGTAACGCGGGGATAGAAGTCTGGCATGGCGGGTTCTCCTTTTCGACGGGTCGAATCCGATCATCCGGCATCGGGCCGGAGCATGCAAGGTGAATTATTTGCCGTGCCCGAAGGCTGGCTTCAGATCATGCCGCCATTGATCGAGATGACCTGCCCGGAAATATAGGCTGCCCGGTCGGAGGCAAGAAAGGCGACGAGATCGGCCACTTCTTCCGGCTTGCCGGCACGCTTCATCGGCACCAGATTCTTGATCGCTTCGGGGTCGAAAGTACCTTCGATCATGTCGGTGGCGATGATGCCCGGCGCCACGGCGTTGACCGTAATGCCACGGCTGGCCAGTTCCAGCGCCAGCGACTTGCTGGCGGCGTGCAATGCCCCCTTGGCGGCCGAGTAATTGACCTGGCCGCGGTTGCCGGTGATGCCGGCAATCGATGAAATATTGACGATACGACCCCAACGTGTGCGGATCATCGGCATGGTCAGCGGCTGGGTGACGTTGAAAAAGCCGTTGAGCGAGACGTCGACCACCGAATGCCATTGTTCAGCGCTCATGCCGGGGAAAACCGCATCGGCGTGAATGCCGGCGTTGTTGACGAGAATTTGGATCGGCCCCGGTTCGAGCAGCTTTTCCAACGCTGCCGCTGTCGCGGCGCGCTCGGTGACGTCGAAGGCGACGGCCTCGGCGCTACCGCCAGCGGCGATGATCTCGGCGACCACGGCTTCCGCTTTCTCCTTGCTACGGTTGGCATGGACGATGACGTGATGGCCGTCAGCCGCGAGGCGCCTGCAGATTGCTGCGCCGATGCCGCCGCTGCCGCCGGTAACGAGAGCACGTTTCATGACATTTCCTTTTTGGCCATTATTTCCGGTTGACCGTGGGATTCTCAGCCCAGCGCCGCCGCGTCGAGCACCACCGCGGCGCGGCCTTCGAGCAGGCAGCGGCCGGCGTGGCTCAGCGAGAACTGGTAGAGGATGTTGTTGCTGTCGCCCGACAGGCGCTCGGCACACACATCGAGTTCGCCCGGCAGGTCGTCGAGCCGGGCGACATGCAGGCTGACGCTGCGCACGCTGGTCAGGTAGCCCTGGCGCGGTGCGGCGTCGTCACCGGCAATCAGCGCCCCATGGATGGCCATGGCCTGCGCGGCGTATTCGATGCCGTTGGCAGCCCCAAGGCGGCCATCGGCCCGGAGCGGATTTGCCGGATCGGCATGGCTGCTGGCGCGGCAGGTGATTGCCGAGTCGGACCATTCCTTCACCGCGTCGAGCAGGCACATGCTGCCCTGATGCGGGATGTGGGCGGCGATCCAGGCGCGGTCCAGCGGAGTGGCCATGCGCAGAATCAAATCCCCTCCCCTTGCCGGCAAGGGGAGGAATGGGGGTGGGTCAGCAACATTCGATATCGATCGATAACTGCATTGGCGGCAGGTAGTCGAGACAGATTTTTCCGCTCTTGCCACGGGCCAGTTTTTGCAGCAACGGCAGCGCGCGCAGGGCCGGGATGGCGGTGCGCAGGGCTTCCAGCGCTGCGTCGGCTAGTGGCTCAGCGGCAGCGCTGGTCGGGGTCACCGTGATTGATGCAAGCGAGCGCTCACTGCGCTCGGGTGTCAGCAGCAGTGAGACCCCGGCAACGTCCGGCACCGGCCGCTTGGCGAACAGCGGTTCGGGATATTCACTGTCGTAGGCGATCAAAAGTGTAGGCTGGCGGTCGAGAACGACCTGCCCCAGCGCATCGATCAGGCCGGCCCCGAAGCTCGCGTCGTAGGCGCAGATGACCTGGCACGGCGCCATCGCACCGGTGGCGATGCCCCAGTAACCGGCCGCGGCGTTATGCACCGAATTGTGGAAACGGGTCGGCGAAATCTGGCGGTCGTCGGTAGCCAGTTGCTCGCACAGGGCGTGGCAGTTGTGGCCGTCGGCGCCCGAGGCGGAAAAGACGGTGGCCAGCGTCGCGACATCGGCGCCGGCGTGGGTGGCAGCTTCGAGACCGACGGCCAGCGTCAGCTTGACGACGCGGCTGGCCCTACGCCGTTCGGCCGGCGGCAGGATGCTCGGGGCCGGCAGCACGGAAGGTGCTGCGGTCAACGGCGTTTCGCCGCGCAAAACGGCGCGGGCGGTCGGCCAGTCCGGCAGGCCGGGGGCAAGGAATCCGATGCCTTCGATCCAGGCAGTCAGCGGGCGGCTCATTTGGCGACTCCCAGAATCAGGCTGCAATTGCTGCCACCGAAACCGAAGGAGTTGGTCAGGGCGCGGCTGACCTTGCCCTCGCGGCTTTTTAGCAGGTAGTCGATGGGAATGGCCGGATCGACGTGTTCGGTGCCTGGACTGCCGGGCAGGAAGCCGTCAGTCAGCGTCAGGGCGCAGATGATCGCTTCTACCGCCCCGGCAGCGCCCAGCGTGTGGCCGGTGGCGCCCTTGGTCGAGCTGCAGGGAACAGTGTTGCCGAACAGCGCGCTGACGGCCTTGCCTTCGGCGGCGTCATTGGCCGGCGTCGAGGTGCCGTGCAGGTTGATGTAGTCGATATCGCCTGCCGTCAGCCCGGCCGAACGCAGTGCGGCTTGCATGGCCATTTTGGCGCCGAGGCCTTCCGGGTGCGGCGAGGACATGTGATAGGCGTCGCTTGATTCGCCGGTGCCGAGCAGCAGGACCGAGCCAGGCGCCGGGTTTTCTGCCCTCTCGAGAAGTGCGAAAGCGGCACCCTCGCCGACCGAAATGCCGTTGCGCGCCGCGTCATACGGGCGGCAGGGTTGGGCGGAAGTCAGTTGCAGCGAGGCGAAGCCGTAGAGCGTGGTCAGGCACAGCGTATCGACGCCGCCGACGATGGCTGCGTCGATGCTGCCAAGTTCGAGCTGGCGGGCGGCCGCGGCGAAGACCTTGGCGCTCGACGAACAGGCCGTCGAAATGGCCATGGCCATGCCTTCGAGCCCGAAATAGTCGCGCGTGAATTCGGCCAGCGAGAAGGAGTTGTGCGTTGTCCGGTAGTGGAAATCGTCCGGCAAGGCGCCGGTTTCCGGGTCGCGCCGGCGGTAGGCGAGTTCGGTCTGCAAAATGCCGGCCGTGCTGGTGCCGAGGAAGACGCCGACCCGCGACTTGCCGTAGCGGGCGATGGCTTCGCGGACGCGTTCGGCAAAACCGTCCGTTTCCAGGCCCATCTGTGTCAGCCGGTTGTTGCGGCAATCGTAATCGGTCAGCGATTCCGGCAGTCTTTCGGCGTCCACCGCAGCCACCTCGCCCATCCAGGTGTTGAGTTGCACCGTCTCGAAAGCGCACGGCACCAGCCCGCTCCGCCCGGCGCGCAAAGCCTCGCGTGTGGCCTCAAGGCCGCGGCCGAGGCAGGTAGTGGCGGTGTAGGCGGAAAGCAGCAGCGGGGTCACGGTGGCGCTCGAGATGGATTGGTGCGGATTTTAGCAGAGGGGACCGCGGCCGACGGAGGCGAATCGCATGCGGTGGAGTGCCATGCCTGTAGTTAAACTGCATGCATTGCCTTTTGCCGGTATGCAACGCCGGAAATTGAATTTCATATGCCAGGCATTTCCGTTGTTGGGTGAGGTTTTCGGAGAGGAGAGAAAAATGGGAAAGTCTTTCAAGCTTGTGCTGGCCGTCGCGTTCTGGCTCTTGGCGATGCCGGCGCGTGCCGATGACGGGGCACGGGTCGTCGACATTCCGACACGACCGGGCGTGACGCAGCGCTTGCTGGTGTTGGCCCCACCGGTGCCGAAGGCGGCGGTCATCCTCTTTGCCGGTGGGCACGGCGGTTTGCAGATTGCACCGGATGGCTCATTCGGCTGGGGCAAGGGGAATTTCCTGATACGCAGCCGGCAGTTGTTTGTCGATCAGGGCTTGCTGACGGTGGTCATCGATGCGCCGTCGGATCGGCAGTTGCCGCCTTACCTCGCCGGTTTCCGCCAGGGGCCGGAGCATGCGGCGGATGTCCGCGCGGTGATTGCCTGGGTGCGCCAGCAGTCGGGCTTACCGGTGTGGCTGGTCGGGACCAGCCGGGGGACGCAGTCGATTGCGGCAGTGGCGACACGCCTGAGTCGGGCCGACGGGCCGGACGGTCTGGTGCTGACTTCGACCATCCTGACCGACCCGAAGGCGCCGGCGGTGCCGGCCATGGCGCTGAAGAAACTGAGTATTCCAGTACTCGTCGCGCATCACGAGCTGGATGGCTGCAGCCATTGTGCCTACAGCGAAATTCCGAATCTGATGCAGAAGCTCAGTGCCTTGCCGCGCAAGCAGTTGTTGTCGTTCAGTGCTGGCGTGAGCCAGGGCGATCCGTGCGAGGCGATGGCCTATCACGGCTTCAACGGCCTCGAGTCCGAGGTGGTCGGGCAGATCGCCGGCTGGGTCTTGGGTCGCTAATCCAGGATTTCATTTTTGGCCGTTTTTTCGGGTTGACCGTGGCAAGCCTTGCATAGGCTGATGCAGGTCAACTTCCGCGTAGATATTCCCGGCGGACTGCCTTTTGTCGCTCATTCCCCTGTGGCATAGTGACCTGAAATTGCTGCGTTGCAGCATATAAGGATTTGCTTAAGGGGAACACCATGTTCGATTTCTGGATTCAGTTTGCACTGGTTCTGACGGCTATCCTGATCGGTATCCGCCGCGGCGGCGTGGCCCTTGGCCTGATTGGCGGGCTGGGCGTGGCGGTGTTGAGTTTCGGTTTCCGCGTTGCACCATCCGAGCCGCCGATTACCGTCATGCTGATCATCCTCGCGGTGGTCACCGCTTCGGCGACCTTGCAGGTGGCTGGCGGTCTCGACTGGCTGGTCCAGCAGGCCGAACGCGTGATGCGCAAGCATCCGCAGCAGATCACGATCCTGGCGCCGCTGTCCACCTTCCTGCTCACCGTCTGCGTTGGCACCGGCCACGCCGTCTATTCGCTGCTGCCGGTGATTGCCGACGTGGCGCTCAAGACCAAAATCCGCCCGGAACGGCCGATGGCCATTTCCAGCGTCGCCTCGCAGATGGGCATCACGGCCAGTCCGGTGGCGGCCGCCGTGACGACTTTCCTGGCGATGACGGCGAAGACCGATGCCCCGGTGACGCTGGCCCAGATCCTCATGGTCACGCTCCCGGCCGGCCTGATCGGCGTGCTCGCCGCGGCCTTCTGGAGCATGAAGCGCGGCCTCGATCTCGACAAGGATCCCGAATTCCAGGAACGGATGAAGGACCCGGCCTTTCGCGCCACGGTCGAAATGTCGGTGACAACGCTCGACAAGACCTTGCCCAAGTCGGCCCGCCTGTCGGTCGTGCTGTTCTTCACCGGCATCCTGACCATCGTCGCCCTCGCCCTCTACCCGGCCGTGCTGCCGCTGGTCAAGGGCAAGCCGATTCCGATGACGACGGTGGTGCAGCTGGTCATGCTCGCTTTCGGCGCCTTCATTCTGTTTGCCGCCGACGTCAAGGCCGCGGCCATCGCCAAGTCGGAAGTGTTCACGGCTGGCATGATCGCCGTCGTCTCGATCTTCGGGATCGCCTGGATGAGCGACACCTTCGTCAAGGCCAACGAGGTCTTCCTGGTGGACAACATCAAGGCCATGGTCGAGTACGCGCCCTGGACCTTCGCTCTGGCCATGTTCGCCGTCTCGGCCTTCGTCAAGAGTCAGGCGGCGACGCTTACCATCATGCTGCCCTTCGGCCTCGCCCTCGGTTTGAGTCCGCAACTCCTGCTCGGCCTCATGCCCTCCTGCTATGCCTACTTCTTCTTCGCTTTCTACCCGAGCGATCTGGCGGCGATCAACATGGACCGCAGCGGCACGACGCGCATCGGCAAATACCTGCTCAACCATAGCTTCATGATTCCCGGTTGGATCGGCGTCATCACCTCGACAATCGTCGCCTACGGCCTGGCCCAGGTTTATTTCTGATTTCGATTTTGGCCAAAATTTCCGGTTGACCGTAGCAGTCGGCTAGCGCCCATTGCTGCGCGCCAGACAGGTCCGGTAACGCCCTTCCACCCGCTTGGCGAACCATTCTGTCGTCAGCTTGCGGCTGATTTTCGGGCTTTTCAGGTCGATTTGCGGCAGGGCTTGCCGGCGCATCGGCTTGGCGCCTTTTTCGGCCAGTTCGAAGACGCGGTTGAAGAGCGGGCTGCGGCCGAAGGTGGCGGTTTTTTCGAGGAGCAGGTCGCGGCGGATTTGCGGCCGGCTCATGTCGAGCTGCCTGGCGATGCCGATGGCGGCTTCCTCGACGCTGCTCGGTACGCTTGCCGGCTGGCCGTTTTCATAGCGCATCAGGTCGCCGTCCGGGGCCAGCGGTTTGCCCGTGAGCTTGCCGAGCGCCAGCTGGAAAGCGGCGTTACGGCTGCTGTAGCGGCCTGAATTGAAGTCGGCGAAACGGTAAGTGATGGTGTCGTAGGGCACTTCGTAATCGAGCAGGATGGCGCTGCCGAAATAGACGCCGCCGCGCCGCGTGAACACCTCGTCGCGCACCTTTTTTTCCATCGGGTACGGGTAGTTGCGCTCCCTGACCTGCTGCGTGGCGAAATCGATGCTGACCTGCATCGGTCCGCCGGTGCGCACGGGGTTGTAGTCGGCGAACAACTGGCGGCCGAAGGGCAGCTCGCCGGTCATGTCCTCGAACAGCGTATTGACCTGCTTCTCGGTTTTCAGCGCGTCGATGCGCTCGTTGTAGCTCTTGCCGTCCGGCGACTTCTTGCTCAGCGCGGCATTGACGAGCAGCGACGGCACGCCGTAGCGGCCGGCCCGGTTGTCGAGTTCGCGGCGGACGATGTTGGGCAGGCCGGGCACGCCGGGGTCGGCCTGGAAGCTCGATTCCTGCTCGATGATGGCGATGGCGGCGCAATAGGTTTGCGTCGCGTGCGGCACTTCCAGCGCCTTGAAGGCCGTGTGCAGGTCGTCGGCCCAGCCCTGGCGATCTTTGGCGTAAGCGGGAATCAGGCGAACGATGCGCTTTTTGACGTCGGCCTCGGCCAGCGAGGTCGGCCAGGCGGTTGCCGTCCTGCCATCGGCCCGGCGCGCCATGTCGGGCGGCAGCGCGCCGCCCTCCTCCTCGCCTTCCTCGAACAGCGAGCAGCCGGCCAGCGTGGCTAGCAGCACGGCGGTGAGGATGGCCAGGCGGTTGCAACGCATGGCGTTAGGCGGGCAGATTGGCCGGAACGCGGCAGACCAGCATGACGTTGGCGAAGGGCTTGATGTCGTTCATCGGGTCGGTTTCGACCGTGAAGCCTAAGCTTTCGAGCAATGCGATCCACTCGGCCAGCGGCCGGCAATAGAGGCGCGGCAGGCGGTGGCCGCGCGCGAAGGTGACGGCGTGATCGACCCAGTTGCACAGGTGGTAAGGCAGGCCGGCCGAGGCGTCGCCGACGCGGGTGAGGAACAGGCCGCCCGGCGGCAGCGCGGCACGGATGCGCTTGATGACGTCTTTCTGGTGGGCGTGGTCGAAATAATGCAGGGCGTCGAGGATGGTGATGACCTCGGCGTGGCCGAAATCGGCCTTGGTCATGTCGCCCTGCTCGATGCGCAGGACTGGGTGATCAGCGCCGAAAGCCTTGGCGGCGCGGTCGACGTCCTTCTGCATGAGTTCGATGCCGCGCAGGCTCTGCGCCTTGGGCGCGGCCGGCCAGCCCTTCGGCCAATTGCCGGCGTCGTACAGTTTGCGGGCGGCGAGCAGCCAGGAAAACAGGCTGCCCTGGCCGCAGCCGAGGTCGAGGTAACGGCCTTCAGCCGGGAACAAGCCGCGCTTGAGAATCTCGCGGAAGATGCTGTCGGAGGACAGCTTGCCGCGCGCGTAGTGATAGGCGAAATGGCCGCCGCCGATGAAGGGGCGGCTGGCTTCGTCGAGCAGGGTTCTCAGGAAACGCTTGGTCATGATGTGAAGTCGGGCAGCGTGACGGGGTTGAGTGAATGCTGGCGCAGCGCGGTGATCAGGCGTGGCAGCACGGCGAGGATGACCGGCTGGCCATCTGCCGTGCGGGCGGCGTGGCCGTCGTGCAGGAGCAGGATGTCGCCGGGGCCGAGGTCGCGGCTCAGGCGCCGGAAAACGGTTTCCGGGTCGCTGCAGCGCGTGTCGTAGGGGCGGCGGGTCCAGCTCGCCAGCTTGAGGCCAAGGTTGTGCAGCACGGCGTCGAGAAAGGGATTGCGCAGGCCGGCCGTGGCGCGAAAGTAGCGTGGTGCCTGGCCGGTGATCTCGGCGAAGGTGGCCTGGGCGGCGGCGATATCGGCCTTCATGCGGCCGGGGCCGAAGAAGGCGAAGGCCTTCGAATGGCTGTCGCCGTGGTTCTCGACGCGATGGCCGCGGGCGACGATTTCGCGGCACAACGCCGGGTTTTCGCGGGCGCGCCAGCCGATGCAGAAGAAGGTGGCCTTGGCGTTGGCGGCGTCGAGCAGGTCGAGGACGCGCGGCGTGACTTCCGGGTCCGGACCGTCGTCGATGGTGATGGCGACTTCGCGGCGGGCGACGGCGTCATCCGGCAGGTGGTTGAGGTTGGGGCCGAGCAGCGTCGTGCGCGGCAGCAGGCCGGCGGTCGTGATGATGGCGTGGTTGATGACCAGCGCACCCACCGCCCACGGCCAGATGGCTGGTGCCAGTACACAGCCGGCGGCTGCTGCGGCGTGCACGGCGAGCGTGGCTTTGATGGCGAGGGTCGGCTTCCAGGGCGTCGGCATGTCAGGCGGCGAAGTGGCCAAGGTTCAGGAAATGTTCCCACAAATCGCGCCAGACCGGCCAGTCGTGGTCGCCAGGCAAGGCGCAGCGGGCGGCGGCCGGGAAGCATTCGGCGATGGCCTGCATGCCCTCGGCGAAGCGATCTTCCGTTCCGTAGCCGACGAAGACAGAGAAGCCGGCCGGCGGCGCCTTGAGCCAGCGGTAGGCGCGGAACTCCGGGTCGCTCAGGTCGACGGGTGTCGGTTGCCAGACATCGAGGCCGCCGGCGCGCTTGATGGCGTTGGTGGTCAGCCGGCTGCCGGGGTACGGCGCGATCAGGCACAGGCCGTCGACAACGCCCGGATGATCGGCGTTGAGGCAGAGCGCGAGCAGGCCGCCGAGCGAGATGCCGCCGAGCCAGACTTGCCGATACTGGGCGCGGGCCGGGACGAGGATCTGTTCGATGACGGCGGGCAGCGCCTCGCCGCTCGACACGGCGTCAAGGCCGAGGTCGACGGCGACGATGTCGAGCTTGAGGTGGCGCACCGCGGCATCGGCGAAAAAGCCGTTGTCCGCAAAGTGCTCGGGCGTCATGTAGGCGCCGGGCAGCAACACCAGCAGGCTGTCGCCGCCGCCGTCATGGCGCAGGGTGCGGAGCGCGCTAGTCATGCGGCGGTTTCACGTGAAACGTGAGATTTCGATTTTGGCCGTTTTTCCCGGTTGACCGTGGAAGTTGGCTTAGTCACGTTGGTGCTCCGAAAAACACGCGGCAAGCAGCAGCGCCAGCACGGCCCCCGGGCCGACCGTGATGCCGACGGCGTGGAGGACCGGCACGTTGGACAGGGCAAGCGTGCCGAAGCCGATGGCGGTGGTCAGGTTGGCGATGGCCATCGAGGCCAGCGTCGGCGGATCGAGCCGGTGTTCCTTGCCGGCCCGGTCGAAGAACAGTGCGTAATTGGAACCGACGGCGACGATCAGCAACATGCCGATCAGGTGCATGAGGTGCAGTTGTTCGCCCGCCAGATGAACGCCGGCGATGACCAGGATGACGGCGAGGAGCAGCGGCAGCAGCACGGCGCCGAGCCGGCGGGCGGAGCGCAGCGTGACGGCGAGTAGCGCGACGATGGCGGCGAAACCGGCCAGCGAGAGCAGCGTCGCCTCGTCGAGATAATCGTTGTAGAGCCGGTCGAACTCGAACTTCATGTCGATGAACAGCGCGCCGCTGCCGGCCAGTGTGGCGCGTACCGGTTCGATGTCGATGTCCACGCCCTCGACGCCGGCTGGCGGGCGTAGTGGCAGCAGCACGCTCCAGCTATCCGGCCGTTGCATGAGCAGCGAATCGACGACCAGCGCCAGGCTGGTGCCGGTGAGCGTTTCGCGGGTGATGTTGCCCTGCGCTCTCGCCTTGGCGACTTCGTCGAGGAAGGCGCCGAGCTTGTTGGCGGCGAGCGGCGAATCGGCCTGCGCCAATTTGAGACGCGCCGCCAGTTCGTCGCCAGCCGGCAGACTGGCCCGGCGGCTGTCCTGCATGGCCTGGCTGGGCAGGAAACGGGCCGGGCTGTCGTAGCCGCCGATGATGCCCTTTGCCACCAGCGCGTCGAGCTGCCGCCCCGCTCGTTCGGCCGCCTGCAAGGCGGCTTCGCGGTCCGCGGCGGTGATGACGGCCATGTAGCGTGAATCCGGGGCGCCAATGTCGGCGCGCAGCGCCATGTCGGTCGCCGAGTCTTCGGCACTGACTGTGCTCAGCGCCGACAGGTTCGGGTGCCAAAGTTGATGGCGGTCGATGACGAGGACCGTAAGCGCCGCGATGGTGAGCAGAATGACCGGCCAGCGCAGACTCTGCATGATCCGGATGCCCTGCTTTAGCGGCGGCGCGAGGTGGCTCAGGTCGCGGACAGGATGATCGTTGCCGGCCAGCGCCGGCAGGATGAAGCGGGTGACCAGCGCGGCGGTCAGCACGCCGCTCAGCGAATAGAGGCCGAGCTGGGCCAGGCCGGGAAAGCCGGAAAAAAGCAGCGCCGAAAAGCCGCCAACGGAGGTCAGCACGCCCAGGCGGATGGTCGGCCAGAAGCGCGCCCGCCATTCGGCCGCGCCGAGCCGGCCGGACTGGACGAAATAGTAGATCGAGTAATCGACCGCCTCGCCGATCAGCGCCGAGCCGAAGCCGACGGTGATGCCGAAGACCGTGCCGTAAGCCAGGCTGACGGCGACGATGCCGGCCAGCGCCCCGCTGACCACGGGCAGCAGGCCGAGGGTTAGCAAGCGGGCCGAGCGATAGACGAAGAGCAGCACGGCGATGATGGCCAGCGTGCTGATCGCTGACAGCTTGCTGACTTCGCTCTTGATCGTTTCACGCGATTTGACGGCGAAAACGCCGGGCCCGGAAATCACGATCCGGGCGTCGCTGACGCCGGCCTCGCTGGCGCTCTCGGCAAACTGGCGGCGAATGGTGGCGATGGCCTGTTCCTGCGCGTCGGTGTCCGAGCCGAGGGCGGCGCTCTGGATCAGCAGCATGGCTCGTTCGCCGTCGCGCGAGGCCCAGACGCCCTCGCTCACATTGGGCTGGGCGCCGGCGCCGAGGCCGGAGAGCAGTTCGATCATTTCGCCGGTCGGGTCGCGCGGCAGCAGCGGCTTGATCAACATGCCGGCCGGCGAAGCGAGCAGATCGATGCTGTTGGCGATGCTCTCGCGCAGGCCGGCGACGGTGAAACGCTCAGGCTTGACGGCCGGGCTAAGCAGATAGCGATGGCGGAACAGGAAGTCGCGGTCGGCATCGAGGCTGCCGGCCTGGCCGTTCTCGACGGCGACGAATTCGGGCAATTTTTCCAGTCGACCGTGCAATTGGCGTGAAACGGTCGCCCGCTGCACCGCATCGCCCCCCTCAATGGCGACCATGAGCAGCCGGGTGACGACGCCCTCCTTCAACTGGTCGACCAGCACCTGCTGCGCCGCACTCGGCCGGGCCGGCAGGAAGAAGGACATGTCGGCCGAAAAGTGGCTGTTCCAGACAACGGCAGCCCCGGCCAGCATGGCCAGCAGCCAGATCAGGAAGGCACGGGCCGCTGCGCTCATTTGGTCTCGACCGGCTCCATGTTGAGCACCGAGCGGTCACCGTCGGCCTGCAGGTACTCGATGCTGCGGACCAGCCCGCGGCTACCGCTGACCGTAATGCGCAACACGAGCGCCGAAATTTTCTGGTCGCTGGGCAGCAGTGTGAGCACCCACTTGTCTGCATTACCCGATAAATGCAGGGCGTAGTTTTTCTCGAGCGCCGCCCGGTTGCCCGACAGCGTGCCACGAATGCTGTCCACGAAGGCCAGCGCTTCCGGCTGGTTGGCCAGGTTGATGCTCAATTTCTGTTTCTCGCGCTCGATGGACAGGATGTCCTTGTCGAGCAGCAGGGTTTCGACCTTGGGCTGCAGCGTCCGCTTTTCGAGCCGGTCGGGTGCCGTGTAGCTCATTTCGCCGGATGAAACGACGGGTTTGTCGAGCAGCGAAATGTATTTCTTCTCGGTGAATTTGGCCTTGCCACCCTTGTTCCTGGCGAGGTCGGTCATCAGCTGGCCGACATCGAAGGCGGCCGAGGCCGGCAAGGCCAGAGCCAGCAGAAAAAGACAGCCGAGGAGACGTTTGATCATTTTTTCTGCCAGAAATCGAAGAAGTTGAACCAGTTGTATGGCGCCAGATGGCAATAATGGGTCAGGCGGTCGGCGTAGTGTTGCATGGCGGCGTGGATTGCCGTGTCGCGTTCTTCACGCGTTGTCTGCGAAAAATCGGCCAGCGGTTCGAAATGCAGCTGGTAGCGGTTGCCGCCCAGATAGAGCCCGGTCATGAAGAAAACCGGGCGGCGCAGCATGGCGGCCATGCGGAAGGGGCCGAGCGGGAACGGGGCCGGTTTGCCGAGAAAATCGCAGTCCACCGTGGCATCGTCGCCCAGCCCGCGGTCGGCCAGCATGCCGACGAGGTAGCCCTCGTCGAGTCGGTCGCGGGCCTGCAGCATCGAATCCATGCGGCCGAGCGGGATGATGTCCTGACTGGCCGCCGGGTTGATCGCTTCGAGCGTCGAATTGATTTTGCGGGCGTTTTCCTCGTACATCATCATCGCCACCTTGAGCCCCTGCTTGCCGCGTCCGACGGCGCGCAGGACTTCGAAGCTGCCAAGGTGGGCGCCGATGAGCAAGGCACCGGGGTGCTCGGAGGCCACTATCTGGACGGCTTCGTTGCCGATGATCTCGATGTCGAACAGGTCGAAACGGTCGTTGAGCAGGTAGATCCGGTCGTGGATCGTGCTCGCGAAGCTGAAGACATGGCGGAAGCCGTCCGACCATTCGGCCCAGCGATTGAGCGCCAGATGCAGGTAGTCGCGGCTGAAGCGGCGGGCGCGCGGGGCGAACAGGACGAAATAGGCGGCGATGCCGTAGAGGACGAGGCGGCCAACCCGGCGGCCGAAGGTCAGCGAAATCCAGACCATCAGCTTGAGGATGGCGAGATTGCTGCGTTCCTGCTGGCGCATCCAGTCGGCGTCGGTCGGCTCTTTCCGGCTCATGGCGCGGCGGGGGTCAGGCTGCCGGAAGCGACGTCGCGCTCAGTCGCACGCACGGTGAAGGCAATGGCCCCGCTTGGTTTGGTGGTTAGCGAGAAAGTAAGCGCTTCCTCAGGCCGGACCGGGCTGAAAAACTTGGCATTGCCGACCTGCCAGTTGAGGCCGCTTTTGCCAGCCTCACCGAGCATTGCTTCGGCGAACAGGATGGCGCGGTCGAGCAGGACGACGCCCGGCACGATGGGGTTGCCGGGAAAGTGGCCGGCGAAGGCCGGGTGGTCGGCCGGGACCAGCCAGCGATATTCAGTGTCCGCCATGGCTGACTTTCTCGGCATACAGCGCCTGCAGTTCGGCCCGTGGCAGCTTGCCGGTGCTGTTGCGCGGCAACTGGTCGACGAGGACCAGTGGCCGGGGCAGGAAGATGGCGTCGATGCGCTGGCGCAATTCGACGGTGACTTGCCGGGCGCTCAGACCGGGTGCGACGACGAAGGCGGTCAGCCGCGTGATGCCGTCCGGACCCTCTTCGTCGGGGAGGAAGAAGGCGCCATCGACGACGCCGGGTACGGCGCCGAGCTGGTGGTTGAGGTAGGCCAGCGAGGTACGCTTGCCGGCGATATTGATCAGGTCGGCGTGACGGCCGTGGAGCAGGAAGCGCTGGTCGGGCAACAGTTCGATGCGGTCGGACAGGGCGACGCGGCCTTCGACGTGGCCGGCACAAGCGATGGTGTCGTCGCCGTCCTGCTCAAGGCGGACGCCGGGCAGCAGGGTCCACGCGGCGCCATCGGTGGTGCGCCGGCTGGCCAGCTGGCCGGATTCGGTCGAGCCGTAAATTTCCAGCATCGGGGCGCCGGTTCTGGCTTCAGCTTCGCTGGCCAGCGTCGTCGATAGCGGTGCGGTGGCCGAGAGCAGCAGGTCGACGGGTGGCAGTTCGATTTCGGCCGAGAGCAGCGCCGAAAGGTGGAAAGGCGTGGTGACGAGCAGGCGCGGCTGCGGCACGGCGGCCAGCGCACCGGCGATGTCCTGCGGATAGAACGGCTTGCCGGCCCAGAAGGCGCAGCCGCCGTGCAGGGCGAGCAGGAAGGTCGATTCGAAACCGTAGCTGTGCTGGACCGGCACGGTGCCGACGATGGCGTGCGGCTGGCGGTCGAGGCCGAGCGCGACGGCTTCGGCCCGGCCGTTGGCGACCAGCTTGCCCCAGGTCTTGCGCTGGGCTTGCGGTAGGCCGGTCGAGCCAGAGGTGAACAGGATGGCGGCGAGGTGGTCGGCGGGAATCTGCGGAATGGCCGATTTCGTTTTTGGCCCATTTTTCCGGTTGACCGCAGGAATCGCCGGGAAGTCGAGGCGCGGCAGGTCCAGGGTATCGGCGGCGCCGTCGCACAGGCAAAGCAGCCCGGCGTACTCGGCCTGCAGGCGGTGGAAGGTTTCCGGTGATTGCGACGACGGTTGCAGGCTGGTCATGCCGCGCAGCAGGCCCGCGGCGAAGCCGACGGCAAAGCGGTAACGGTCGTGGCAGAGGTTGAGCAGATAGCCGTTGGCCGGCAACTGTTCGGCCAGCCAGCGGGCGTCGGCCAGGTAGTCGCCGACGCCGATCGGGCCATCAGCCGACCAGGCAAAAACGGCGTCGAGGTCGCCGTGGGCGAGCAGCGGTAGGGTATTCATGACGGATTGGCGGGCGGCTGCGGCGTTTTGAGATCGGGCGCCGGGGCTTTCTGCTGGTTGCGCATGCGGTAGGCGCGGGCGACCTGGGCCATGCTCGGCCGCTCTTCCGGTGGCAGGACATTGACCCGCCAGATGTGTTCGCCGATAAACATGGCGGCGAGCAGCGGGGCCGACAGCAGATTGGCGAAGACCGACCACACCTCATGCGGGGCGAATAGCCAGAGGATGGTCGAAATCAGGGCGTTGATCAGGAAAAACAGCGTCCACGCCAGCGTCGCCTGGCGGGTGTAGCGGCGTTTGCGCTCGGACAGTTCGCCCACATGCACGGTGCGGGCAAGCTGGGTGATCAGCGCTTCGCCGCCACCGAGCAGGCTGCGCCCGAACAGGGTGCCGAGGGCCAGGTTGGTGCCGAGGTGCTGGATGAAAAACAGCAGCGCGATGTTTTCGCGCAGGGTCGGCCAATACCAGGCCAGGCCGCCGAGCATGGCGAGAATGCCGGCGCCGGTCAGCGCCGGATGACTGCTACGCCAGAGCAACAGGCCGAGGGCGGTGACGGCGGGGGCAATGCCGAGCAGTACCGAGAGGTCGCCGGAACCTTGGCCGGCACTGCCGGTATGGGCCACGACGGCCCATGCAGCGATAAAGACAACGACGGCCAGGCCGCGCAGCAGCTGGCCCGGGGAAAGGCTCATTTGGTCCGCTGGGAGGCGATATGGGTGGCCAGCGCGCGCAGCGACGAAAAGATGCGCAGGTTGTCCTCGTTATCGGATTTCAGCTGGAAGCCGTATTTCTTCGAAATGACCAAGGCGATTTCAAGCACGTCGATCGAGTCGAGGCCGAGGCCTTCGCCGAACAGCGGCGCGTCCGGCTCGATCTCGGCCGGCGGCAGGTCGAGGTTGAGCGCCGTGACGATCAGCTCGGCGACTTCCGGCAGCAGGGCTTCGATGGTTTCCGGCGAAATGGCTTCAGGCATGGCGGTACTTCCGTGGGGTTACAGGTCGACGGCGCGAAACGCGAGGACCGCGTTGCTGCCGCCGAAAGCAAAGGAATTGGACAGCGCAGCGCGCAGCGGCTGGCCGTGGCGGGCTGTCGTCACGTGATCGACACCGGTGCACTCCGGGTCGACGGCGCCGAGATGGGCGGTCGGCGGAATCGTCCCGTCACGCAGGGCGAGCACGGTGACGATGGCTTCGATGGCCGCCGAGCCGCCAAGCAGATGGCCGTGCATCGACTTGGTGGCGCTGACCGGCAGCGTTGCCGCACGCTCGCCGAAAATGGCCTTCAGCGCAGCGACTTCAACCGGGTCGCCTTCGGCCGTCGCCGTGCCGTGGGCATTGACGTAATCGATGTCGGCGGCGCTCAGCCCGGCATCGGCCAGAGTCAGGCGGATGGCACGGATCTGCCCTTCGGCTTCCGGGCGAACAAGATGGCTGTGGTCGCAGGTCGTGCCGTAGCCGACGATCTCGCCGTGAATGCGGGCGCCGCGGGCGACGGCATGATCCCAGTCCTCGAGGACCAGGGCCGCCCCGCCCTCGCCCAGCACCAGACCGCGGCGTTCGGCCGAAAACGGCTTGCAGGCGGCGGCCGAGGTCTCGGCATCGCCCGGCGCCATGACGCGCAGGGCTTCCCAGGCGCGGGCAACGCCATAGGCTTGCGGCACATCGGAGCCGCCGGTCAACATCACCGTCGCCTCGCCGCTGCGCACGCGGCGGAAAGCTTCGCCGATGGCAATGGCCGACGAGGCGCAGGCCACCGTGTGGCTCATGCTGACGCCGCCCAGGCCTAGCTGGATGGAAATGTGGGCGTTGGCCGAACTGTTCATGCCAAGCAGGACGGTCAGCGGCGACAGCCGTTCGCGGCCCTTCTGCCACAGTTCGCGGTAGCCCTTTTCGTAGGCCATCGTGCCGCCGAGGGCGGTGCCCCAGGCAACGCCCCAGTCATCGCGGTTCTCGCCTTCGCTCTGGCGCGCCAGGCCGGCGTCGTCCCAGGCGCTGAAACTGGCAGCCATGGCGAACTGGGCGAAGCGGTCCATCATGCTGGCCAGCGGCTTGCCCAGCGCAGCCTCGGAATCGAAGGCGGGGCAACTGACGAAAGGCATCGACAGCGGCCGGGGCACGTCGTCGGTGAGCAGGTAGTGCACGGCTGATTGGCCGGCGCACAGGCGCGTAAAGAAATCAGCGAGGTCGCCGCCATAAGGGCTGACCAGCCCGAGGCCAGTAATCGCCACCCGCCGCTGGCTCATCGCTCAGCTCTTCGACTGGGCGATCAGCCCGTCCATCAGCGATACCATTTCGCCAACCGTCCGGGGAGTTTTGATGTCGCGGGAAAGCTTGATGCCGAAGTGATCCTCGAACTCGAACATCAGTTCGAGCATCATCAGCGAGTCCACGCCAAGCTCAGCCAGCACGGCGCCGGGAACGACATTTCCCGGCTCGACGCCGAGGCGGTCCTTGAGAAAATCGCGAATCAGGCCAATGGATTCCATAGACCCGAGATTTTAGCTGAAAGCCCATGTTTTCCAAAGGTTTCCCCCATACTCTTGCGCTGGAATACCGTACCCGGGCAGCAGACCTGCAATTTGTTACCATGGCGGTGGCTTTTTCCCGTTTGTCTCCTTTCGAGTCATCAATGCACCTGTTCGACGAACCCCACTGGATCCGGCAGATTGCTTCCCGGATGATCTTCCTGTGGCCGCTCAAGGCAGTCGGCACGACGCTCTTCATGCTGCTTTTCTTCTGGGGCTATTTCGGAGTTTTGCGTAACCCGCTGTTCCCGGTCACGCTGATGCCGCTGACCGTTGTCGACCAGTGGATTCCGGTCACGGCGCAGGCTTTTCCGGTCTACGCCTCGCTGTGGGTTTACGCATCATTACCGGCCGCGCTGTTCAAGGAATTCCAGACCTTGGCTCTGTTTGGTCTGTGGATGGGGGCGATGTGCCTGCTCTGCCTGGGCATCTTCTGGGTTTTTCCCACCGGCGTTCCGCCGGCCGGCATCGACTGGAAACTCTATCCGGAAATGGCGATCATCAAGGACGTCGATGCCAGCGGCAACGCTTGCCCGTCGTTGCATGTCGCCTCGGCAGTTTTTGCGGCGATCTGGCTCGACCGGTTAGTGACGACGATCAGCGCCCCGTTGGTGCTGCGCTGGCTGATCTGGCTGCATTGTCTGGCGATTTTGTGGTCGACCGTGGCGACGCGCCAGCATGTGGTCATCGATGTTGTGGCCGGTGCTGTGGTGGGCGCGGTATTCGGCATTCTTGGCCTGCGCCATGCGCTGGGCCGGGCGAAACTGCAAAAAATCTAGCCGGCTGTTGCGGTTTGTTGCAGGGTTCTCATGAACTGCGCCGCATCCTGAAAACCGACAATGCGCACGGCCTTGTTTTCCTGCCCTTTGGCATCGTAGAAAATGATGCCCGGCGGACCGAACAGCTTGAATTTGGCTAGCAAAGCCTTGTCGTCGTCCGAATTGGCCGTGACATCGGCCTGCAACAGCGTGAAACCGGCCAGTTTTGCCTGAACCGCGGGGTCGGAAAAGGTGAAACGCTCCATTTCCTTGCACGAGACGCACCAGTCGGCGTAAAAATCGAGCATGACCGGCTTGCCGGCGGTCTTGATCCTGGCTTCCAGGTCGGCCACCGAGGTGACGCGTTCGAATGGCAACCTTTTTTCTTCGGCGGCGACGGCCTGCCCGCGCAGCCCGGCCAGCGGTTGCAGCGGATCGCGGCCACCGGCCAGGGCGCCGATGAGCAGCGCAGCGCCGGTCAGCAACATGACGATGCCGATGCCCTTCCAGAAACGATGCCAGCCCTTGGCGTGCGGCGGCAGGGGGTCGAGGGCGTGGAGGTAGATGGCCGGAATGATGAGCAGCGCCGCCCAGGCCAGCATGGCGGCGACTGGCGGGACGACCGGCGAAACGAGCCAGACGGCAGTGGCCAGCAGCAGCACGCCGAATGCCTTCTTGACGCCTTCCATCCACGGCCCGGTCTTGGGCAGCAACGAGCCGCCGGCGATGCCGACCGCGATGAGCGGCGCACCCATGCCGAGGGCCATGACGAACAGCGCGGCGCCACCGAAAACGGCGTCGCCGGTCTGCCCGATGTAGAGCAGCGCACCGGCCAGCGGGGCGGCGACGCAGGGCCCGACGATGAGCGCAGACAGCGCGCCCATCAGGAAAACGCCGATGCCGCGCCCGCCCTGCAGGTGGCCGGATTCTTCCGACAGCTTGCTTTGCAGCGCGGTCGGCAATTGCAGTTCGTAAAAGCCGAACATCGAGAATGAGAGGACGACGAAAACCAGCGCGAAACTGCCAAGCACCCACGGGTTTTGCAGGGCGGCGGAAATCAGCGTGCCGCTCAGGCCGGCCGCGATGCCGGCCGCGGCGTAGGTGACGGCCATGCCGAGGACGTAGGCCATGGACAGTGCAAAGCCGCGAGCGTGCGAATTCTTGTGGCCCTGCCCGGCGATGATGCCGGACAGAATGGGGATCATCGGGAAGACGCAAGGCGTCAGCGACAGGCCGAGGCCGGCGATGAAGAAGAAGGCGAGGCTGGTCCAGAAGCCGGCGTTCTTGAGGGTGGCGGCGATCCGGCCGCTTTCGTCGCCGTCGGCCGGAGCCGCGGAGGCAACCGGTGCGCTGGCCGGGTCGGGCATTTCGACGCTGAGCGGCTGGGTTTGCGGCGGATAGCAGACGCCGGCATCGGCGCAGCCTTGTGAGGTGACGTTCAATTTGAGCGGCAACGGCCCGGAGGACATGCGCTCGACCGGCACGCGTATGGCGACGGTCTTGTAATAGACCTCGACCTTGCCGAAGTTTTCGTCGTCGTGTTCCTTGCCCTTCGGGAAGGTCGGCGTGCCGAGGGTGGCCGTTTCGCCGTCGACGCGGAAACGGAACTTGTCGCGGTAAAGGTAGTAGCCCTTGGCGATCTCGTAGCTGATTTCGAGCGTCTGCCCGTCAAGCGCCTTGACCGACGGTCTGAAGGCAACGGCCGGGTCGAGGAATTCCTCGGCGTGGGCGAGCGAGATGAAAAAGGCGAGAACGAGGAACAGGAGGCGCATGGTCATTGGGTTGTTTCTGCCGTCACCCAGTTCAGGTAGGCGGGCAAGCCGTGGCTGAGCGGCAGGGCGATGATTTCGGGCAGCTCGTAGGGATGGAGTTGGCGGATTCTGGCTTCGAGCGCCGGGTAGTTGGCTGCGGTCGACTTGAAAAACAGCGGAATTTCGGATGCCGATTCGACCTTGCCCTGCCAGCGATAGACCGACTGGACGCGCGGCAGGATGTTCACGCAGGCGGCCAGCTTTTCTTCAACCGCGGCGAGCGCGATGGCGTTGGCGGTTTCTTCGTCCGGGCAGTTGGTGATGACGAGCAGCGTTTCCATTAGCGGATTCTACTTGAGCAGGCGGCGACGGGTCAGGTGGAGAGCGACGGTGAAGGCTACGGCGGCCGTGCCGAGCAGCGCCATGATGTGGATCAGGGCGTCGGCCGGGACCTGGCCGGCGAGCAGCGGACGGACCAGCGCAACACCTTGGGCCAGCGGCAGCCAGCCGCCGATCAGCGCCAGCCAGCCGGGCAGCTGGTCGGTCGGGAAGAAAACACCGGAAATCAGCGTCATCGGCGTGATGAACAGCGTGAAGTAGTACATGAAGAAATCGTAGGACGGGGCCAGCGCGTTCCAGATCAGGCCGAGGGCGGCGAAGGCCAGCCCGGTAAGGACGATGGCCGGCAGCGCCCAGAGCATGAGCGGCCCGTTGGTCAGGCCCATGGCGGTGATGACGACGAGGATGGCGGCGCCCGAGAGCAGCGATTTGGTCGCCGCCCAGAACAGTTCGCCGGCGACGACATCGCCCAGCCCGAGCGGCGTATTGAGGATGGCTTCCCAGGTTTTCTGCACGTGCATGCGCGAAAAGGCCGAGTACAGGGCCTCGAAGGTCGCGGCGTTCATCGTTGAGGCGCAGACCGTGCCACCGGCCAGGAAAGCAATGTAGGGCTGGCCTTCGATGGTCGGCAGCATGGCCCCCAGCCCGTAGCCGAGGCCGAGCATGTAGATCAGCGGGTCGGCCAGGTTGCCGAGGATGGATGGCAGGGCGAGCTTGCGCCAGACCAGGAAATTGCGTTGCCAGACGGGAAGCCAGCCGAGCAGGGAGGGTTGAGGCAGCATGGGGCCAGACGAACGAAGGACGGAATAACCGGGAGCAGACATTCTAGCGTCTGCTCGTGACCGCCGCGCTGTTGTTCGCAGCCCGCCCGCATTTCAATTTTCGACCTTTTTTACGTTTCACGTAGTAAACCCGGTTGACCGTGGGAAGCAGCCAAACCGCTGCCCGGCGCGCCGCGGCGACGTGGCGAATCACCGCAGCCCTTGTTCAGGACGTAAAAAGGGCGGGAAGTCCCCTCCCCGCCCAGTTGGCCAAAGGTTGGCCCTTGGCCTAGCAGCCGGCTGTTTTCTTGAACGACTTGCTTTCGTTCTTGCCGCCGGCGTTGTCAAACTTGGCGCGGATTTCGTCGCCTTCGACGATGCGCTTGTCCTTGAACTTGTCGAGCGTCAGGTCGTCGGTGATGTTGATGGTGACCGCTTCGCCGGTCTTGCCATCCTTCAGGATGGCCTGGGCCGATTTGCCATCGCCGGCCATCTTGATCTTGGTGATGACGCCGACCATCTTGACGTCGTCGGCCGAGGCGATGGGGGAAATGGTCAGCGCGGCAGCGGCGAGGGCGATGGAAATGAGCAGTTGGGAGAGGGTTTTAGGCATGGCTTGCTCCTGAAATCAGGTTGATCAGAATTTCACTTCAAAGGTGGCGTAGGCGTTGTAGGCCTTGGACAAGGGCGTCGTGGTCATCATCTGGCCATTGACGTCGGAGATCTTGACCGGGGCGCCGACCCAGTTGTTGCTGCCGGTGTACTGGAAGTCGTAGTACTGGAAGCCCAGGCGGAAGAAGCTCTTGGCCATGAACGACGAGATCGGCTTGGCATCGAGTTCCTGAATCGCGTAGACCTCGTAGACGTTGCCACGTGTGCCGACCTTGGATGTCCAGGAGTCGCCAGCGGCCGGGGCGAAGGTGATCCAGTTCTTCGATCCGTGGTTGTATTCGAGGCCAAGCTTGGTCTTCGACGGCAGGTCGTAGCGCAGGCCGAGGTAGATGGCGCTGCCGGTCTTGCTGCTCGGTGCTTCGGGATTGAAGAAGGCACCGGTCATCAGGCCCTGGAAGCCGAACTGGGCAGAAACGTTGTCGTTCGGGTGGGTGACGCTCATGCCCGCGTCGGCGAACCAGTTCAGATTGCCGGGGCCGACATTCTTGATCGTGCCGAGGGCGCCAGCGCCGTACCAGTCGATGTCGCCGAGATTGGTCTTGGGCATCGTCGTGCCGAAATAGGTGTTGGCCATCTTCGGGGCATCGAAAATGCTCATGCCGCGATTCCATTGGAGCCAGACGCGCAGCGGGTCGGTGTCGATCGGCACCACCGAAATGCCGAGCATGTCGGTATCTTCAAGCGAATTGGTCAGCGCCTTGCTGAAACCGCTCTCATAACCGCGGCCATAGCAGATCTTGCCGTAGGCGCCGGGCAGCGCTTCGATGTCGGGCGCCCAGCCGACGGTCATGCCGTCGAAAGCATAGTCGACGAGCAGGGCCGGCGTGCCGCCCGTGCCGGGACGCGCCGTGTTGGCGCGCAAATGGTTGGGGGCGCCGTTGGTCGAGGGCCGACGACCGACCGAGAACCAGATGTCCTGTTCGGCGATGTTGCTCCACGTCGCATAGACGCGATCGACGTTGAGGAAACTGCTCGACGGGATATGGCCGACGGTGCCGTCGAAGACGCCGACGCGGTCGGCGAAGAAAGGCGCGGAGCCGCTGTTGGTCAGGGCGCCGTCATCCGAAGCGCCGAAGGTCTTGTACATCAGCAAACGGGCGGTGACGGAAACGTCCTGCGCCGCCTTCATGTTGAGGTCGAGACCGAAGCGGTTGCTATAGAGGGTTTCGTTCTTGGGTTTGTAGGCAGGCACAGTGACGGCGTAGCCACCGATCGCACCGAGCATCGCCGCGTTGGCGCCGAGGAAAGTCTGGGCCTGCGAGTAGGTCTGCACGCCGGCCATGCCTTGGGCAAAGCCCATCAGGCCCGAGAGTGCGGCGGCATTGGCCGGCGAAGGATTGGCGAAGAACGCCGCCTGCAATTGATTCTGGGCGTTGGCAAACGTGGCATTTACATCGGTAAACGTCTTGGTTTCCCCGGCCAGGCTATCAACCCGGAACTGGTAATCCCCGCCGACCGTCAGCCACTTGTCCAGCGATTTTTCCTCGTTCTTCTGGACCTTTTCCTTCACTTCCCTGACGTCGGCAATGGCTTGCTTGTTGGCTTCCTGATTGGCCTGAACCTGGGCGCGCAGCGCCTCGATCTCCTTGGCCATGGCTTCGATTTTCTTGAGCAGATCGGCATCGGTAGCCTGGGCGCCAAGCGGGATGACGAGGCTGGCAATCAGGCTGGCCAGAAGGTTTCGCGTGATATTGCGTTGCATGATGATTTTCCCCTGTGAATCAGTAACTCATTGCGCCTTGGCGCCAAGCGGCTCTTCGTTCACGTCGTCGTCCCAGCCGGTGACCATCGCCTTGAAGTGGGCGGTTGGTGTGTGGCCGGCGGTGCCGAGATAGATGTGGGCGATCAGGAAGAGCAGCATCAGGAAGGCGCCGAGAGTGTGGGCCAGTGCGATGAGGCCGAGCGATACGCCGCCAAGACCGACGGCGCCAAGCTGGTTGTAGAACAGGTAGAACAGCCCGGAACACCAGAGCAGTGGGTTGATGAACAGCTTGACGCCAAGGTAGGCGACCCGTTGCAGCGGGTTGTGCTTGCGATTTTTGGTCTTCAGGTAGGGGTGATGCTCTCCCTTGAACATCCCGAAGGCGTAGAACAGGGCGACATCAAGCATCTTGCTGGTCGTCGGGATGTACTGACGCCATTCGCCCGTCGTGAAGTGCCAGAAGATGGCGAACACCCACAAGCCCATCAGTGCCCAGGCTGACGTGGTGTGCAACTCGCCGGCCTTGTGCCAGCCGAGCAGCGAGTAGGTACCATGGACCTCGAAACCGGTGACCAGCATGGTGATGATGAGCAGTGCCTGGGTCCAGTGCCAGAAACGTTCGAAACCCTTGAAGATATAAACGCGTGCCATGTTCTTCCCCTTAGTGCGTGCGCTTGGCGGTCAGGATGCGGCCGATACCGTGGCCGATGACGCCGAGCAGCGTGAGGGCGGCGAGCGCCCAGCCGGCGGTGTCGAGCAGCGCGATGTGGTCGCGCCCACGGCCGGGGATATAGATGCCATCGACCTTTTCGAGCCGGCCATTGCTGCTGTGGCAGTCGCTGCAGCCGAGCGCCTTGTCCTTCGGGGCGACCATGTGGGCGATCGGCCACATGGCGGCGGTCTCGATGAAGTCGTATTTGCCCGAGAATGGCTTGCCGGCGGCAGCCATGCCGGCGGCGATGGCCTTGTCCCAGTTCAGGTTCTTCCAGTAGGCGGCATCGTCCTGCCCGGCCAGGTGGTTGATCGTTAGCGTCTTGTTCTCGGCGTCGAACGGCTGCTTGCCGCGGAACAGCTTGACCGGCCAGATCATCGATTTGCCATCATCGGCGGAGCCTTCGAACTTGCTGATGTAGATCGGCTGGTTGGCCTTTTCGATCTTGTCGTCGGCCAGCGTGTATTTGACCTTGCCGTTGAACCACATGTACTCCGGCGTGACGTTGGTTTTCCAGACGAAATCGCCCTTGATGCCGAGATAGGTGTCGTAGCCGTCCTCATCCTTGACGACCAGCGGTTTGCCGTCGGGGCCGCGCTTGCCGGCCGTCGACCAGTCCCACGACATCTTGGTCGGCACGTCGCCGCGGGCGAAGGCCGGGATGTGACAGGTCTGGCAGGCCAGCTTGTCGGTGTGGTCGTTCAGCTTGGCTTCCTTCTTGTGTGGCGCCTGGCCGTGACAGGCCTGGCAGGTTGTCGGGTTGCTCTTGTCCGATTTGCCCCGCATGTGGGCGGCTTCCTTGTCCTGGGCGGTCGGCGCATAGCGGCTGCCCGGCACCTGATGGCCTTCGGTCATGTGGCAGGTCGAGCAGCTGAAGTTCAGACCCTTGCTGTCCATGTGGACATCCACTGCCTTTTCCGGGGCTTCCAGCGAGCTGTCGAGGTCGCCGTGCTTGACGCCATCGCCGCCGCCACCGTAGAAATGGCAGGCGCCGCAAGTGGCACGCCTGGTCTGGCCGACCTTCTGCGCGATGTCGGAGAGGTCGATTCCCTTGACGATCTTGCCTGACCCGGGCGGGAATTCCGTGTCCTTGACCACCGGATTGCCGGCGAAGCCGGCCGGTTTCTTGTATTTGCCGGTCTGGTCATGGCAGACCAGGCAATCGACATTGGTTTCGGAGGTCAGATCGAAGTTCGGGCCATCGGTGTTGTAGCCGATATGGCAACTGGCGCAAGCCTTGTAGTTCGAGGTGACCGAGGTGCAGAAGTTGTTGACCACATGCTTCTTGCCGAGCAACTGCTGGCTGTCCGGATTGCGGAATTCCCATTTCCAGTGCTGGGTCAGGTGAATCTGCTTGGCGGCCTCGGTATGGCAGCCGATACAGGCTTTGGTCACTTCCGGTCCGGACGCGAACTCCTGTTGCAGTTCCTTGAACTTGCTGTGGTCGGCTGTCGACTTGAGCAGTTTTTGCGGTGGTTGGGCGCTATCCGGCGCGTTGGCCGGATAGGCGGAATTCATGAACGCCAGGGTGGCGAACACGATCATGGCTTGCTTGATCACTTGCATGATTTCCCCTCTAAAGAGCGATGAGACGCTGATCTGTGGCGGCCCCGCCGGAGCCACAGTTCTGGGAAAAGATTAGTCTTCGCTTATTTTCGAATATTGACATTTGTCAATGTTTGGCCGGTTTTTCGGGACGTCGACGGATCGTGCGGGCTGGCTGCAACATTTCGATTTTTGGTCTTTTTTCCGGTTGACCGTGGAACTCGGCAAAACGCCATCCGGCGTGGCGCACCGTGGCCTTGAAGCTGTCAAAATGGCGAAATGCCGTCCGCCATCATCCTCAGCACCCTCAACGCCAAATACATCCACGCCTCGCTCGGCCTGCGCTACCTGCTCGCCAACATGGACCGGCACGGCGGCGCCGGGCTGCGCGAACGGACGGTACTGCGCGAATTCACCATCGCCCGGCCGGTGCAGGAAATCGTCGCGGCCCTGCTCGCCGAGTTGGGCCCGCCGGTCGCTGGCCGACCGCAGATCATCGGCTTCGGCGTGTACATCTGGAACGTGGTGGCGACGACCGAGGTCGTCCGCCGCCTAAGACAGGCCCGGCCGGACCTGAAAATCGTCCTCGGTGGCCCGGAAGTCAGCTATGAATGGGAGGAGCAGGAAATCGTCCGGCTCGCCGACCACCTGATCACCGGCTGGGGTGACGTGAGTTTTCCGAAACTGTGCCGCGCCCTCCTCCATGGGCCGCAGCCGCTAATGAAAGTGATCCCCGGCGAGCAGCCGGCGCTGGCCGACATCGCCCTGCCCTACGCCGAGTTCAGTGCTGACGACCTGGCCCATCGCCTGCTCTACGTCGAAGCCTCGCGCGGCTGCCCGTTCAAATGCGAGTTCTGTCTCAGTTCGCTCGACAAGACCGCTTGGGCCTTTGAGGCGGAACGCTTTCTTGCCGCGCTGGAAACGCTCCATGAGCGCGGGGCGCGCAATTTCAAGTTCGTCGATCGCACCTTCAATCTCAAGATCGACAGCTCGCTGACCATCCTGCAATTTTTCCTCGACCGTCTGACGCCGGATCTCTTCCTGCATTTCGAGGTGATTCCGGATCATCTGCCGGAACGGCTCAAGGAAATGATCGCCCGCTTCCCGCCCGGCGTGCTGCAGTTCGAAGTCGGTATCCAGACCTTCAACCCGGATGTCCAGCAGGCCATTTCACGTCGGCAGGACAACGCCAAAACTTGCGAAAACTTGGCCTGGCTGGTCAATCACAGCCACGCTCACCTGCACACCGACCTCATTTTCGGCCTGCCCGGCGAAACGCTGGCCAGCTTTGCCGCCGGTTTCGACCGCCTGTATGCGCTGCACCCGCACGAAATCCAGCTCGGCGTCCTCAAACGCCTGCGCGGCACGCCGATCGCCCGCCATAGCGTCGTCCACGGCATGATCTACGCCGCCGAACCGCCCTACACCGTGCGCCAAACCTCGGTCGTCGACGCCCGGACTGTCGAGCGTTTCACTCGCCTCGCCCGCTACTGGGACCTGGTCGCTAATTCCGGCCGTTTCCCCCAAACCCTGTCTCTCCTGCTTGCCGGCCCCTCGCCCTTCAATGCCTTCCTCGCCTTTGCCGACTGGCTATGGCAAAGCACCGGCCAGACCAGCCGCCTGACACCGGAAAAACTGGTCGACAGCCTGTTCGACTATCTGACCGGCGTGATCGGAATGGAAAAGGAAAGCGTCTGCCGGACCTTGCTTGCCGACTATCAGGCTAGCGGTGCCCGCGCCAATCCGGCCTGCCTGCAAGGTTTGTTGAAGGACCGGGAAAAGCCGGTGCCGCGGTTGGCCAGGCCGCTCGCCCAGCGGCAGGACCGGCACGGCGCCAGCTCCGGTTAACAATCACGGCACGCTGGCGATTGCTTGGCCGCGTCGCTCCACCAGATCAGCCAGCGCATCTTTAAGCTGGGCGATGACCGGCCCCCAGGTGCCGGTGGCGTCCTGCCGGAACAGCCGCATGACCCCGGGGTACCACGGCGAATCGCTGCGCTCGGCGAGCCAGCGCCAGTCGGTCTTGTAATCGGGCAGCAGAACCCAGCAGCGTCGACCGAGGGCGCCGGCCAGATGGGCCGCCGCGGTGTCGACGGCGATGACCAGATCGAGATTCATCATGACCGCCGCCGTGTCGGAAAAATCGGCGATATCGGCGCCGAGCGGGGTGATAGAAAAAGGCGCGACGGCGCTGGCCGTTTCGTCCTCGCCAGCGCCCTTCTGCAGGCTGAAATAGCGAATGCCCGCCACCTCGCCGAGCGGCGCCAGATCATGCAGCGAGCGCAGTGAACGATAGGCGTCATTCTCGAAGCGCGGATTGCCCTTCCAGACCAGTCCGACGCGCAGAGCGTCGCCGCTGTCGCCCATGACAGCTTGCCAATTGGCGACCTTGTCCGGCGCCACCTGCAGGTAGGGCAGTTCGGCCGGGATGGTGTCGAGGCGCGTGCCCAGGTAATACGGCTGGCTTAAGGGCGGTGTCCAGAAATCCCAGGCGATGCCGGGATCGGGTTCGCCGACGGCAATCGCCTCGTCAATGCCGGCCAGATGCTGGAACAGGCTTTTGAGCGGCGGGTGGCAAAGGACGGAGACGCGCCGGGCGCCCAACTCCTTGAGCCGATTGCCGTAGCGGCAGAACTGGATCATGTCGCCGTGACCGGCCTCGAGCCCGATCAGGATGGCTTTCCCCGCCAGCGATTCACCTTGCCAGCGCGGCATGCCGAGGTTTTTCGCGATCTGCGCGTACCAATCGCGGGATTCCATGTGGCGCCAGCCTTCTTCGTAGCGCCCCTGGCGCAACAGCAGGTGGGCGAGGTTGAAGGAGGCTTTTTGATAGTCGGGTGCCAGTTCCAGCGCCTTGCGGAAACAGGGCTCGGCTTCCGCTTCGCGTTTCATGCAGGTCATCAACACGCCGAGATTGGACCAGGCGGCGGGCGATTCGGGGTCGATGGCCAACGCACTCTGGTAGGCCACCTCGGCTTCAGCAAAGCGCTGCTGCGATTCGAGCAGGGCACCCAGGTTGATGTAGGTTTGCAGCTGCATCGGGGCCAGTGCCAGGGCCTGACGGTAGCAAGCCTCGGCTTCCTGGTTGCGGCCCTGACTGTCGAGCAGATAACCGAGATTGGCGTGCGCTTCTGACAGCGCCGGTGCCAACTGCAAGGCTTGGCGAAAACCGTTTTCCGCCGCCACGAAATCGCCCTGCTCCATGTCCCGGAGGGCTTCATAAAAAAGCTGTTCGGCGGGAGCGGGAGGTGTTGTCATCCGATTATTTTAGCCCGCTAAGCCAATGACAAAACTTTAGCCAAAAATGATAATCGAACACTGTCAAAACTTTTCAGAGGTGGCGGAGATGGCGCCGACAATTTCACCGAAAGCGGTATTGATCGATCTGGCCGGCGTGCTCCACACCGGGGATGACGCCTTGCCGGGGGCGGTGCGGGCGCTTGATCGGTTGCGGGCATCGGGCCTGCCCTTGCGTTTCCTGACCAATACGACGCGGACGCCGAGCACCATTCTCTTCGCCAAGTTGCAGCGCATGGGTTTCACGCTGGCCGCCAGCGAGATACAGACGGCGGCGCTGGCGGCGCGAACGCTGGTCCGTAGCCGGGGTTTGCGCCCGCTGTGGCTGATACATCCCGATATCGCTGCCGAAATGGGGGAAAACGATCCCGAGCCCAATGTTGTCGTACTCGGCGATATGGGCACGCATTTCACTTACCCGATCCTCAATCATGCTTTCCGCCTGCTTATGGAAGGCCTGCCGCTCATGGCGATGGCGCGTAATCGCTATTTCATGGAGCCCGACGGGCTGTCGCTGGACATGGGCGCCTTCGTCGCCGGGCTGGAGTATTCGGCCGGGATCACGGCTGAAATTACCGGCAAGCCGGCACCGGCTTTCTTCAATGCGGCGCTGGCTGAGCTGGGTATCGCGCCGGCTCAGGCGGTGTTGATCGGTGACGACCTGAGCGATGACATCGGCGGTGCCCAGGCGGCGGGTATTCCGGGGATTCTGGTGCGGACCGGGAAATTCCGGGCCGGCGACGATGCGCATCCGGAGATCCGTCCGGCGGCGATTTACGATGATTTTACTGCTGTGGTCGACGCCCTGCTCGGCTGAAAACGAGGTTCAGCCGAACTTGCGTTGATGCGCTTCAACGGCTTTCAGGCGGGCTTCCTTGAGGCGAAGCAGGACTGAATCGGGAAGTGCTTCGTCGGTATCCGGCACTTGGCTCAGGGCGTGGGCTTCGACCGCCTTGAGTCGCGCCACCATGAGGCGGAGCCGAATGTGGCCGGGCACTTCATCACGATCAGCTTCGTCGCTGGCCGATTCGTCGACGACTTTGGGGCGATTGAACGAACGGTGCAGGTCGAGTTCGTCGAGGCCGCCCTGATAGTTGTCGTTCGGGTCGTAGGTGAAAATCTGTGGCTCGCCGGCGTGCATGCTGGCGCTCAGCAGCGCTACCTGGCGGCGCTCGGTGCGGCTCAGCATGAGGACGGTCGCTGCTTTTTTCTTGGCGAGGCGCGCCTCGATGCGTGACTTTTTGGCGGCGCGCAAGCGGTCCGATTCTTCGAGCGTCAGCTCCTTGATGGCGCGCGGCGGCATCGGAATGGCCGAGATGGTGACGCCTTGGGCGGCTACGGACATGTCGACGACGGAAGCTGCCTCGTCGGAAACTTGTTCCGAGGCACCCACTTCCACTGCCGAGAATGCGAGCACTGCCGCGACGATCAACCAACGCATTGCGATTTCCAAACTGATCCAATAGATCATTCTAGCAGATTTTGGAAAATGTCCAGGAGAAACATGAGCTTGGCATCTCGGGCGGCGAATGCCAAGGGCCTGGGTTGGTGCCGTTTCCGGGCTGGTTTGCTGGCTGACCGGCTTTTTGCGCCGAGTTCAGTCGCGCAGTTCGCGGCCGGTCAGCTTGATGAAAACGTCTTCGAGGTTGGAGGCGCGGTGCACGTAGCGCAGGCCGTCGGCGTCGGCTAGCCGGGCCAGCAGTTCGCGCGGGTCGCGGCAATAGAAGAAGGCGGTTTCGCCGCTGGTTTCGACGCGCTCGGCGAGATGCTTTTGGTTTTTGACGAAATTTTCCAGTTGACCGTGGGATTCGTCAAAAACCTCGACGACTTGCGGTTCGATCTGTTCGGCGATCAGTTGGCGCGGGCTGCCTTCGGCGATCTTGCGGCCGTGGTCGATGACGATCAGCGTGTCGCACAGGCGTTCGGCTTCGTCCATGAAATGCGTGGTCAAAATCAGCGTCTTGCCGGCCGACTTGAGTTGCTTGAGGCGTTCCCAGATCAGGTGGCGGGCCTGCGGGTCTAGGCCGGTGGTCGGCTCGTCGAGGAAGATGATGTCGGGGTCGTTGACCATCGCCCGGGCCAGCGTCAGCCGGCGCTTCATGCCGCCGGACAGCGTCGACAAGCGGGCCCCGGCCTTGCTCGACAGACCGGCAAAATCGAGCAGCTGCGGGATCTTGGCGCGCATGGCGGCGTCCTTGAGCCCGAAGTAGCGGCCGAAGACGAGCAGGTTTTCGGCGCAGGTGAAATCCGGGTCGAGGTTGTCGAATTGCGGCACGACGCCGATGCGCGCCCTCGCCGCCTGGGCGTCGTCGGGAATGACGTGGCCGTTGAGCATGATGTCGCCGCTGTCCGGCCCGGTCAGCCCGAGGCAGAGGCGCAGCGTTGTCGTCTTGCCGGCGCCGTTCGGGCCGAGCAGGCCGAAGCAGGTGCCGGGTTCGACGGCGAACGACAGACCGGCGACGACTTCGCTGTCGCCGTAGGTCTTGCGCAGATTGCTGGCTTCTAGTGCCGCCATGCGCGCGTCACGATGTCGCGGATGAGGTGCAGGCGACGGTGGAAGAAGTGATCGGCGCCGGGTACGACGACGACCGGCAGGTCGAGCGGCAAGGCCCAGGCATAGACGTTGGCCGGCGGCACCAGCGTGTCGTCGGAACCGTGGATGACGATGGTGTCGTGCGGCACGGCTTCGGTGTCGTATTGGCGGCTGCCTTCGACGTGGCCGGCGGCGGTGCCGACCAGCACGAGGCGCTGGGCCGGGTGGCCGGCGTCGACGAGGCGCTTGGCGACGCGGGTCTGGCAATAGGCACCAAACGAGAAACCGGCCAGCGCGATGGGCAGGTTGCCGCAGCGGCACTTGGCGTCTTCGATGACGGCGAGCAGGTCGTCAACTTCGCCATGGCCTTCATCATGGACGCCCTCCGTGCCACCAACGCCGCGGAAATTCGGGCGGAAGGCAGCGTAGCCAAGGCTGACGAAAGTGCGGGCCAGCGTGTAGGCGACCTTGTTGGTGTTGGCGCCGCCGCCCATCGGGTGCGGGTGGGCGATCAGCGCGATGCCCCTGGGGGCGTCCGGACGTTCCATGATGACCTCGATCTTGCCGACCGGGCCGTCGATCAGGATTTTCTCTTCGGGGGCTCTCATATCTTCAGGCGCTCGACGACACGGCCGTTGATCAGGTGTTCCTGGATGATTTCTTCGACGTCTTCCTTGTCAATATAGGTATACCAGACGGCTTCCGGGTAGACGACCATGACCGGGCCTTGATCGCAGCGGTCCATGCAGCCGGCCTTGTTGATGCGCACCTTGCCCTCGCCTTTCATCTTGAGCTGGGCAATGCGGTCCTTGGCGTAGGTCTGCATTTCCGTCGCACCGCGGGCGTTGCAGCAGGCTTCGCCGGCTGCGCGCTGGTTGCAACAGAAAAAAACGTGGTGTTTGAAGTAGCTCATGCGGGGTCTCCTGTGCAGACCCGCATTATAGGCGAGGCGGTTTCACGTGGAACGTGGTCTTCTCTGCAATGGGCGAGCCACAACACAAGTACACCGGACCGGATTGGCGCGGAGCGCTGGAGTAGTATCCGATTCATCCAATTCACTTGAAGGAGCGGGGCACGAGGTGCCCGGCATATGGGTAGTAGTTTCTTGCTGGTCCTGCTGGCGCTTGTTCTCGTCGTTTTGAACGGCTTTTTTGTTGCCGCCGAGTTCGGCCTGGTAAAACTGCGCCAGAGCCGGGTCAAGGCGATTGCCAAGAAATACGGCTGGCGTGGTCGCATTCTGGCCAGGGTCCATCAGGATCTGGAAGCCTACCTGTCGGCCTGCCAGCTCGGCATCACCCTCGCCTCGCTCGGCCTGGGCTGGATCGGCGAGCCGGCCTTTGCCGATCTGCTGCGCCCGCTGCTCAGCACCTTCGGCGTGGTCGGTGAGGAACTGGTACATGGCATCGCCTTTGCCGTCGCTTTCTTCATCATTTCCTACTTGCACATCGTGGTCGGCGAACTGGCCCCCAAATCGATGGCCATCCGCGTCACCGAGAAGGTCGGGCTGTGGACGGCGCCCGGGTTGTACGCCTTCTACTGGGCGATGTATCCGGCCATCTGGGTGTTGAATCACAGTGCCAACTGGGTTCTGCGCAAGGTCAATCTGGATGTGAATACCGGTCACGACACCCACTACTCGGCGGAAGAGCTCAAGGTCATTCTCCGCTCGTCACGGGCCAATGCCGATTTCACCGGCGACGAGTGGCGGGTCCTGGCCCAGGCGCTCGATTTTCGCGACCTCGAGGTCGCCGACCTGATGCGGCCGTTCAGCGAAGCCGTGCCGCTGTCGGAAACGGACGACATCGAGGTCAGCCTCGAGCGGATCGTGCAGCATCGTTTCAGCCGCTATCCCTATCTGGCCGAGGATGGTCACGCCAAGGGCGTAGTCCATCTGAAAGACATCTTCATCGCCCTGCGTAAGGATCCGGACCTCAACACGCTGGACAAACTGGTACGGCCGGTCGTCGTCGTTTCGCCGAGTCTTTCGGCGACCGAGCTGTTTCGCCGCTTTCGCAAGGGGGCGCCGCATTTTGCCGTGGTCGCCTACAACGACGGCCATCCGATCGGCTTCATCACGCTCGACAACCTGCTCGGTGCCTTGGTCGGCGAGATTCGCGACGAATTCCGCCAGACCCACAACGAGTGGTCTAGGCTCGATGATGGCTCGCTGATCGGCAAGGGCAGTCTGCCCATCTTCACGCTCGAGCGGACGTTGGGCATCGATATCGACGAAGCCGGCGTTGATTCGGTTGGCGGTCTCATCCTGCAGCAATTGGGCGCCCTGCCGGAAGAAGGACAACGCATCTCCTTTCCCCAGTTTGACGCCGTGGTGAAGAAGATGATCGGACCGCGGATCGTGCTCATTCGGATTATTCCGAAGACGGACAATCCATCCTGAACGGACTCCAGTGAGCGACCCATTTCAATTTTGGGCATTTTCCCCGGTTGACCGTGGAAGTCGCTCGCTGTTGCACAATGGGCCATCCAGGGCATAGGTAAAGACGATGGCTGAAGGCGGAGTGGCGAGCGGTGCGTCCGGTTTCCAGATAATTGCGTTGGGAACGGCGCAGACCATCGCCTGGGCTTCATCGGCTTATTTGCCGGCGGTGATCAGCCAGCCTGTCGCGCACACTCTTGGCGTTTCGACCTCCACGGTATTTGCGGCGTATTCGTTCGGCTTGCTGGTCATGGCGGCACTCGGGCCGGTTATCGGGCGCAGCATTGATCGGCATGGCGGGCGCGGGGTGCTGTGCTTTTCCAATGTCGCGTTTGTCGCCGGCCTGCTCCTGCTTGCTTCGGCGTCCAGTGTGGTCATGCTGTTTGCGGCGTGGGCCGTGATCGGCGCTGGCATGGCGCTCGGCCTCTACGATGCGGCGTTTGCCGCGCTCGTCCGGCAGCATGGCATGCAGGCCCGGCAGTCGATTACCGGGATTACCCTGCTTGCCGGCTTCGCCAGCACCATAGGCTGGCCGCTGACCTCGGCCGTGGTCGCCGCCAGCGACTGGCCGACGGCCTGTCTGATGTGGGCTGCGGCGCATCTGCTGATTGCCCTGCCGCTCAACTGGCTGACGCTGTCGCCGGCGACCAGCCTCTTGCCGTCGGCCGAACTGGCGTCTGCGACGGCGCACCCGGACGACATTGCGGGCAGCCGACGGGCATTTGTCCTGGTGGCTGTTTTTGGCACGGCGACGTCGTTTGTCACCTCGGCCATGGCGGCGCATCTGCCCGGCCTGTTGCAGGCGCTGGGCGTCGCCGCCGGCCTGGCGATTGCCGCCTCGGCGCTGGTCGGGCCGGCCCAGGTGGCGGCGCGGGCCATCGAGTTTGTCGCCAGCAAGCGCCTGCGGGTTCATCCGCTGAGTACGGCGCGGGTGGCCGTCAGCTTGCATCCGGTAGGCGGCCTGGTCCTGCTGATCGCCGGCGGGATGTCCTGGGCGCCGGCCGTCTTTGCCCTTCTGCACGGTGCCGGCAACGGCCTGATCACCATCGCCAAGGGCACCCTGCCGCTGGCCCTGTTCGGCGCCAGCGGCTACGGCGTCCGGCAGGGCGTGCTGGCCATCGGTCAGCGTCTGGCCCAGGCTGCCGCGCCGTTTCTGCTGGCGCTCATTCTTGAACATTGGGGCGGTGGCGTCGCCATCCTGCTCACCGGCGCTTTGTCGGGCATCGGTCTGCTTGCCCTGGCCGGCATCAAAAGAACGGCCTCAGCGGCGCCGATTCAATAAAAGCGAGACGTGCCCAGGCAGAAAACGAGGGCGCATTTCAAATTTGGGCGTTTTTTCCGGTTGACCGTAGACAGTCACGCGCGTCGCGGGGCACGGCAAATAGTTCAAGCTTGACTGCTTTTTTTGGCAATCAGCGCCGATTGGCCAACGTTCCCTGAAGCTTTACGAAGACAGCCTTTTTGCCGATCTCGCATTCGATGCTGGCCATGCCTGGCGTGGTCTGTTCGTACATGTGGCTGCGAATCCGGATCAGCGAGTCGAAGCCGCGTTCGGTGGCGTCGCCAACCATATCCTTGAGCGTATTGAGTACGGCTTGCTTGCAGGAAGCCTGGAGGTCCTGGCGGTTCACCGTAGCGGAGCCAGCGTAGTCTTCTGGAATGCCGCGCACCCGGTAGTCCGGGGCGTCGATGCCCCAGTAGCCCTTTACCTTGTCGGCAAAAATAGCCTGGGCTTCGGGGGAGTCGGCAATGGGCGCGAGCGCGACGTAGATCGACTCTTCCCAAGGCTCGCGATAGGGGGCGCGGAGCAAACGCTGGTCGTCCTCGGCGGCGCGCTGGACGGTGTCGGCCGTAGCACCTAAGGTGGAATGCAGGCTGAGCACCGTGACCTTGTAGGCCGGTGTGCAGCTGAATCCGTTCGGATCCTGGGCGGGGGTGTCGCCGTCCATGGCGCGCAGGTTGAGGATGCTGTCGTAACCGCCGGCAACAGCGTCGCTGACCATGGACCTGATGGCGTTGGTGAACGCTTCCACACAGTGCCGCTTCGAGCCACCGAAAGGGTTTATGGAAATGCCCGTGCCGGTGTAGGTATCGGGCGCGGCGGATTCGACGATGGTCGGCGAGGCGTCGTTGGCGAGATAAATCCTGATCCTGGGGTCAAGCACGGAGCGGATTGCCTTGTCCGCCAGCAAGTCGCGAAACTGGAAGTAAATCGGATCGGCGGCCTGGGCCAGACTGCTGGCGAGGATGAGTCCGGCGGCGAGCAGACGCGGTGCGTTGATGGAGAACAAGGACATGGGAAAAATCGACCTCTCGGCAAGAGGGGATGGAAGACGCCCAAATTATGACATGAAGGTGATCAGGTGGTGCGGCGGGCCAGGCGGGCAGCAAGATGCTTTTCAAGCCCGATGAGCGTCGAACAGAGCAAGGCGACGGCGACTATTTCCGCCCATTCCATCAGCCCGATCGGTGCCGTCTGGAATAGCCGATTCATCACCGGCAGGTAGGTCATCGCCAGTTGCAGGGCGAGCATGCTGCCCAGACCGGCCCAGATCCATGGATTCGAAAACAGGCCCTGGCTCCAGAAACTGCGGGTCAGCGAACGGCAGTTGAAGAGGTAGGCGGCTTCGACCATGACGAAGACGTTGACGGCGACGGTGCGTGCTTCGGCCAGGCTGTGACCCTGATCCAGTTCAAGCAGGAAGAGGCCGAAGGCGCCGGCCAACAGCAGGAAGGAGACGAGGACGATGCGCCGGATCAGGCCGCTGTCGAGCACCGGCTGGTCGAGCCGGCGTGGCGCCCGACGCATGACGCCGCGCTCGATCGGCTCGAAGGCGAGGGGCAGGCCGAGCAGGACGGCGGTGGTCATGTTGATCCACAAAATCTGCAGCGGAGTGATTGGCAGCGTGCTGCCGAAGAGGATGGCGGCGACGATGACGAGGCCTTCGCCAAAGTTGGTCGGTAGGGTCCAGGTGATGAACTTGACGAGGTTGTCCCAGACGCCCCGGCCCTCCTCGACGGCCGCCTCGATGCTGGCGAAATTGTCGTCGGTGAGGACCATGGCCGCTGCTTCCTTGGCCACTTCGGTGCCGGCCAGGCCCATGGCGATGCCGATGTCGGCCTGCTTGAGGGCGGGTGCGTCGTTGACGCCGTCGCCGGTCATTGCGACGACTTCGCCGCGCGCCTGCAGGGCGCCGACGAGGCGCAGCTTCTGTTCCGGTTCGACACGGGCAAAGACGTCGACGCTGTGGGCGGCTTCGCCCAGCGCGGTGTCGTCGAGCTGGGCCAGTTCGCGGCCGGTCAGCGCTTTTTCCGCATTGAGCCCGATCTGGCGGGCGATGGCGAGCGCCGTGACAGCGTGGTCGCCGGTGATCATCTTGACCCGGATGCCGGCCGAATGGCAGTTGCGGATGGCGCCGATGGCGGCCTTGCGCGGCGGGTCGATCATGCCGACGAGGCCGATCAGGGTGAGTTTTTCGATGCCTTCCACGGTCAACCGGAAATTTTGGCCAAAATTGAAATCGCGTCGGGCCAGCAGCAGCACGCGCATGCCCTGTTCGGCATAGGCGCAGGCCACTTTTTCGATGGCTGCGCGGTCGATGGGCAGCGGTTGGCCATTCGCCGACAAGCGATCGACGCACAGCGGCAGCAGGCGTTCGAGGGCGCCCTTGACGTAGACAACGCCCTGCCCGTCGCCCTCGTGGGCGGTGGCCATGAATTGCCGGGTGGCGTCGAAAGGCAGCACGTCGCGACGCGGAAAGAGCTTGCCCAGCGTGTGTTCGTCGAGCTTGCCCTTGCGCGCGGCGACGATCAGCGCGGCTTCGGTCGGGTCGCCGGTAATTTTCCATTGGCCGTGCTCGTGGCGCAGCGAGGCGTCGTTGCACAGCGCCCCGGCGATCAGGGCTTCGCGCAGGGCGCCGTCGATATCGGCCGGCATTTCGTCGTGGGTGATGGCGCCTTCCGGCGCGTAGCCGTGGCCACCGACGGCATAACCTTCGCCGGCGCACCACAGGACGCGCACGGTCATGGCGTTTTCGGTCAGCGTGCCGGTCTTGTCCGAGCAAATCACCGTCGTACTGCCCAGCGTTTCGACCGCCGGCAGATGGCGGATGATGGCCCGCCGTTTGGCCATGCGGGCGACGCCGATGGCCAGCGTAACGGTCACGGCGGCCGGCAGACCTTCGGGAATGGCGCCGACGGCGAGCGCCACGGCGGCGATGAACATGTCGAAAGCCGAACCGCCGCGGGCCAGCCCGACGCCGACGGTAAGCAGCGCCAGCCCGCCGATGGCCCACAGCAGCCAGTTCGAGAAGGTCGCCATCTTGCGCGTCAGCGGCGTGACCAGATCGGGCGCGGCGGCGATCAGGCCAGCGATGCGCCCGGTTTCGGTGGCGTCGCCGGTGGCGATGACCAGCCCGCTGCCCTGCCCGGCGACCACCGTGGTACCGGCGTAGGCCATGTTGAGGCGGTCGGCGAGCACGGTGTCGGGGTGCAGCGCGGCGATGTCCTTGGTGACGGGCTGCGATTCGCCGGTCAGCATCGAATCGTCGGTGTGCAGTTCGTGCTGCTGGATCAGCCGGAGGTCGGCCGGAATGCGGTCGCCGGCAGCGAGCATGACGATGTCGCCGGGGACCAGTTGCGTCGCTTCAAGCTGCTTGCGCTGGCCGCCACGACGGACGGTGACCGGCGTGGTGACGCTGCGCGCCAGCGCGGCCAGGGCGCCTTCGGCTTTGGCTTCCTGCCAGTAGCCGATGATGGCATTGGTGATGACGACGCCAAAAATCACGCTGGCGTCCACGACTTCGCCGAGGGCGCCGGTGATGGCTCCGGCGGCGACGAGGACCAGCACGAGCGGTTGCATGACCTGGTCGGCGAAGCGTCGCCAGGCCGGCTTGCCGGGGCGTTCGGTCAGGCTGTTGGGGCCGTGGCGGGTAAGGCGGGAGGCCGCTTCGTCGTCGGCCAGGCCGGTGGCGTGATCAACCCCCAGCCGTTGGGCGGCCGCTTCGGCGGTGTCGGCATGCCAGGCTAGGTCCGGCGCGTCGTCAGAAACAGGAAGGGCAGGGTCAGGAAAGGCCATAGGGTAGCGACCAGGCGCGTCAGGCCATTGAAGTTGAGAAAGTGCCCTTGCCGCCAGACGGCCAGCGCAGCTTCCGAATAGGGGTTGGGCGGTGCCATGTTGACCAGCACAGTACCCGCCAACAGTGCCAGCACGGCAATCATCAGGCGCGGCGCTACCGGCAGGGCGATGGCGACGGCAAGAATGCCGCCACCGACGACCAGCCCGAGCCTGGCGCCCGGCGTCAGCCAGGCCAGTGAATCGGCCGGGCTGACCAGAACGGCAGCGGCGACGGTGCTGATGACCAGACAGAGGAACAGGAAGAGCGGCACGATGAGGTAGGCAAAAAGCAGCCGCGCGCACAGCATGCGGACGATCAGACCGACGGCGACGACATTGAAGGCGGTGATGCTGGCCTCGATCATGACGAAGCTCTCGGCGGCGAAGGGAACGGCGCCGGTAAACCCGAAAATCTGTCGCAAATCGCCGGCGCCAAAGAGCAGTGTTTCCGGCGAGAGCGGGACGAGCAGCCACAGGCCGAGCAGCGTCAGGCCGAGTTCGGCGTGCGGGATGGGGGCGATCAGCCGGTGTTCGAGTGCGGCGAGGCGGGCAAAAACGCGTGGCCCGACGTGTTGCGCCCACAGCGCGCCGAGCAGCCCGCCCAGCGTGTTGCAGGCGAGGTCGAGATTGGATGGGACGCGCGAGGGTAGCCAGGTCTGCAGCGTTTCGAGACCGAAACTGACGCTGCCGGTGAGCAGTACGGCGAGGATCAGGGCGGTGAAGCGCCAGGGCAGGTTGCTCAACGCCAGCGTCAAAAAGAAGCCCAAAGGCAGGTAGACCGCGACATTGGCCGCCAGGTCGAAGACCGTCCAGTAGCGCGGCCAGCCGCCTTCGAGGAAGGCAATCGGCGAGACGCCGGTGTCGCGCCAGCCGGTAAACGGGTGCAGGCTGCCGTACACGACCAGTCCGCACCAGGCGAGCGCCAGGTAGCGGGAAAGCAGAATGGGGCCACGACCGTGATGTGCCATGACCTGATTTTAGGGGTGATTGGCCGGCCCGTCAGCCCTTATGTGTCGTAACAATGATGGTGGCGTACGGGATTTTCAGGTGACGGTTGGTCACACTGTCAGGTAAATCCTGAGCATCCGGGAGTTTCGCCAAGATTTAGTGGTGGTGCGGATGTTCGGTGGCGTGATGGGTTTCCGCCGCCGCCCTATGATGCAGGGCTTCGTGGACGTCTTCGTGTGGCAGCGGGTGGCCGACCCATTGCGGCAACAGCGATCCGGCGATCATGCCGAGGATGCTGACGGCCAGCCCGATCAGCTGCGGCGGCACGGCCTGGCCGATGCCGACCAGGGCGTAGGCGTACTCGGGCGCGCCGGATGGCTGGCCGCTGACGCTGACCAGCACTTCAATCAGGATCCACGCTGACAGGCCGCCGAAAATGGCAGCCAGCGCACCCTGCGTCGTCGCCCGCTTCCAGAAGGCGCCGAAAAAGAGCGGCACGAAGGCGCCGGCCAGCGTGATCTTGTAGGCGTTTTCGACCATCTTGAAAATGCTGGCGTTGGAATACAGCGCGAAGCCAAGGACGATGCCGGCAAAGACGACGATGGAGCCGCGCATGACACGCAAAAACTGGTGGTCGCCCATGTGCGGGTAGAAGCCGCGCACGATGTTTTCCGAGAAGGCGACGGATGGCGCCAGCAAGGTGGCCGACGAGCAGCTCATGATGGCCGACAGCACGGCGCCGAAGAAGATCGCCTGGGCGAAGATCGGGGTGTGTTGCAGCACCAGCGTCGGGAGGACGAGCTGCGAGTCGGTCTGCATCAGGCCGTTGAACAGGTCCGGGTCGATCAGCGTTGCCGAATAGGCGATGAACATCGGCACGAAGGTGAAGCAGAAATAGATCGAGGCGCCGAGGATGGAGCCCCACAGCGCGATGTTCTGACTCTTGGCCGAGGTGATGCGCTGGAAGACGTCCTGCTGCGGGATCGAGCCGAGCATCATGGTGATCCAGGCACCGAGGAAGGTCAGCCACAGCCACGGGTCGGGCGGCGGGAAGAAATCGAGTTTGCCGGCTGCCGAGGCGTGATTGACGACCATTTCGACGCCGCCGGTCAGCCCGGAGACAACGTAGCCGATGTACAGCATGCCGCCCATGATGACGCCCATCTGGACGAAATCGAGGATGGCCACCGAGAGCATGCCGCCAAAGGTCGTGTAAGTCAGGACGATGGCCGCGCCGAGGATCATGCCCGCCGTCTGGCTGACATAACCGGCGGTGACGACATTGAAGACCAGCCCGAGCGCCTTGATCTGGGCCGATACCCAGCCGAGGTAGGAGGCGACGATGCACAGCGTGGTCAGCACCTCGACCGTGCGGTTGTAGCGCAGGCGGAAATAGTCGCCGAGGGTCAGGATGTTGAGCTTGTAGAGTTTCCGCGAGAAGAAAACGCCGGCGATGATCAGGCACATCGACGAGCCGAAGGGGTCGGCAACGACGCCGGTCAGGCCATCCTTGACGAAGGTGGCGGAAACGCCGAAGACGGCTTCGGCGCCGAACCAGGTGGCGAAGACAGTGGCGGTGACGACCGGCAGCGGCAAATGGCGGCCGGCCACAGCGAAATCCTTGGCGCTATGGACGCGGGTCGCGGCAAACAGGCCGATGCCGATGGAAACCATCAGGTAGAGAACGACGAACCAGATCAGCATGATCTTACGGTCAACCGGAAAAAAGGATTAAAACGCAAAAATTATACGGTCGTTGTGCGGTTTCACAGCGTCAAAACGGGGCGTCGGAATGAAATTGGATGGCTGCTGCGGTCAACGGGTGAAAAAGGCCCAAATCCATGGCGTGCAGCAGCAGTCGATCAGCCAGCGCAGTCGCCACACCGCCGTACAGGTCGTCGCCGAGAATCGGGTGGCCGAGCGATGCCATATGGACGCGCAACTGGTGCGACCGGCCGGTCACCGGCTCGAGTTCGACGCGCGTCGTGTTGGCGTCCGGATCTCGGCTGACGACGCGAAAACGGGTCAGCGACGGCTTGCCGATCTCGAAATCGACCTTTTGTCGCGGCCGATTCGGCCAGTCACAGATCAACGGCAGCTCAACCTCGCCGGCATCGTCAGCCATCAGCCCGAAAACGACGGCGACGTAACGCTTGTCGATCTGCCGTTCGCGGAAAAAGCGCGATAGCCGGCTATGCATTTCCGCGCCGCGCGCCAGAACGAGCAGGCCGGAGGTAGACATGTCGAGGCGATGGGCAATCAGCGCATCGGGAAAACGGGCCTGAACGCGCGACGCCAGGCAGTCGTCCATGCCCTCCCCACGCCCCGGGACGGAGAGCAGCCCGGCCGGTTTATCGACGACGATGATTTCGTTATCGACATGGATGATGGCCAAGCCGTTGTCGGGCGGCGGAAAATAGGCCGTCAAAATGCCTTCACCCGGATACTGCAGCCGCTGTCGCTGAATGCCGTGCTCTCGCGAAACCAGCCGGCGCCCGGCGAAGTCTGCGCGCAGACGCGATGGTCGGTCGAGTGGCTCGCCCACCAGTACCACGGCGCTGGCTTGGCCCAGCCCTGAGGCGCCAGGACGGCTAGCGAAACACCGAGCAGCAGCTTGCCGAGCGTTGATTTGAATGCAGAATTTTCTTGCCAAGCGGCCATGGTATGAGTACTGTATTTATACACAGTATAAAAGTAAGTGCGGAGCGGGCTGGAATATACCCTGTCCTTTCCGCGTCATCACTGAAATTGAAGGCTGACGATTGCATATCCGAAGCAATTGACCTGTCGATCAAGCTCAGCAATTTCTATTCCATCTTTGGCCCCTGTGCCATAATCCGCTCAAATTTCCGAGGTAACACCATGGACGACAACAAGGCAAAGGCGCTCGCCGCGGCGCTGCAACAGATCGAAAAGCAGTTTGGCAAAGGCTCCATCATGAAGATGGGCGATGCCGAAATTGACGAAGGCATTCAGGTCGTGTCTACCGGCTCGCTCGGTCTGGACATCGCGCTGGGCGTCGGCGGCCTGCCGCGCGGCCGCGTCGTTGAAATCTACGGTCCGGAATCTTCCGGCAAGACCACGCTCTGCCTGCAGGTCGTGGCCGAAATGCAAAAGCTCGGTGGCGTTGCTGCCTTCATCGACGCCGAACACGCGCTCGATCCGCAATACGCCCAGAAGCTCGGCGTCAGCGTCGGCGACCTGCTCATCTCGCAGCCGGACACCGGCGAACAGGCCCTCGAAATCGCCGACATGCTGGTTCGTTCAGGCTCGGTCGACATCATCGTCATCGACTCGGTCGCCGCCCTTACGCCGCGCGCTGAAATCGAAGGCGAAATGGGTGACCAGATGGTCGGTTTGCATGCTCGCCTGATGTCCCAGGCCCTGCGCAAGCTGACCGCCAACATCAAGAAAACCAACACGCTGGTCATCTTCATCAACCAGATCCGCATGAAGATCGGCGTCATGTTCGGCTCGCCGGAAACGACGACCGGCGGCAACGCCCTCAAGTTCTACGCTTCGGTTCGCCTCGACATCCGCCGCATCGGCGCGATCAAGAAGGGTGATGAAGTCATCGGCAGCGAAACCAAGGTCAAGGTCGTCAAGAACAAGGTCGCCCCGCCCTTCCGCGAAGCCATCTTCGACATCCTCTACGGTGAAGGCATCTCCCGTCAGGGCGAAGTGGTCGAAATGGGCGTTGCCCACAAGCTGGTCGAAAAATCCGGCGCCTGGTATTCCTACAAGGGCGAAAAGATCGGTCAGGGCAAGGACAATTCCCGCGAATTCCTCAAGTCGCACCCGGAAATCGCCCAGGAAATCGAAGCGAAGATCCGCGAAGCGGCCAGCACCACAGTCATCAAGCCGACTAAGGCGGCTGCGGCGGATGCCTGACCTGCGCGTCCGCGCCCTGCAATTGCTGACCCGGCGTGATTACAGCCGGGCCGGCTTGCAGGCCAAGCTCGCTCCGCATGCCGAATCGGCGGAAGAGCTGTCGGTGGTGCTCGATACCCTGCAGGCCGAACGCCTGCTCTCTGATTGCCGCTACGCCACCCAACGGGTCGCCGTGCGCGGAAGACGTTACGGCGATGCGCGACTGCGGCAGGAGTTGCGCCAGCAAGGGGTCAGCGATGCCGACATCGCCACGGCCCTGCCCGAAGCCGGTGATGAAACCGAGCGCTGCCGTGTTATTTGGGCCAAAAAATTCGGTCGACCGCCGGAAACTGCCGAAGAGCGTGGCAAACAGATGCGTTTCCTGCAATATCGTGGTTTTTCCAACGACGCCATTCGGCGGGCCATGCAGGGAGCGGATGAATGAACATGCCGGCAGCCAAACTCTCGGCCCACAATCTCAAGAAGCGTTACAAGGCGCGGACTGTCGTCGAGGATGTCTCCTTTGAGGTCAAGTCCGGCGAAGTCGTTGGTCTGCTCGGTCCGAACGGTGCCGGCAAGACCACCTGTTTTTACATGATCGTCGGGTTGGTCGCGGCGGACGGCGGCGAAGTTTACATCGACGACAATCGCCTGACCCATCTGCCGATGCATAGCCGGGCACGCCTCGGCCTGTCCTACTTGCCGCAGGAAGCCTCGGTTTTCCGCAAGCTCAATGTCGAGGAAAACATCCGCGCCATCCTCGAGCTGCTCAATTTGCCCGAAGCCGAACTGAATGATCGCCTCGAGGGCCTGCTGGCCGAACTGCACGTCAGTCATGTCCGCCACGTCAATGCCTCGGCCTTGTCGGGCGGCGAGCGTCGCCGCGTCGAAATCGCCCGCGCGCTAGCCACCAATCCGCGTTTCATCCTGCTCGACGAGCCGTTTGCCGGCGTGGACCCGATCGCCGTGCTCGAAATCCAGAAAATCATCCGCTTCCTCAAGGAGCGCGGAATCGGCGTCCTGATTACTGACCACAACGTCCGCGAGACGCTGGGTATTTGCGACCACGCATACATTATCAATGCCGGAAACGTTCTGGCGGCTGGACGGCCGAACGAAATCGTTGATAATGAAAGCGTACGAAAGGTTTATCTCGGCGAGCACTTCAAGCTCTGACCGGAAGATAGAAACCGACCCCAACCGATGAAGCCGGCACTCCAGCTAAAACTCTCCCAACATCTGGCACTGACTCCGCAGCTGCAGCAGTCGATCAAGCTGCTACAGCTGTCGACGATCGAAATGCAGCAGGAACTCGAGCGTTATCTGCTCGAGAATCCCATGCTCGAGCGCGAGGACGAACCGGGTGGCGAGGCATTTTCAAATGCTCAGCAATTCGATTCGCCCCAAACCAGCGAAGGTGAGCGCGAGCAAAAGGCCGAACGCGAAGAACGCGACGCGCGCGACGACCGCGAGCAGGATGTTCCATCAGCCCCATCCGATGTCGATGATGACCGTTGGGCCGCCGATGCCGGTACGTTTACTGGCGCCGGGCGCGACGAAGACGACGACAGCGATTCGCAGGATATTCACGGCACGACCATCAGCCTGCGCGATCATCTCGGCTGGCAATTGGGGATGACCCAGGTTTCGGAACGCGACCGCAGCCTGGTCCGTTTCCTGATCGAAGCCCTCGATGACGACGGCTACCTGTCGGCAACCCTGGAGGAACTCTGGGAAACGCTGCCGCCGGAATACGAAATTGAAATCGAAGAACTGGAAATTGCGCTTCATCTCATCCAGAATTTCGACCCGGTCGGGATTGGCGCCCGCAATCTGCAGGAATGTCTGGCCCTGCAACTCAAGGCCTTGCCGGGGAGTTGTGAGGTCCGCAATCTCGCGCTAACCATCGTTCAGAAGCATCTGGAACTGTTGGCCGCCCGTGATTTCGCCAAGATCCGCCGTCTGACTGGTTGCGATGATGAGTCACTGAAGGCTGCGCAATCGGTGATTACCAGCCTGAATCCGCGACCGGCCTCCCGCTTTTCCCAGATCGAAGCCCGCTACATTACGCCGGACGTGATCGTAAAGAAGCTCAAGGGGAAATGGACCGCCTACATTAATCCCGATGCTTATCCGCGCCTGCGCATCAATCGTCTTTACGCCGAAATTCTTTCCAAGCAGCGGCGTGGCAATGGCCACCTGTCTACTCAGCTACAGGAAGCCCGCTGGCTGATCAAGAACGTACAGCAGCGTTTCGAGACCATACATCGCGTGACACAAGCTATTGTCGATCGCCAGCGTCAGTTCTTCGAGCACGGTGAAGTGGCCATGCGGCCGCTTGTCCTGCGCGAAATTGCCGATATTCTCGGTTTGCACGAGTCGACCGTATCGCGCGTCACCAGCCAGAAATACATGGCGACGCCGCGCGGTATCTTCGAACTCAAATACTTCTTCGGCAGTCATGTTGCCACCGATACTGGTGGCGCCTGTTCTGCTACGGCCATCCGGGCGCTGATCAAGCAATTGATCTCGGCCGAGGATGGCAAGAAGCCCTTGTCGGATAGTCAATTATCCGAAATACTAGGCCAGCAGGGAATCGTAGTTGCCCGACGGACGGTTGCCAAATACCGCGAGTCGCTCAACATCCCCCCGGTCAATTTACGCAAGACCCTGTAGAGAGAGGAGAAAAAAGTGAATCTGCAGATCAGTGGTCACCACATTGAAGTCACCCCGGCACTTCGCGAATACGTCGAGAACAAGCTGGATCCCGTGATCCGCCATTTTGACAAGGTAACCGGCGTCAGCGTCGTGTTGTCGGTTGAGAAACTCAAGCAGAAAGGCGAAGTCACGCTTCACGTGCCTGGTAAGGACATCCACGTTGAAGAATCAGGTGACGATCTCTACGCCGCTATCGATGCCTTGTTCGACAAGCTGGACCGTCAAGTTCAGAAGTACAAGCAAAAAGTCCAGGACCACCATCGCGGTGACAAGCCAGGGCTGCATACCGTCGCTGAATAAGCGCTGAACGGGCCGCACCGTAACCGGTTGCGGCCTTTGTTTTTCTCACCTTCCCTATGAACCCCTTAACCAATCTTCTATCAACCGATCAGGTTCTGCTCGATCTTGAAGCCGGCAGCAAGAAGCGGGTCTTCGAACAAGCAGGAATGCTGTTTGAAAATCGCCTTGGTCTTGCCCGATCGATCATTTTCGATAGCTTGTTCGCTCGCGAAAAGCTCGGTTCTACCGGCTTGGGCCAGGGGGTGGCGATTCCCCATGGTCGAATCAAGGGGTTGAAACAAGCCGTTGGCGCATTCCTGCGTCTGGCAACCCCGGTACCGTTCGATTCACCGGATGGTCGCCCAGTCGATCTGCTCTTCGTTCTATTGGTTCCCGAGCAAGCGACGGAGCAGCATTTGCAGATACTTTCGGAGTTGGCCCAGAACTTTTCTGATCGGGTATTCCGCGAAAAATTGCACGTCGCTCCTGACGCTGCGACTGTTGTTGCTCTATTTCAGGGCTGAGCTTAGTTCGTGCGCCACGTGAGCCTGGTTCAGCTTTACGAGGACAATCGCGAAAAGCTGCTGCTGAACTGGAACATTGTTCCGCAGGCCGACCGCCGTATCGAGATCAAGGGCTCCAATAACTATGGCGCCGATCTGGTTGGTCACATCAATATCATTCACCCGGAACGTCTGCAGGTCCTCGGCCTTGCCGAATATGAATGGGCCATGCGTATTGGCGAGCGTCGCTTTGCACAAATGCTTGGTGATCTGCTCGGCGCCCAACCGCCCGCCGTGATCGTCGCCGACGGGCTGACGCCACCACCATTGGTGGTCGAGACCTGTACCCAATTGACGACCCCGCTGATTTTCTCACCCAAGCCGTGTTCGGCGATCATCGATCTGTTACGTATCTACCTGTCGGCCCGTCTGGCCGATACGGTCAGCCTCCATGGCGTATTCATGGATGTCCTCGGCATGGGCATCCTGATTACCGGAGACTCCGGTGTAGGCAAGTCGGAACTGGCGCTGGAGCTGATCTCCCGGGGGCATGGGCTAGTCGCTGACGATGTCGTCGAAATGGCCCGCATCGCGCCGACCACGATCGAAGGCCGTTGCCCCGGAATGTTGCGCGATTTTCTCGAGGTGCGTGGCCTCGGTTTGCTCAACATCCGGACGATTTTTGGCGAAACAGCATCTCGCCGGAAAATGAAGCTCAAGCTGATCGTTCACCTGCAAAAAACGTCGACCGCAGCCGATGCGCCGCGCCTGCCGCTCGATGCGCAAACGCATGAAGTGCTCGGAGTTCCGATCCGCAAGGTTGTCATTCCCGTGGCTGCTGGTCGCAATCTGGCGGTGTTGCTTGAAGCGGCGGTGCGCAATACGATTCTTCAGTTGCGCGGGATCGACAGCATGCAGGATTTCATGGATCGCCAGCAGCGTACGATGCTTGACGATGACGCATGAATGGCCGATAGTGCATCGGCTTTTCAACCTTATAGGGGACACCCAATGAAGAAATTGATCGCGCTGCTGATTGTTGCATTCGCTGCTACCACTGCTTACGCCGCTGATGATTGTGCCGCGCAGGCCGCCGAGAAAAAGCTGGCTGGTGCCGCCAAGAACAGCTTCATGAAAAAGTGCACCCGCGATGCTGGCGCAGCCCCGGAAAATGAGGCTTGTGCTGCTACCGCCAAGGAAAAGAAACTGGCTGGTGCCGCCAAGAATAGCTTCATGAAGAAATGCTCGGCTGAAGCTGCAGCCAAGTAAACAATCTGCTCGGGAAGCAATCGGCCATCTGAGGATGGCCGATTTTCGTTTACAGATGCTCGAATTCGGCGATATCGGCCAGGGGATCGTTGCCTGAATTGCCAAAACTGATCTGGCCACGACTTTCGAGTTGCATTTCATGGCGCCGGACCATGACTTCCTGGCGTCCTGAGAGCGTTACAAAGCAGCCATTTGTGCTGGTGTCGACCAGATAGAAGCCATCGCTCCGTCTTTCAACCCGTGCGTGTTGTCGCGAGGCTTTTCGATCGTCGATGATCAGTTTGCAGCCAAGATCACGGCCGATGGTCAGGACTGGGGTCTTGTCGTCGAGCAAAAAAGCCTTGCCGCGATGGCGAACACAAAGGCGGTCGACGGGTACGGCGCTACTTGGGCCGAAAGCCGAGTGCGCCGAATTCGCGGTGGCACCTTGATAGTTCGGCCAGTTAATCTGGAATAGCGCCAAAGCTTCGCCATCTTCGGGAACACTACCTAGTTCGGGAACCGGATCGGCAGAAATGAAGCTTGGTTCGGCCAGGGCTTGGACGAGAAGTGAGCTGCACAAGATCTGGTTACGTCGAGCAATCCCAGCGATACGGGCGGCCGTCGAAACGGGCGATCCAGTGAGCTTTTTTCCATCGTCTAACACTTCGCCGCAGTGCAAACCAATGCGGATAGTCAATTTCAGGCCAGAAACGGGCGGCAGGTCGGCAATCCGCTGCTGCATGTCGATGGCAGCCTGGCAAGCATCTTCAGCGGTTTCAAAGGCACCAAGCAACTCATCTCCAACCACTTGGATGGTCTTGCCCTTGTAGCCATCGATGGAGCGTTTCATGCGCTTCAGGCAACGTTCAACCGCGTGCATGGCCTCTTTGTCTCCAAGGCGCTCGAAAAGCGCTGTACTGCCGGAGACATCGGCGAACATCACGATCAATTTTCGTTGCGTGGCGCTCATGGCGACCCAGAGTCCTTTAATTGACGACCACTCATTATATGTTGATCGTACGTCTTCTGCATTATGCCGAAAGGCTTATCGGAATGGTTCCACTGATCGCCATTTCCGGGGCATCAAATGCAATATCGCCTTCTTCGACCGGCGTGTCCAGCGTCAGTCCGTGAAAATCAAACAAGTCGCCGTCTGCCAGGTGCGACGGAACGACGTTTTGCATGGCGGTGAACACGGATTCTGTACGACCGGGATAGCGCTTGTCCCAGTCCTGCATCATTTCCCGGATTTTCTGGCGTTGCAGATTGTCCTGCGAGCCGCACAGGTTGCAGGGAATGATCGGGAATTCCATGCCCCGGGCAAATTTCGCAATATCAGACTCGGCGCAATAGGCCAGTGGCCGAATGACGACATGTGCCTTGTCGTCGGTGACGAGCTTCGGCGGCATGGCCTTGAGCTTGCCGCCGAAGAGCATGTTGAGAAAGAGCGTGTGCACCATGTCGTCGCGGTGATGGCCGAGGGCTATCTTGTTGGCGCCCAGTTCCTTGGCGGTTCGGTAGATGACGCCGCGACGGAGCCGCGAACAGAGCGAACAGGTGGTTTTCCCTTCGGGAATCTTTTCCTTGACGACCGAATAGGTATCGGCTTCGACGATCCGATGCTCAATGCCGATCGACTCGAAATAGCGTGGCAGAACGTCAGCGGGAAAACCGGGCTGCTTCTGGTCAAGATTCATGGCGATCAGGCGGAATTTGACCGGCGCGCGCTTTTGCAGTGCCATCAGCATGGCGAGCAGCGTGTAGGAATCCTTGCCCCCCGAAACGCAGACGAGCACCGTATCGCCATCCTCGATCATGTTGTAGTCGATGATCGCCTTGCCGGTACGGCCTTCCAGATATTTGCGCAGCTTTAGCAGGTTGTTCGATTGGGTCATGGGGTACGGAAAAGGGCGGTGTAAGGACCATGCAGTGCGTTTGCCACGGTCAACCGGGTTTACTGCCTAAAATTGAAAAGCGGCCAGTTTACCTTGTGCCATCAGTCCGGCGAAAAAATTCTGCGTTGAATCAGAGGTTTCCACTAATGGCATGCAGTTTTTCCTGCAATTCCTTGACCCTGATTGGTTTGGAAAGATAGTCGTCCATGCCGGCAGCCAGGCAGGCATCGCGGTCGTCCTGCATGGCTGCGGCAGTCATCGCAATGATCGGTGTGCGCGGTAGATGACCATCAGCCTCGCGGGCACGGATTCGTTGCGTCGCTTCGATGCCCCCCATGACTGGCATCTGCATATCCATCAGGATCAGATCAAAGGACCGGGTTGCCAGAATGTCCAGCGCTTCCTGACCATTTCGTGCCAGCGTGGCTTTGTGTCCCCATTTGCCAAGCAGGCCGAGGGCAAGCTTCTGGTTGGTCGGGTGATCTTCGACAAGCAGGATTTCCAGCGCGCGCCGGGCTTCGCGTAGCGAATGACGGGTGACCAGCGGTGTTCCTGTCGCGTTATTGGCGATGGGCGTGTTATCGAACAGGCGCCCTAAAGCGGCATGCAATTCGTCCAGCGAAATGGGTTTGGAGAAAAATCCGGCGATTCCGGCTTCCTGGCATCGTTGGGCGTCGCCACGCAGGGCGCCGGATGAGAGCATCAACATCGGCGGCAGGTATTTGTGGCTTGCATGCAGGTGGCGCGCCAGTTCGTAACCGTCCATCTCAGGCATTTGTGCGTCGAGCAGGATGCAATCGAAATCGGTGTTGCCGTCTTTCATTAACGCTAGCGCCGCCTGAGCAGAATCGACATCGCGGGGAATCGCTTTCAGCAAGCTCAACATACTGCTCAGGATGCGCCGGTTGGTGGCATTGTCGTCGACAACAAGGATGCGGCGGCCGGCCAAATTGACCTGACTACCCTGGGCGGATGTTGCCTGCTCCGACACCTCAAGTTGTACCGAAAAATGGAAGGTACTGCCCTCGCCCATCTGGCTGTGCAGCCAGATACGGCCACCCATCAGTTCGACCAGACGGCGGCAGATCGACAAGCCAAGACCGGTGCCGCCATACCTTCGCGTCGTCGATGTGTCTTCCTGCGAGAACGCATCGAAAATCAGATCCTGCTTGTCGGGTGCGATACCGATGCCTGTATCGCGCACCGCAAAATGGACGATCGCGTGGCCGTCCTGCAATTGCAGCAGTTCGGTGCGCAAGGCGATTTCTCCATCGTTGGTAAATTTGATGGCGTTGCCGACCAGGTTGACCAGCACCTGCCGTATGCGGCTAGGGTCGCCTTTGACGTAACGGGGTACATCGTGAAGCACTTCGCTGAGCAGTTCGATTCCCTTTTCGTGGGCTCGTAGCGCCAGGGGCTTCAGCACTTCGGCAATGAGCCGATACAGATCGAAGGAAATCTCCTCGACCAGCAATTTGCCGGCTTCGATCTTCGAAAAGTCCAGAATATCGTTGATGATGGTGAGCAGGGACTCGGCCGAAGACTTTGCGATGGTCAGGTAGTCGCGCTGTTCTGCGGTCAACGCCGTTTCCAGGGCCAAATCGGTCATGCCGATGACGCCGTTCATCGGCGTACGAATCTCGTGACTCATGTTGGCGAGGAAGTCGCTCTTCGCCCGGCTGGCTGCTTCTGCTGCTTCCTTGGCCCGCAGGACTTCGACCTCAGCTTGTTTTCGCTCGGTGATATCGACAATCACACCAAGCAATCCGGAAACGCTCCCGTCGCGGCGGGTCAGCGCCGCTTTGCGATAGACCGTATCGTGAACGACGCCATCCAGACTATGCACTGAGGCTTCATAGGACTGCATTCCCTTGCTGGCAAACAGTTCCGCGTCTTTTTCGATATGCCGGCGGGCGTCTTCCGGGGAGAGGAGATCGCGCAGCGTATGGCCGATGATTGCCTCGCGATCTATATGGAAGAACAATTCGAAAGCCCTGTTCAGGCGAACGTAGCGCCCGGCACTATCTTTCAGGTAAACCGGCAAGGGGATCGCCTCGATCAACTCTTCGACCAGATGCAATTGCTCCGACAATTGCGTCTCGATGCGTTTGCGGTCGGTGATGTCGGTCCGGATCGCGATATGGCGCTCAGGCTCCCCTGATGCGTTCAGTAGCGGGACAATGGTGGCGTTCACCCAATACAGATTACCGCCGCGCGCCCGGTTGCAGACTTCGCCACGCCAGACCTGGCCAAGCGAAATGGTCTGCCACATGTCGCGGAACATTTCTGGTGGATGCGTGCCGGAATTGATGATGCGGTGATTGCGGCCGAGCAGTTCCTCGCGGGTGTAACCGCTGATGTCGCAAAAACGGTCGTTGGCATACAAAATCGTGCCGGCTGTGTCGGTGATGCTGACGATCGCATGCTGGTCGAGGGCGAATTTCTGGGTCGCCAACTCACGGCGGCCATGCTCGCTTTCCGCGACCATCGAGGCGATTCGCTTGGACAGTTCGGCGATGTCCTCATCGGCAAGGGTATCGGCGTGATCACTCCGGTCATCGTCTGGCAACAAATGCAGGACTGTTTTTCGCAAGGAACGCAGCGCATTTTCGCGATCAGCCAGCGACAGACGTAGTTTCTCGTTGCTGTCCGAGAGTTCGGACGAGGAAATTTCCAGGCTACGGGTACGCAAATCAAGATCGCGCTCGTATTGCTCGTAGCTGCTGTCGACGCGCGTCAGGAAATCGCCAAAGCCTTCCAGGGCAGCTCGCAAGCTTGGATCTGCCGTCGTCGCTGCAGTGCTCATCGAGTTCAGCAAGGCAGCCAGTTCGGCTTCGCTGCTGATCCCAAGGCTGCGCTTGAGTTGCCGGAGAAGCGCTTTTTGCATGTGGTTTGGGTCAGGCCTCACTCAGGCAGGTGATGGTCATTGTCTGATTATGCAATTTGCACGATGCGCCGGGTGCGAACGGGCTGATTTCTCCGTAGGAGTAGAAGCCAGTCAGTACGCCGGCCTTGCCAAATACATCGCCGACTGCCTCGACCTCTTCGTCGACCCGGTTGCCCATGACCAGTTTTCGACCAACGCAGCTGACCAGAATCGCCACGCTTTCACCGGCGCCCTGTGCCATGGCTGCAGCTGCCTCGGCGGCTGATTCGGCCCCGTTAACCAGTTTGTCGGTACTGGCGTGCATCAGGCGCAAATAGCCATCCGGGTCGATCTCGCCAGCCAGGATCAGGCTGCCGCTGGCTTCGTCTATGCCGAGAATGGTGCGAATCAGACCGACCGCGCTATGGTCTTCGCCCAGCATGGCAAATGGGAAAAGGAGCCCTGATGCCGGCAGACCCTTGGCGTGCTCGCCCAAGTAGCGGCGGTAAATTTCGAGTGCCGGTTCGCCGTCAAGTTCGTGCAAAATGTTGCCTTCGCTGCGTGTCACCTTGCGGGCTGGGCCAAAAGGCTCCCAGCCGCCGAACGAGCCGTGTCCGAAGCGCAGCCCGTCGCCACTCAGGCCAATGGCTACTATCTGGTTGTTGGCCACGCCGTCCGGGCCAATGGTAAAGGTTTCCTTGAAGGCGCCGCCGTCACCAGCCAGTCCGCCGGTAATCGGGATGCTGGTGCCAATGATGCTGGTGATGCCATTGACCAGCGCGCTACCGTTGATTTTGACCCCTGGCCCGAAAACGAGGACGGCCTTGAGCCCGGCCGCGGAAATCTGCTTTCCCAGTCTTTCGCCAGCGGCGAAAGAATCATCCATACCGGTCAACCGTGTGTTGCCCTGGCTGAGGCGGGTTTGGTCGAATTTGATGGCGGTGATGCTACTGGTTCCATCATCGACGCCCGCTGCCGTGATCTCGCCCGCCGTCGAACAGCCGAGCAGCAAGGCTTCGGGAAATGCGCTGCGGATTGACTCGTGGAATCCCGGAAAACTGAAGTGTTCGATGCTGCCGAAGATTAGCAGCAGGTCCGCCGCGGAATTTTTCAAGTTGTCCAGCGCCACAGCCAGATCAGCCGGCTTGCGATTGATTATTTGTTTGACGCGCAAGGTCAGTCTCCTCCTTTGATGCAGAATGCAAAAATAGCATAGGCCACCGCGAAATTCTCGTGGTGGCCTTAAAATTGACACTTTTTGAACTTACCATGAACAACCTGCCGATTCCCGCACCGGAGGCTCTCGCACATAGCCAGCGCCTGCAACAAAGCCTTGTCGACGAGATTTCTGCAGCGGGCGGTTGGCTCTCCTTTGCGCGTTTCATGGAGCAACTGCTCTATGCGCCAGGGCTTGGTTACTACACAGCCGGAGCGCGCAAATTCGGGGCGGCTGGCGATTTCATCACGTCCCCTGAAATGACCGCGTTATTCGGACAGGCATTGGCCCGGCAGGTCGCTCAAGTCATGGCGGCATCGGTTCCCGTGGTGCTTGAGGTGGGGGCCGGCTCAGGGCGTTTGGCCGCTGATTTGCTGCTTGCGCTGGAGAAAGCGGAAGCATTGCCGGAGCGCTATTTCATTCTCGATTTGTCGGCCGATTTGCGCCAGCGCCAGCAGGAAACGATCGCAGCGGCCGTGCCACATCTGCTGTCGCGGGTTGAGTGGCTGGATTGCCTGCCGGAACAGTTTTCGGGAGTTGTCGTCGCCAATGAACTGCTGGACGCCATGCCGGCCCACATTGTTGCCTGGCGAGACGAAAGGATTTTCGAGCGCGGTGTTGTCGTGAATGAAGCTGGCCATTTCGTATGGAAAGAACATCCGGCAAGCGGTGCCTTGCTCGTTGCGGCCCAGGAAATCGGTGAACAATGCAGCCTGCCGCCGGGTTTCGAGAGCGAAATAAGCCTCGTGGCACGAGCCTGGTCGGCGGAATGGGGACATCGCCTGAACAAGGGAGCGCTGCTGCTGATCGACTATGGCTTCCCGCGCCGCGAGTTCTACCATCAGCAACGCGGCCGTGGAACCTTGATGTGCCATTACCGCCATCATGCGCACCCCGACCCGTTCTATTTGCCGGGCTTGCAGGATGTGACGGTCCACGTCGATTTCACGGCGATTATTGCAGCGGCCCACGCCAGCGGGCTGGAATTACTCGGGTATGCCAGTCAGGGACAATTCCTGCTCAATTGCGGGATTCTCGATTGCCTGGCCGGCATTCCTCACGCAACGCCCGAATACATTCGGGCTGCAGGCGCCGTCGGCAAGCTGCTGATGCCGCACGAAATGGGCGAGCTATTCAAGGTGATAGCCATCGGCCGCGGCCTGGACGAAGCGCTTCTCGGCTTCGCCAATGGCGATCAGAGCCGGCGTTTGTAACTGGATACCTAGCGCTTGGCCAGTTCGCGGAAACGGTTTGGCTGACCGAGGATCAGGCGGCCGAAATCGTCCAGCAGTGCCTGGTCGACGACTTGCGGTCGGAGGCTGTAGAGGGCGCTGCCCAGCCGCTCCAGATTACGTGTTTCGAGGACGATGACACCCTTCGAAAAGTCCGCCCGCCAGCGTGCACTGACGCTGACATCGCTGCGGATTTCAAACTCGGCGCGTTCGACATAGCTGCGCTCGTTCTTGAATTCCTTGTAGGTGAAGGGCAGGCCGAAGTCAAAAAGCATGGCCCGGAAGCGTTCCACCGAGGGACCATCACGTTCGATGTGCAGTGTGTTGCTTGCGTTCAGGTGGTAGGAGAAGGTGACCAGCTCGACCAGTGCTCCGGCGCTTTGCGACTGTGTCCGGTAATCGGCAAAGCCTTCCTGCCAGACGAGCTGATTGAGCTCGAATTGTTCGATCAGCGGGTAATCGCGCGGGATTTCCGGCTTGATGATGTTCAGTTGCTGAACCAGCTCATGCAGATAGAAAAAGAGATGCTTCAGGGCCTGGTCGATGGCCTCGTTGATTGAGGTGCGTTCGGCCAGAGCACTATGGATTTCCCGCTGCCGTACTTCGGCCCGTTGTCGTAGCTGGTCAAGGAAGCTGCTGCCGAGTTCTGGCGTGCTTTCTTTTTTCGTCGCTTGCTCGGGCGCCTTAGCTTCGATTGGTTTGGCTTGGGCCGGTTTAGCGGCGGGTCTGGCTGGCGCGATTTCGGGAAACACCAGCGTCGGATCGGTCATGCCAGCGCCAGAGTTGGCTAGGTATTCCCTGCGGGCACGCCGTTCAGCGGCATCCAGATCGAAGGCTTCGATGTCCGCGATCAGCGAGGCTTCCAGCTCGGCAATATCCTGGCTCGTGCCGGTCTTGCGCTCACGTTTGGCGCGGATGGCTTCAAGGATGGTGGACAGCGGTCCTGTTTTTTCGGAATTGCTCATTGAATTGGCAAATATATCGACTACAGTAGACTAATAATGTGTCCGAATTGGAGTGAGCGCAAGATGGATGTTTCTTCTGTAGGCAGTTTGACCTCCGCCATGTCTCCAGTGGAGATCAGGGACGCCGCCAATACGGCAGTTATCAAGAAGGCGATCGACATTCAAGAACAGCATGCGATGCAGTTGCTGGAGGCCTTGCCGCAAGTGCCGAGCAACCCGCCCAACTTGGGCAACTCGGTCGACGTCAAGGTTTGATTTTTTCCAGCCAGTCACTCAAGGTGGCCGCGACGAGCGGCCATTCTTTTTCATGGGTCACGGCGTGACCCATATTGCGGAAAATATGGACGTGCTCGCCGTAGGTTTGTCCGGTCGTCTGGACCAGAAAGGCGGGCACCAGTACGTCGTCTTCTGCGCCGAGGATGAGCATCGGCGGCCGATGCATGGCGTAGAGGTTGGGCAGGCTGAACATCGACATGTCCCATAGCGCCCGATGCGATTCCGGCTGCATCCGGCTCAGCCAGGCGGCCAGCATGGTTTCATCGACCTCGCCGGCAAACAGCGCTTCGCGCAGCGTGCCGGTATCGGTGTATTTGCCGTCCATGATCTGATTGATTTCCTGGAACAACTGCGGCTTGTTGAACATCAGGTGAAACTGGGAGGCGATCAGGCCTTGTGGTGGCACCGAGCAGATCAGGGCAACGGCCGAAGCTTCACGATGTTCGAGATATTTCTGGATGATGAAGCCACCCATTGAATGACCGATCAGGACAGGCGTCGCACCCAGCCAGTCGACGACGGTCTTGACGTCATCGACGTAATCGCCGACCGAATGCCAGTTGATATGCTCGCGCCCCGCGCTGCCGGCGTGGCCCCGCAGTGACAGGGCGTAGCAGGGGTAGCCAGCCTTGGCGAGAAACGGCATGAAGGTTTCGGTCCACATCCAGCCACCGGCAAAGGCACCGTGTACGAACAGTAGTGCCGGTTTGGTGGTCTTGCGGGAAGGCAGGCAGGAGAAGACTTCGAGGCCTTCAACGATTTGTGTTTTTAGCATGGGGCTCTGTTCAGGGTGAGGCGTGATTTAATGCGGTTTTCACCCTGCGGTGCAAGGCAAATGCTGAAGTGGATTTTGACGCTGGTGGTGGCGATTTTTTTGCTGGGCATCATCGGCCCGCATCTGGCGCGCTTTATTCGGTTCGGCAAATTGCCGGGAGATTTCGCATTCCGCTTTCGTGGTCGAAGTTACACGTTTCCGGTGGCGACCACGATCATTTTTTCGTTATTGCTCTGGCTGCTCTCCCGAGTCATTTAACAAAATTTTGAGCGCGTTGACCCGTGCCGTGTAAATGCGTTCGGGAATTTTCGCCTTGTCGGTGCAGGCCAGCGCGATTTTTCCTGCTTCGACGGCGTTGACCGCAGCGAGTGCCGCAAGCAGATAGCGCGGGCTGTCGTAGGGGCGATTTTCCCAGCCCAGCCGGCCGGTGTAATCGCACAGGCAGGCATCGAGCAGTTGCTGGAAACGTTCCGGCCGGCGCAGCGCATCGGTTTTTTCGAACAACGTGACGATGGTGCTGGCCTTGAGGTCGGCAGCGCGATGGACGTTGCCGTGATAGCGCGCCATGAGCAGGGCGAGGTCGCGACAGTCGCTCGGCACGCGCAGGCGGGCGCACAGTTTTTCGCTCAGGGTCACGCTGCGCTCTTCGTGGCCGATATGGCGCGGCAGGATGTCGGCCGGCGTCGTGCCCTTGCCAAGATCGTGGGTCAGCGCGGCAAAGCGCACGGGCAAGGCGAAGCCGCGTTTCGCCGACTGGTCGACGACCATCATGGTGTGGATGCCGGTGTCTATTTCAGGATGGTAATCGGCGCGTTGCGGCACGCCGAACAAAGCATCGAGCTCGGGCAGCAAGCGGGCCAGGGCGCCGCAGTCGCGCAGGACTTCGAACATCCGTGACGGCTTGTCTTCCATCAGGCCCTTGGCCAGTTCCTGCCAGACTCGTTCGGCGACCAGGTGATCGACTTCACCGCTGGCCACCATGTCGCGCATCAGGGCCAGCGTTTCCGGGGCGACCGTAAAATCGCTGAAGCGCGCGGCAAAGCGGGCGATGCGCAGAATACGCACCGGGTCTTCGGCAAAGGCCGGGCCGACATGCCTTAGGATTTTGGCCGATAAATCCGGTTGACCGTGGAAAGGGTCAATCAACGTGCCATCGGCGGCTTTGGCCATGGCATTGATGGTCAGGTCGCGACGGGCGAGATCTTCTTCCAGCGTGACGTTCGGTGCGGCATGAAACGTGAAGCCGTGGTAGCCGTGTCCGGACTTGCGTTCGGTGCGGGCCAGCGCGTATTCCTCCTGGGTCTTCGGGTGGAGGAATACCGGGAAATCCTTGCCGACCGGTCGGAACCCCTGCTTGAGCAGAGCTTCCGGGGTGGCACCGACGACGACGTAATCGCGGTCGGCATTGGGCCGGCCGAGCAGTTCATCGCGGACCGCGCCGCCAACGATGAATATCTGCACGGTCGGTGGCGCGCCCTCAGCGACCGGCGCGATAGCGGAAGCCGTCGAGCTTGCCCTTTGGTGTGTTGAGCGCGATGTAGGTCGGCGCGATGGCTTCCAGCGCCGTTGGGCGCCAGTTGGCTGGCTGCTTGCTGCCGGCTTCGGCGACGCTGTCCTTTTCCATCGAGCGCAGGTTGTCCGGCGACAGCATCGGGCTCGGGGCCAGCCACATCAGGCCGGCCTGCAGGTAAGCCCAGCCTTCGGACAAGGGAACGATGGTGGCCGTGCTGCCGGCCAGTTCCTTGGTGTAGTCGACCAGTTCACGCAGCGTGTAGGTCTTCGGACCGACCAGTTCGTAGGTCTGGCCGTAGGTGGCGACGTCGTTCAGGCAATCGACGAAGGCATCGGCAACATCGGCAGCCCACACCGGCTGGAAGCGGGCATGACCGAAACCGAGCGGGAAGAACGGGACTTTCTTCAAAATGCTGGCAAACATCGACAGGAAAGAGTCGCCGAGCCCGAAGATGACCGACGGGCGGAAGATGGTGACGTCCAGCTCACCCTGGGCAGCGCGCACGATGGCTTCACCGTCGCCCTTCGAGCGCAGGTATTCGGACGGCCCCTTGGGGTCGGCGTTGAGGGCGCTCATGTGTACCAGACGGCGGACACCGGTGGCCTTGCAGGCGGCAATGATCTTTTTCGGCAGTTCGACGTGGGCTTCGGCGAAATCGCGGCTGTAGGGCAGGACGACGTCGCGGCTGTGGAGGACGCCGACCAGGTTGATCACGGCGTCGTGGCCACACATCAGTTCGCTCAGGGTCTTTTCGCAGTGGATGTCGGCTTCCGGCATGCTGACGCCCGGCTGCATGATCAGCGCCTTGGTGCGTTCGCGGCGACGCGTCGGTACGGTGACTTCGATGCCGCGCTGCGACAGACGGTTGACGATATAGGTACCGACGAAACCGCTACCCCCCAGCAGCAAGACCTTCTTGATGTCCATTTGAAACCCCGGAAACTGAATACGTAAAACCCGGATTTTAAGGCAATTTGCCGCTTTCCGGGCAGACCTGTGGTCGATCGCCGCTTTAGCGCCCCGCTGATTGTTGCAGGGCGACGCCGGCTGCCGTTTCGAACAAGGTGCTGAGCGGGCTGATGCGGGCCTCGCCATCGCGCAACTGGCGCTCGAGAATGGCCGGATGAACCGCCAGCGCCAGCCCGGATTCCGGGTTCAGGAACAATACCCGACGTTTGCTCGGGCTGATGTGGCAAAGTCGGCCGATGCCCTGGCTGCCATCGGCCAGCGGGATTTCGAGCCAGTCGCCAACCTTGACGGGCAGCGCACGGGAAGGCGCCGGACGATAGTCGGCAAAATCGAGCGTGGCGAGAACCCGCTGGTCCACCTCCAACTTTCCGCTGACCGGCATACCGGCCGGAGCCGAAACGCCGCTCGGGAAAAGCTCAGCCGCTGCAGCCTCGGGAGAGGCTGCGGCCGGCACGGCACGTAGCGCCCTGGTCTGCAGTTCGAAACATTCGTCGAGGAAGGCGGACTCCGCTTCGGCCGACAAGCCGATGCGAGCCATTCCGGCGCGCAGGCGTTTGAGGATCTCGGGCAGGCGGCGGGCCAGGGTCTTGCGCTCATCGGGATCAGCCTTGGGCTGGATGGTCCACAGCAGGTCATCGATGACGGCAAGTCCTTCCTGCCAGGCGGCGCCCTGTTCGCCCTCTTCGAGCCAGATTGTCTGCAGCAGGCGGCTCCACGATTGCTCGAGAAAAGTGCGGATGGCGGCCGGCGGGTTGGTCGCGATGAATTTTTCGAGGGCCAGGCGGACGCCTTGGGCGGCCTCGTCCTTGCGGTCAAGCTGCTCGATCAGGGGGAGATAGGGCGTCGTCGCTGCAGCAAAGCTGGCGTTGCGTTCGGCCAGCAGCGCGTCGAGTTCGGCCAGCGCCGTCGCGAAGGCGGCCTTGTCGGCGCTGCTTTCGCTGCGCAGTAGGGTGGCGATGTCGAACAGGCGGGCGCAGACCGGGTGGCGGGCGGGAACATCGGTCGGCAGGCCAAGAATGGCCTGTCCCATGCGGTCGACGACCAGTCGCGCCGGGTGTTGGGCATCGGCAAACAGCGAGCTGTCCTTCATCGCCACCTTGAGCAGCGTGATCTGCAGGCTCGAGATGACGGCTTTGAGGGCATCCGGCAAGGCAGGGTTGGCGAAGATGGCCTCGAAGATCATGGCCAGCGTGTCAATGGCCAGGCCCTCGTTGGCCGTGGTCGGAATGCCGAGCTGGGCAGACTTGAGGACCTTGGGCTGGCTGGTGAAGTCGCCGTCGGGTGTGAACAGCGCCGGGATCATGCCGCCCCCCGTCTGGGTCGGTGCGAATTTTTGCCCGAAAGTGTCCCGGCGATCGAGTTCGTTGAGCCGCTCGATCAGGCGTTCGAGGGTGGCCTGGTTGAGCAGCGATGCCGCTGCACCACCGCCGGCCTGCACCTGCGGCATTTCGGCCGCACCGGGCACGCTGGCAAGCAGCCTTTGCTGCAGGGCAAGCAAGGCATTGGCCTGAGTGGCCGGCGATTCTGGGCTCGCCGGTCCTTCCTGGCTGCCGATGATGCTCGGCTGGGCGGCCTCGACACCACCACGATCCATGAAGTCGTTTACTTCGGCGTAGAGCGCCGGTAATCCTTCGAGCAGACAGGCTTCGATGCGGTCGAGCAATTCCAGCTTCTTGTCGATGGCGAAGGCGCCGGCTGCGTCGAACATGGTGTTGAGGCCCTGGGCGATGCCTTTGGGGCCGATTGGGTTGGCGCTATTCGGCAGGTCGGGCCGCCTGAGCAGGGTGACGAAGCGCAGATGGGTTCGCCACAGGCTGCCGCCGGTCCGCTCGAACAGCCGGGCACTCATGTTGTCGAGGCGGATGCCGAGTTCGAGATCCTCTTCGCCGACCAGCGTGATGCGTGATGAGGTCAGTCCGCTGGCCTCCTCGGCAAATGTGCCGCGCCGGTTGGTCGAGGCCATTTCGTCGAAATAGGCGCCAGCACCGTCCTGAATAGCCTGGATGGCCGGGGCGGAGAGCAAACCGCTATCCTGCAGCAAGGCACCGAGGTGCTTGAGGAAAAGAGCCCGGATATCGCTCAGGAGATGGAATGAGTCGGACTGCACTGCCATGTCGTTTTCCTAGGGTAGATCTGCGTCTTTCATGCTGTCGCTGGTCCTGGCGCCGACGACGCCGAGGCGGGTCTTGAGCGAATCGGTCTTGCCGTTGAACTGGGCCGAATAATAGACCGAATTGCTCATCACTTTTTTGACGTAATCGCGCGTTTCACTGAACGGGATGGTCTCGGCGTAGATGGCGCCTTCGAGCGGCCGGTCGGCGCGCCATTTCTTGGCCCGGCCGGGGCCGGCGTTGTACGCGGCAGAAGCGAGGACCGGGTGGTTATCAAGGTTTTCCATGACCAGGCGCATGTAGCTGGTGCCAAGCAGGACGTTGGTTTCGGTGTCGTTGACGCGACCGTGGCTGAAGTCGCGCAGGCCGATTTTCTTGGCCACCCATTTGGCGGTAGCTGGCATGAGCTGCATGAGGCCGGAGGCGCCAACATTCGACTTGGCGTTGGTGATGAAACGACTTTCCTGACGCATCAGGCCGTACACCCAGGCGTCGTCGAGCGACTGATTCTGGGCGGCCGGGCGCACTGTCTCGCCGTAGGGGGCGAGGAAGCGCAGCGAGAAATCGTGTTCGTTGCGGGTCTTGTCGGCGGTGTTGATGGCCCGGTCCCAGATCTGGTTGCGCTTGGCGAGATTGGCGACAGCGAGCAGCTCACGGTCGTCCATGCCGCGCAGCGACCAGTTCCATTCCTTGACCCCTTCGGTGCGCAGGGCGAGACGGAAGAATGCCAGGGCGCGGCGGATGCCCGGGTTGTCGAGGGCGGCTTTATGTTCCTCGGCGGTTGTTTCCTTGGCCTTGGGGGGCAGCGCTATCTTGCGGTCAAGTTCTTCGTCGGCCAGATTGCCGTAGAAATTGGTTTGGCCGGCGATTTTTTCGAACAATGCGTCGGCTTCTGTTGTCCGTCCGCCGGATTTGAGGGCGCGGCCGAGCCAGTAGATCCAGTCCGGCTTGGCGGCGAGTTCGGCCGGCATGGCCTCAATGGTGTCGCGGACGACGCCCCACTCCTGGGCGCGCAGGGCAGCACGGACCTTCCACTGGGCACCTTCTTCCGACAACGGGGCCTTGCCGGCATTGGCGAACCAGTCCACCGTTTCGCCCAGGTGTTTCTTGGCGCCCTGCAGGGCAATCTGGCTCCATGCCCACTGGCGTTCGTTGTCGTGCAGTTTGCCCTTGATCTTTTCCAGCTCGTCGGCGGCGATGCGCGGGTCGTTGGTGGCTAGGCGCGAGATGGCGAAAGCGGCCAGTTCGCGCCCGGCCCGGCTGGCCGACCAGTTGCCCGGTTGGCGGACGAGGTAGCTCATGGCGCTGTTGATGGCGCTGTCGAAAGCCTTGCTGTCCGGTATCTGGCTTTCCGGCAGGTAATTCAGCGTGGTTTTGGCCCAGCTTGGGCGATTGGCTTCGACCTGGCGGCGGGCACGCGCCCAGACTTCATCGGCTGTAATGCGCTGATTGACGACCAGCGCGTCCATGACCTGGCGGCAGGGTTCCGACGGTTCGAGCATGGTCAGCCACAGCTTTTCGGCCTCGGCGAGTACCTTGCGGTCGTCGCGGGCAAGGCGGGCCTGCTGGCTGTAGCAGACGACATCCGGCTCCGGGGCGAGCATTTTGGGGAATTCGGCATCCACTTCGTTCCACGTCAAACGCTTGCCGAGCCAGCGTATCCAGTCGGCGCGCAGCTTTTCGGCGACGTAGCTGCCTTCGTTGCGGTGCAGGAAGTCGCGGATATTGTTCGGGTCACCCTTTTCCATCCACATGCGTAGCTGGTAGCTCTCGGCGTACACGGCCAGTTCATGGTTGCCGAGCTGGCTGCTGGCGCGCTCCAGCTTGTTGATGTCGCCAACCCGGAAAGCGTCGCGGGCGGTCAGGAAAGCAGCGTCGCCGTTGCTCTGGGCAAGGACGGAAAACGGGAGCGCGAGGGCGATGAGAATGAGGCGAAACTTCATGCTAGATTACTGCCATGGTTGAACCAAACGAGGATAACACGGGCTGGCGTCGTGCATTACGACGTGAGATGGTGGGGCGACGTGCGGCGCTCAGCGAGGCTGAGCATGACGGGCTGTCGGCGCGCATTGTCGAGCATTTGCTGGCTGCTTTGCCGCTGCCTCGTGTCGTCGCTTTTTGCTGGCCGATCAAGCACGAGCCGGATGTCCGGGCGGTGGTTGAACGGTGGACGGCACTCGGCGCAATAGCGGCTCTGCCGGTCGTCGTGGCCGAGGATGCGGCGCTGGCTTTTCGGGTCTGGACGGCGGATACGCCGCTAGCACCTGACCGCTACGGGATTCCAACGCCGATGGCCGGCGATTTCGTGCAGCCCGACCTCATTTTGTTGCCGCTGAACGGTTTTGACGGTGCCGGTTATCGGCTCGGTTACGGCGGCGGCTATTTCGACCGGACGCTGGCCGTGCTCTCCCCTCGCCCGCTGGCCGTTGGCGTCGGCTTCGAGACCAACCGGCTGGACAGCATCCGGCCGGAAAATCACGATCAGCGGCTCGACTGGATCGTTACCGAGGCCGGCAGTTTCAGGGTTTCAGCCGCCTGAACTGCCACACGGCGAAGCTCGTTGCCAGCCCGGCCAGCATGACCAGCGTGGCCTGGCGGAAATCGTAAAGTCCCGTTTGCAGAGCGAGATTCAACGTGTAGCTGTGGTGCAGCGCGAGGAGCAGCGTGCCGATGCTCAATGCCACCCACAGGCGCCAGCGCTCGCTGGGCAGATCGCGCTGCAGCGCAGACTTCAGCGCCAAACCGCCGATCAGCGCCTGGCTCAGGGCAGCGACAAAAAGGAAATAGAGGCTCAGCTGATAGGTGTTCATGCGGCCCGGCAGGCGGTGCTGAAACGCTTGAGCGCTTCTTCCAGCGTGCTGCGCGGGCAGCCGAAGTTGAGGCGTAGCCAGCCCGGCGCACCGAAATCGGCGCCGTCGGAGAGGCCGAGGCCGTGCGCTTCGAAATGCGCGGCCGGGTTGCCCAGCCCGAGTTCGCGGACATCGATCCAGGCCAGATAAGTGGCCTCGACTGATTTCATTTTTGGCCCTTTTTCCCGGTTGACCGTAGCAGTCACCAGATCGCGGTTGGTGCGCAGGTAGGCGATCAATTCGCGGTGCCAGTCGGCGCTGTCGCGGTAGGCCGCTTCGCAGGCGGCCAGCCCGAGCACGTTTACGTGCGGGACGATGCCGTGCATGGCGTGCTCGAAGCGGCGGCGCAGGCTGGCGTCGGGAATGACCGCGAAAGCGCAGCCGAGGCCGGGGATGTTGAAGGTCTTCGACGGCGCCATGAGCGTGATGCTGCGCTTGGCGGCCTCTGGTGACAGGCTGGCGAAGGGGATGTGGCGTTTGCCGGCGTCGAGGATCAGGCCGCAGTGGATTTCGTCGGAGCAGACGATGAGGTCATGGGCTTCGGCCAGGGCGGCCAGTTCGAGCAGTTCGTCGCGGTTCCAGCAGCGGCCGACCGGGTTGTGCGGGTGGCAGAGCAGGAAAAGCTCGGTGGCTGGCGTCAGCGCAGCCTGCAAGGCAGCTTGGTCAAAACGCCAGCCGTCGTCGGTGCAGGCCAGTTCGGCGCGGTTCAGTTTACGGCCGGAGAAATGCGGTGCGGAGAGGAAGGGCGGATAGATCGGCGTGGCCGTCAAAACCTCGCCATCGACGGCCCGACAGGCGACGTTGAGCCCGGTGACCAGCCCTGGCAGCCAGACGATCCATTCGGCTTCAATACGCCACTGGTATTCACCTTCAAGGTGAGCGAGTACTGACTCAGTGAGCGATGGCCACGGCCCGCCGTAGCCGAAAACGCCGTGCTCGATACGCCGGTGCAGGGTTTCGATGACGGCCGGCGGCGCAGCGAAATCCATGTCCGCGACCCACAGAGGCAGGACATCGCGACCGGCGTACTTGCTCCATTTGATGGAGTCGGAGTGACGCCGGTCGATCGGGGTGTCGAAGTTACTCAAACTTCTAAATGCTGAAAGAGCACGGTCGACAGGTAGCGCTCGCCACAGGACGGGATGATGACGACGATATTCTTGCCGGCATTCTCCGGGCGTTTGGCGACTTCCACCGCGGCCCAGCTGGCGGCCCCGGAAGAAATGCCGACGAGCAGGCCCTCTTCAGTCGCCATGCGGCGGGCCATGGTCAGCGCGTCGTCGTTCTTGACGCGGATTATCTCGTCGTAGATCGTCGTATTGAGCACGGCCGGGACGAAGCCGGCACCGATGCCCTGAATCGGGTGCGGCCCCTTGGCGCCGCCGGACAGCACGGGCGAAGCGTCGGGTTCGATGGCGATGATCTGCACTTTCGGGTTCATGCCCTTCAGTGCCTCGCCAACCCCGGTCACCGTGCCGCCGGTGCCGACACCGGCGACGACGATGTCGACCAGCCCGGCTGTGTCACGCCAGATTTCCTGGGCCGTGGTGCTGCGGTGCACGGCCGGATTGGCCGGGTTTTCAAATTGCTGCGGGATGAAATAGCGGCTGTCGGCGGCGGCCAGTTCGGTTGCCTTGTTGATCGCGCCGCCCATCCCGTCCGGGCCGGGTGTCAGGATCAGCTCGGCGCCGTAGGCCTTGAGCAGTAGCTTGCGTTCGCGGCTCATCGTTTCCGGCATCGTGAAAGCGCATTTGATGCCGCGCGCTGCGCAGACCATGGCCAGGCCGATGCCGGTGTTGCCCGACGTTGGCTCAAGGATGACGGTATCGGGGCCGATCTTGCCGGCGGCCTGGGCGGCGTCGAGCATGGCCACCGCGATGCGGTCCTTGACGCTGCTGCCCGGGTTGAAGAATTCCAGCTTGGCGAGCACCGTCGCGGCGCAGCCGGCGGTAACGCGGTTGAGACGAACCAGCGGCGTGTTGCCGACCAGTTCAGTGACATCGTTGGCGATTTTCATGGGAAGGCTCCGGAAGGGGATAAGTGATTGTAGGCGAGTCTGCGCTTGTCGTGGGTGGGGCGGCAGTCAGCTGCGGGTGGGCCCAACAGGCTGCCTTGGCCGAGATCGAAGCCAGCGGCGCGCGCCGCCGCGGCCTGACCGGCCGACTCGATGCCGGTCAGTTCGAGGCGGATACTGGCCCGATGCGCCGATTCGAGCAGGCTGTCAGCGTATCCCGGCTGAATCTGCTGGATGTCCGGCTTCAGGGCCAGCACATCGGCCTCCGCGATGGCTCCGGCCAGCGCCAGTCGATAACCACGCTGGCGATAATTGGCCAGCGCCTCGGCCAGTCGGGGGTGATGACCGATGAGCGAGGCGTCGATCTGCAGCACGATATCGTCCGGCGCCAGCCCGCAACGTTTCAAGATCGCCTCATAAACCAGTCCGTGCTGGTTTTGCACGGCCAGCAGGTGGCGCGGATGCACCACCATCTGCAGATAGCCGCCGGTGTGCTGGCCTTGAGCGAGAAAATTCAGCGCATGCAAGGTCCGGCACTGGCGGTCGAAGTGGACCACCGATTCCGCCGTCTCGCACGCCGCATAGGCATCCGCCGCGCTCACCGCGCTGCCATCCTCCCGACGCGCGACAAGAATGGCCTGATGGCCGACCACCCTGCCCAGCTGCAAATCGACAATCGGCTGGAACAGGGAACCCAGCCGCAAGCCATGATGCCAGGCAGCCGCCCGTGCCCCATCGGGATATAGCGTGCTCTCGCCGGAATTGTCGGCGACATTGAAATAGCGAATCAGGTCGGTCAGCGGCATGGTCTTTCCAAATCTACGGTCAACAAATCCTGGTCAGGCGTGCGGCGGCCAGGGACGGAGCAGCCCTTCCCGCACACTGGTTCTACCTTGGTCGGTTGAAAAAACAGGGTGATGTCGGCAGTCTAGCCAAAACGAGTTATTCCAATAAAGAATGAATTGGTACAAAAATATATAAAAAAAGCATGATGTAGGTTTGGCGACTGGTTCCGGAGGTTTAACCGGAAAGTGGAGCAGCCAGAATGGCCGTTCTCGCAGGCCATCCGGGAAGCATTCCGGCGAACATGGAAACAAAGGCTGGTTCTACGGTCAACCGGAAATTCAGGCCAAAACTGAAATGATCTTGAGGCATGACAAGTCCTCCGGATCAGGGTTTATGACCTTTGTCTGATTGACGGTCGGTTATTACAATGACATTCTTGCTGCTCACGGCACGCGTATTTCAGGGAGCAGTGCCGGATTGGTCATGCCGCTTGCCGGGTGACCCGGGCCGAAAGGAGTCCAGACATGCGCATTCTCCTCGCCACTGTTTTTTCTGCTTGTATGTTTGGCCAGGCGCAGGCAGCGCCCTCGGCCTACGACCTCTACCTGCTCGCTTGCGATGGCCAGACCGATTGCCACCGCGTTGCGACGCTGGTGCTCGGTGCTGATGGGCAAAAGAACGACTACCCTACCCCCGGCGTCAATGTCCGGATTGACCAGCTATCGACCTTGCCTGCAGGCGCCGTGATCCGCATGGCCCTCACGCTCAACCCGGCACAGCTTGACGCTGCCGGCAACCCGGCCGGTCGCGGCAAAGGCGGCTTGGTCAGCATCGAAGTCGATTCGACCATCCTGCGCCAGGATTACTACAGCCCGCTCGTCGTTTTCTCGACCACCGGCAAGGTCTATCAACTCTGGGGGCGGCAGGTCGGCACCCCGGGGGCGGCGAAGAGTCTGGCACTGCGTTAGAAAAAGCGGCCTTTTCGCTGGTCAGCAGGCTGAGGTTGACGAGCGCTCCGGATTCCGTGGTCAACCGGATATTTTCGCCAAAATTGAAATGGCCGGGGGCGGCTTGCGGCGAACGGCCAAGAGGAGTTTCGCGAGCCGCCTTGTCCGTTCGTGGTGAGTAGGCGCGGCGAGCCGTATCGAAGCAACCTGGCTGGTGGCGTGAACGGCAGCCGTTCGATGGATTAGCATGGCGGCTTCCTTGAACCACCCTGCCCGCCGAGATGGCTGACCATTCACCCCGTGCCGAATTTCTCGGCGGTGTTCGCGCCGAGTTGCCCTTGCTGCTCGGCGTGGTGCCATTCGGGCTGATTTTCGGGGTGCTCGGACTGGCCGTGGGCATGCCGGGATGGGCGGTGGTGTTGAGTTCGTCGCTGGTTTTTGGCGGCTCGTCGCAGGTCGTGTGTGCCCAGCTGTGGGGCGGTGGGACGCCGCCGCCGGTCATGGTGGCGACGGTGGGCGTGGTCAATCTGCGTCACCTGCTGTACAGCGCAGCGGTGGCGGATTATTTGCGCGATTTGCCGTGGCGCCGGAAGCTGTTGCTGGCCTATCTGCTGACCGACGAGGCTTTCGCCGCAGCTATCGGCCGCCTGCGCGACGGGCCGGCGACGGCGCATCGCCATTTCTTTTTGCTCGGAACGGGCTTCACGTTGTGGGCTGGCTGGCAGGTGGCTACGCTGGGCGGGGTGCTGCTCGGGGCGGCGATTCCTGAGCACTGGTCGCTGGATTTTTCAATTGCGCTGACTTTTATCGCGCTGCTCGTGCTCTCGGTACATCGGCGCAGCGATGCCTGGGCGGCGATTGCGGCAGCGGCTGTGGTGCTGCCGGCGCTGGCCTTGCCGCACAAGCTGGGCCTGCTGGTGGCGGCCGGGGTGGGCATTGCTTTCGGTTTGTTCATGTGCCGCTTTGACCGGAAAAAGCCATGAGCACGACGGTGCTGCTGCTGACCATGGCGGCCTGCGGGCTGGTGACTTTCCTGATCCGGCTGTCGTTCATCGCCTTTGGCCACCATCTGCCGGACGATCCGCGCATTTCGGCCGTCCTGCGCTACGTGCCGCCGGCCATCCTCGGTGCCCTGATCGCGCCGGAGATTTTCATGGTCGGCGGCAGCCTGAGCTCCACGCCAGACAACCCCCGGCTGTGGGCGGCGCTGGTCGCCTTGCTGGTCGCCCGTCTGACGCGCAACGTGCTGGCGACGATTGCGGCGGGGATGGTGGCGTTGTGGGCGATTCAGGTTTGCTTGGGCTGAACGCAGCGCGGGCTATATTTCAAATTTGCCCGTTTTTTACGTTTCACGTAGGAAACCTGGTTGACCGCAGGAAACTGGTAGGTGCCTTGTCGAAGTTACCTACCGATTTCGAAAATGACAGTTAGCCCAAAAACAGCTTGTAAGCCGGGTTCTGGCTTTCGTCCCAATGCGCGTAGCCGAGCTTGGTCAGGAATTCTTTGAATTTCCCCATGTCGCCCGGCGGCACCTGCATGCCGACCAGCACGCGGCCGTAGTCGGCGCCGTGGTTGCGGTAGTGGAAGAGGCTGATGTTCCAGCCGGCGCTCATCTGGGCCAGGAAATTCATCAGGGCGCCCGGCTTTTCTGGGAATTCGAAGCGGTAGAGCAGTTCGTGCAGACCCTTTTCGCAGACCGCCGCGGCGTGGCCGCCGACCATGTGACGGATATGGTTCTTGGCCATTTCGTCGTCGGTCAGGTCGAGCGTCGGGTAGCCGTGCTTTTGCAGGCTGTCGACCAGTTTGAGCGATTCCTTGCGGTCGGCGACCTGGACACCGACGAAGACGTGGGCTTCGCTGGCCGTGTGGTAGCGGTAGTTGAATTCGGTGACGTTGCGCTTGCCGATCAGGGCCAGGAATTTCTTGTAGGCGCCCGGCTTCTCGGGCAGCGTGACGGCGAAGACGGCCTCGCGCTGCTCGCCGAATTCGGCGCGCTCGGCGACGAAGCGCAGGCGGTCGAAGTTCATGTTGGCGCCGGAGGTGACGGCGATCAGGTTCTTGTCCTTGAGCTTGTGCTGGCGGGCGTATTCCTTGGCGCCGGCAACGGCCAGTGCCCCGGCCGGTTCAAGAATCGAGCGGGTGTCCTCGAAAACGTCCTTGATGGCGGCGCAGATGGCATCGGTGTCGACGAGGATGACTTCGTCGAGGTATTCCTTGCACAGGCGGAAGGTTTCCTCGCCGACGAACTTGACGGCGGTGCCGTCGGCAAACAGGCCGACCTGATCAAGGCGAACGCGCTTGCCGGCAGCCAGCGACTGCTTCATCGCGTCGGCGTCGAAGGTTTCAACGCCGATGACCTTGATTTCCGGACGCAGGCGCTTGATGTAGGCAGCCACGCCGGCGGCCAGTCCGCCGCCGCCAATGGCGCAGAAGACGGCGGTGATCGGCCCGTTATGGCGCGAGTGCTGACGGAGGATTTCCATTGCCACGGTGCCCTGTCCGGCGATCACTTCGGGATCGTCGAAGGGATGAACGAAGGTCAGCTTTTCGGTTTTTTCAAGCTCGACAGCGTGGGCGTAGGCTTCGTCGAATGAATCGCCGTGCAGCACGACTTCGCCACCGCGCGACCTGACGGCATCGATCTTGATGCCCGGCGTCGAGGTCGGCATGACGATGACGGCGCGGCAACCCAACTTCTTGGCCGACAGGGCGACGCCTTGGGCGTGGTTGCCGGCCGAGGCGCAGATGACGCCGCGCTTGAGTTTTTCCGCCGAGAGGCTGGCGATCTTGTTGTAGGCGCCGCGCAACTTGAAGGAGAAGACCGGCTGCATGTCCTCGCGCTTCAGAATGATCTTGTTGCCGACCCGGGCGGAAAGGTTGCTGGCCAGGTCGAGCGGCGTTTCGACGGCCACGTCATAAACCTGTGCGTTGAGAACTTTTTCGAGATAATCCGGGTGCATTGGGCGCAACTCATTAAGGCAAAAGGGAGATTCTACGGGTGGAGTGGCTAAACGTCACGGCGGAAAGCGGGCTTTGGGGCCTGCTGGCGGCCAGTTTTCTCTCTGCAACGGTGCTGCCCGGCGGCTCGGAGGCGCTGTTGTGGGGCTTTTTGCACCTGCATCCGGCTGAATACGGAGCGGCGTTGACGCTTGCCACGCTAGGCAACACGGCCGGCGGCATGACATCCTGGTGGTGTGGCCGTTACTTGCCACGTTGGCAGAAACTGGAAAATATGCCGCATCGCGATAAGCTGGAGCGCTGGGGCAGCCCCACGCTGCTGCTCGCCTGGGCGCCATTGATCGGCGATGCGTTGTGTCTTGCTGCTGGCTGGCTGCGCTTACACTGGCTGCCCTGCTGTCTGTTCATGGCTATTGGCAAGTTCGCGCGCTACTGGCTGGTCGCCCAAACTGCCGTGAGTTCCTGATGCCCGATTTTCTGCCGTCCGCCAAAATCTCTTTCTGGGAAGCCTTCCGTTTCTGGCTCAAGCTTGGTTTCATCAGCTTCGGCGGCCCGGCCGGGCAGATCGCGATGATGCATCAGGAACTGGTCGACAAGCGCCGCTGGCTGTCGGAAGGCCGTTTCCTGCACGCCCTCAATTACTGCATGGTGCTGCCCGGGCCGGAGGCGCAGCAGCTGGCGACCTACATCGGCTGGCTCATGCACCGGACCCGGGGCGGCATCGTCGCCGGCGTGCTGTTCGTGCTGCCTTCGCTGTTCATCCTCATTGCGCTATCGTGGATCTACATCGCCTACGGCAACACGACGCTGGTTGCCGGGCTGTTTTTCGGCATCAAGCCGGCGGTCACCGCCATTGTGCTCCAGGCAGCGTGGCGTATTGGCTCGCGGGCGCTAAAGAGCAAGCTGCTGTGGGCGATTGCCGGGGCGGCTTTCGTCGCCATTTTCGCTTTCGGCACGCCGTTTCCGGCCATCGTCGTCGCCGCCGGCCTGATTGGTTATGTCGGCGGGCGACGAAAGCCGGTTCAGGCTCAATCCCACGGTCAACCGGAAAAAAACGCCAAAATCAAAATGCCTGCGCTCATCGACGACGATACGCCGACGCCCGACCACGCCCTTTTCCGCTGGTCGCGCCTGCTCACTGTGGCCGTCATTGGCGCCCTGCTCTGGGCCGTGCCGATGGGCCTGCTCACCGCCACGCTCGGCTGGGATCACACGCTGACCCAGATGGGCTGGTTCTTTACCAAGGCGGCCTTGCTCACTTTCGGCGGCGCCTACGCCGTGCTGCCCTACGTCTATCAGGGCGCCGTGACGCATTTCGGCTGGCTGACGCCAACCCAGATGATCGATGGCCTGGCGCTCGGCGAAACGACGCCGGGGCCGCTGATCATGGTCGTCGCCTTCGTCGGTTTCGTCGGCGGCTACCAGACGGCGCAGATGCAGGCGCTGGTCGGGCCGGACAACCTGTTTCTGGCCGGCGCATTGGCGGCCAGTCTGGTCACCTGGTTCACCTTCCTGCCCTCCTTCGTCTTCATCCTGCTCGGCGGGCCGCTCGTTGAGACGACGCATGGCAACCTCAACTTCACTGCGCCGCTGACGGCGATTACGGCCGCCGTCGTCGGTGTAATTCTCAACCTGGCGCTGTTTTTCGCCTATCACGTGCTGTGGCCGCACGGTTTTGCCGGCGCTTTCGATGGCATTTCGGCCCTTATTGCCCTGCTCGCCGCCTTCGCCCTCTTCCGCTATCAGCAGAGCGTCATGCGGGTTATCGCGGCCAGTGCGCTGCTCGGGCTATTGCTCAAGATGGGCGGCGTTTAAGCAAGCTGAACCTTTGAGTCGCGGTGCACGTCTACCTGTCCCCGCGTGCTGCCCCGCAATACGCTAAAATTCCTCTTTTGACGGACCACCGGCTGCTCCCATGACCGCCCGCTTGCGCGAAATACCTTACAACTACACCTCGTTTTCCGATCGCGAGATCGTTATCCGCCTGCTCGGCGCCGACAACTGGGCGGTGCTCGACGAGCTCCGTTCCGAGCGCGTCACCGGCCGTTCGGCACGCATGCTCTACGAGGTGCTGGGCGACATCTGGGTCGTGCAGCGCAACCCGTATCTCGAAGACGACCTGCTCGACAATCGCGAACGGCGCGATGCGCTGGTCAACGCCCTGCACCACCGGCTCAACGAGGTCGAAAAGCGGCGCGAAGCGACCGAAGGCGAGGACGTCGAACGGGCGGCCAAGGTCAAACGCTTGGTCGATGCGGCGCGCATCGCGGTCAACCGCTTTGCCGAACGTTTTGGCGAAACCTGGGATCTGCGCCGCAAGGTCACGCGCATCCTGAGCAAGCACACGCGCAAGGACAACATCGCTTTCGACGGCCTGGCCCGCGTTTCGCACGTCACCGATGCGACCGACTGGCGTGTCGAATACCCCTTCGTCGTCCTCAATCCGGACACCGAAGAGGAAATTGGTCACCTCGTCCGTGGTTGTATTGAAGCCGGCCTGACCATCATCGCCCGCGGCGGCGGTACCGGCTACACCGGCGGCGCCGTGCCGCTGACGCCCTACGCGGCGGTCATCAACACCGAAAAGCTCATCGACATCGGCCCGGTCGAAGAACTGGTACTGGCCGGTCATGAGACGCCCTACGCCACCATCCGCACCGGCGCCGGCGTCGTCACCGAGCGGGTTTCCGAAGCTGCCTCGCTGGCTGGCCGCGTCTTCGCGGTCGATCCGACCTCGGCTAGCGCTTCCTGCATCGGCGGCAATATCGCCATGAATGCCGGCGGCAAGAAGGCCGTGCTGTGGGGCACCGCGCTCGACAACCTGGCCTGGTGGAAGATGGTCGACCCGGATGGCAACTGGCTGGAAGTTGAGCGGGTCAATCACAACTACGGCAAGATCCACGAACAGGAAAACGTCGAATTCCGCCTCAAGCGCTTCGACCCGAGCGGCAAAAAACTGCTCGGCGAGGAAATCCTGACCATGCCGGGCGCCGCCTGCCGCAAGATCGGGCTGGGCAAGGATGTCACCGACAAGTTCCTCGGTGGCATTCCCGGTGTCCAGAAGGAAGGTACCGACGGCATCATCGTTGCCGCCCGCTGGGTGCTGCACAAGATGCCGCCGATCTCGCGCACCGTTTGCCTGGAGTTTTTCGGCCAGGTCCGCGAAGCCGTACCGGCCATCGTTGAAATTACCGATTACTTCAAGCCGGGCGGTGCCGGGCATGCGGCCGGCGTTCAGCTGGCCGGTCTCGAGCACCTCGACGAGCGTTACGTAAAAGCTGTCGGCTACGCCACCAAGGCCAAGCGCCATGGTCGGCCGAAGATGGTCCTGATCGGCGATCTCGTCGGTCACGACGAAAATGCCGTGATGGCCGCCGCCTCCGAAGTCGTCCGTATGTGCAACCTGCGTGCCGCCGAGGGCTTCATCGCGGTCAACGCCGAAACGCGCAAGAAATTCTGGCTCGACCGTTCGCGCACCGCCGCCATTTCCCGCCACACCAACGCCTTCAAGCTCAACGAAGACGTGGTCATCCCGCTGCCGCGCATGGGTGATTACTGCGATGGCATCGAGCGCATCAACATCGAGCTGTCGACGCAGAACAAGCTGGCCCTGTGCGACGCGCTTTCCGAATTCCTCAGGGGCGACCTGCCGCTGCATCGCGGCGATACAACGCTCGATACCGATGTCCTGATCGGCGACCGCCGGCAGGCGGCAATCGATTACGTCGAAGCCGTGCGTTTGCGCTGGGAATGGCTGCTCGAAAACCTCGACCTGCCGCTGGCCGAAGCCGAATCGCGCTTCGCGTCTTATGGCGTGGTGGCCGGCGAGCTGACCAACCGGGCCGAAAACCCGACACTGTTCCACCGCCTGCAGGATTACTCGGTGCGCACGTCGTGGAAGCAGGAACTGCATGCCCGACTGGCCAAGATTTTCGACGGCGGCGTCTATCGCCCGATCATCGAACGCATCGAAGCCATCCACAAGGAAGTCCTGCGCGGCCGCGTCTTCGTCGCCCTGCACATGCACGCCGGCGATGGCAACGTGCATACCAACCTGCCGGTCAATTCCGACAATTACGAGATGCTGCAGACGGCCTACAAAGCGGTCGAACGCATCATGCACATCGCCCGCGGGCTGGATGGCGTGATTTCCGGTGAGCACGGTATCGGCATCACCAAGCTCGAATTCCTGACCGAAGAAGAACTCGGCCCCTTCCGCGCCTACAAGCAGAAGGTCGACCCGGAAGGCCGCTTCAACAAGGGCAAGCTGATGCCCGGCGGCGATCTCGGCAATGCCTACACGCCGTCGTTCAACCTGCTCGGCACCGAGTCGCTGATCATGGAACAGTCCGAAATCGGCAAGATTTCCGACATGGTTAAAGACTGCCTGCGTTGCGGCAAGTGCAAGCCGGTCTGCTCAACGCACGTGCCGCGGGCCAACCTGCTCTACTCGCCGCGCAACAAGATTCTGGCTACCTCGCTGCTGGTCGAAGCTTTCCTCTACGAAGAACAGACCCGGCGCGGCATTTCGCTCAAGCATTTCGACGAATTCAATGATGTTGCCGACCATTGCACGGTCTGCCATCGTTGCGTCAAGCCTTGCCCGGTCGACATCGATTTCGGCGATGTTTCCGTTGCCATGCGCAATTTCCTGCGCAAGCAGGAAAAAAAGCGCTTCAGCCCGGGTACCTTCGCGGCGATGACTTACCTGAACCTCAAAGATCCGGCGACCATCAAGCTCATGCGTTTCGGCATGATGGATTTTGGTTTCAAGGCTCAGCGTCTGGCCCACAAGGCGGCGAAGGCGCTTGGCTTCGTCCAGGACAGCCGCAAACATCCACCGGCGACGGTTGGCGCGCCGACCGTCAAGACGCAGATCATTCACTTTCTCAACCGCCCGATGCCGGGCAACCTGCCCAAACGTACCTCGCGTGCCCTGCTCGACATTGAGGACGACAAGGTCATCCCGGTCATCCGGAACCCGCGCAAGACGACCGAGGAATCGGATGCCGTCTTCTATTTTCCGGGTTGCGGCTCCGAGCGCCTGTTCTCGCAGGTCGGTCTGGCGACGCAGGCGATGCTCTACGAAACCGGCGCCACCACCGTGCTGCCGCCGGGCTACCTGTGCTGTGGCTACCCGCAGACCGCCTCGGGTGACGAAGACAAGGGCCAGAAGATCACGACGGACAACCGCGTGCTCTTCCACCGCGTCGCCAATACGCTCAACTATCTCGACATCAAGACGGTGATCGTTTCCTGCGGTACCTGCATGGATCAGCTGCAGAAATACCAGTTCGAGAAGATATTCCCCGGCTGCCGCTTGCTCGACATCCACGAGTACCTGATGGAAAAGGGCGTCAAGCTGGAAGGGGTCGAAGGGACGCGCTACATGTATCACGACCCTTGCCACACGCCGATGAAAGTCTATGCGCCGCTCGCCGTGACCAAGTCGCTGATGGGTCAGGAAGTGCCGCTGACCGACCGCTGCTGCGGCGATGCCGGCTCCTTCGCCTATTCCCGGCCGGATGTCGCGACGCAGGTCAAGTTCCGCAAACAGGAAGAAATCGAAAGCGGTGCCGCCAAGCTGCGCGCTGACGGTTTCACGGGTGACGTCAAGATTCTGACTTCCTGCCCGGCCTGTCTGCAGGGCCTCTCCCGTTACGACGATGACGCCGGCACCAAGGCCGATTACATCGTCGTCGAGTTGGCCAAGCATCTGCTCGGCGAAAACTGGATGGCGGATTACGTCGGCAAGGCCAATACGGGCGGGATTGAGCGGGTTCTTCTTTGATTTTTGCCCGTTTTTTACGTTTCACATAGTAAACCCGGTTGACCGTGAAATAGCAGGTTCTTTTGCGGTCGCGGCTTGTGATATTTCTTCTTCGGTGTAATCCTTCGCGGATATCCGGAGCGAGATGGCATGGGTAACGATACTCAGTCCTGTGATTTGTGCATAAACCCCGGCGGGGCCATTCTCTGGCAGTCGGCGCTTTGCCGCGTCGTCAGGGTGGACGATCCGCATTACCCGTGTTTCTGCCGCGTCATCTGGAACGATCATGTGCGCGAGATGAGCGACCTGGCGGCAAATCATCAACTCCTGCTGATGCGCGTCGTTTTTGCTGTCGAATCAGTTGTTCGCCAATTATTCAATCCGGATAAAATCAATCTGGCGAGTTTCGGCAACATGGTTCCGCATGTCCATTGGCACGTTATCCCGCGTTGGCAGGATGACAGGCATTTTCCGGAACCGGTGTGGGGAAGCGTCCGGCGGGAAGGCAAGGCGCCAAGGCCTGTGGTTAGCGACGAGGCCCTGGCCCAAGCGGTGTCGGTAGCGCTGGCAAATATCGAATAAGGCTGGGGATCATGAACACAACCGCCGTTGAAGTGCCCGTAATCTCAGATCAGCAAGGCGGGATGAACTATCTCTCCCAGTTGTCGCTGGCCAACCCGATTGTCGCCGAGCGACAGCTGATGAACTTCATCGACTCGCTGCTCATGGCGCCACCCGATTCCGGCGTCCTGCTCGCCCTGCTCGAACAGGCACGGGCGCCGATGTGCTTCGTCGAGGAGGAAATGGCCCGGCGTTATCACAACAGGGCACTGCCCCTCGCTGGCGAAGAAGAGTCCTATTTCCAGCAGGTAGTGACCGCCTGGCGCAAGATGGGCAAGGCCTACGCGCTGTGCGCCCAACGTAAGGAGCCGGATTCGGAGAATGCGCAATACCTCTCCATGATGGCCACCATTCTGCATCGCTGCCTGTATTACACAGGCATGGTCATCCTCGAGCACTACCGCGCGCGCCGCGATTTGCCGCCCGGTATCTGGCTGGACTTGCACGGTTTTTACGAAACGGCCGAGGAGTGGGGCATCGCCTACACGCCGGTCGAGGATGCCCTCGAGAACAGCCTGCAAGCCACCCATTGTGCCGCGGCTTACACGACGCTGCTCCTTATCGACATCGCCAGCCCCTACAGCAACAGCGTGCGCAACCTCAACCTGATCCGGCGCTGGGCCGGCATGTGGGCGCCGCTGGTCTCCATTCACAAGCTGGAAGATGACCTCGAGGTTCCGGCCTACGTCATCGAACTCATGAAGGATGCGCCGCTGCACCCAACGGCAGTCGCCGACGAGCCATCTGCCGACACGCGGCGGCTCGATACTGCACGGCTGGGCCTGCAGATCAATCACATGCTGAGCCAGCTTCGGCAGCGCATCACGCCATCGCAGCTTGGTCTCGGTGAGGAAACCAGCGGCCATGTGATCGGCCTGCTCGATCACCTTTCCCGGCCCTGGACGCAGTCAGCCTCACCTCGCCGCTTTCGCCGTTTTGCCACCGAGGGCATCGCCAGGGTGGCAGTCGGTTTCGAGGCGATCCACTTTTGCATCACTGGCAAGGAGTTCGAACAGCCCGATTCTGCCGCCGCCTTCTCGCGCGGAGAATTCGACCAGTTGTTCACCTTCGGGGAGCGTGTCGATTCCGATCAGACGCCCGCCATCAAGCCGCTGATCAGCTATCCGATCGACGAATGGTCGGTCATCAACCATTCGGCAAACGGCTTTCGCCTGGGGCGTAGCTGCGCCGGCATGCGCATATCGCACGGCCAGCTCATGGTGGTCTGTCCGCACGATGGCGATCATTTTTTGCTGGTCCAGGCGACCTGGCTCATGCAGGAAGATGACGGCGGATTGATCGTCGGTGTGGCCACCCTGCCCGGCATGCCGACCGGTATCGCTGTGCGGGTTGCGACGATGAAGGCCGGCAACAACGAGCGCTTTGTTCGCGCCTTTCTGCTGCCGCCGGTGCCGGCCATCAAGGAAGAGGGATCAATTGTCCTGCCGCCCGGGATGTATCAGGCGAGCCGGATACTGGATGTCTCTTCCGGGGAGGAAACGCCATGGCAACTGCGGATGAACCATATTCTTCAGCGTGGCACCGATTACGACCGTATCAGCTATCAGGTGATTTGACCTATCCCGGCATCGCCCGGCGATGAGTGCGCTAAACTAGCGCCCTCATTCTGGAGAAAACTATGGCTGGTATTGATCGAGACACCCCGATACCGAGCGAAATCAAGCTGCACCAAAAATCCCGACGGCTGGAGCTGATCTACGCCGAAGGTGAAAGCTACGCGCTGGATTTCGAATATCTGCGGGTCTATACCCCTTCCGCCGAGGCGCGCGGTCATGGCCCTGGCCAGGAAACCCTGCAAACGGGAAAGCGCAACGTTGATATCGAGCGGATCGAACCCGTCGGCACCTATGCCCTGCGCCTTGTCTTCTCTGACGGTCATGACAGCGGTCTCTATTCGTGGGACATGCTCTACAACCTGGGCAAGCATCATGACGAACTGTGGCAAGAATACCTGACGCAAATCGAAAAACAGGGGCTGTCACGCGATATCGACACATCATCACGTCCGGCCGCCGGAAGCTGCGGCCATCATCACTGAAATCATGAACAACGATAAAACCCATTTTGGCTACGAAACCGTCGCTGAGCAGGAGAAGGCCCGGCGCGTTGCCGATGTATTCGATTCGGTCGCCAGTCGTTATGACCTGATGAACGATCTCATGTCGGGTGGCATGCACCGGTTGTGGAAAGTCTTCACCATCCAGCGTAGCGGTGTTCGCGAAGGCTCACGCGTACTCGACGTGGCTGGCGGTACCGGCGACCTGTCGCTGGCCTTCGCCAAGCGCGTCGGTAAAAGCGGCCAAGTCTGGCTGACCGACATCAACAATGCGATGCTTGCCCGTGGCCGTGACCGCCTGCTCGACAAGGGCTACATGCTGCCGGTGGCGCAGTGTGATGCGGAGAAGCTCCCCTTCCCTGACGACTGGTTCGATTGCGTCACCGTCGCCTTCGGCCTGCGCAACATGACCCACAAGGATGCCGCGCTGGCCGAAATGCGCCGCGTCCTGCGCCCAGGTGGCCGCTTGCTGGTACTCGAGTTCTCACAGGTCTGGAAGCCGCTGGCACCGCTCTATGATTTCTATTCATTTAAAGTGATCCCGCGCGTCGGCCAGTTGGTAACAAACGACTCCGACAGCTATCGTTATCTCTCTGAGTCCATTCGGGTCCATCCCGGGCAGGAGGAGCTGAAAACCATGATGGAACAGGTTGGCCTGGAAAAAGTCGAGTACTTCAATCTCGCCCTCGGCGTTGTCGCCCTGCATCGCGGGTTCAAGTTCTAGATTTTGTATTTAATGGACGTGCTCACTCCTCTGGCCATTCGAGCCCTGAATCATGTGATCCAGGGTGAGAGTTGGGCTCAAGCACGGTTAATGGCCCACTCAGGGGCACAGGTATTGATTGCGTCCGGCCCTTTTGTGCTCAGGTTGGGTATTGATGAGCGTGGCCTATTTCATGCGGGTGACCGTGCGCTTGAGCCCGATGTGAGTATCACTTTGCCATCCGACGTACCGGCCCGTTTGTTATTTGACCGCGACTCATTGTTCTCGTCAGTAAAACTTGGCGGCTCAGCCGATATTGCCGAGAGCCTCGCATTTGTTTTGCGTAATTTGCATTGGGATGCCGAGGCCGACCTGGCTCTGTTACTTGGCGACATTCCTGCCCGTCGTCTTGCCCGCTTCACTCAAGCGATGGCTGCGGCAATGCAGCAGGCCATCGCCAGAGTCGCCGACAACATCTCCGAATATGCGATCGAAGAGGCGGGAATGTTGACCGCAAGTCGGGACTTGGCTGAATTTGGCAGCGCCGTAACTTGTTTGCGGGATGACATCGCGCGACTGGAAAAACGGATTTCCCGACTGTAAGCGTTTTGCGGCGAATAGAAATAGAAAAAGGCAGCCAGTGGGCTGCCTTTTTTGTTCCGGAGTCCCGGACTTTAGTGCGTGTGCTTGCGCAGACGCTGGATAGCTTGCAACTGGGCAACCGCTTGCGCCAGTTCTGCTTCAGCAGTGGCGTAATCCATCTCGGCATTCCGATTGGCGAGAGCTTCTTCGGCATGCTTCTTGGCTTCCAGTGCCTTGGCTTCGTCCAGATCGTGCGCACGAATCGCCGTATCAGCCAACACGGTAATCATGTCGGGCTGAACTTCCAGCATGCCACCGGAAACATACACCAGTTCGAACTCGCTTTGATTCGGCACCTTCAGACGAATGGTGCCGGGCTTGATGCGGGTCAGAAGCGGTGTGTGCCGCGGCAGAATACCGAGTTCCCCGGCTTCGCCGGGAAACACGGCGATTTCCACCAAACCGGAGAAAATCGATTCTTCAGCACTGACGACATCACAATGAACAGTCATAGCCATTACTAGCTCCTATGCGACGTTGTGTAATTACAGCGTCTTGGCCTTTTCGAGGACTTCCTCGATACCGCCCACCATGTAGAAGGCTTGTTCCGGCAGATGATCGTACTCGCCAGCGCAAATGCCCTTGAAGCCCTTGATCGTTTCCTTGAGGGAAACAAACTTGCCCGGCGAGCCGGTGAAGACTTCAGCCACGTGGAACGGCTGGGACAGGAAACGCTGAATCTTACGAGCGCGGGACACAGCAAGCTTGTCTTCCGGTGACAGTTCGTCCATACCCAGAATCGCGATGATGTCACGCAGTTCCTTGTAGCGTTGCAGATTCATCTGCACGGCACGGGCAACGGCGTAATGCTCTTCACCGACGACCTGCGGGTCGAGCTGGCGGGAGGTGGAGTCGAGCGGATCGACGGCCGGGTAGATACCCAGCGAAGCGATGTCACGCGACAGCACGACTGTGGAGTCCAAGTGCAGGAAGGTGGTAGCCGGGGACGGGTCGGTCAAGTCATCGGCAGGCACGTAAACGGCCTGGATGGAGGTGATCGAGCCAACCTTGGTCGAGGTAATACGCTCTTGCAGACGGCCCATTTCTTCAGCCAGCGTCGGCTGATAGCCCACAGCGGAAGGCATACGGCCGAGCAGTGCGGAAACTTCCGTACCAGCCAGCGTGTAGCGATAGATGTTGTCGACGAAGAACAGGATGTCGCGACCATCATCACGGAAACGTTCGGCCATGGTCAGGCCGGTCAGGGCGACGCGCAGACGGTTGCCCGGCGGCTCGTTCATCTGACCGAACACCATCGCGACCTTGTCGAGAACGTTGGAGTCCTTCATTTCGTGATAGAAGTCGTTACCTTCGCGGGTACGCTCACCGACGCCAGCAAACACGGACAAGCCGGCATGCTGTTTGGCGATGTTGTTGATCAGTTCCATCATGTTGACGGTCTTGCCAACGCCGGCGCCACCGAACAGACCGACCTTGCCGCCCTTGGCGAACGGGCAGATCAGGTCGATAACCTTGATACCGGTTTCCAGCAGATCAACAGAAGACGACAGTTCGTCGAACTTCGGTGCCATCTGGTGAATTTCACGCAGCTCATTGGAGTCGATCGGACCAGCTTCGTCGATCGGGCGACCAAGCACGTCCATGATGCGACCGAGGGTGCCCATACCGACGGGCACGGAAATGCCGGCGCCGGTATTGTTCACTTTCATGCCGCGACGCAGACCGTCGGACGAACCCATGGCGATGGTACGAACGACGCCGTCACCGAGTTGTTGTTGTACTTCGAAGGTCAGGCCGTCTTCTGCCATGCCGTTTGCTTCAGAAGCATCCAGCTTGAGGGCGTCGTAGACCTTCGGCATCGCGTCGCGCGGGAAGTGGATGTCCACAACGGCGCCGATGCACTGAACGATTGAACCTTGACTCATATTCAAATCCCCAAAAATAAAAATCTACGCGTCACACCGCGGCGGCGCCGCTGACGATTTCCGAAAGTTCCTTGGTAATCGCAGCCTGACGGGCCTTGTTGTAAACCAGCTTCAAGTCGCCGATAACGGTCTTGGCGTTGTCCGATGCCGACTTCATGGCAACCATCCGGGCGGATTGCTCGGAGGCCATGTTTTCAGCGACGGCCTGATAAATCAAAGCTTCGACATAACGGATCAGCAGATCGTCGATCACAGCCTTGGCATCGGGTTCGTAGACGTAATCCCATTTGTGCGAAGCGGTACCGACTGTAGTGCTGGACAGCGGAAGCAGCTGTTCAAATACCGGCTCCTGCTTCATCGTATTGATGAAGCGGGTATAGCCGATATACAACGCGTCGATCTCGCCCTTCATGTAGGAATCAAGTTGAACCTTGACCGCCCCAATCAGTTTTTCCAGATGGGGCGTATCGCCCAATCCGGTTACGTGCGAGACAACTTTCGCGCCAGCGCGCTGCATGAAGCCGAGACCTTTGTTGCCGATGCAAGTGGCCTGAATTTTATTGCCCTTGGACTCAAACGCTTTCATTTTGGTCACAGCCAAACGAAGAAGGTTGGAGTTCAGACCGCCGCACAGCCCTTTGTCCGAAGTGATCAGAATCATGCCGACAGCGGCTTGTTCACGATTCACCAGGAAAGGGTGACGGTATTCGGTCAGAGCATGAGACAGGTTACCTGCTACGCGCCGGATCTTCTCGCCATAGGGACGGGCAGCCCGCATCCGGTCCTGCGCCTTGCGCATTTTGGATGCGGCCACCATCTCCATGGCCTTGGTGATCTTGCGCGTGTTTTCGACGCTCTTGATCTTGTTGCGAATTTCCTTGCCGCTAGCCATGTAATTCTCCTAGCTAATCAGGCCCAGCTGCTCTTGAAAGCAACAATGCCAGCGGCAAGTTGCTTCTCGGAATCGGCGCTCAGGTCGGCTGTGGACTCCATCGTGTTCATGAGGTCAGCACAGTTGGCTTTCAGATAACCAATCATGGCCTTTTCGCATTCCAGGGCTCGCTTGACTTCGACATCATCGAAGTAGCCCTTGTCCGCTGCATACAGCGTGACGGCCATTTCGGAGATGCTCATCGGCGAGTACTGGGGCTGCTTCATCAGCTCGGTAACCAGACGGCCACGCTCCAGCTGCTTGCGGGTCGCTTCGTCGAGGTCGGAAGCAAATTGCGCAAAAGCGGCCAGTTCGCGGTACTGAGCCAGAGCCAGACGGACACCGCCACCGAGCTTTTTGATCAGCTTGGTCTGGGCAGCGCCACCGACGCGGGACACGGAAATACCGGCGTTGATAGCAGGACGGATACCCGCGTTGAACAGGTCGGTTTCGAGGAAGATCTGACCGTCAGTAATGGAGATCACGTTGGTCGGAACGAAAGCGGAAACGTCACCGGCTTGCGTTTCGATGACTGGCAGAGCGGTCAGAGAACCGGTCTTGCCCTTGATTTCGCCATTGGTGACCTTCTCGACCCAGGCTTCAGAAACGCGAGCAGCGCGTTCGAGCAGACGGGAGTGGAGATAGAACACGTCGCCCGGATAAGCTTCACGGCCCGGCGGACGGCGCAGCAGCAGGGAAACCTGACGGTAGCCCCAAGCCTGCTTGGTCAAGTCATCATAAACAATCAGTGCATCTTCACCGGTGTCGCGGAAGTACTCGCCCATCGTGCAGCCGGCATACGGTGCAAGATATTGCAGTGCGGCGGATTCCGAAGCAGGAGCGGCGACAACGATGGTGTATTCCATCGCGCCATGCTCTTCGAGCTTGCGAACGACGTTGGCGATGGTGGAAGCCTTCTGGCCGATAGCGACATAAACGCAGAAAAGGTTCTTGCCCTTCTGGTTGATGATGGCGTCGACGGCGACGGCGGTCTTGCCAGTTTGACGGTCACCAATGATCAGCTCGCGCTGACCACGGCCAACCGGCACCATGGAGTCCACACACTTCAGACCGGTTTGCACCGGCTGGGAAACCGACTTACGCCAAATAACGCCGGGCGCAACCTTTTCCAGCTTGTCGGTCAGCTTGGCGTTGATCGGGCCCTTGCCGTCGATCGGTTGACCGAGGGAATTGACGACGCGGCCGAGCAATTCGCGGCCGACGGGAACTTCCAGAATGCGACCAGTGGTCTTGACCACGTCGCCTTCGGAAATGTGTTCGTATGCACCAAGAACCACGGCACCGACGGAATCACGCTCAAGGTTGAGCGCCATGCCAAAGGTGTTGCCGGGGAATTCCAGCATTTCGCCCTGCATAACATCTTGCAGGCCGTGCACACGGCAGATACCGTCGGTGACGGATACTACGGTGCCCTGCGTGCGCACTTCCGATGCGCCTTGCAGGTTCTGGATCTTGCTCTTGATCAGTTCAGAAATTTCGGAAGGATTCAACTGCATGAAATTCTCCTAGTTGTTCAGCGCCGTAGCCATGGCGTCGAGCTTGCCGCGGACTGAAGCATCCAGCATCTGGTCGCCAACGATTACCTTGATGCCACCAATCAGGGTCGGATCAACCGACACGGAAGTCTCGAGCCTGGTCTTGAAGACCGTTTCGAGTTGGGGCACCAGGGCTTTCACCTGGTTGTCGTCAATCGGGAAAGCCGAAATGATTTCGGCTTGCTTGGTGCCTTCCTCGGCGCGCTTGTAGGTTTCGTACAAGCCGGCGATTTCCGGCAACAGTCCCAGACGGTCATTGTTGGACAGCAGCTGGATGAAGTTCGCCAGCTCCGCATCTACCGCCGTACCGCAGGCAGACCGGAAGAGGTCGACCAGTTGCGGGGCCGCCACGTTGGGATCACCGATAGCCGAACGGACATCGGGACTGGCAGCCACCTGGGCGAGCGTTGCAGCTTGCTCGGCCCACTTGGCCAGATTGCCGCTTTCCTTGGCTGCCCGGAACAGGGCTTCGGCGTAAGGGCGGGCGATAGTGACGGATTCAGCCATTGCTTACAGGTCCTGTTTCAGGGCGACCAGCATGTCGGCATGCGCGGACGCGTTGATTTCCTTGCGCAGGATCTTCTCGGCACCAGCAACCGCCAGTTCGGCGACGCGCTCACGCAAAGCTTGCTTGGCGCGTTCGACTTCCTGATCGATTTCGGCTTTGGCGCCGGCGACGACCTTATCGGCCTCAACCTTGGCGGTGCCCTTGGCTTCTTCGACGATCTGTTGCGCACGCTTTTCGGCTTGAGCGATGAGGTCCGAGGATTTCTCCTTGGCTTCCCGCAACGCGTCAGCGGAACGCTTGGCAGCGAGTTCTTGCTCGTGCTTGCCACGTTCAGCTGCAGCCAGGCCATCAGCGATCTGTGCTTGGCGGTCTGCCATCGCTTTTTGCAGCGGCGGCCAGACGAACTTCATCGTGATCCAGATGAAGAGACCAAACCAGATTGCCTGGCCAATCAGTGTAGCGTTGATATTCACGCTAACCTCCTGGTTATAAGGGTTTCAGGGGCGCGGATTAGTGCGACAGCAGAGCCAGGAACGGATTTGCGAAGAGCAGGAACAGAGCGATACCAACACCGATCATGGTCACAGCGTCGAGCAGACCGGCGACGATGAACATCTTGACTTGCAGCGTGGGGATCATTTCCGGCTGGCGGGCAGCGCCTTCCAGGAAGCGGCCACCCAGAATACCAAAGCCAATGGCGGTACCCAGAGCACCGGCGCCGATCAGGATGGCTACAGCGATAGCGGTGTTGGAGAGGACGGTTGCGAGTTCCATGTTTACTCCTCAGTAAGGTAGGTTTAGTGCGGGGTTAAAGTAAAAACTACGAAAAACTACAGGAAACTTAGTGCGACTCTGCGGCCATCGACATGTACACGATGGTCAGCATCATGAACACGAAAGCTTGCAGGGTAATAATCAGGATGTGGAACAGTTCCCAAGGCAATGCCAGTGGCAACTGGTAGATGCCGAGCAGCGCGATCAGGATGAAGACCATTTCGCCCGCGTACATGTTGCCGAAGAGTCGCAGGGACAACGAGATCGGCCTGGCGATTTCTTCAACGATACGGAACAGGAGGTTGATCGGAGCCAGTTTGAGACCAAACGGGACCGCGAACACTTCGTGCATGAAGTGACCGAAACCCTTGACCTTGAGGCCCATGACGATCGATATAACGAACACGGTGAGCGACATGGCGAATGTCAGGTTGGGGTCGGTGGTCGGAACAAACTTGAAAGGCAGGTGATGATTGCCGGTGGCAGCTTGCAGCGCGGTTGGCAGGAAATCGACCGGAATCAAGTCCATGGCGTTCATGACGAACACCCAGACAAAAATGGTAATGGCCAGCGGAGTGACCAAAGCGCTCTTGCCATGGAAGGTGTCGCGCACTTGCTGGTCGACCAGGCCGACCACCATTTCGACAAAGTTCTGGCCGCCTGACGGGACACCTGCGGTGGCCTTGCTTGCCAGCATGGCCATCAGGCCGAAAACCACCAAACCCAGAATGCCGGAAACCAGCAGGGTGTCGAGGTGGAAAGTCCAGAAACCGGTACAGACGCCATCTACCTTAGCGCTGTCAGCACAGACAGCCAGATTGGTGAGGTGGTGTTGAATGTAACCGGTGGTGCCGCCTTCTGCGCTCATGTTTTCTCCAGTCAGCCTAGCGTTGCTTCAGCAGTGCCATCCAGTAGATGACGAAGGTTGATGCGTATCCAAGGAAGAGCGGCAGAACCGCCACATCCTTGTACCCTAAAAACACTAGCGCAAAGCCGACGAGAGTGAGCAGAAACTTGAACCCCTCTCCGGCGGCTTGCGCCCGATATGCCTTGACCGGGTCAGCGTCCGAACTCATTCGCAAGGCTCTCAGGACGTACCCGAGATTGGCGATGAATCCGATTGATCCCCCGATCAGAACCGAGACTGCCGCATTTGTGCTGACAAACAAACCGGCCGCAATGGCCAGTATGGTTGTTAGCGCCGCCTGGCGACTGAGTATCCAGCTTACCTGCGGATGCAAGACATGCCTCGATCAATAACCGTGAGAGTGTAACGGAGTCTTATAGATGAGTCAATTTCCGCAGTGCAAAAATTGAGGGTTTTCCCGTACTTTCTGTGGGTTACGATTAGTGACATTGCTTATGCATGAAGCCGCGATATGAGACCGTCAAGCTGGTCGAGACTGGAAAATTCGATGGTGACCTTGCCGGCCCCTTTTTTGTTGGAGCGTATGGCGACGTTGGCGCCCAGTCCATCGGACAGGCGTTCCTGCAGGCTCAGCAGATCGCGGTCGATGGTTTTTTCCGGCGCATGCTTGGGTGGATTCAATAGTTGCTGGACCAGCCGTTCTGTTTCGCGGACCGAAAGGCCCTTCTGCACGACGCGTTGAGCAACGCCAACCTGCTGGCCGCTGGAAATTGGCAGCAGGGCGCGGGCGTGGCCCATGTCGATCTGGCCGGTCATCAGCAATTCCTGAACCGGGGCAGTCAGTTGCAACAAACGTAGTAGATTGGTGGCGGCCGGACGGGAGCGGCCAACGGCATCGGCAGCCTGCTGGTGGGTCAGACCGAATTCATCGATCAGGCGTTGCAGGCCCTGAGCTTCTTCGAGCGGGTTGAGGTTTTCGCGCTGGATGTTTTCGATGAGCGCCATGGCCAGCGCCTGCTCGTCGGGAATGCTGCGAACCAGAACCGGTACTTCGCTCAGGCCGGCCAGCTGTGAGGCGCGCCAACGGCGTTCGCCGGCGACGATTTCGTAGCGCTCGGCGCCGGGCGTGTTGTTGACGGCGCGCACGAGAATCGGCTGCATGACGCCCTGGGCCTTGATCGATGCAGCGAGTTCAGCCAGCGAGTCCTGGTCCATGTGAGTACGCGGCTGGTACTTGCCGGGTTTCAGGCGTTCGACCGGCAGGTTGCGCAGTTCGTCTTCGGCCTTGGCGTCGCTGCCGGAAAGCAGTGCGTCGAGGCCGCGGCCGAGTCCTTTCATCTTGATCATTGGGCGACCCTTTCAAGAATTTCCTGGGCGAGTGCGGAATAGGCTTGCGCACCCTTGGAGTTTTTGTCGAAGGCGATGACCGGCTTGCCGTAGGACGGGGCTTCGGCGAGGCGAACGTTGCGCGGCACGATGGTCTTGTAGACCTTGTCGCCGAAGTGGCTTTCGAGTTCGTTGGAGACTTGTTGGGTCAGCGTGCTCTGGCTGTTGTACATGGTGCGCAACAGGCCCTCGATTTCAAGGCGCGAATTCAGATGATGGCGAACCTTGCGCAAGGTTTCGACGAGATCGGACAGGCCTTCGAGCGCGTAGTACTCGCACTGCATCGGAATGAGCACCGAATCGGCGGCGACCAGCGCATTGACGGTCAGCATGTTGAGAGCCGGTGGGCAGTCGATGAGTACGAAATCGTATTCAGCGTGGTTTTGCGCCAGGGCATTTTTCAGGCGGTATTCGCGCTGGTCGAGCTCGATCATTTCGACTTCGGCGCCGGCCAGTTCGCGGTTGGCGGGCAGGATGTCGAAGTCGAAAGCAGTCGCGATGCAGACTTCGAGCAGCGTCGCGGCGCCAATCAACAACTGATAAACGGTGGGCAGCGCTTCTTTCTTGGTGATACCGGCGCCGGTCGTCGCGTTGCCCTGCGGATCCATGTCGATGAGCAGGACGCGCTTGCCCTCGGCGGCCAGCGACGCCGCCAGATTGACTGCGGTGGTCGTCTTGCCGACGCCACCTTTCTGGTTGGTTATGGCGAGTACTTTCATGACCCGGCTTTCAGAATGATCAAATGTCGTTCGGCATCCAGCCCGGGTACGCTGAGCGGGATGATTGATTCAACCGTGATGTCGGCCGGCAGGGCCTTGAGTTCGTCGTCCGGTCGCACCCCTTTCATGGCCAGCCAGCGTCCGTTCGGGGCGAGCAGGTGGCGGGTCAGGCTGATGAAAAGGCCGATTTCGGCAAAGGCGCGCGAGCTGATCTGGGCATATTGTCCCTGCATTTCTTCAACCCGGGCGTGGTGCACCGTAACATTCCTGAGTGCCAGTTCGATGGCCGCTTGCTGCAGGAAGGTGGTTTTCTTTTGCACGGTGTCGACCATGCTGACCGAGAGGTTGGGCCGGGCGATGGCCAGCGGGATGCCGGGCAGGCCGCCGCCACTGCCGACGTCGAGCAGATTGCCGTCGCCGACATGCGGCAGGATGGCCAGCGAATCGAGAAGATGATGCGAAATGGCCTGGGCCGGATCGCGCAGGGCAGTCAGGTTGTAAGTCTTGTTCCACTTGAGCAACAGGTCGCGGAAGGCGAGCAGCTTGCTCTGCGCCTCGGCTGGAAGCGTGATGTCCAGGGCGGCCAGGCCGCTGGCGAGGGCGTTCTGACTCATGCGGCTTGCGACAGGTTGTGGCGCTTGAGGTGAATGAGCAGCAGCGAAACAGCAGCTGGCGTGATGCCCTGAATGCGCGAGGCCTGGCCGATGGTCTGCGGCTTGTGTTGATTGAGCTTCTGCTTGACCTCGTTGGACAGGCCGGCGACCGTGGCGTAATCGAGATCGCTCGGCAGCGCGGTGTTTTCGTAGCTGGCCGACTTGGCGACTTCCTCGGCCTGACGGTCGATGTAGCCCTGATACTTGGCGGAGATTTCGAGTTGCTCGATAACCGCCGGGTCCATTTCAATTTTGGGCAAATTTTCCGGTTGACCGTGAGATTCGGCTTCGCCGCCGGTTTCGTTAATCGGCAGGGTGATGAGCGCTGCGTAGGACACCTCGGGCCGGCGCAGCAGTTCGAACAGGTTGTATTCGTGTTCGATTGGCTTGCCTAGTACGCGGATGCAATCTTCGGCCGGCGTCAGCTTGGGATTGACCCAGGTTGATTTGAGGCGTTCCTGTTCGGCGGCGATGGCATCGCGTTTCTGGCAGAAGGCGGTCCAGCGGATATCGTCGACCAGGCCGAGGGCGCGGCCCTGTTCGGTCAGGCGCAAATCGGCGTTGTCTTCACGCAGGCTCAGGCGATATTCGGCGCGGCTCGTGAACATCCGGTAAGGGTCGGAGACGCCGCGCGTGATCAGGTCGTCGACCAGCACGCCGAGGTAGGCTTCGTTGCGTTTCGGGCACCAGCCGGCTTCGTCGCGCACGTAGCGCACGGCGTTGATGCCAGCGAGCAGGCCCTGCGCGGCGGCTTCTTCGTAGCCGGTCGTGCCATTGATCTGGCCGGCGAAGAACAGGCCGTTGATGGCCTTCGATTCGAGCGTGTCCTTGAGGCCGCGCGGGTCGTAGAAATCGTACTCAATGGCGTAGCCGGGGCGCAGGATGTGCACGTTCTCCATGCCACGGATCGAGCGGACCAGCGCCAGCTGGATGTCGAAAGGCAAGCTGGTGGACACCCCGTTCGGGTAGATCTCGTGCGTTGTCAGGCCCTCCGGTTCGAGGAAGACGTTGTGCTGATTCTTGTCGGCGAAGCGGTGGATCTTGTCTTCGATCGACGGGCAGTAGCGCGGGCCGACACCTTCGATGACGCCGGTGTACATCGGCGAACGGTCCAGCCCGCTGCGGATGATGTCGTGCGTGCGTTCGTTGGTCTCGGTGATCCAGCACGGCAACTGACGCGGATGCTGGGCGGCATTGCCGAGGAAGGAGAAGACCGGCATCGGGTCGTCCGAATGCTGTTCTTCCATCACCGAAAAATCGATGGTCTTGCCGTCCAGGCGCGGCGGCGTGCCGGTTTTCAGGCGACCTTGCGGTAGCTGCAATTCTTTCAGGCGGGCAGCCAGCGAATTCGACGGCGGATCGCCCATGCGGCCGCCGGTGTAGTTCTCCAGCCCGACGTGGATCTTGCCGTTGAGGAACGTGCCGGCGGTCAGTACGACGGCGCCGGCCATGAACCGGATGCCAAGCTGCGTCACCGCGCCAGCCACGCGGTCACCTTCAACGATCAGGTCGTCGCAGGCCTCGGCAAAGATGGTCAAATTGGCCTGATTTTCCAGTCGACCGCGGATCGCCTGCTTGTACAGCACGCGATCGGCCTGGGCGCGGGTGGCACGCACGGCCGGGCCTTTCGAGGCGTTCAGGATACGGAACTGGATGCCGGCCTCGTCGGTCGCCGCCGCCATCGCCCCACCCAGCGCATCGACCTCGCGGACCAGATGGCCCTTGCCGATGCCGCCGATCGACGGGTTGCAGCTCATCGCGCCGAGCGTATCCAGATTGTGCGTGAGCAGCAGCGTGTTCGCCCCCGCCCGGGCTGCGGCAAGCGCAGCCTCGGTGCCGGCGTGACCGCCGCCGACGACGATGACATCGAAACGGGTGGGATAGAGCATGAGTTTGGCTTTGTTGCAGCGCAATAGCGGACTGCGGATTTTACTTCAGGGCGCTGAAATATCACAGGTTTTTGCCGATTCCTTGCCCTGTCCGGTGAACTCAAGTAAGTTTGCAAAATGAGTACTAGCCAAGCCAAAGGGCCCAGCCCGCTCGATAACGAGGAGATGCTGCTGGTTTTGCAGCAGTCGCTGACCAAGAAAAGGGTCCTGATCGTGGACCGTCATTCGCCGGCGCGCGATTCGCTGCGCCTGATGCTTGGTGCGCTGAGCGTGACGCTGGTGCACGGGGCGGGCAACTCGGCCGAGGTCATCCGCCAGGTCAAGGCCAACCGTTTTGACATCGTGCTCTCCGATTTCGTCCTCGACGATGGCCGCGACGGCCAGCAACTCCTTGAGGAACTGCGCCACGCCCACCTCATCCCGTTGTCGACGGTGTACATGATCATCACCAGCGAGCGTGGCTACACTAACGTTGTTTCGCTGGCCGAACTGGCGCCCGACGATTACCTGATCAAGCCGTTTACCGCCGAGCAGCTCCAGGCCAGGCTGATCCGGGCCATCTACAAGAAGCACGTGCTGCGCAAGATCTATGAGCAGATCGAGCGCGGTGCCTTGCAGGAAGCCATTGTTGCCTGCGACCGCGTTATCCAGCAGCAGCCGCAATTTGTGTACGATGCCCTGCGTTTCAAGGGTGATCTGCTGCATACGCTGGGCAAGACGCGTGAGGCCGAAGAGGTTTTCCGGCGCGTTCTCGAAGGGCGCGTCGTACCCTGGGCCAAGATGGGACTGGCAACAGCCCTGCGCGATCGCGGGGCGCTCGACGAGGCCGAGCATCTGGCCGAGCAGGTCACGCAGGAAGCGCCGGACTATCTGTCGGCCTACGATTTTCTGGCTTCGGTGCATGAAGCCCAGGGCAAACTGGAGGAAGCCCAGCAGACCTTGCAGCGGGCGGCCGATGCCTCGCCGCACAACACGGTTCGGCAACGGCTGGTCGGTGACGTGGCAGCCCGCAACAACGATTTGCTGGCCGCCGAAAAGGCTTACGGCAAGGTCATCGAGCGCAGCAAGGGGTCGAGCCTGAGGACGGTGGATGACTTCGCCAACCTGTCGCGCGTACTGGTTGAGCGAGGTAACGTCGCGGCCTCGCGCAAGATTGCCGCCGACATGAAGCGTGAATGGCGCGGCGACAAGCAGGCCGAACTGGCAGCACTGGTGACCGAAAGCCTGTGTCTGAACAGCGAGGGGGCGGCAGATAAGGCCCAGCATCTGGTCGATCAGGCGCTGGCCTTGCAGAAAACGATCAGCGAAGAGGCGGCCGAGAACGGCAAGCATGTGTCGCAGCGGCTGGCGGTCGATCTGGCCCACGCCTGTTACGCCACCGGCAAGGAAGGCGAAGCGACGAAGATCATGCGCCAGGTTGCCGCCGAAAACCATGAGGACAAGAACCTCATCGACCACATCACCAGCGTCTTCGAAAAAACCGGCCAGCCCGATGCCGGCAAGGCGATGCTTGAGCAGGTCGGCAAGGAGATTGTCGAGCTCAACAACAAGGGTGTCATGGCGGCGCGCAGCGGCGATCTCGAAGGTGCTGTCCAGTTGCTGATCCAGGCTGTCGAGCAGGTGCCCAACCTGCAATTTCTGGTCAATGCCGCCAAGGCCATTTACGCCTTGATGGACAAGAACGGCTGGGATGCCGAACTGGCGGCCCGGGCCCTTGATTACCTGCAGCGCGCCCAGCGCAAGGACCGCAAGAGCGCCAAGGTGGCTTCGGCCCGCGAACTGTACGTCACGGTCGCCAAGAAATACGGTATTACGACCGACAACACCTGAAGGCATCAGGGCAGCAACATTTTGAAACCATTTAGTTGCTGCGCTGACGCATCCTTTCTCGTGTTGGCGCGTTGATTACACACTGGCCCGCCTTTTTGTGCGGGCGGCGCTTTTCCTTCGGGAGTCCACGATGCTGCAATCCTTTCAAAAAATTCTGCTCGCACTGACCATGGCGCTTGCTCTGCCCGCCATGGCGCAGAGCGATCCACCTGCCCGCGTCGGGCGTCTGGCGCATATTGAAAATCAGGTCGATTTTCGGGGTGACCGTAACGATCAGGGCGGACCGGCCACGCTCAACTGGCCGATCAGCAGCGGCGCCGTTCTCGAAACCGGGCAGCGCGGTCGGGCCGAAGTGTGGATCGGCTCCACTGCCTATCGACTGGCCGACGACAGCGAGGTCGAGTTTCCCGTCGTCGACGACGCGCGAGTCGATGTTCGCGTCAGCGGCGGCAGCTTGGCGGTCAGCATTCTCGACCGCGATCAGGTCGATGATGTGGTGATCGCCACGCCGGATGGCAATGTCCGTTTCCTGACGCCGGGGCGCTATCGCATCGACGTCTTCGGGGATCGCAGCGAACTGAGCGTACAGGCCGGCCGCGCCGTTTTCGATGACGGCCAACGGGCGACGCCGGTAGCCGCCGGCCAGAAGGTCAGCCATTGGAGCGACGGCAACGAGCAGCTCGATGCCGACCGCAGCAACGATGCCTTCGACCGCTGGGTGGCCAATCGCGAGAACGTGACGCTGGCCAGCCAGTCCCGCCGCCACGTTTCGCCGCACATGACCGGCTATCAGGATCTCGACGCCTACGGTGACTGGCAGACAGCGCCCGACTACGGTTCCGTCTGGTATCCGCGCGCCGTGGCCGACGACTGGGCGCCCTACCGCTACGGCCGCTGGGCCTGGGTCGCCCCTTGGGGCTGGACGTGGATCGACCAGGCGCCGTGGGGCTTCGCGCCCTTCCACTACGGGCGCTGGGCAATCATCCATGGCCGCTGGGGCTGGATTCCCGGCCGCATTGTTGCCCGCCCGGTCTATGCGCCGGCCCTCGTTGCCTGGATTGGCAACCCGGGCTGGAGCGTTGGCTTCAGCTTCGGCGCCGCACCGGCCGTCGGCTGGTTCCCGCTTGCCCCGCGTGAAGTCTATGTGCCTAGCCATCGTCACAGTCCCAACTATGTCCGCCAGATCAACATCACTCACGTCCGTGATGTGAGCATCATCGACCGCGCCATTCGTCCCGGCGGGCATGCTCCCTTTGCCCACCATGCCTTGCCGCGTGCAGTTACCGTCGTTCCGGCCAATCTGGTCCGTGAAGGCCGCCCGATCACCTCACGCGAAATTCAGCGCCAGGAGCGCCCGGCGCTCGGCCGTGCCCCGCTTGCCCGCTCCGCACCGAATGCTGACTGGCTGGCCCCGGCTCAGGGAGCCGTACGTCCGCGCAACGACGAAAGACGCGAACCGATCAACCGGCCACGCCGCGATTTCGATGCCCCGCGGCTGAATGCCCAGGAGCGCGGCGCACCGCGTTCAGAAGCGATGCCACGCAATCCGGATCGTCCGGCTTTCCGTCAGCCGACGCCGGAGGCCGGGAATGCCCGCGACGGCGAAACGCGCCGTGAAGGTGGGCGTGGCTTGCCCGACATGCGTCCAGGAATTGAAAATCGTGGGCGTCCGGTTGAGGTTGCACCACCCCCCACGCCACAACGTCGCGAGGCAGTGCCGCCGGAAATTCGCCAGCCAGCGCCGGAAGCCGGTCAGACTCAGCCGCTCGACGGGCGCCGTGGCGGGTTCCGCCGCCCCGGAGACGGGCAGCCTGCGGTCGAAGCCGGCAAGATGCCGGGGGATGTACCGCCGGTCCGCCGCGAGATAGTGTCGCCAGAACAGCGTCAGGCAGCCCCCGATGTCGGCAAATCACCGCCGGCCGAGGTGTCGCCGCTGCAGCGGCGCGACGGCTTCCGCCGTCCGGGTGAAGCGCGTCCCGAAACGGAGATGCGCGGCCGCCCGCCAGAGGCAGCTCCGGCGCCAATGCGCCGCGACACACCGGCGCCCGAAACGCGTACCGAGGAGCGTCAGCCACGGCCGATGATGGCGCCGCAGGAAAGAGAGCCGCGTCGGGAAGTGCGGGATGTTCAGCGCATGGAACGTCCGGCGCCACCGCCTCGTGAACGCGAAGCGCCACAGCCCATGCGTCAGCCGGAAATGCCGAGGCCGGCTCCGGAAGTCAGGGCGCCCGCCCCGCCACCGGTACGCGAAATGCCGCAGCCGCGCGCCGAACCGCCGCGCCAGGAGTTCCGGGCGCCAGCTCCGGCCCCCGTGCCGATGCCGCAGCAACGGGCTGAGCCACCGCGTCAGCCGGTTCAGGAATTACGTGCCCCCCCGCCTGCCCCGGCACCGATGCCCCAGCCGAGGGTTGAACCGCCGCGTCAGCCAGCGCCACCACAAGGAGGTCAGCCGGAACAACGCCGTCGCCACGGTGATGAAGACGATCGTCGTGGGCGGTAAGCGCTGAATGTGGTGACCGGGGCCGCGGCCGGCCCCGGTCACGCGTCGTTCACGGCCAGCTTGCCGGTACGCCCAAAGCGCGGGAGTTGGCGTTCAGAGTTGCTTTCGCACCAGCCGACGGCTCAATCGGGCATGATAAAGTCCGGTTTTTGCCTACGGCAGGAACAGCTATGTTTTCAGGAATCATCGCGGCAGTCGGCCGCATCACTCACCTCACCCCGCGTGAAGTCGGCTACCGTCTGCATGTCGATGGCGGCGGCCTCAAGCTCGACGATGTTTCGCTTGGCGATTCGATCGCCCATAACGGCGTTTGCCTGACCGTGGTGGCCAGGGAAGGCAATACCTTTGCCGTCGATGTTTCGCCGGAAACCCTGTCGTGCACCGTCGGCCTCGATGCACCCGGCCCGGTCAATCTGGAAAAGGCGCTGCGCCTCAACGACGTGATCGGCGGCCATCTGGTGTCCGGCCACGTTGACGGTGTTGGCGAAGTGCTGCGCTTCGATCCGGTCGGCGACAATCGTCTGCTCGAAATCCGTGCCCCGAAAGCCATTGCCAAGTTCATCGCGCGCAAGGGCTCGATCGTCGTCGATGGCACCAGCCTGACGACCAACGAGGTCAAGGGCACCGACTTCACGATCAACCTGATCCCGCACACGCTGGAAAACACCACCCTCAATCGGCTCAAGCCGGGCAGCAAGGTCAATCTCGAAGTTGACCTGATCGCCCGCTACTGCGAGCGTTTGCTCGCCGCCGAGCGCGAGTAAAAGGCCATGCCGAGCCGAATCCTTGTCGTTGCGCTGCTCACCGCTCTGCTGGGTTCTTGCGCGGCTTACGACGGGTTCGGGCTGCAAGCCGGTGCTGCGCGGGTCGAGGACATCGAACGCGTCATGGGGCAGCCGGCCGTGCGCTGGAACGAAACCGATGGCGGCGAGACACTGGTTTATCCGCGCGGTCCGATGGGTTATCACACCTTTTTTGTCCGTATTGATGCCCGGGGCAATGTGCTGAGTCGTGAAAATGTTCTCGATACGCGGCACTTTGCCCGCATTCAGGCGGGCATGACGGCAGACGAAGTGGTGCGGACCCTGGGGCCGTCCGTTGCCGCGTGGACCGTTTATTTCAAGGCGCGTGACGAACTTGTCTGGGAGTGGCGTTATTGCGATGACTGGAACGAACCGGCCCGTTTCAATGTGTTGTTCGCTGGCACCTCGATGCGGGTGCGCTCAACCCTGGCCTCGCCTGAAAGTTTGCGCGGTAGTTTCGGTGACGATGACCGCCGTGGCTGGTGCAGCCACTGAATTTGCCCACCGTGGCGAATCCCCGCTTGAAAAACCCCCACCCCGCCCCCATAATTCAAAGCATGGTTGTAATTCCGGCAATCTGGAGGCGTTCTGGACAGGGGTTCGATTCCCCTCGACGAAATGCCAAGTAACGTAACCCGCTGAAAGCCCAGCGGGTTTTTCTTTTTGTGGCAGTGCCAATTCGTTTGGTGTCCCAAACGAGTCTCCCAAAGGGAGGGCAGGCAATGTCCATCAAGTTACCGGCATATCTTCACCGAAACCGACACGGCGTTTTCGGGTTCCGCGTCGTCATACCAAAGGCGCTACGGGTATCATTCCCGGCCCATGAATACCGCCTATCGGTCGGCACTTCCAATAAAAGACAAGCGAAGCTAGTCGCTGTCCGGCTGTCCGGTTTCGCGCAAGACTATTTCCATAGGGTTCGTCGTATGAGTACGAGTGACAAAGGGTTGCCCGGTTCGGGTTTTGCTGCAGAGCTTCAGCTACAGCGCGATATATTCGCCAGAGAATTGAGCACCTTTGTCGATACGACACTAAAGCAAGACGACGCAGCAGAAGCGGTTCAGGCTGAACTGTCCGAACTGAAGGTTGCTCAAGATGCGCTGGAAACCTTGACTGAGCATGCGCAAGCGACCGGCGATGTCGCGCTGGGTGACGAACTGGTGGCGTTTGCGAACGCCATAGATGCACGAATGGCGGCACTGCTGCCTAAAATCATGCTGCTGACAGACAAGGAAGGCGCTGTCGAGCACAGAGCCCATAGTCTTGCCAGAAGTGCATTCGGGATCGCGCTTGGCACTGAGCATGTAAAGGTCTTGGAAGCTCAAGCGACCCGGTTTGAGCAGGAGCGTGATTACTTGGCCGACTTCACGGCGAGGGCAATTAAGGCGGCCGGGACGGTTCCTGTGTCCGTAGGGGCAACGGGAAACACGACGGCACCCGGCGAACCATTATCTGCTGTCATTGAAGCCTACTGCGCCAATCAGAACGCTGAAAGCTGCTGGACAGCAAAGACCGATACCGAAAACCGGGCGATTCTCGCGCAATGGCTGAACATCGTCGGAGATCAGTCGATCACCGGCTATGGCTACGAACAGCACCGTGCCTACAAGGCAACGCTTCAGCGATTGCCGCCGAACATCAACAAGAGTCCGCGCTATCGTGGGAAAAGCATTGATGAGGTTCTCGCACTGGCGGACCAGCCGGCGGCGCCGAACACGGTCAATAAAAATCTGACTCGGATTTCAGCATTGTTCCGGTGGGCGGTCGAATATGGTTACACCTCACTCAACCCTGCCGGCGGGATGACGATCAAGAACCCCAAGCGGGCGAATGAAGAGCGCCAAGCGTTTTCCGATGATGATCTTATCAAGCTGTTCCATCGGGAGGATTACCGCCGTGAGCGGGCCACGCTCCCTCATCGGTATTGGGCACCGTTGATCGCGCTTTTCACTGGAGCGAGACAAAATGAGATCGCGCAATTGCACCTCGCCGATTTTTACGAAGTCGATGGAATTCCTCTCATCAGCATCAACGATCAGGGCGAAGGGAAGCGCCTGAAGACGAAGGCTGGCAAGCGGACTATTCCGGTTCATGCCGAACTAGTGCGGCTGGGCCTGCTGCGATACGTTGATGAGCTGCGCACCACCAATGAGACGCGATTGTTCCCGGAGTTGCCGTTGCAACGCGATGGCTACGGTCAGAAGGTCTCGAAGTGGTTCCAGCGTTACCGCCGACAGTGCGGCATTAGCGACAACGGCAAAGTCTTCCATAGCTTCCGGCATACTGTTATCGACCGGCTGAAGCAAGCGGACGTTCCGAAGGAGAAAATTGCTGCGTTGGTCGGGCACGAGGACGATAGCGTTACGTTCGGGAGGTATGGCAAAGACTTCTCGTCAGCCATCATGCGTGAAGTTGTAGCAGTGTTGGATTTTGCGCACGTCACTGGGGTCATTGCGCCATACAGTCGCAACTAAATCTGGTGGCAAGCCGTCCTCAGGCTTGCAGAATGGCGCTATGGGGCATTTTCAGCCCATTGGGTGGGACTACCCTACTACTTGGGTTATCCACAGGGCTGGAAATGCGTTCCGCGCTACTCGAACAGGCGGGCCACCGGCACCGCTAGACCATCAGCAATTATCTGGATAGCATCCAGCGACGGATTGGCACCGCCTCGTTCGACCCGGCTCATGTAGCTACGGGCAAAGCCGCACTTGTCGGCAAACGCTTCTTGCGAAAGTCCGGTTGCTTTCCGTAGCTCTCGCACTCGCTGCCCAAATCGCGCTCTGAGGGATGATGTCGTCACCCCTAGAACTTTGAGTCAGCGTATTCTTATCGGCCACGCACTAATCGTGACATATGCTTTCATTGTATGATCATGGCTCCTTTTCTAGACGCATGGGGGATGTATGGGATTCTGGGGCTGGGTCTTTGTTGTTGTTGTCGTTTTGGTTTTCATGTTTTGGCTTTCCGATGTTGATGCTAAATACAAACTTAATCAGAGCGGGATCACAGATGGCTCAATTACGCCAACTGACGTCACTCTTTATGGAACACCGCAGCCAGCGTTTGTTTGCCCGCATTGCCAAGAAAAAGGAAAAGTCTTAACCAAGCCAATCAAAAAGAAAGCTGGGATTAGTGGTGCAAAAGCAACGGGAGCTATTCTGACAGGAGGGGTCTCGCTACTTGCCACAGGACTTTCTAGGAAAGATGCGGTCACAGAAGCACATTGCGTAAATTGCAATTCAACTTGGCATTTCTAATTTGATGAAAAAGCTGATTGCCGCTGCGTCCCTTATCGCCATATCCTGCCACGTATGTGCAAAAGACAAGATCATTTATCTAGGCGATGGGCGTCACGTGTGCAGGGGATCGAACTGTGAGAAGTTCAATGCTCGTGAGCGCGAGTATCAAGACACGCGGGCGCGCGTAGAGGAACAAGAAAGGCAACGCAATAGCCACACGGGTCACGATAGCTCATACGATCAGCGACGGCGAGAGTCATCCTTTGACACTGGTAATCCTTATGTCACTCGTGGCTCATCAGGTTTTGATACGGGCAACCCGTATGTTCGCTAGCTGGCCCTTCTCCGCCTAGTCATTGTTGTACTTTCAGTCTAGGCTGAAAGCACCCTGCCGACTGCCTTTGCTGTCCATGAGCCATTGCGGGCGGTCGGAACTCCCACCGCGTTCAAACGAGCGGCGATCTTGTTCAAGCTCTCTCCGCTGGCCTGCATCCTTTGAATCTCAGGGCGAACACGTTCGGCAAAAGCACGGGAAGCGGCTGTCTTGGCTTCGCCAGCCTTGATACGGGCAGCGGCAAGGTTGGTTCGATTCCCCAGCAATGCCCCTGCTTCCTTTTTGACCCGTAGGGCAGCTTTCGTCCGCTCTCCGATCATGCGGCGCTCTTTCTCGCTCAAGGCTGCAAACAGGTGCAGGATGAATGGGTCAGTATCAACGCCAAGCTCTGCGACTATGAACGGCACGCCACGAGCCATCAGGCCAGAGATAAATGCTACATCACGGGACAGGCGATCCAGCTTGGCGACGATCACCGGACAGCGTAGCTTACGTGCCTTTTCCAGAGCAGCAGCAAGGCCGGGACGGGCCTCAATCGGTAGCTTTCCGCTGGCAATGTCCTGAAACTCGGCAACTACCTCAAAACCCTCTGATTCACAAAAGCAGCCTAGTGCTGCCGCTTGCCCCTCTAGACCCAAACCGCTCTTACCTTGTTCGTTGGTCGATACGCGGCGGTAAATGACGGCTGGCTTCATGTTTTTCCCTTGTTGTGTCACAACTAAATGACCGTTTAGATGTGACACATTTTACATGTGCATCTTATATGGCGCAAGTGAATACTAAGTGATACAGTTGCTCCAACTTAATAACGAGACATTTTGTAATGACCGATCCTATTCTGAAAATGGTTCCGCTTGGGCAAGGTAAGCGCCAGCCGGTGAGGCTGGATGCTCCAACATGGCAAGCTGTTGAATGGCTGGCAGGCAATGCAAGCCAGACTTGGCAACAATGGTGCGCCACCGTGATAGCGCAGATTCCCGCTGATGAGAACGTGACTGCTGCTATCCGGGAAATTGTCATGAGCGAACTCTTGGCTGGAACGATTAACGCGCCACGCGCTTCCCTTGACAGCGTTGCTGACCGTCATCCCATGCTTAGCTACTCAGCCATGATGGACGATCAGGAGCTTTCAGAGTTCATGCGTCTCGGCGAAGTGTGGGGGACTGAAGACATGGGCGGTTTCAAGGTTCATGCCGGGCGCGACGAAGCCGACCAGCCCTGCCTGTGGATTGAGAACGGCATGAAGGGATGGCCTTCCCTGATGCTCGTGCATACGAAAGACTGCGAATGAAACTGAAAGGAATGCGGTCTTCCGAGGTCTCGTATTTGCTTCGTCGGGAACTTGGGCCAATCCGTGATTGGTCAGACTGTCTTGCTGACATGAGGGCCGAGAAAACAGATATTGCGGGGCTTCGCTTATTACCATTGGGTGTTATGGCTGCCGGCTGCGGTCGCCCAATCTATCAACCGGCCTCAGTTATTGAGTTCATCAAGGAAGTTCGGTTACTGATCCCAGAAGCCCGGAAAGGGATTTCTTATCAGACGGTCGAGGTGGAAATCGACTTGCTAGATGAGCGGTGCTGGAAGCATCGCAAGGCCAAGCCAGTGACGATTCACTAAACCGACGGGCGGCGGTTCCGCCCATCAACCTAAAGGAGATGTACCCATGAAGACCATGACCATGCAGGAAACTGCTGATTATCTCGAAACCGCGAGCATCGAGCACACCCACGACATAGGGCATGCCGTCGTTCATATCGGCACCAGTGCTGCGGGCGTGTCGTTTGTGCTGGTTAATGACTTGCAAGGTCAGACGATAGTCGTCGAAGCCATGTAACAGGATCACCGGGAAAGGTTGTGCTTTTCCCGGTTGTCTTGGTAATTCAGTCATTCGTGACTGACAAAAAATAAAGCTGCCAGCGGGTAAAGACCACGCGGCGGCAAAATAGAAAATGCACATGGATTATTGCAGGTTCCGTTTCGTTGCCGTCGTTGATTGGGTCGAACTCGAAGTTCGTACCATGAAGCCGACGCAAGCCAAGCATCTGCACACAGCGGGAGCGGGCCTGTTTTCGCACGCGCACGGCATCAATCCACAGACCGGCGAGAAATACCCTGAGAACCGCAAGAATACGACGACTACGCGCTTTGCTGTCCGTATCCAAGCGCCGGAACGCTTCGTGGCGATCAAGTCTGCGCTCGACACCATTCAGGATCGTCTCGACCCTGCCGCCGTAATCAAGGTGCTGGGTATCGAGGTGGCGCTTGATGCCTACGCCAAGAAGGGCGTTACCGTCGCTCTCGAAGAACTTGCCGGGATGGTTTCGCACTTCCTGAAGGGCATCAATCTGGTTTCGTCAAATCATCCACGCATCTACAGGCTGAAGAACGAGACGCGGGCCATTGGATCACACAGGGAACTGATACAGGCGCTCGTTGAGGGGTTCCAGATCGGCATCGCTAACGGGGATGCCGACCGCTTCCAGCATGGATATTTGAAGATCACCGATAACGGGCAAGAGCTTCCTGAAGATCAATGCCGGGCACGGCTTGAAATCCGGTTGCAGAGTAGGGCTTGCCCAGCGCAGAGCCTCGACGACCTCGCTGGCTTCAATTTCGCCGACCTGAGCAACTATTTCCGATTCCGGCGGTTTGACGAGCCACAGACCGACTTTGAGCGTCAGATTGCAGAGCGCCAGATATGTCTCGGCAACATCATTGGCGACGGTGGCGATCTGACCAAGATCAACCGCAAAAAGGGCGGCACCCGCCTAAACAAGAATGGCACCAAAGCCAGCCCGCTAAACGAGATTGCGCGTGGCCGGCTGCGGAAATTAACCGAGCGGTGGCAGACACCCGCAGGACGTGGCAAAGCAGCCAAATCCGCCATCATCGCTTGCGGAAATTCGGCCTGTCTTGAGAAGTCTAGCGTGGTCGGCAGCCAGCCAGAATTCGCATCTCATCAACCGCCCGAAACCCCGCGCCAATACGAGGAAAACCCAGGTTCTAATCTCGGACCGGAATGCATCTCTGATAACACCTCAGGAAATCGCTCTCTAATTACTTCTTCCCCTGCCGACCTCTTCCCAACCTGCCGCCCCATTATGGTGGTTTCCGACGCAGCATCCCATACCCAGCCCACCCCCGTTTTTCACGATCTCGACGACCTCACTACTCTCGACTATCCCCCACTCCCTGATCCGACCAATGACACGGCAGAGCTATAAGGATTTCAGGTGCTTAACCTGAACCAGTGATTAATCGTAAAGGTAAGGAAAAAAAGTATGGACAGCTTAGGGTTGCCGGATTGCTTTGACAGCACATTGGTAGGCGAACCAATGGAACCTGTCGAGATGTCGGAAGAAGATGAAGCATTGATTGCCTCGCTGGTCGAACAGGCAAAAAAACTGAACACTGACAAGGCAACACTGCGGGCAACGATGAGGGCCAGTAGGAGGAAGAAGGAAGACCCTAAATCAGGCCCATCAGAAAAGATTAGCATCCGTCTCCCTCGTCCGTTGTTGACCATGCTACGGCAGCAGGCGCGGCTCTTGGGGATTCCCTATCAAACCTACATCAAGACCATGTTGCATGACGTGGCAATAAGATAAGCAGACTTAACGCGATATCTCGCGCTCAATCCGGTCGAGATACTTTTGACGCTTAATTGACCACTCATCAATCGAAGTGGAGAGCGGAACCGTCTGCCGCAGAAATTCTAGTAAATCCGGTAACTTTGGAATCGCGACATACTGAACATATCCGCCAACCGAGACCGCCGCAAGAAATTCATACTGAGGCTCCTTGCTGGCATTTCCCACGAATGTTCTGTTGAATACCTCGACAGAAAAAATGCCTTCATCATCTCCGACCAACAAATTGGGATGAGAACAAAAGCCTGCAAGTCGCTTTTCTTCCGCACAATCGGTCGTTTCCGACGTTGCCAGAAAATCAACAATTTCGACCCAGCCGCCACCGACACTGAAAGACCACATCATTATTCTTGCTCCCATAGTTGTCTGCACAGGAAGACTTTAGCGGAAGCGACACGAAGCGCCAAATATGAAGTCGAACATGTCTAGGTCATGGGCCTTAGGTAGGACCAGTGTCCGGGATGCCCACCGTGAGAAATTTTTCCCATGTTCCGGGGGTGGGTCTTATACATCGCCCCTATGCGTGCTAATCTTGGCTCCAAGCAGGTGTCCCAAACATCTGCAAAAGTCCCAAACGACGAGGCATTTTTGCTGCAAGGGACTCGAAGAGCTTCGCGGTTGCACTGCTTGGTAAAAGTCTAGAAATATCAAGCCTCTTGAAAGCACGGACCATCGCCCTCATAATGTAAGCATGGTTGTAATTCCGGCAATCTGGAGGCGTTCTGGACAGGGGTTCGATTCCCCTCACCTCCACCCAAGGGCATTCCACTGAGTGTTTTTGGCTGGGGGTGTACTGGCTTCGACAGGGCGGGCAAAGGTGCGCAGGCAACTCGTCAGGCGATCGACGTTAATGAAGCAAATCCATAATTGCCAATGATGAGCAATTCGCTATTGCCGCCTAAAAACGGTTAGCCGGGGCTGCTAGAGCCTTGTTACCAAAGATAGCCGGCGGGGACTTCGGTCCCCGCCGTCACGTCCGGCTTTCCTCTTTCAGTTGTCGAGCCGGAAGACGATGGGCACGAGGACCGTTGCCTCGATGGCCTCATCGCCACGTTTGGCCGGTACGAAGCGCCAATTTGTCACGCTTTGCCGTGCCGCCTCGTCCAGCCTTGCGAAATTGCTGCTTTTTTCGATGTCGACCGCAGCAGCCCGGCCGTCCGGCATGACCCGAACCCTGAGCAGCACCTTGCCCTCCTCGCCCAGTCGCCGCGAAAGCGAAGGGTATTTCGGTTCCGGATTGTTCAGGTAGGCGGCGTTGAAGCGGGCAGCGGTGACCGCCGGCTGGGGCGAACTGGCCGCGGGTGCTGTGGCCGGTAGTGAAACGGGGGGGGCGACGACGGGGGCGGGAACTGAAAACGTCGGCTCATCTCTGGCCTGTTCCGGCGCCAGGGCGATGACCGGACGCGCTGTCTGGGCGGGCTTTTCCCGGGGAACAGGCTTTGGCGCCGCGACCTTTTCCGGTGGCGCCGGCGGTATTGTCTGAACCGCCGAAAGGCGCTCGGTCAGCTGGACCTGGACCGGGGTGGGGGGCATTGCTTCGAGTTGGTCGACGCTCAGCGTCAGCGGATAGAGCAAAACCAGTCCGTGCAACGCCAGCGCGATCAGCAAATAGCGACCGCTGTGCAGCCATTCGGGAGATTTCGGCTGGGGGAGAGGGGCGCCGGCAGACATCACCCGATTATATCCGTGGCCCCTGTGACAATTTGTCGCATCGGCATCCAGCACCTGAATGCTTAGAATCCGTTCCTCGTTAAGTTTTTGTTTTTCAACGTTTTTTGATATGGATCAAGCGCCCTCCGTGACTGCGGTTGTTTTGCCTCCACTCGATTGCCGGGAAGTGCCTCTGGCCCGTGGCGAACGTCTCGCCAACGCGGCGCTGGTCGTCCTGCTGCACCTGCTGCTGGCTTACGCCATGTTGTACGTGTCGGTCAAAAACGAATTGATCACCCTGCCGCCGAGCATCAGCGTGCGCTTGCTGCCGATGATCGAAGAGAAGCCGGAGCCGGCCAGGCCGCTACCACCTCCGCCCAAGCCGCAAGCGCGCAAGCAACCCGTCGCCCAGCCGCAGCCGGTCCTCGCTGCGGCCAGCCCGACGGCGACGAGCAGCTTTACCGTGGCGCCGCAACCGCCTGCACCGCCGCCCCAGCCGGTCGTCGCTGCGCCCGCGCCGGCCCCGGTGGCCGTGGTCGCCGCCCGTTTCGATGCCGATTACCTGCACAACCCGAAGCCGGTCTATCCGGCCCTTTCCCGGCGCATGAACGAGGAGGGCAAGGTTTTGTTGAAGGTGCGCGTCAGTGCGCAGGGGACGGCGCTCGATGTAGCGGTTTCGAAATCGAGTGGCTTCCCGCGGCTCGATGCGGCGGCCATCGACGCCGTTACCCGCTGGCGCTTTGTGCCGGCCCGGCGTGGCGATGAAGCAGTCGATTCTTCGGTGATCGTGCCGATCACCTTTGCATTTGAGTAGGAAAGGGAAAACATGAATTCGCAACTGGGCCTCGCCCACTTCTGGAGCCAGGGCGACCTGGTCACCCACGTTACGGCTCTGATCCTCGCCGTGCTCTCGCTGGCCTCGTGGTCGGTGATTCTCAGCAAGCTGATGTCGGCCTGGCGCGCTTCGCGCTCGCAGGAGCGGGCGCTGGCGGCATTCTGGGACGCCAACTCGCTGCCCGAGGCGCTCGAAGTACTGCGCCGTGATGATCCTTCCGGGATTTTCGCCGGGCTGGCACTGACCGGGGCTCATTCGGCCCAGGCCCATCAGCAGAACGCCGCGCGCGGCATCGGCGCCGGGGTCAACGCCAGCGAGTTCGTGACGCGTTCGATGCGTTCGCACATCGTCCATACCCAGGCACGGATCGAACGCGGCCTGACCTTTCTTGCCTCCGTCGGGTCAACTGCACCATTCATTGGTTTGTTCGGCACGGTCTGGGGCATCTACCACGCGCTGGTCGGCCTCTCCGGCGCGACGCAGGTGGTGCTCGACAAGGTCGCCGGCCCGGTCGGCGAGGCGTTGATCATGACGGCGGCCGGCCTCTTCGTCGCCATTCCGGCGGTGCTTGCCTACAACGCCTTCACCCGGGCCAACCGGCTGGTCGCTGTGCAACTCGACGGTTTCGCCCATGACCTGCATGCCTACCTGACGACCGGTGTGCGCGTTGGCGGCAACGTCAATCTGGTCGATATCGGCGCCGCCCGCGCCAGCCGGCAGGCCTGATCATGGCTTTCGGAAGCTTCGACGAGGCTGGCGTCACCCAGCCGATGGCCGAAATCAATACGACGCCGCTGGTCGACGTGATGCTCGTGCTGCTGGTCATTTTCATCATCACTGCGCCGCTCTTTCATCAGGCCGTGCCGATCGATCTGCCGCAAGTTAACGCCACCAAGCTCGACGACAAGCCGGAAGTCATCCAGCTTGCCATCGATGTCGACGGCAAGGTCTTCTGGAATGGTGAAGCCATCCACCGTGATGCGCTCGACGCCCGTTTTGCCGCGGCCAGCGCCCGCCAGCCGGAACTGCACCTGCGCGCCGACCGCAAGGTGGCTTACGAAAAGGTGGCCGACGTCATGGCCGCTGCCCAGCGCGCCAGCATCGTGAAAATTGCTTTTCTGACCGAGTCGGCGCGCTAGACGCCGCGGTGTTTCAACGCCCGGTAGCGGGCTAATTTTTGGGGGTTTCGAAATTGGATCACCGGACGTTCGGATTCAACGGCATTTTCCTGGCAGTCGTCGCAGCCTTTTCGCAACTGCCGGCCGCCCAGGCGGCCGAGCCGGAGAGCGACAAGCAGCTTGGCGAAATGGTCATCACGAGTGACAAGCCGGCGGTGCCGGCCAATGTGCCGTCGACCACCGAAAGCGTGACCGCCAGGCAGATCGCCGAAAGCGTCAATTCGGTGTCCTCGGCCGGCGCCCTGCAATACCTGCCGAGTGTCCATGTCCGCGAGCGCTTCATTGGCGACGTCAACGGCGGCCTGGCCATGCGCATGTATGGCGTCAATTCGAGCGCCGAAACGATTGTTTACGCCGACGGCCTGCTGCTCTCCAATTTCCTCAGCAATAGCTGCTGCCCCGGCCCGCGCTGGGGGGTGGTGTCGCAGCACGCCATCGACCGGGTCGATGTCATGTACGGTCCCTTCTCGGCCCTCTATCCGGGGAATTCGGTGGGTGGTGTGGTGCTCATGACGACCCACATGCCGAGCAAACTCGAAGCCCATGCCCAGCTCGATTTCTTCAACGAGCGTTTCAAGCTCTATGGCACCGACGACAACTTTACCGGCGGCCATGCGGCGGCAACGGTCGGCAACAAGGTTGGCGACTGGTCGTTCTGGCTGAGCGCCGATCGTCTCGACAATCACAGCCATCCGACCGATTTCACCGCCGCCACGGCCAAGACAGGTGCCCCGGCGGCAGCCGGGCAATACACCGAGGTTACCGGCGCCCACGTCGACCGCAACATCGCCAACAACACACGGGTCAATACGGCGGCGACCAGCGCCGATCACACGGTCAAGAACGACGGTACGCTGAAGGTGGCCTACGACTTCTCGCCATCTGTTCGTGCGACCTACACGTTCAATGTCTGGCAAAACACCTCCGACAAGCTGGTCGACAGCTATTTGCGGGACGCGGCCGGCAACACGATCTATGGCTCGACTTCGGCGGCAGGTGTCTACCGCTACCTGCGGATCAACGGCCTGGACTATTCCGTCACCGCACCGAGCGTCAGCCATGCCGAAGCCGAGTACTACATGCACGGCTTGTCAGTGAAATCGCAGACCGGCGGCACCTGGGACTGGGAACTGACGGCCAGCATCTTTGACCAGAACAAGGACGTATCCCGCGCCTCGTCGGGCAATTTCGGCCCGACGCCGAGTACCTCGGCAACGGCAGGCACGCTCACGGTCCTCGACGGCACCGGCTGGAAGAACCTTGACCTGCGCGGCGAATGGCGCCCCGACGGCAACCTGCGCAGCGAGCATCAGGTCAGCTTCGGCTTCCATACCGATAGCTACACGACCAAATCCGATCAATATAATCTCGCTGCCGGCAACTGGCTGACCAGTGAGGCCGGCACGCTGAACACCAATTCGCGCGGCGTGACCTCGACCGATGCCATCTACCTGCAGGATGCCTGGCAGATGTCGCCGAACTGGAAGCTGGTGGTCGGCGGCCGGGCTGAAAAATGGACGGCTTCGGAAGGCAGCAACTACGCCAACGGCGGCAACGTCACCTATCAGGACAAGACGGTTCAGGCCTTCTCGCCCAAGGCCTCGCTGACCTGGCTGCTCTCCGATGACTGGTCGCTGCGCGGTTCTTACGGTCGCGGCGTACGCTTCCCGACGGTCAATGAACTGTTCAAGAATGTCGGCATCAAGACGGTCAGCGGCGCCAACCCGACGCCGGCCGAAATCGCCGCCTTCCCGGCGCCGTATAACGTCGCGCTGACCAACAACCCGAACCTCAAGCCGGAGACGGCCGAGTCCTGGGAATTCGCCCTCGAACGCTTCCTGCCCAGCGGCGTGTGGCGCACCTCGTTGTTTGGTGAGGAAAAACGCAATGCGCTGGTTTCCCAGTCCGACATCACGACCCTGCCCGGCTTCAGCATCAGCAGCGTGCAGAACATCGACCGGGTGCGCAGCTATGGCATCGAAACCTCCTTGCAGTCGCGTGACCTGCTGATCGACGGCCTCGACCTGTCCGGCAGCATCGCCTACGTCCATTCGCGGATTGCCGAAGACCGCGCCAACCCGGGGCTGGAGAATACCGAACTGCCGCTCATTCCCGACTGGCGCGCCTCGCTGCTGGCCGTCTACCACGCCTCGGATGCCCTGTCGTACAGCCTCGGCTGGCGCTACAGCGGGCGGCAGCACAGCGGGCTGGCCAATGCAACGACTGGCGCCTACCCCGATCCCAATCCGAATGTCTATGGCGGGCGCAGCAGTTTCAGTGTCTTCGACGCCAAGCTGCTCTACCGAATTGACAAGCAATGGTCGGCCTCCGTGGGCATCGACAACATCACCAACGTCAAGTACTACACGCTGTATCCTTACTCGCAACGCACCATTTTTGCCGGCATCAAGTTCGATCTGTAATCCATGCGAGCTGACATGAAAACATTCGCTGGCCACGCGCTGGCCCGCTCCTTACTCCTCGGCCTTGGCCTGTTCGCCACGCTCGGCTTTGCCGCCGATGGCATGCCCGGCATGGCCAAAGGCGCCCGGCCGGAACTCGGCTCATCGGCCGCCTTTGCACCGGATGGCAGCCTGCTCGTGGCAGCCAAGCAGGGCGAGCACGTGATGATTTACCGCAGTGCCGACGAGGGCAAAACGTGGTCGGCACCGGCTGCGGTCAACGCCCAGCCCGAGGCAATTTCGGCCGATGGCGAGAACCGCCCGAAGATCGCCTTCGCGGCCGATGGCGGGCTGCTCGTTTCATGGACGCATCCTTTCCCCAAGCCGAACACCGGCTCGGTCCGCCTGGCACGTTCCGCCGACGGCCAGCGGTTTTCGCCGCCGATAACCGTGCATCAGGACACGGCGATCATCACGCATCGTTTCGAATCCATGCTGACCCTGCCTGACAACCGGGTGATCCTGGCCTGGATCGACAAGCGCGATCTCGAGTCGGCCAAGGGGAGCAAGACGCCTTACCGCGGGGCGGCGATCTACGCCGCGCTATCGACCGATGGCGGGCGCAGCTTCCAGCCCGAATACAAGCTGGCCGACCATTCCTGCGAATGCTGCCGGCTGAGCAGCGCCATCGACCGCGACGGTGCGCCGCTCTTCATGTGGCGTCACGTTTATGCACCGAACGAGCGCGATCACGCGATTACCCGCCTGAAGCCGGACGGCACGGCGGAGAACGTCCAGCGCGCCACCTTCGACCGCTGGAAGGTCGATGGCTGCCCGCACCACGGCCCGTCGCTGGTTGTCGATGAAAAGGGTGTGCGGCACGCCGTCTGGTTCAACCAGAAGGATGGCGAAGGCCGTGTCTTCTACGGTCGACCGGAAATTTCGGCAAAAAATGAAATCGACGGCCAGCGCCCGGTCGGCGGCCCGCGGGCGGCGCATGCCGACATGGCGGCAGCGGGCGGCAAACTGGCCATCGCCTGGAAGGAATTCGATGGTGAGCGGACGCAATTGCGCGCCATTGTTTCCACCGACGGCGGCGACAGCTTCACCGATGTCGCCCTCGCCAGCACCGACGGCGCCTCCGATCAGGCCCGCGTCATCCGCCGCAAGGACCAGCTATTCACCTTCTGGCGCACTGAAAAAGAAGGTTTCCGTTTATTCCCGCTGCCATGATCCGTCGATTTTTACCCCTGTTTTTCCTGCTCGCCGCCGGGCCGTTGGCCGCTGCCGATTTCACGCCGCTCGATCGTCTGGCGGCAAAGAAATTGCTCAATCCGGAAAGCCACCAGCAAGCGACCATCGTCGCTCTGTGGTCGTCCGACTGCAACTACTGCAAGAAAAACCTCAAACTGTTGTCCAGCCTGGCCAAAAGCAACCAGAAGCTGCGGGTCATCACGGTCGCCGCCGAACCGGAAAGCGCCCAGCTCTGGCCGCTGCTCAAGCCCTACGCGCTGAGCGGGCCGCGTTACGCCTACGGCAGCGATAACCCGGAAGCGATTGCCTACGCCATCGACGCCAAATGGGGTGGTGAATTGCCGCGCACTTTCCTGTTCGACGGGCGTGGCGGAAAGGAAACCGTCGCCGGCGTCATCACGACGGCGACCGTCGAAAAGGCGACCGGCCTGCGTTTCTGAGCTCAGGCAGTGGCCAGATCGACCCGGAAACTGCGCGTGGCGTGCACACCATCGACCTTGATCGGCAGCAAGACCTGGGTCCGTTCCAGCGCCTTGATGATGCGCGAAATGGTTTCGAAACGCAGGTCGGTGATGTCGGCAATATCCTGCCGGGTTGGCAGCACGACCTGACCGGCGCTGTCGGTGAATAACCGGATCAGGCCAAGCACCCGATCCGCCGCCTGGCCGCCGCGCAGCGCGACGACTTCGGCCGCCCGTTGCTGGGCCTGGGCGAGCGAGGCAAGCAGCGATTCGCCGGCCAGTGCGCCGGCGCCCTCCGGCCACGGCGCCAGCCGGCACTGGGTGAGTGCCGTGGCCGAGAAGGTGTAGCAGCCGAAGAGCAGGGTTTCGCAGCCGAGGATGTCGCCGGGAACGGCGAGGCTGGCAAATGAGGCGTCGCTCGCTGAGCTGACGTTGTCGAGCCGGACGACGCCGCTGACGAGCCGCCAGGCGAGGCCGTCGGCGCCGGCGTGATAGATGCCTTCGCCGGCCGCCAGTTGGCGCCCGGCACGCTGGGTGCCGGGGGGAATGCTACGGTCGACCGGGAAAAACAGGCTAATTTGAAAACTCCTCGCTCAGTCGAAACTGACCTGGGCCTTGAGCCACAGTGTGCGGCCCGGCTCGTTGATGCGGAAGGTCTGGTCGTAGCCGGTGACGGCGGCGCCGCCGCGGCTGATGTGTTCGGCGTAGGTCTTGTCGAACAGGTTGTCGACCCCGGCCGAAACGAGCATGGCACGGCTTGGCCGGTAGCTGGCATTCATCGAGAAGACTCCGAAACCACCCGTGGCGCCGATGTCCTGGCCAACGATGTTGCCCTTGTTGAGGTCGTAGCGTTTTTGCCCGGCGACCAGGCGGAGCAGCGAGCCGACCGACCAGGTGCCGTTGTTCCAGGCCAGGCCAAGGCGGCCTTCGAGCGGCGGAATCTGGGCGAGCGGGGTGCCGTCGGTTTCGTTTTCACCGCGGACATAGGCCAGCGAGCTGTCAATTTTCCAGTTGCTGTCGATCTGGTAGGCGGCGCCGATTTCGCCGCCCCAGGTATGGGCGTCGATGTTGCGGACGATCGATACGGTGCGGGCCGGTGTCGCCTTGACGACCCCGGACTGGACCAGGATGTAGTCGTCGATCTCGTTGTAGAAACCGGAGGCCGAGAAGGACAGGGCGCCGAGGTGGCGGATCCAGCCGATGTCGAGCTGGTTGGTCTTCTCCGGCCGGGTGTTGAAGGCGCTGGTCGACGTCGCGCTTTCTTTGCTGGCCGACACCGTTTCCCAGTAATCCGGGAAGCGCTCGCTGTGGCCAAGGCCGGCGTAGAGCGTCGAGCCGGCCTGCAGCTCGTGTTCGTAACGGGCGAAGCCGCTGGTCAGCGTGCTGTCGCGGGTCTGGCCGGCGGTCGGGTTGGCGACCGTGGTGGCGCCCATGCCGGTGCCGAGGCGCAGCGTGGCGCGCTGGTCCTGGGCTTCCCAGCTATCGCTGCGCAGGCCGCCGATGAGGCGCCGGGCGTCGGACAGATGCCAGGTTGCTTCGCCAAACAGGCCGATGTTGGTGAAATTGGCGTCCTCGGTGCGCGCCAGTTGTTCGAAGGCGGGCACTGCCGTCATCGACGAGGCGCTGCGCAGGGTGTGAATGTTGCGCTGGTAATCGGCGCCCAGCGTCAGCTGCAGCATGTCGGCCGGGCGCAGGGCGATGGCGAGGCGGCCGCCGGTCGTTTCGCGATCCGGGTTGCTGACCATGTACATGCTGCCGGCCGGCTTGGTGCGCAGCGAGTAGTTGTCCATGACGTGATCGACGTAGTTGTAATAGACCTGCGCCTCGATTTTCTCGATCAGGCTCGATACCTTGCGCGTTTCGAACTTGAGGCCGACGTTCTGGCGGTCAAACTTGACGCCGTCCATGGTCCGGTCGCCGTAGGCCGCTTCGCCGTCGCTCTGGAGCACGGAAAGTTCGAGGCGGGTGTTGTCGTTGGGCGTCCAGCCCAGCGTCGCGCCGGTGCTCCAGCGCGTGTAGGCGGAATTGACCTTGTTGCCGTCGCCGTCCTCGTAGTCGTCGCTGCTCGAGCGCGTGCCGTTGATCTGGGCGTAGAACTCGGGCGTCCCGGCACGGGCGTCGATGACCTGGTCGTTGCGGCCGAAGCTGCCGGCGGTCAGGCTGCCGTTGAAGCGGTAACCGGTTTGCGCGAAGCGCCGGATGTCGCGCTCGAAGAGCACGGTGCCTGCCGAATTGCCCGGGCCGTGGCTGACCGTCTGCGGCCCTTTGAGGATGGTGACGCGGTCGTAGGATTCGGGGAAAACGTAGGCGGTGGGCGGATCCATGCGATTGCCGCAGCCGCCGAGGATGTGTTCACCGTCGAGCAGAATGTTGAGGCGGGAGCCGGCCATGCCGCGCAGCACGGGGTCGCCGTCGGTGCCGCCCTTGCGGATGACGCTGAAGCCCGGCACGGTTTTCAGGTAATCGGCGCCGTCATGGGCCGGGATCGGTTGCTTCGGGGCTTTGGGGTCGGTGACCACCTTGAGCGGTTCATCCATCTGCGCGGCGGTGACGACGACGGTGTCGAGCACGGTGGTCTGGGCCATGACCGGGGCCGTGCCGGAAAACGCGACAGCCAGTGCGGCCGTCAGCGGACGAATGCGGTACCCCATGAAGCTCTCCCTGAATTATTGGTATTTAAGTGCGCGCTGATTGTCCGGGAGTTGCGGGCGGCCGGGAATGCGACAAATTGTCGCGCGGCAATTTGTCCAATTCCAATGGAGGTGATGGCGCCGTAGGATTCGACGCTTCTTTTCCCGCGCCGGAGTCAGTCCATGTCAGGAATGCCGATTCGTTTTCTTGTCGCCCTTTGGGTTTTTCTGACCAGCCTTTCTGCCGTAGCCGGCCCGGCCGACGACGACCTGCGCGTGGCGGCGATGTTGCACAAGGGCGGCGATACCGGGCGGGCGGTGGCGATCTGGAAGGACTGGGCGGCCAAGGGAAATATCGATGCCGCCTACAACCTGGCGGTGATTCATCAGTACGCTGACGGCGTGCCGCTCGATTATGCGGCGGCGCTGCACTGGTACCGGCAGGCGGCCGATCAGGGTGACAAGGTTGCGCAGATGCAGATCGGCCTGATGTACCAGATCGGTCTGGGCGTGGCGGCTGACGAAGCCGAGGCGCACCGCTGGTTTACGATGCATCGCAAACACCATCTGCACCATGAACATGAGCCGCAAATGCTTGCCTGGCGGCAGCAGGCGCTGGCCTTAATCGAGGAGCGCGACCGCCGCGAACAGGTGGCGGCATCGCGGACAAGCTCAGCAATGGTCGTGGCCGAACTCAGGCGCCGGGCCGGGATGGATACCGGGCGTCCGACCGAAACGGCGGCGCTGGACGCAGCGACGACGATTCGCTGAGGGCGGCCGGCATTTCAATTTTGGCGGTTTTTTCCGGTTGACCGTGGAATCCGCTTCGGCCGGTGTTTTCCTGAGCCTGCAGCCCGGAAGTGGTCTCAGCTGGCCGTGACGCCGTTCAGCTTGTCGAGTGCTTCGCGCAGTTTGCCCGGTTCGTCGAGGCGCAGCATCTTGCGGACGTTGGGGGCGATTTCGTTGACGTCGGACTTCAGGACGCGGTTCTTGACCTTGAGGATCTGCGACGGGTGCATCGAGAAAATGCGCAGGCCCATGCCGAGCAGCAAACGGGTGAGGTCCGGGTCACCGGCCATTTCGCCGCATACCGAAACCGGAATCTCGGCTTTTTCCGCCATCGACAGCGTGTGGGCGAGCAGCATCAGCACGGCCGGGTGCAGCGGGTCGTAGAGGTTGGCGACCTGTTCGTCCGAGCGGTCGATGGCCAGCGTGTATTGAATGAGGTCGTTGGTGCCGATCGACAGGAAGTCGAGGCGGCGCAGGAAGATGCCGATGGCCAGCGCGGCGGCCGGAATCTCGATCATGCCGCCGACCTGGATGTTTTCGTCGAAAGTCACCTTCTCGCCGCGCAGGCTCGATTTCGCCTGCTCGAGCGCGGCCAGCGTCTGGTCGATCTCGTGAGCGTGGGCCAGCATCGGGATGAGCAGCTTGATCGGGCCGTATTTCGAGGCGCGCAGGATGGCCCGCAACTGTGTCTGGAACATGCGCGGCTCGGCCAGTGACAGCCGAATGGCCCGGCGGCCGAGGGCCGGATTGGTCTGCACGCGGTCGCCGGCGCTGTTGTTCGGGCGCAGGTCCTTGTCGTTGCCGAGGTCGAAGGTGCGGATGGTGACCGGCCGGCCGGCCATGCCCTTGACCACTTTCTTGTACGCCTCGTACTGCTCGCGCTCGTCGGGCATGTCGCCGCGGTCGAGGAAGAGGAACTCGGTGCGGAACAGGCCGACGCCCTCGGCGCCGCAATCGAGCGCCATCGGCACGTCGCCGGGCAGCTCGATGTTGGCGAAGAGCTGCACCGGGATGCCGTCGATGGTTTCCGACTTGGCCGTCTTGAGGCGCTTGAGCTTGTTCCTTTCCAGCTCGATCTGTTCCTTGCGCAGCTGGTATTCGTCCAGCACGCGCTGGTCCGGATTGACGATGACGACGCCGCGCATGCCGTCGACGATGAGCAGCTCGTTATCGCGGATCAGGCCGCGGGCATTTTCCAGGCCGAGCACGGCGGGGATCGCCATGCTGCGGGCGAGGATGGAGGTATGCGAGGTGGCGCCGCCGACATCGGTGATAAAGGCGGCGAAACGGCGGTCCTTGAAGGCGATGGTGTCGGCCGGCGAAAGATCGTGGGCGACGATGATCAGCGCCTCTTCCTTCGAACTCTTGGTCGTCTTCAGGGCGGCGCGGCGGGGATGGCCGAGCAGTTCCTTGACGACGCGCTCGACGACCTGCACGACATCGAACTTGCGCTCGCGCAGGTAAAGATCGTCGAACTGCTCGAACTGGTCGACCAGATGCTCCATCTGCTGGACCAGCGCCCATTCGGCATTGCACCGGCGCTCCCGGATGATGTCGCGCGGCTTGACCGCCAGTTCCGGGTCTTCGAGGAACATGGTGTGAATGTCGATGAAGGCATTGAGCTCGGCCGGCGCGTGCTCGGTGTTCTCCTTCATCTGGATGAGTTCATCCTTGACCGCCTTGATGGCGTCGTCGAAGCGCTCGATTTCCTTGTCGATCATGCGCGGCGCCAGCGTCAGGTGGGCCACCTCGAGCGTCGCATGCGACATGAGCATGGCCCGCCCGATGGCGATACCGCCGGAAACCCCCAGACCGTGCAGGATGAAGCTCATGTTTGCTTATTCTCCCTCGCCGAAATAGTCGGCGATCAGCGCCAGCAGGGCTTCCATGGCCTCGGCCTCGTCGACGCCGTTGGTTTCGATGGTCACCTTGGCACCCTTGCCGGCGGCCAGCATCATGACGCCCATGATGCTCTTGGCGTTGATCCGGCGCGGGCCCTTGCTCATCCACACCTCGCATTTGTACTTGCCGGCCATCTGGGTCAGCTTGGCGGAAGCGCGGGCATGAAGGCCGAGCTTGTTGATGATGTCGGTTTCAGTCGTCAGCATATTTTTCAGTGGTCCAGCATGTTGATGATGCCGTCGCGGCCGCCATCGCGGGCGCGAACGAGCAGGGTTTCCATGCCCTTGTCGCGGTAAGTCAGGGCGCGTAACAGCATGGGCATATTGACACCGGTCAGACCTTCGACGCGGCCACGTTCCAGCAACTTTAGCGCAAGGTTGGCCGGAGAAGCGCCGAAAATATCGGTCAGGATCAGCACGCCTTCGCCCTTGTCGACCAGGGCGAGTATCTCGCGCGCCATGGGCAGGATGTCGAGCGGGTCATCCTGGGAGGTCAGGCCGAGCTGCATCACCTGCGCCGGACGCTTGTTCAGCACATGGCTGACGTTCTGGACGAGCGCCTCGCCATAGCTGCCGTGGGTGATGAGAAGGATGCCGATCATGCTCGGGATTCTAACCCGAAGTGCATTTACCGGCGGCTGACGATCAGTATGCCGATAACCACCAGCGCGGCGCCGGCCATCTGCGCCAGCGAAATCGCTTCGTCGAGCAGCCACCAGCCGAAGGCGATGGTCAGCATCGGCCCGACCATGCCGAACAGCGAAGCGCGCCCGGCACCGATCCGGCGGATCGCTGCCGACTGGGCAAAGACCGGCACGATGGTGGCGAACACCGCCATGGCCAGCCCCCAGCCATAAACCGGCAGCGGCTGGATGAAGGCGGTGATCGGGTGCGAAGTGGAAAAATGGGCCAGCGTCACGGCCGACGAAACGAGCATGGCCAGCGCCGAAAAGCGCATGGCGCCAAGGCGGGCGATCATGGTCCCGCTGCCCGACAGATAGAGCGCATACGACACGCTGGAACCGAAGACCAGGGCGCCACCGATCCATACGTTGCGTGCCTCGCCGAGGCCAAGGTCGTGAATGAAGGCGAAGCCGATGCCGAGGTAGCACAGCGCCACGGCAACGACTTCGCGCCGGGTGAAGGGCTTGCCCTGAAAGAGCACGCCGATCAGGATGGTCAGCGTCGGGTAGGTGAACAGGATCAGCCGTTCGAGGCCGGCCGAAATGTATTCCAGCCCCCAGAAGTCGAGAATGCTTGCACCGTAATAGCCAAGGCAGCCAAGGGCGAACAGCTTGAGCCAGTCGTCGCGCGTCAGGCTGGCGCCGGCCCGCTGCCCGGCCAGGCCGACCCAGAGAAAAACCGGCAGCGCGAAACCCATGCGCAGGGCGAGCAGCGTGATGGCATCGACGCCATACGGATAAGCCAGCTTGACGAAAATTGCTTTCAGCGAAAAGCCGAGCGCCGCGATGAGCGCCAGACCTGCACCATAAGCATTCGATTTTTCCAAAACCATTCCCGGGTTGATATTGGCCAGATGCCATTAAAAACGCCATTGGTGCGGCGAGCAATTGGTATTATCCAAAGCAAGCATTCGTTATGGACGAAACCATGCGCTACGATCTACCCGACCTGCGGCTGGTCGCCGCCATCGCCGATTCCGGCAGCCTGACCCGCGCTGCCGAACAGGTGCATCTGGCGCCGTCCTCGGCCAGCCATCGCCTGACCCAGCTTGAAGCCGCTCTCGGCGTGCCGCTCTTCGCCCGCCATGCCCGCGGCCTGACGCCGACGGCGGCCGGTGAATCGCTGCTCCGCCACGCCCGGCAAGTCTTCGCCCAGCTCGAACAGATGCACGCCGACCTGGCGCCCTACGCCAGCGGCCTGAACAGCCAGGTCACGGTGTTTGCCAACACCAACGCCATCAACTGTTTTTTGCCCGAAGACCTCGGCGATTTCCTGCGTGAACACCCGCGCCTCCGGGTCAGCCTCGAAGAACAGCCGAGCCCGGCGATCATCCAGGCCGTGGTGGCCGGGCAGGTCGATATCGGTGTTGTGGCTTCGGACGTCGGGCTGGCCGGCGTCGAAACCCGGCCCTATCGGCAGGACCGGCTGGTCCTCATCGTCGCCCCCGGCCACCCACTGGCCGACAAAAGGGAACTGGCCTTCGCCGACGTGCTGGGCGAACCCTTCGTCTGCCTGCACGCCGGCAGCGCCATCCACACCTTCATGATGAACCACGCTGCCCGCCTCGGCAGTCGGCTCGATGTACGCATTCAGGTGCGCAGTTTCAGTGCCGTCTGTCGCATGGTGGCGGCCGGGGTCGGCATCGGCATGGTGCCGCGTTCTGCTGCGGTGGACGGCATCAAAACGATAGAAATCACCGATCCGTGGGCGCCGCGCGATCTGCAATTGTGCGTTCGTTCGCGGGCTGCCCTTGGCCCGGCGGCGGCCGCCCTCTTCGACCATCTGGCCGGCAAGGGCGGTGTTTCGGGCGAAGCTCTGCGGCTGTCGGAGTGACGTTCGGGAGCAGGCTCAATCTGCCGCTCTCTGGCCCGCTATCTCGCCTTGCGTTCCTTTTCGTAGTCGGAATAGCTCTGCCGGTTGATCCTTGCCAGGCAGTTTTCCGCCTCGCCTGGTGGCAGTTTTCGGCATTGGTGTTCGGAGCTTTGCTGCCCTGCCTCGTAGGCCGTCTGGCAGCCGCCGAGGGTGAGCAGGCAAAAGGCGAAGATTGCAGTTGAGCGCATGGGGTTGTTCCATCCGGAGCTGGTCGAGATGCCATTGTGCTTGACTGGCCGCTCTGTTCAAAGCGCCTTCGGACGGTTGCCACGTTAGCGACCGTCCGCCCCGACATGCGCGTTACAGCGGACGCTTCACCGTCAGCGCACCGCGAATCTGGCCCTTGCTGTAGCCGGTCGCCTGATCGTGCGGGTAGCTCTCGGCGAGCTTGGCCTTGAGGCCGGCGTCCATGCCATCGACCGCACCGTGGCACTTCAGGCAGACGTCGCCGACCGGCAGCGCTTTCATGTAGCGGAAGACTGGCTTGCCGTCGATGCTGACGATCTCGCTCTTTTCCATCGTGTCGATCTTCTCGCCATTGGCGGCGCGAATGTTGAAATCGGCCAGTTGGCGAACCTCCCACAAATCCGGCGTGCCGCGCTCGGCGTTGCGCGTCTTGAGGCTGACGCGGCGAATGTCCCAGCCGGTTTCCTGGCGCTTGGCCTTGATCAGTTCCGGCGCCTGGTCCTTGCACACGGGAATCGCTCCGGCCACGCCCTTTTCGGCGACGGCTTCCTGCATCGCGGCGACCACCTTGGGGACAACCGGCAGCACGGCTTTCTTGGTTTCGGCGGTCAGCGCGGCGATGTCCTGGGCCAGGGCGGGCAGGGCGGCCAGGAGCAAGGCAACGGGGAGAAAAGCTTTCATGGCGGACTCCAATGTAAATTAGAAAACGCTTATTTTACGCCGGCTTGATGACCGCCAGGCGATTTCCCGGTTGGCCAGCAGTCCCGGCACCGCTCATGCCTCGGGCGGAACCTGGGCGGCCATGATTTGCGGCAGGTTTCCTTCGATCCAGTCGGCCAGGGCTTCGACCTTGATGGCGACTTCGCGGCCGAGCGGGGTCAGGCTGTATTCGACGTGGGGTGGGACGACCGGGTAGGCCTTGCGGGCGACAAAGCCGTCGCCTTCGAGCCATTTCAGGGTCTGGGCGAGCATGCGTTCGCTGACGCCGGCGGTCTTGCGGCGCAGGTCGCTGAAGCGGTGGGTGCCGCCGAGCAAGGCGACGAGGATGAGCACGCCCCAGCGACTGGTGACGTGTTTGAGGACGTCGCGCGACGGGCACTTTTCCGCGAACAGGTCGCCGCGCCGCATCCGCGCCGACAGTGTGGCAGACGCCTCGGCGACTTGGGGGTTATCGTTGTGCATGGGTACTTACCTTTGTGTGCGTACTTACTAAAAATTAGTATGGTTGATATTCTGCCATTTCTTCTTAACCGCCCCAAGGAGTTTCAACCATGATCGCCATCACCGGAGCCTCCGGCCAACTCGGCCGTCTTGTCATCGAAGCGTTATTGAAAAAATTGCCGGCCACTGAAATTGTGGCTGCCGTGCGCAATCCGGATCGGGTCGCCGACCTGGCCGGGCGCGGCGTGCACGTCCGGCACGCCGACTACAACCAGCCGGCGACGCTGGAAGCCGCCTTCCGCGGGGTGGACAAGCTGCTGCTCATTTCTTCGAGCGAAGTCGGCAGCCGCCTCCCGCAGCACCACGCCGTCATCGAAGCGGCCAGCCGCGCCGGGGTCAAGCTGATCGCTTATACCAGCCTGCTCCATGCCGAAACCTCGCCGCTCGGGCTGGCCGCCGAACACAAGGCGACCGAGGCGCTGCTCAAGGATTCAGGCGTGCCCTTCGTGCTGCTGCGCAATGGCTGGTATTCGGAAAACTATCTGGCCAGCGTGCCGACGGCATTGCAGTACGGGGCGCTGATCGGCAGCGCCGGCGATGGCCGGATTGCCTCGGCTGCCCGGGCCGACTACGCCGCCGCTGCTGCTGCGGTGCTGACCGCCGACAACCAGGCCGGACGCGTGTACGAACTGGCCGGCGATGCAAGCTATTCGCTGGCCGAGCTGGCCGCCGAGGTGGCGCGCCAGTCCGGACAGCCCGTCGTCTACCAGAACCTGCCCGAAGCCGAATTCAAGGCGGCGCTGGTCGGCGCCGGATTGCCCGATGCCTTTGCCGGCTTGCTGGCCGACTCCGATGCGGGCGCCGCTCAGGGCGCGCTGTTCGATGACAGCCATCAGTTGGGCCAGTTGATCGGACGTCCGACGACGCCGATTGCCGCGCAGATCAAGCCGGCGCTTGACGCACTGCACAATATGCCGGCAAAATGAATCCATGATTTCTGCTATTTCCCTGTTCGTCCTGAAAGCCCCGTGCCGCCGCATTCTGCGTGCGTGGCGCGTTGCCGTTTGTCCGGGGCCCGGGGTGAGATAGTCGAAGTTTTCTGACCCGATTTCAGCAAAGGCCGCGGATTTGAAACCCGCGGCCTTTTTGTTTTCTCCCTGTTTTTCCTCAACGAAAGGAAGTGCCATGACTCGTCTTGCCCAATGTGCCTCGCTGGCGGAAGTGCGCCACAACATCGATCGTCTGGATCGCCAACTGGTGGCGCTGATTGCCGAACGCGGCGCTTATGTCCGGCAGGCGGCTGGCTTCAAGAAGAGCGCCGAGGAGGTGCCAGCGCCGCAACGGGTCGCCCAGGTACTGGCGAAAGTAGATGCGCTGGCCGTCGAGCTGGGCGCCGATCCCGCCGTGGTCGATGCGACCTGGCGCGCCATGATCGCTGCCTTCATTGATGCCGAGCGCCTCGCCCAGGCCGCCATGCATCCGCCCTCGCCTCAACCGCACTGAACCGGAGAATACTGTGTCCATACCCTTCGCCTATCTCGGCATCATCCTGATCTGGTCCACCACGCCATTGGCCATCCAGTGGAGTACCGAGGGCACCGGTTTTGCCCTTGCCGTCTTCGCCCGCATGCTGATCGGCGTCCTTGTCGCTGCCGCGGTCATCATCGTCTGGCGCATCCGTTTTCCGCTGCACGACCGGGCGCGTCGCGCCTATCTGGTCGGCGGCCTTGGCCTGTTCGTCGCCATGGCGCTCACCTACTGGGCGGCGCGCTACATTCATTCCGGGCTGATTTCTGTCCTCTTCGGCTTGTCGCCGCTGGCCGCCGGCATCCTCGCCGCGCTGTTTCTCGGTGAGCGCTCACTGACGCGTCTCAAGCTGATCGGCATGCTGCTCGGCGCGCTCGGTCTGGCAACGATTTTCATCCACGGTGACAGCCTCGGGCATGAAAATGCGCTGCTCGGTCTGGTCGCGCTGCTCGTTGCCGTCTTCGTTTATTCCGGCTGTCTCGTCTGGCTCAAGCGCATCGGTGACGATAGCCCGCCACTCGCCACCACTGTCGGCACGCTGGCCGTCGCGCTGCCCTTCTTTGGCCTGGTCTGGTATCTGACCGACGGCCGACTGCCTGACATGGTCCCGCCACGCGCCGGGGCGGCCATTGTGTACCTTGGCGTCTTCGGTTCGGTGATCGGCTTCGCGCTCTATTACTACGTGATCAAGCACCTCGAAACCTCGAAGGTGGCGCTCATCACGCTGATCACCCCGGTCATGGCGCTGCTGCTCGGCCACTGGCTCAACGGCGAGAGCATCGGCCTGCGCCTGTGGTTCGGTACCGGCCTGATCCTGCTCGGGCTGAGCCTGCATGAATGGACGATGCTGGCCGGCCTGCTGCGGCCGGGGCGAGGCGAGCCGGCTGCGCCGGAGATTGCTGGATAGCCGTTGCGGCGAATCCCACGGTCAACCGGAAAAAAAGGGCAAAAATGAAATGGCGCCGGCGGTTCGGCGCCATTTCATTGCCTTCACGGCCGCATCGCGCCGTCCGTTATCGCGTCCTGGGTCACCAATGCCGGGCAATGTCCACTGGTCATGTAGCCGTAGCGTTTCCACAGAATGATCGTGACCAGAATGAGAGTGACGACCAGATTGCCGGCAAATACCCAGGTCAACCGTGAATCGTGGAGGACGTAGATGGCGTAGAGCAGCGCCGCGAAATGGGCAATGCCGAAGTAGCCCCAGGTCAGAATCGAGACGCTCTTCGCCCCGGTCCGGCAACGTACGGTGGCGACAATCTGCGGCAGGTAGGCGAGCAGGCGGCCGCTGTTGGTGGTCACAAACAGCCAGCCGACCAGTTCTTCCCAGGAAATGTCGGCCACTATGCCGCCCGGTGGAATAGACGCTTGAAAGCCACGGGGTCGGCGACACAGAGCTGGAAGGCGCGCTTTTCGCTGCCCATCGGGTTGTCGCCCGGCGGCTGGGATGGGTGGTAGCGGGCGGCGAGTTTGGCGAGAGCGACACAGTCGGAAGCAGCGTCGCCGCTCTCATGCTTGATGACAAAGGCCAGCCCGGCACCCAGAACCAGCACCGACAATGATGTGAAGATATAGCGTTTCATTTTCGCCCCTCGTGACAACAACGATTTCACTTTTCAAGAGCGGCCTGGAAGCCAATAACAGCGCCATCTGGACGGCTCGATATATGCAGTGAGAATAGTCGTTCGATGTCCTAGAATGAATAACGCATATGCATCATTTTGCCGGGAGCGAGAATGATTGAGTCAGGCGAGAGGTTGGGGGTTGAGGAATGGCCAAGGGCGCTCGACCGTTTCGGCAAGCTGTTGATCAGCCTTTACCGGCTGGCTGCCAGCGCGCCGGCCAGCAAGTTTCAGGAACTGGCGCTGGAAGAGGCGCGCCAGGCGCTTGAATTCGATTCGGCCTTCTGGGCCGCCGGCACAATCGACGCTGCCGGGCCGAAAATCCATACCGTTTTTGCCTTCCGCCAGCCACCGGAAACGATGGAAAACTGGGAAAAACTCAAGTACCACGACAATGTCTTGAAGAAGGCGCTGGCCCAGCCGGGGCAAACGGTCCGGGCCACGGCGCTGGGTCCGGAGGGTGGCGAGCCCTTTGTCCCCGAAGTTGTCGCCCACGCCCGGCAATACGGCATGGAGCACATCCTCGGCACAGTCGTCGTCAATATGGAAATCGGCCTGCTTGAAGGCGCCGGTTTCTATCGGGCCGACAAACGGCGCCCGTTCACCGATGTCGAGCTGCAGTTCAAGCAGAACCTGCTGCCCCACCTGGTCGAAGCGTGGAGCATCAATCGCCTGGCATCGGTTACGCCGGAGCGCCGCCAGGCCAACCCGATGCGCATCGCCACCGCTATCTGCGACCGAAGCGGCGTGCTGTTTTCGGCCGGTCCGGACCTCGCCGCCCTGCTCCAGCTGGAATGGCCCGGTTGGCACGGCCCGCTGTTGCCGGCCGAGTTGTGGGCCAAGGGGGGCGCCCGCCATGTTGGCGCGCAGATCGTCGTCAGCGTTGAAGAGATCAACGACTTGTGGTTGCTGCGCGTCCGCCAGCGTCTGCCCATCGACCAGTTGAGCCCGCGCGAACTCGACGTTGCCCGGCGCTTCGCCGAAGGGCGCAGCTACCATGAAATTGCCGGCACGATGTACATCGCGCCGGCCACCGTGCGCAACCACCTGAAGAACATCTACGCCAAGCTCGGCATCCGCGACAAGGCGGCGCTGGCCAATCTGGTGCGGCGGAATTAGTCAGGATTAACGGACAACTGGCTGCCAGGAATTTAAGAGAAACAGGCTTCTTGGGACACAGGGGGCGAATCCCCATGAAGCTGCCGAAAAGGCCAAAAAAAACCGGGCGGCAGAGCCGTCCGGCAAAGGGGGAGTGGGAGAGCAAGTCTCCCTAGCGCTCAGGGTTAGATGGCCGACAGGGCCGGGCCGTACTGGCGATCGACCTGCGGAATATGCTGCTTGAGCCAGTCGCGCAGGAAGGCGGTGGTTTCCTCGGTGATGTCGGTGTGCCCGGCATGGAACTGCTGTTGCAGGTTGATGCAGGTCTTCACCAGCTTGTCGTGCTCGAGGAGGTGCTGGTCGATGGCCGGGTAGCCAACCTTGCGCATGTTCTCCTCCTCGGCCGAGAAATGCTGGGCGACGAAGGCAATCAAGCCGTCCAGCGACCTGCCGATGGATGTACGTTCGCCGGTGCCAACCGAGGCATGCAATCCGTTGAGCAGAGCGAACAGATGCTTGTGCTCTTCATCGTGCTGCTCGACGCTGGTGGCGAATTCCTCATGGGTCCATTTGATCAAAGACATGGTTAGCTTCTTTCTGTAAATCAGGTTGATGACGTTGCCTGTGGCGGGTCTGCTCCATGCAAACGCCGATTGGCGTGGCAGAAGCGGTGGCGGCACCAAGGCGGGAATCAAGCCTAATGAATTCCATTTGCATGCACAATAACGCTAATGTCATATGCTGATCGGCGTGTTGGCCGATGATTATTGTTTTTTAACAATGAGTTGGCTTGTTTTCAAGAGCGGTGGTGTCGGGTGGTAGCGACAGGTTTTTTATCGGGTTGGCATGGCATGCCCGCGGTCAACCGGGTTTTCCATGTGAAACGTGAAAAAGGCTGACAAATGAAAATGGCGCGAACGAAGTCGCGCCATTTTCATCGGGCAGATCTGTTGATCAAATGTGTTCGGACCTGTGCGGCGAACGACGGCGACGGGTCAGGGCGGCGACCAGGCCAAGTCCAGCCAGCAGCATGGCTGACGACTCGGGTTCGGGCACTGCAGAAATGGCTACCGAGCCTTTGTCCTGGACGGTATACGCCAGCGGTGAGAGGGAAACTGTGCCGTTCGGACAGGCCTGGGCCAAGCCGCAGACAATCCCCGAGATGATCGGACCATCCGGGATACTCGGCTGATTGAACAGGGCCAGTTCGAGCTGAACGTTCGAGAGTGTCGCCAGATCGGTGCCGGCGGCGTTGAAGAGATAACCCTCGGCAAAACTGCCGGCAATGCCGCGGGCATTCACAATAAACAGCCCCTGTTCGTTTGCCAGGTAGCCGTCGACAATCTCGAAACTGGCGAAGCGGGTGCCATTGTCGGCGCCATAATTGGTCGCGCCGGTGCCGAAATCCAGATTCGGGTCGGAGAACAGATCGATCCGCCCGGCCGACATGCGCAGCGCACTTTGGTCAAGAAAGTTGCCGGAACCGGAAACCGAATAGCTTACGGTGATTTCATTGGCACCGAATTGCGTACTGCCATCGATGCTGAGCGCGCGATAGGCGCCATGTTCAATGAAACTGAACAGGTAAGGCACGTTGACATCAGGCTGTAGCTGCACGAAGCCGACGCCGTTGACATCGAGCGCCGAGATGGCTGTCGCACCGTTAGCGCCACTACCGGCCGAATTGATCTGCCAATCATTGGCCGCCAGGGCTGACTGAGAGGACACAGCGATGGCCAGAATGCTCAGGCCGTGCATCATTTGTCGAAGAATTCGCATGACTTTCAGGTTACTTTCATGAGTGTATTGAACAGTGGCCCGTATTGACTACAGCGCCGCAGGTAAGGCATCTGGCGGCCAGAATCAACGTCATCCGAATATGCCAAATGAAAATGCCGTGCGATTTTATCTTCGTCGCAAGAAATGATATTGATATATATCATTTGAATTCGATGCATATGCTGGTGTTGGCTCACCAGCAAGGCGTGAGTTGCATGAGATGGGCGGTTTTGGATTGCTACGGTCAACCGGAAAAATGCCCAAAAATGAAAATGGCGCCGGAGGTTCTGCGCCATTGCTTTGAGTCGATCTGGGCGTCAAATTTACCCAGTCTTATTCACTGGGAATCTGCTCCGGACTGCGGGGCGGGCGAGCAAAACCAAAGCTTGTTGCCTTCGCTATCGAGAAAACTGCCGACGTAGAAATCGCCATAAACCTGTACCTCGTTGGCAATCACAATGCCGCGTGCCCGCAATGCTTCCTGCGTCGCCGGGGCATGATCGGTGGCCAGCGTAACCCGTGGATTCGGGAATTCAGTCGGCGCTGCCCAGTCCGGCTTGAGCATCAGGATCACCTGGCCAAGCCACCAGCCAACCTGTTCCTCACCTTCGAAAGCCGGCTCCAGACCGAGCGTTTCCTTATAGAACCGATTGGCGCGATCAATCTCCCTGACGGCCAGGGCAACAACCTTGACCCGCTGAATGCCGAGTGGCGGTAGTGTTTGGCTCATGATCACCCTCCTGTTTTTGAACGCTGGCGCAGTATCCAGCCGGGCCATTTTCCGTCTGTGGTGGACAGCGCAAATCCGCTGAAATTCCCGTTTGTCACACGAATGGGGCGCCTATGCGCCTTCATCGCGGATGCCACGGTCAACCGGAATAAATGGCCCAAAAATGAAAATGGCGCAGGAGGTTCTGCGCCATTTCTTTGTTTTGAGTTGCTTAGGAAGTCAAAATCACGTCGGCCGATTTCTCATATTCTCAGCGCTTGGAAGAGGGCTGATTTGTTTAGGCCGGCTGGCGGGCGTAGCTGACAGTGAGGATTTCCCACTGATGGCCGTCGGGCTCGTTCCAGTAAATCATGTTGCCACCGTAGTCGGTGTTGATCTGCCTGTCCATCGGACCGCCGACGCGGCTCCGGTACGGGATGCCGGCCGCCACGATGCGGCCGAGAATGGCATCGAAATCTGCCGGGCTGACCCGGAAGCAGTAGTGATAAACCGGAAAAGACTCGGCCGTCTCGATGAAATCGAGGGTCAGCCCGTCATTGACATAGACCGGCGAGAACGGGCCGAGCCCGCTGGCCGCCCACGGAACGCCGAGCAACTCCGCCAGCAGCTTTGCCGACGCCACCTTGTGGTGCGAGGGAACGATGCTGTGATCCAGTTCGATGGTCATGATCTCCTCCTTTGCCGGCAAGAGGCGGCGATAACTACCGCGGGCGCCAAATCCCGACCAAGGTTTGACCACGGAAATGAGCGAAATATCTCAGGGCTGCCATTCGTGTTTTATCCTGCCCGTGAGTTATAGGGGGCAGCCTCTTTCCTGCGTTGAAAGCACCGGGTTCCATGAAAAACGCCTCCCGGAGGCAGCGTTTTGATTTTTCGTTGATTTTTCCAGTTGACCGTGGCAAACCAGAAAAAGGCGGCGTATTGCTGCCCTGTGCCTCAGCGTCGCCCGCCGAGTATGGAGCCGAGCACCCCGCGCAAAATCTGCTTGCCGATTTCCCGACCAACCGTTCCGGCGACACCGCGCGCAGCGCTTTTGGCTGCGCTTTCGAGCACGCCTTCACGGCGCCCGCCGCGCGGGCCGGTACTCCCCGTCAGGATTTCGCCAATGCTGCCGAAAATGCCGCCGGATTCCTGCGGCGCCGGGGCGCTCTGGCGGGGTTGCGTGGCGGGTTCGCGGCGGGCGGGCTCCTGGTTGGCGCTGTTGCCCCAGTCGCTGTCGTTGAGCTTGCCGTTGCCGGCCGGGGCGGGGATGGCGCCGGGGGCGGGCTGGGTGGCGGCGGGTTTGCCGCGCAGGATTTCGTAGGCGGATTCGCGGTCGATGGTCTGGCCGTAGGTGGCGAGCAGCGGGCTGGCTTTGATGATGGCCTGGCGCTCGGCGGCGGTCAGCGGGCCGAGGCGGGAGGCGGGCGGGAAGATGAAGCCACGCTCGACGATGGTCGGCCGGCCTTTTTCGTCAAGGAAGGAGACCAGCGCTTCGCCGACGCCGAGTTCGGTGATGGCCGTGGCGGCGTCGAATTTCGGGTTGGCGCGCATGGTTTCGGCGGCTGCCTGGACGGCTTTCTGGTCGCGCGGGGTGAAGGCGCGCAGGGCGTGCTGGACGCGGTTGCCGAGCTGGCCGAGGATTTTTTCCGGGACGTCGAGCGGGTTCTGCGTGACGAAATAGACGCCGACGCCCTTGGAGCGGATCAGGCGAACGACCTGTTCGACCTTGTCGGTCAGCGCCTGCGGCGCGTCGCTGAACAGCAGGTGGGCTTCGTCGAAGAAGAAGGCGAGCTTGGGCTTGTCGAGGTCGCCGGCTTCGGGGAGTTGCTCGAAGAGTTCGGAGAGCAGCCAGAGCAGGAAGGTTGAGTAGAGGGCCGGGGCCTGCACGAGCTTTTCGGCGGCCAGCACGTTGATGACGCCGCGGCCGTTTTCGTCGACTTTCATGAGGTCGTTGATGTCGAGCATTGGCTCGCCGAAGAACTGGTCGCCGCCTTGTTGTTCGAGCGTCAGCAGGCCGCGCTGGATGGCGCCGATGGAGGCCGAGGCGACGTTGCCGTATTCGGTGGTGAAAGTCTTGGCGTTGTCGCCGACGTGCTGGACCATGGCGCGCAGGTCCTTGAGGTCGAGCAGGAGCAGGCCTTGGTCGTCGGCGATCTTGAAGACCAGTTGCAGGACGCCGCCTTGCGTGTCGTTGAGGTTGAGCAGGCGGGCGAGGAGCAGCGGGCCCATGTCGGAAACGGTGGCGCGGATCGGCACGCCGTTTTCGCCGAAGACGTCCCAGAAAGCGACCGGGTTGGCGTAGGGGGCGAAGCCTTCGAGACCGAGTTCGGCAATGCGCTTGAGCAGCTTTTCCGAGGGATTGCCGGCGGCGCCCATGCCCGAGAGGTCGCCCTTCACATCGGCCATGAAGACCGGCACGCCAGCAAACGAGAGCCGTTCGGCCATCGATTGCAGGGTCACCGTCTTGCCGGTGCCGGTGGCGCCGGTGATCAGCCCGTGGCGGTTGGCCATCTGCGGCAGCAGGGCCGGGTAACCGTCTTCGGATTTGGCGAGATACATCGGTTCGGACATGGCAAAAGGCTCCAGCGGGAAAGGTATTCCGGCATTCTAGCAACGCCGCGATAGCGCTTTGTTAAATAGCGTAAGTTGGCGTGCTACGCCGGCCTGACGAGAAGCCTCGGGGCGAGTAAAATCACGCCTTCTTCGTTATTTGCATTCAGGGAAAACAGCATGGCTGGTCATTCCAAGTGGGCCAATATCCAGCACCGTAAAGGTCGCCAGGACGAGAAGCGCGGTGCCGCCTTCTCCAAGATTGCCAAGGAAATTACCGTTGCGTCCAAGATGGGCGGCGGCGACATCAACTTCAACCCGCGCCTGCGCGTCGCGGTCGACAAGGCCAAGGGTGTCAATATGCCCAAGGACAAGATCGACACGGCGATCAAGAAGGGCACGGGCGAACTCGAAGGTGTCGAGTACATCGAGATCCGCTACGAGGGCTACGGCATCGGCGGCGCGGCGATCATGGTCGACTGCCTGACCGACAACAAGGTGCGCACGGTGGCCGAAGTTCGCCACGCGTTCTCCAAGTTCGGCGGCAACATGGGTTCCGACGGCTGCGTCGCTTTCCAATTCAAGCATGTCGGCCAGCTGATTTTTGCGCCGGGCACCGATGAAGCGGCGCTCATGGATGCCGCCATCGAAGCCGGCGCCGACGACGTGACGACCAATGACGACGGCTCGATCGAAGTGCTGACCCCGCCCAACGACTACATGGCCGTCAAGGACGCGCTCGAAGCCGCCGGCTTCAAGCCGGAATTCGGCGAAGTGACGATGAAGCCGGAAGGCGAAAACGTCTTCGCCGGCGAGGAAGGCGTCAAGATGCAGAAGCTGCTCGACGCGCTGGAAAACCTCGACGACGTGCAGGAAATCTACACCACGGCAGTCATCGAAGACTGATGTGCAGCGAGGTGCGTCGCCCTCGGGTGGCGCACCTCGACCCCGCCTTGCCGTTGCAGCCAAAGGACTTCCATGAATCTTCGTTCGCTTGCCCTTGCCCTGTTTGCTGCCACGCTGAGTCTTTCGGCCTCTGCCGCTCAGCTTGCCTGCCCTGAGCTGGCCGCCGCCGTCCAGGTCAATGCCTGCCCGAGCGAAGAAGAGCTCAAATTCACCTACAACGGTTATTGCAGCGACAACGCCAAGGCCTATGCCAATCAGACCGATTCATGCGTTCGCTTTGAGGACTATCGCCAGATGAAGAACACGGCGCGCTGGGAATCGAAGGATGGCGAGTTCGACGGTTATGTCTCCTGCGATCTGCCGGCCGACAAGTTCAAGGTGCTCAAGGCGACGAGCATGAAGGTCGTGGCGCAGGGCAAGCTGACCAAGCTGGTGTGCTCCTACCCGAGCGGCATCAATTTCACCTACCGGACCAAAGGCGCCTGCAAACTGCTCGATGAAAAGGCCTGCGCCGCCGATGCGGCCAACTGCAAGGCGAGCTGCGGCTGAAACCCGAGATGTCCGGTGCCCGGCAGGCCATGACCTTGCCCATCATCATCGACATCGAAGCCTCGGGCTTCGGCAAGGGCAGCTATCCGATCGAGATCGGCTATTTCATGCCGGACGGCAGCTCGTTCTGCACGCTGATCCGTCCGGAGCCGGGGTGGACGCATTGGGATAGTTCGGCCGAGGCGGTGCATGGCATCGCCCGCGAACAACTGGCCAGCTACGGAAAATCCGCCGTCGAAGTCTGTCTGGCGCTCAACCGCAGCCTGCGTGGCCAGCGCGTTTATTGCGACGCCTGGTCCTACGACTATGTCTGGCTCAGCCTGATGTACGACGCGGTCGATCTGGTGCCGTCATTCGAGTTCCGGGACATCCGCGAGCTGTTGTCCGAGTGCGAGAAAACCCTGTGGCACGCTACCCGGGCAGCGGTTGAAGTGCGGCTGGCGCTGCGTCGCCACCGGGCCAGCGGCGATGCGCGAACCCTCTTTGAAACCCTGCTCGAAGCACGCCAGCAATGCGCTGGCGACCTGATCGTCTGACCAGCCGTGCAACGCATTTACCCCCTGCTTTTTGTCTTCCTGTGGAGCACCGGCTTTATCGGCGCCAAGCTCGGCCTGCCTTACGCCGAGCCGCTATCCTTCCTGCTCTCCCGCTACGGGCTGGTCATCACGCTGATGCTGATCATCGCGCTGGCGACCCGGGCACCGTGGCCGGAGAAGCGGCGCGACTGGCTGCACATCGGGGTTTCCGGCGTATTAGTCCACGCTGTTTATCTCGGCGGCGTCTTCGTCGCCATCAAGCACGGCCTGCCGGCCGGGGTGACGGCGCTGGTCGTCGGCATGCAGCCGCTGCTGACGGCTTTTGGCGCTGGCTGGCTGCTAGGCGAGAAAGTGAGCACTCGCCAATGGGCCGGGCTCGGGCTGGGTTTTGTCGGTGTCGGCCTGGTCGTTTCGGGCAAGCTCGGCGATGGTGCGTTGGGGCCGATGCTGATTCCGGCTGTCGTCGCGCTGCTCGGCATCACGGCCGGCACGCTCTACCAGAAACGCTTCTGCCCGAAGTTCGACCTGCGCACCGGCTCGGTCATCCAGTTCGTGCCGACTGCCATCGTCACGGCGATTGCCGTGGCGGTTTTCGAGGATTACCGGATCGACTGGAACGGCCAGTTCATCTTCGCCCTCGGCTGGCTCGTGCTGGTTCTCTCGCTCGGCGCCATCAGCCTGCTCAACTTGCTGATCCGCAGCGGCAGCGCGGTCAATGTCGCCGCCCTGTTCTACCTGACGCCACCGACGACGGCCCTGATCGCCTATTTCATTTTTGGCGAAAATTTGACGTTGACCGCAGCATTCGGCATGGTCGTGGCCGTGAGTGGCGTTTATCTGGTGGCGAGGACGAAATGAGCATTGCAGCACCGCGTATTCTTGGCATCGACCCCGGCTTGCGGATCACCGGGTTTGGTGTCATCGAATTGCACGGCAAACAGCTCGTTTATGTCGCCAGCGGTTGCATCAAGTCGAACGACAAGGAGTCGCTGCCCGACCGCATCAAGACGCTGTTCGCCGGCATCAGCGAGGTCATCGCGACCTATGCGCCGAATCAGGCAGCGGTGGAAAAGGTCTTCGTCAACGTCAATCCGCAATCGACCCTGCTGCTTGGCCAGGCGCGCGGCGCGGCGCTCAGCGCGCTGGTCCATGCCGGATTGCCGGTGGCCGAATACACGGCGCTGCAGACCAAGCAGGCCGTCGTCGGCCACGGCAAGGCGGCCAAGGAACAGGTCCAGGAAATGGTGATCCGCCTGCTCGGCCTGCCCGGCGCGCCGACCGCCGATGCCGCCGATGCGCTGGCCTGCGCCATCTGCCACGCGCATGGCGGGCAAGGCCTGGGGGCGCTGGCGACGGCCGGCTATCGCGTTCGTGGCGGACGGCTGGTAGGGTAATCCTTGAAACCTCAATTGACCGCTTATCCATCATTGTGCGGCCGCATGGGCACTAACAGTTGTGCCTTCGCTATGATTCACCCAATAGGTGATAGCGCTACGTGGCTGTTGGCACATCCGGTCGGGCGCCCGGCTTTGTCGCTCCTTCTTGCAGGCATGAGCCTGCCGCGGCGTCGCTTCGCGCCGGCCATCCCGCCCAAATGGTCCAACAGCCACGTTCAACTGAGGTTTCAAGGATGATAGACTGTGTGAAATTACAGTACTTTCTCCAGAAAGAGATGACCCGGAAATGATCGGAAGACTGACCGGCCTGATCGCCGAAAAGAACCCGCCGCAGATCGTGCTCGACCTCAACGGCGTCGGCTACGAGCTCGATGTGCCGATGAGCACCTTCTACAACCTGCCGGCGAGCGGCGAGAAGGTCACGCTGCTCACCCACTTCGCGGTGCGCGAGGATGGTCATTTTCTCTACGGCTTCCTGAGCGAAGCCGAGCGCTTCGCCTTCCGCCAGTTGCTCAAGGTTTCCGGCATCGGCGCCCGGACGGCGCTTTCCGTGCTCTCCGGTCTGTCGGTGGGCGACCTCGCTGCCGCCGTGGCGCAGCAGGAACTCGGTCGGTTGATCAAGGTGCCCGGCATCGGCAAGAAGACGGCCGAGCGCCTGCTGCTTGAACTCAAAGGCAAGCTGGCCGACACGATCGGCGGCGTTTCGCTGCATGCTGCGGTCGACGATGCCAAACAGGATATTTCCAACGCCCTGCTCGCCCTCGGCTATAACGAGAAGGAAGCGGCCGCGGCGATGAAGCAGCTGCCGGCCGACATCGGCACCTCGGATGGCATCCGGGCTGCCCTCAAACTGCTGTCGAAAGTCTGATGATCGAAGAAAGCGACCCCAAACGGCTGGCGCAGATGGCGCTGGTGGTGCTCCTCATCATCGGCTGTATTGCGCTCCTGCTGCCCTTCATTGGCGCCGTGCTGTTCGCCTTTGTCGTGTGGATGTGCACCTGGCGCTTCTACGCCGAAAAACTGCTGCCCCGACTGGGCGGGCGCGATACGCTGGGCGCCTCGCTGATGACGCTGGCGCTGGTTTTGGTCATGTTGCTGCCGACCCTGTTCCTGGCCGGTTCGCTGGCCAATGGCGCCGACAACCTGATCGATTACCTCAAGCCTTATATCGAGCAGGGCCTGCCGGCCGAACCCCCGGTCTGGCTGAGCGGCCTGCCATTCTTCGGTACGGAAATCGAGACCAGCTGGCATCGTCTGGCCGGCAATCGAGAGGAACTCAATGGGCTGGTCAAGCAGATGATCGCGCCGGCCCGCCAGTTTGCTCTTGCCCTCGGTGGCATCGCGGCCAACGGCCTGCTGCAACTGGCGCTGGTCCTCTTCGTGACCTTCTTCCTCTATCGCGACGGTGCGGCGATCAGCAAGGCGCTCTACGTCGGCGCCCGCAAGCTCGGCGGCGAACTCGGCGAAAACATGATGGACAAGGCGCGTGGCACGGTGGTTGGCGTCATGCTCGGCATCGTCGGTACGGCGGCGGCACAGGGCACGGTGGCGATGATCGGTTTCCTGATCGCCGGTGTCCCGGAGCCGATGCTGCTGGGTTTTGCCACCTTCTTCCTGTCGATGATCCCGATTGGTCCACCGCTCATCTGGGGCGGCGCTGCAGCCTGGTTGTACAGCGACGGCCAGACCGGCTGGGCAATCTTCATGGTGCTCTACGGCCTGTTCGTGATCAGCAGCATCGACAATTTCGTCAAGCCGATCCTGATTGCGCGCGGTGCCGGTCTGTCGATTCTGCTCATCGCCCTCGGCGTGCTAGGCGGCGTGCTGGTCTTCGGCTTCATCGGCATCTTTCTCGGCCCGGTATTGCTGGCGCTTGGCGACATGCTGCTGCAACGCTGGCTGCGTGAGGAACCTTTCGTATGATCGAAACCGACAAACTGAGTCCCTCAGCGATTCCCACGGTCGACCGGATAATTGCCCCAAATTCGAAATCAGCCCAGGAAGAGGCGCTCGAACGCGCCCTGCGCCCCAAGCGGCTGGCCGACTACACCGGTCAGGTCAAAATCCGCGAACAGCTCGAAATCTTCATCCAGGCCGCTCGTCAGCGCAGCGAATCGCTCGACCACGTGCTGCTCTTCGGGCCGCCGGGGCTGGGCAAGACGACGCTGGCCCACATCGTTGCCGCCGAAATGGGCGTCAATCTGCGCCAGACGTCCGGCCCGGTGCTCGAACGGGCCGGCGACCTCGCCGCCATCCTGACCAACCTCGAACCGCACGATGTGCTGTTCATTGACGAAATTCACCGGCTTTCCCCGGTCGTCGAGGAAATCCTCTACCCGGCGCTCGAAGATTTCCAGATCGACATCATGATCGGCGAAGGCCCGGCCGCCCGTTCGGTCAAGCTCGACTTGCCGCCGTTCACGCTGGTCGGCGCAACGACCCGCGCCGGCATGCTGACCAACCCGCTGCGCGACCGCTTCGGCATCGTCGCCCGGCTGGAGTTCTACACGGCCGAAGAACTGAAGAGCATCGTCAGCCGTTCCGCCGCACTGCTCAACGCGCCGATCGATCCGGAAGGCGCCTTCGAAATTGCCAAGCGCTCGCGCGGCACGCCGCGCATCGCCAACCGGCTGCTCCGCCGCGTCCGCGACTACGCCGAGGTCAAGGCCGACGGCAACATCACGCGCCAGGTGGCCGATGCCGCGCTGGTCATGCTCGATGTCGATTCGGCCGGGCTCGACATCATGGACCGCAAGCTGCTGTCAGCCATCATCGACAAGTTCGGTGGCGGTCCGGTCGGCGTGGACAACATCGCGGCCGCCATCGGCGAAGCGCGTGACACCATCGAGGACGTGCTCGAACCCTACCTGATCCAGCAAGGCTACCTGCAGCGCACCCTGCGCGGCCGCATCGCGACGCCCGCCGTCTATCGCCATCTCGGTCTGGCCGAGCCGGCCAGCGCGGTCGTTCGCGATTTGCTGGCCGATAGCTGATCAGGCAGCGCTGTCGCTCGGAGCGGAGTCAGCCCCGGCCATGCAGACACGATTGCGTCCGGCAGCCTTGGCCGCATAGAGTGCCGCGTCGGCCCGACTCACCGTATGGTCGATAGACTCGGTGCCATCGAACTGGGCGACGCCGATGCTGACTGAGGTCAGAATCGAAGGCGTGCTCGGGCACGGATTGCTTTCCGCCACCGCCAGACGGAGTTTTTCGGCGATCTGGCGGCCCTCTTCGGCAGCGCAGCCGGGCAGTACCATAAGAAACTCCTCGCCGCCCCAGCGCACGGCGAAATCGGCTGCCCGCAGTGTCGAGCGCAGCCGGTGGGCGATGCTAACCAGTATCTCATCGCCAATGCGGTGGCCATAACGGTCGTTAATTGTCTTGAAGTCGTCAACATCGGCGAGCAGGACGGTGATGGCTTGCGGATTGCGCCGATAGTTGGCCATCAGCTTGTCGATCAGGATGCTGAAGGCATGCCGGTTGAGGAGTCCGGTCAGCTTGTCGGTCGAAGCCATTTCCTCGATTTTCGTCTGATAGCGGCCAAGGGCGAGATAGGTCAGGAAAATGACGACCAGCGTGACGGCCAGGCTGATCGCCAGATTGACATAAAGGGTCTGGCGAATGCCGGCCAGCGAAATATCCTCGTTTTGCTCGACGAACAGGTACCACTTGAGTTCGGAGACGTAATTGACGTTCAGAATGTGATTGTCGCCGTCATCGAGGAACTGGTAGGAGCCGCTTCGTTCGGCCAGGATGCGGTCAAGGATCGCGGCCATCCCCGGTCGACCGCGCAGATCGGGCGCCTGGCCTTTCTGGCCACCATGGAGGACAACGCGACCGGTGGCGTCGGCAAAGTAGATGGTGCGCTGGAAGCGGGCCTGATACTCCTGGATCAGGCGGCGAACCGAATCGACGGTCAGGCCGATGCCGGTGGCGCCGATGTATTGCCCGGCAAAATCGGCAACGCGGTAATTGATGAAAATGGTCAGCTTGTCGTTGTTGGCGAGATCGGGATCGACATTGATTTCGTAGTCGTCCTGCATGTTGCGCACCCGGTAGTACCAGGCATCGCGCGGCTCGGATTCGGATACCTGCTTGAAAGCGCCTTCGCCGGTGTAGTAATTCCCGGTCTTGTCGGAGACGAAGAAGCTGCTGAAAGCTCTGTTGCGCAGTTTGACCTCGGCCAGGTAACGGGCCAGCTCGCCGACATCCTTTTCGCCCCTGAGCACCCATTCGCGCAGGAAAGTATCGTGGGCCATGGTGGACGAAATGAGAACCGGCCGGACCAGATCCTTCTGGATTTCGGAATAGATGTTGCTGGAGGTCAGCGGCAGATCCTGGCCGATGATGGCGCTGCGGATGGCTTCCTTGGAGACGAAATAGCCGAACAGCGTTGTGGCGAAAAAGCCGGCACTGAGGACCAGACTCAACAGCAGGATCAGGCTGCGTCGATCAATGATTTTGAAATGACGGGGCATAGGCTCGATTATGTGGGACGGTAGCCGGGAATGCCATGCATTCGGATTGTTTTGTCGGCGAGAAAAATATTGGTCTGGAAACAGATCGTTACAAAACAATGTTGCGGCGCAATGTAAAATCCCGGGATGAAATACGAGCCGAAATCCAACGCCTTCACCATTCCCGTCCGCGTTTACTACGAGGATACGGATGCTGGCGGTGTTGTTTACTACGCCAATTACCTCAAATTCTTCGAACGCTGCCGCACCGAGTGGATGCGTTTTGCCGGCCACGACCAGTCGGCGCTGGCCGCCGAAGCCGGCATCGGTTTCGTCGCCCGCAAGGCGAGCTGCGAATACCTCAAGCCGGCGCGCCTCGACGACGAATTGATCGTCGGTCTTGAAGTCGAAAAACTGACCCGCGTCCGCGTTGTTTTCCGCCAGCATGTCCGCCGCGGCGATGTTGAACTGGTCACCGGCACCGTCGAAATCGCCTGCGTCAACATGGCCACCATGACGCCCTCCGCCATCCCCGAATTCCTGCACAGCAAACTGGAAGCGCTTAAATGAACGTCACCCAGGATCTTTCCATCCTCCACCTCATTCTCCAGGCCAGCGCGGTCGTCCAGGCCGTCATGGCCTTGCTCGCCGGCGTCTCGTTCATGTCCTGGTACTACATTTTCATGAAGTGGTTTGCCGTCAGGCAGGCGCGCACCAAGACCGAAACGTTCGAGCGCGATTTCTGGTCCGGCGGCGACCTCAACAACCTGTTCAACAGCGCGGTCAATGACCGTCACCACGCCGGTTCGATGGAGCGCATCTTCGAGTCAGGCTTTCGCGAATTCACCAAGCTGCGCGGCCAGAAGAACCTCGAGTCCAAGGACATCGTCGACGGTTCCCGCCGTGCCATGCGTGCCACCTACCAGCGCGAGATGGATTCGCTCGAAGCGCATCTCGCCTTCCTTGCTTCCGTCGGTTCGGTCAGCCCGTACATCGGCCTGTTCGGCACCGTCTGGGGCATCATGCACGCCTTCCGCGGCCTGTCGAATGTTGGTCAGGCTACGCTGGCTTCGGTTGCTCCGGGCATCGCCGAAGCGCTGGTTGCCACGGCCATCGGCCTGTTCGCGGCGATTCCAGCCGTGCTCGCCTACAACCGCTTTTCGCATGATATCGACCGTCTGGCGACGCGTTACGAGAGTTTCATGGAAGAATTCTCCAACATCCTGCAAAGGCAGATGCGTTAAGCCATGCGCCAGCGTCGTCTAAAAAGCGAAATCAACGTCGTTCCCTACATCGACGTCATGCTCGTCTTGCTCGTCATCTTCATGGTGGCGACGCCGATGATGACGACTGGCTCGGTCGATCTGCCAGCCTCGGGAACGGCGCCGCAGAAGCCGGACAAGTACGTCAAGGTGCAGATCAAGGACGACGGCAGCCTGTCGCTGTTCAGCATCAAGGGTGATGAAACCAAGCTCAAGGGCATCAAGGATCTCAAGGCGCAACTGACGGCCCTGAATGATGCGGACAAAAATACCCCGATCCTGATTGCCGGCGCCAAGGAAACCCAATACAAGAACGTCATCGAAGTGCTCGACGAAGCCAAGCGCGCCGGGTTCCAAAGAGTCGGCCTGGAAACTGCCAGCGCCAGCAAATAAGTGGAAATGATCCTCGACAAGCCCGAAGAGCCCGGCAAGAAGTACGCGCTGGCGTTCACCATCCTGGTGCACGTGGCCTTGCTCGCTTTTCTGTTCTTCGGGGTGCAATGGAAACGCAGCAAGCCGGAGGTCATGGAGGTCGAGTTGTGGTCGCCGCGCCCGATGCCGGCGCAGTACGTGCCGCCTCCTCCGCCACCGCCCGAGCCGGTAGTGAGACCGGAACCGCCGAAACCGATACCCAAGGTCGAGCCGGTGCTGAAAAAACCGGAAATCGTGGTCAAGGAAGAAAAGAAGAAGCCGGAGCCGAAAAAGCCCGAGCCCAAACCCGAGCCGCCCAAGCCCGAGCCGAAAAAGCCTGAACCCAAGCCCGAGGTCAAACCGCCGCCCAAATTCGATTTCAGCAAGGAACTGTCGCGTGAAACGGCTGACCTCAAGCCGCGCCCGAATACCCAGCAACTGGCCAATGCCGCGGCGGCCGAGGCTGAGCAGCGGGCGTCGTCGAACAAACGCGGACTGGCCGATTACGCGAGCAAGATTCGCGGCAAGATTCGCGGCAATATCGTTTTGCCGCCTTCGATTCAGGGTAATCCGGAAGCTGTTTTCGACGTCAGTCAGTTGCCGGGCGGCGAAGTCCTCGACGTCAAGCTGAAACGATCGAGCGGCAATCCGGCGCTGGATACCGCTATCGAGCGCGCCATCCGCAAATCCTCACCGTTGCCCAAGCCGGACGACCCGTCGCTGTTCAAGCGGGAACTGGAAATCAAATACAAGCCGTTAGAAGAGTAAAATCGCGCGACCCCTTATGAAAATGAATGCAATGTCCCCAATTTTCCGTTTCATTTTTCTGGCTTTTTTCCTGTTGACCGCAGGATTTGCCCAAGCCCAATTGTCGATCGAGATTACCGGCGCCGGTGCCAACCGGATTCCGGTGACGATAGTCGATTTTCCCGGCGACCCGACCGCTTCCCGCGTCATCACGTCGACCGTGCGTTCCGATCTTGAGCGCAGCGGCCTGTTCAAGCTGATCGATCACAGCAACCTGACTTTCGACGAAAACGCCCCGATCAATCATGCTGACTGGAAGAGCAAGGGCGCCGACGCGCTGGCTGCCGGCAGCATCGCGCGCAGCGCCGACGGTCGCATGGAAGCCCGCTTCCGCCTCTACGACACGCAAAAGGGTGTGTCGCTCGGTGGCGCCGCCTACGTTACCAGCAACGCCCAGTTGCGTGCCGCCGGCCACCGTATCGCCGATTTCATCTACGAAAAGCTGACCGGCGAAAAGGGTGTCTTCTCGACGCGTATCGCCTACGTCGTTAAGGCGCGCGGCCAGTTCCTGCTGCAGATCGCCGATTCGGATGGCCAGAATGCGGCGACCGCGCTGACCTCGATCGAACCGATCATTTCCCCGGTCTGGTCGCCGGATGGCGGCCGTCTGGCCTATGTTTCCTTCGAGAAAAAGAAGCCGGTCATCTACGTTCATTCGCTGGCTTCGGGCCAGCGTCACATCGTCGCCAATTTCAAGGGCTCCAACTCGGCACCGGGCTGGTCGCCGGATGGTCGCAAGCTGGCCGTCGTCTTGTCGAAGGACGGCTTCTCGCAGCTTTATTCGGTCAATGCCGACGGCAGCGGCCTGCAGCGCCTGACCCAGTCGTCGGGCATCGACACCGAGCCGCGCTATTCGGCCGATGGCGGCACGATCTATTTCACCTCTGACCGCGGCGGCAGCCCACAGGTTTACCAGATGGCAGCCAGTGGCGGTGATGTCCGCCGCGTCACCTTCGAGGGGAGCTACAACGTCTCGCCGCGTCCGTCGCCGGACGGCAAGAGCCTCGCTTTCATCAGCCGCCGTGAAGGCCGCTTCCAGCTTGCCGTGATGGATCTGGCCAGTCGCCAGGTCCAGGTGGTGAGCGATTCGAACAAGGACGAATCCCCGAGTTTCGCCCCGAATAGCCGCATGATCCTGATCGCCACTGAAGTTGGCGGTCGCGGCGTACTATCGGCTGTCTCCAGCGATGGCAGGATCAAACAACGTCTCACGGTCGCCGCGGGTGATGTGCGCGAACCGGCCTGGGGCCCTTACTATCAATAATCCTCACATCCATCCGGAGAACTTTGTGAAAAAACTGCTAATCCCCGCCCTGCTGTCCGCCATTCTCGTCGGTTGTTCGACTACCCCGCTGCCGGAAGATACCGCCGGTGCCCCGGTTGAATCGCGCAGCGGTGCCTCTACCGGCGTCGCCTCAGTGACTGCCAGCGGTGTTGACGCCAACGGCCTGCCGCGCGAACTGACCGACCCGAAGAGCAAGCTGGCCCAGCGCAGCATCTATTTCGACCTCGACAAGTATGAAGTCAAGGACGAGTACAAGGATCTGGTCGCTTCGCACGCCAAGTACCTGAGCGCCAACAAGGGCTTCAAGGTACTGCTGCAAGGCAACACCGACGAACGCGGCAGCCGCGAATACAACCTGTCGCTCGGCCAGAAGCGGGCTGAAGCCGTCAAGCGTTCGCTGACCCTGCTCGGCGTTTCGGAAGCTCAGATCGAATCCGTCAGTCTCGGCGAAGAAAAGCCGAAGGACGCCGGTCATGACGAAGCTGCCTGGTCGCAGAACCGTCGTGCCGACATCCTGTATAAGGCTGCCGACGGTCGCGGCGAGTTCTAAGCATCATGCGCCCGGTTCGAATCGCCCTTTTTATCGCCGCGTTGGGGGCTGCTCAAGCCCACGCCGGCGTGTTTGACGACGAAGAAGCGCGTCGCCAGGTTGCCGATCTGCGGATCAAGACCGAGGCGCGATTCGACCAGCAGGCTAAGGGCCAGCTGGATCTGGCCAGCCAGATCCAGCGCCAGGCCGACGAGATTTCCCGCCTGCGCGGCCAGATCGAAACGCTCAATTACGAGCTCGAGACGGCCAAGAAGCGCCAGCAGGACTTCTACCTCGACCTCGATACCCGCCTGCGCAAGTTTGAAACGGCCGACAGTGCGAATGCCACGGTCAACCCGGAAAACGGGCCAAATTCCAAACCGGCCACCGACCCGGCCAAGGAAAGCCAGGAGTACGAAGCCGCCCTGAACCAGTTCAAGGCCGGCAAGTACAAGGATGCCGCCGCCGGTTTCACCACCTACGTGCAGAAATATCCGGCCAGCTCGCTGGCCCCCAACGCTCAATACTGGCTCGGCAACGCCTGGTACGCCCAGCGCGACTGCAAGCGCGCCATCGAGGCACAGAGCGTGGTTACCACCAAGTACGCCGACAGCGCCAAGGCGCCGGATGCCTGGCTGGCCATCGCCACCTGCCAGCAGGAGCTGGGCAACCCGACGGGCGTCAAGCGCTCGCTCGAAACGGTCATGACCAAGTACCCGGGAACCCCGGCTGCCGATACGGCCCGCGATCGCCTGAAGAAGAAGTAATTGGCTTTACGTCTCACTGAAATTTTTTACTCCCTGCAGGGCGAGGCGTCGCGCGCCGGCCTGCCGACCGTTTTCGTCCGCCTGACCGGCTGCCCTTTGCGCTGCACCTGGTGCGACACGACCTACAGCTTTAGCGGTGGCGAACCGGCAACGGTTGAGTCCGTGCTGGCCGAAGTCGGCAAATATCCGGCCCGCCAGATCTGCGTCACCGGCGGCGAGCCGCTGTCGCAGAAGGACTGCCTGCCGTTGCTGACGGCGCTCTGCGACGCCGGTTACGACGTTTCGCTGGAGACCTCAGGGGCGCTCGATGTCACTGGCGTCGACCCGCGCGTGGCGCGGATCATGGACCTCAAGGCGCCGGACTCCGGCGAGTCGGCCAGGAACTTGTGGAGCAATCTCGACGTCCTCAAGCAACGCGACGAGATCAAGATTGTCATCGCCTCGCGCGGCGACTACGAGTGGGCGCGCGATGTCTTGCGCGACCGACAGCTCGACCGTCTCTGTTCGGTCCTTTTATCGCCGGCCGGCGGACTCATCGAGCCCCAGTCGCTGGCCGACTGGATACTCGAAGATGGCCTCAACGTGCGCTTCCAGCTGCAACTGCACAAGCTGCTTTGGGGTAACATGAAGGGAAAATAAAGGAGGAGACGGTCATGGAAAGTAATCGCCGCAAGTTTTCCCGCATTTCTTTCCGGGCCGAAGCCAGCCTTTTCCTGCCCGACGGCGAATACGTCGTTGATGTGCTCGATCTCTCGCTCAAAGGCGCGCTGATCCATCCCAATGCCAACGTCTTCATCAAGGTCGGCACCAACTGCACACTCAAGATTCAACTCGATCAGACGGGCTCCAGCATCCGCATGGAAGCCACCGTCGTCCATCACCTGGCCAATTACTACGGCCTCTCGTGCCGCGACATCGATCTCGACAGCGTGACCCATCTGCGGCGGCTGGTCGAACTCAATCTCGGCGACGAGGCGCTGGCCGAGCGTGAATTCTCCCACCTGACGCACGATTGACTGCTGCGCTGAACAAGGCGTTTCAGTATTAGCGCTTGCTGAAGAGCGTATTCTTTCGCCATAATCCCTTACAGAGCCCCTGACTATTCAAACCAATCTACGGGGGTGACATGGTTCTGGGAGGATCCATGGTCGACAGGCAGCATTCCCGCTTGTCGACGCCGTGCAGGATGGAACCGCCCCTTGGGAAGCTTGTGTCTCATGACGTCTGGCCACCTGGTTGAGCATCCATGCTGTCCGAGCGAATTCGCTCCTGGCCTGGCTGTGCGTCCGCCTGAGCTGTGTGCGATTCAGCATGCGATCTTTGAAAATGCCGGCCGGGCAATCGTCCTGACCGATCCCGATGGCCTGATCGTCTATTTCAACAGGGCTGCCCAGAAGCTGCTTGGCTACTCGTCGGATGACGTGGTGAATCGGGTCACGCCGATGATTTTCCATCTGGCCGATGAACTGATCAGTCGGGCTGAGGCCTTGACGGTCGAGTTGCAACGACCGGTCGCGGCAGGGTTTGACGTATTCATTGCCCGCCTGGGAATCAAGGCGCAATACGATGCCGACTGGACACTGGTCCGCAAGGATGGCTCCCGGCTTCCGGTCAGTCTGACGGTCAGCGCCTTGCGCGATATGCAGGGACGCGTCCAGGGCTATCTCGGCATTGCTTCAGATATCTCCGTTCGGCGAAAGCTCGAGCAGGACTTGCGCATTGCCGCGATCGCCTTCGAGTCACGGGCCGCGATTCTGGTCACCGATGCCAGCCAGCACATCCTCCAGGTCAATGCCGCATTCACCGAACTGACCGGCTATTCCGCCGACGAAGCAATCGGGCAGACCCCCAGATTGCTCAAGTCCGGACGCCAGGACAGTGCTTTTTACAAAGACATGTGGGAAGGACTCGAACGGAACGGGCATTGGCAGGGCGAAATCTGGAATCGCCGTAAAAATGGCGAAATTTTTCCGGAATGGCTGACCATCAATGGCGTGCGCGATGGCCAAGGCAAGATCACCCATTACGTCAGTACTTTTTCGGACATCAGCAACCTCAAAGTGGCTGAATCGGAAATCCATAACCTGGCTTTCTACGACCCGCTGACCGGACTGCCCAATCGCCGTCTGCTCCTTAACCGGATCAACAAGGCCTGTGCCGCCGGCAAACGGAGCGGCAAGTACGGTGCCTTGCTGATTATCGACATCGATCATTTCAAGACCTTGAACGATACGCTCGGCCACGATGTTGGCGACTACCTGTTGGTCGAGGTGGCGACGCGTCTCGGGGCCTGCATCCGCGAGGGAGATACGGCCGCTCGTCAGGGCGGGGACGAATTTGTCGTGATGCTCGAAGAACTGGGCAGCGATCTCGAAGGTGCCGGCATCCAGGCCGAAATGGTCGCCGAGAAAATTCGCGCTGAACTCGGCATGCCGTACTTGCTGGGCGAGGATGCCGAATACGTGCGCACGGCAAGCATCGGCATCAGCCTCTTTCTGGGGCAGGAAAAATCCACCGATGTGTTGCTCAAGCAATCCGATATTGCCCTCTACAAGGCCAAGGATGCCGGGCGAAACACCATTCGTTTTTTCGACAATGCCATGCAGACGGCGCTCGACGAACGGGCGGCGCTCGAGGCCGGTTTGCGTCGGGCGCTGGCCCGTAATGAACTATTGCTCCATGTCCAGCCACAGGTCGACACCCAGCGCCGGCTGATCGGCGCCGAAGCCCTGCTCCGCTGGCAACCGCCAGGCAAGCCGATGGTGCCGCCGGGTGATTTCATCCCGCTGGCCGAGGAGACCGGGCTGATCGTGGCGGTCGGACTATGGGTTCTCGACCGGGCGTGCGCCGGCTTGCGCCGCTGGGCCGACGATCCGCGGACGAGCTGCCTGTCGATGGCAGTCAACGTCAGTGCCCGGCAGTTTCGCCAGGCCGATTTCGTGCTGCAGGTTGGCGATGCGCTGGCCCGCCATGGGGCAAATCCGCACCTGCTTAAACTGGAGCTGACGGAAAGCCTGCTGCTCGACAACGTTGAGGAAACCGTCGCCAAAATGCAGGCCCTGCGGGCAACCGGCGTGCGCTTTTCGCTTGACGATTTCGGCACTGGCTACGCCTCGCTGGCCTACCTGAAGCGTTTCCCCTTCGAGCAACTCAAGGTCGATCGATCCTTCATCAGCGATATCACACACAATCCCGATGCGGCCGCCATCGTCCGGGCGATCATCGCCATGGGCAATACGCTGCGCCTCGGCGTAGTGGCCGAAGGCGTCGAGGCCAGCGTTCAGCACGACTATCTGGTCGAGCACGGTTGTTGCCAGTTTCAGGGTTACCTGTTCGGCAAACCGATGTCCTTCGCCGACTTCGACGCAGCCCTCGACGGATTGTCCGGGGAAGTGCCCGAGGTGTGCGACGACTGGGTGATCTAGATTCCCGGGAAGCGGTGCCAGATGCCATGGTCAGGTAACGCGACATTCGTATTTCCAAGCGTGGGGCGCAATGCGGCAAATTGTGGCGCAGGAACAAGCAGATACCGGGTCAAAGGCGGCCAATTTTCAGGTATATTCGCGCCCCATGATGAAGCCAGCCGTCGTTCTCCTTTCCGGTGGACTCGATTCCGCCACTTGCCTCGCCATTGCCCGCAGCCAGGGTTTTGACTGTTATTGCCTGTCGTTCAATTACGGCCAGCGCCACTGTGCCGAGTTGCAGGCGGCCGAGCGGGTCGTCAAGGCCCTTGGTGCCGTCGAACATCGGGTGCTCAACCTCGCTCTGGCCCAGTTTGGCGGCTCGGCATTGACCGATAGCACCATCAATGTGCCGGTCGATGGCGTCCAGCCGGGCATTCCCGTCACCTACGTGCCGGCGCGCAACACCATCATGCTGTCGCTGGCCCTGGCCTGGGCCGAGGTGCTGGGCAGCGACGATATTTTCGTCGGTATCAATGCGGTCGATTATTCAGGTTACCCGGATTGCCGGCCTGAGTACCTTGCCGCTTTTGAGAAGATGGCCAATCTGGCCACCAGGTCCGGTGTCGAAGGGCATAAGCTGAGTATCCACGCGCCGCTGATCGACCTTTCCAAGGCCGATATTATCCGCACTGGCACAGCACTCGGCGTCGATTACGGGCTGACCGTTTCCTGTTACCAAGCCGATGAACTCGGCAGGGCCTGCGGTGTCTGTGATTCTTGCCGGCTGCGGGCCGAAGGCTTTGCTACCGCCGGCCTGACCGATCCCACGCCTTACCGAGCCTGATCATGGAAATTGCTGCCCTGTCGAATACCGTTCTCTGGCTGGCCTTTGCCGTTTCCTTCGTGTTCGGCGCCATCGGCCAGAAAACCCATTTCTGTACCATGGGGGCGGTCTCCGACATCGTCAATATGGGCGACTGGAGCCGCATGCGCATGTGGCTGCTGGCCATTGGCGTCGCCATTCTGGGGGCCAGCGCGCTGCATGCGACGGGGCTGATTGACCTCGGCAAATCGATCTACCGGACACCGAATTTCACCTGGCTGTCGTACATCGTCGGCGGCGCGACTTTCGGCATCGGCATGGTCTTCGCCTCCGGTTGCGGCTCGAAGACGCTGATCCGCATCGGCGCTGGCAACCTGAAATCGCTGGTCGTTTTCCTGGTGCTCGGTCTGGTTGCCTACATGACCATGCGGGGCGTGTTCGGCGCGTTTCGCGTCAATGTGCTGGAAAAGGCAGCGATCATTTTTCCCGGTGGACAGGACATTCCTGCCCTGCTCACGGCCGCCGGCCTGGAGGCGAAGACGGCGTTTGCGCTGGCCGTCCTCGCCATCGGTGGTGGCCTGACCGCCTTCTGTCTGCTCAATCGCGATTTCTGGACGCTCGATAATCTGCTCGGCGGTCTTGGCACCGGGCTGGCCGTCGTCGCCGCGTGGTATATCAGCGGCCACATCGGCTACCTGGCCGAACATCCCGATACGCTCGAAGAAGCCTTCCTGGCCACCAACAGCGGCCGCATGGAATCACTGACCTTCGTGGCGCCGCAGGCTTACACGCTGGAATTGCTGATGTTGTGGTCGGACACCAGCCGCACGATAACTTTCGCCATTGCCACGGTGCTTGGTGTCATTGCCGGTTCCGGCACCTGGGCCTTGCTGAGCGGCAATTTCCGCTGGGAAGGTTTCGCCAGCGTTGAAGATACGGCCAGCCACCTGCTTGGCGCTGCCCTGATGGGTTTTGGCGGTGTGGTGGCGATGGGCTGTACGGTCGGCCAGGGAATCTCTGGCTTTTCGACACTGGCGCTCGGTTCCATCGTCACCTTCCTGGCTATCGTCGGCGGTGCGGCGGCGACGCTCAAGTTCCAGTACTGGCGGCTGATGCGCGAAGCCTGAGCGGCTTTGCTACGGTCAACCGGAATTTTGGCCAAAACTTGAAACTGCTCAGGAGCCTTCGTTTTCCTTGAGCTTCTCGATGACCAGCGGAAAGGCGCCGGAGCCAATCAGGGCGATGGCCGAGACGATGAAGGCCAGGCCGGCCATCGGGTCGTCGAGTACCGGATGAATGCTGGCACCAAAGCCGGCCAGGCTGATCGCGCCGGGAATGGCGCAGAGAATGCCCAAGGTGGTCAGGGCGACAAAAGAGAAGGGGTAGCGGCGCATGGCGTGAGTGTAGACGAGCGCCCGATTCGGCGCGATGATAGGCTGCTATTTTAACGTTTCAGGAGATACTCATGAACCGTCGCGATTTTATGCGTTCAGTCGCCGCCATCTCGGCGCTGGGGGCAGCCGAGTTCGCGCCGTGGCAGGCCGTGAGCGCCTTTGCCCGGGAAGTTGACGATTTCGTGCGCGGCCCGGCGATCAAGGATTATCCACTGCGCCAGATCTCGCGGCATGTGTCGATCATCTTCACGCCCGACGCTTTTCCGACCCCGGAAAACCAGGGGATGATGAGCAACGTGACCTTCGTCAATACGAGCAAGGGTATCGTCGTCGTCGATACCGGCGCTTCGGTGCAGATCGGCGAAATGTCCATCCGGCAACTGGAAAAGCATCTGAAAAAGCCGGTCATTGCCATCATCAACACGCATTATCACGGCGACCACTGGCTCGGTAATCATGCCTACGTCGACCGCTTTGGCGACAGCCTGCCGATCTACGCCCATCCCGGCACCATTCAGGCGGTCAAGGGCATTCAGGGCAGTCTCTGGCTGACGCTGATCGAAAAGTCGACCAATCAGGCCTCGCTCGGCACCCGCATCGTGCCGCCCAATACGCCGATCGAACATGGTGCGGTACTGAAATTCGGCGATGTGACGCTGCGCATTCATCACTACGGTACCGTGCACACCCCCTTCGACCTCTGTGTCGAGGTTGTCCAGGACGGCGTCACGCTGGTTGGCGACATCGCCATGGACCGGCGCATTGCCAACATGGACGACGGCTCCTACCTCGGCACTTTCAAGGCCTATGACACGCTGATCAAGAAAACGGGAACCCGGATCTGGCTGCCGGCACACGGCGAACCGGGCGAGCATGTGCTGAAGTGGAACCGCGAACTGTTCGAGGGCATCTACCGCCCCTGCGAGCAGGCGATCAAGGAAGGGCTGCCGCTTGAAGAAGCCAAGGCCCTGGTCCTCAAAGACCCGCGCGTCGCGAGCCGGGCCAGGGAAACCAAGGGTTTCGAAGCGAATATCGGCAAGTACGTCAGCATCGCTTACCTGGAAGCCGAGGCGGCCGGTTTTTAAACCGCTTTCCTCGCCGTCGAGGCGGAGTTGCCGAAGGCCACGGTCAACCGGGAAAAATGGCCAAAAATGGAATCGGATTGCGAGGGTGTGGCTAGGCGGGCTGGAGATTGGTACGCTAGCTGATGCTCTCCGGCTGACGTGCCCGTAGCCATTTGAGCATGATCACGAACAGCTTGTCTGGATCAACCGGCTTGGCGATGAAGTCATTCATGCCGGCATCCAGGCACAGCGCGCGGTTTTCGGCAAAGGCATTGGCGGTCATGGCGATGATCGGCGTGTCAGCGTAGCCGTCAATTTCGCGGATGGCCTGGGTGGCACCCAGACCGTCGAGTTCCGGCATCTGCATATCCATCAGGATCAGGTCGTAGCGCTGGTTGATTGCCATGTCGAGGGCCTGGGCGCCATCTGCTGCAATATCAACCGTGAAGCCCAGCGATTCGCGCAGCAGCTCGAGGGCGACTTCCTGATTGACCCAGTCGTCTTCGGCAACCAGGACGCGGCAATCGGGAAATTCGGAACGCAAGGCATGCTCCGCAGCTATGCCGGATTGATGCGTCTCGGCTGATTCAGATTCAGCAGGCATCGCCAGGGCTCGGCTCAGGCGAATGGCAAAAGTGAATACGCTGCCTGACCCTGGCGTGCTGACTACCTCTATTTCCCCGCCCATGAGGTGAACGAGGCGCTGGCAGATGGGCAGACCGAGCCCGGTGCCGCCATATTTGCGCGTCGTCGAGCCATCGGCTTGCTCGAACGGCCTGAAGATGCGTTCAAGAGCCTCCGGCGCAATGCCTATGCCGGTATCCCAGACCGAAAGTTCAAGCAGCACTGATTCGGCACCCTCTTCGGCGATGCGCGCGACGACGCGGACTTCGCCGCGCTCGGTAAATTTGATGGCGTTGCCGGCCAGGTTGAGCAATATCTGCTGCAGGCGCAGCGGATCGCCGAGCAGCTGAACCGACTTGAGGCGCGCATCGATGTCCAGAATGAAATGCAGGCGAGCCGCTTCGGCCCGGGGCGCCAGCAGGTTGGCCAGTTCATGCGTCAGGGCGTCGACCATGAAGGCGGTCTGTTCCAGCGTCATCCGGTCGGCATCGATTTTCGACAGGTCGAGAATATCGTTCAGCAGCTGCAAGAGATGGTTGGCGGCATTGTCGATCTTGCCCAGCTTGTCCATCTGGCCATGGTCATCATTGTTGCGCCGGAGCATATAGGTCATGCCGATGATGGCATTCATCGGCGTCCGCAGTTCGTGGCTCATGTTGGACAGGAATGTGCTCTTGGCGCGGCTGGCCGCTTCGGCCGCCTCCTTGGCCAGGGACAGGGCCTGGGTCCGTTCCTGCACGGTGTCTTCAAGGTGATCGCGTTGATTGGCCAGTTGTCGGTCGCGCTCGGCGATCTCGCTGAGCATGGTGTTGAAGGCATTGCCCAGATGGCCGATTTCATCATCCGAGTAGATTTTGGCGTGCCGCGTGTAATCCTTCGATTCGGCCACATACTGCGCCGTGTCGGTCAGCGAAGCCAGCGCGGCGAGAATCGATGCCAGCAGTTGCCGGGCGATGGCGAAGGCGATGACGAACGAAATGGTCAGCGCCAGCAAGGACAGGGTCAGATTCCAGGCAATCGTCCGCCAGACGGCGTCAAGGCTGGCCGAAATGGATACCGTACCGACCACTTCATCGTCCGAGCGGATGGGCACGGCAACGGTGACCGAGGACCAGTCGGCATAGACCGCCCGCTCGCGATGCGCCTTGTCACCGAGGGCCACCTGGGCGGGCAGAGTGCGCCCAGCGGCGTCGTAGCGATAGTGGAAATCCGAGGTGATACCGATCAGGCGCACCGCCAGCACATCCTGGTGTTCGGCAAACGAGCTGAGCAGGCGTTTGGCGCCCAAGACGTCGCGGAACTCGATGACGGCTGACGCATTGAAAGCGACGACGTCGGCCATCGCAAACAATTCGGTCGTTTTAGCCTGTCGCCGCTGATCGATTTCGCGCACGGCAAAGGTCAGGAAGGAAAGCAGCAGGCCGACGCCGAGCGAAACCGCAATGGCCAGCGCGATTTTTTTCCGGATGGTCTGGCGAGCCTTCATCGTTCCTCTCCGATTACCCGGTTGGCCAATCGCATCATTTGCGAACTCGGGTTCAGCCCGTGCCGCGACAGCGTGTCTGCATTGACGATGAATTGCACCCGTCCGCCGTTGCGCAGAAGCTCGATGCCACCGCCCGCGCGGGCAAAACCGTCGGCATTGCTGGCGGCCAGGATGGGCATTCCCTGTATCCAGCGCAAAACGGCGCCGATACGCGCTTCTTCGACATCGGGGATATACACCAGCTGGCAGTTGGGCATGTCGTCGGGGCTATGGACCCGGCGAATGCGCAGTTCCTTGCCGCCAATCACTCGCCCTTCATGGCTGTTCAGGAAAGGCCCCAGCGTATCGCGGCCAAACAGGCAGATGGTGGCCGTGCTCCGGTTGCTGGTGGGCCACTCGACATACTTCAGGAAATTGACGAGATAAGCCGATTCCAGCTGCGGTTCGGAATCAGGTTGGGCAAACGCCAGCGTCACGCCGGCGAGCAGCAAGGCAGGCAGCAAGCGAAGTCGGCGATTGCGTGGAGAATTGAAGGCTGGCACACGCAAGATCAGATTTTCCAGCGCGCCGACAACAGCAGCGACGGTTCGATAACCACGGGCGTGATCAGAACTTGCCGCTTGCTGGCAAAACGACCGTTGAAACCGCTTGCTGATTTGGCATAGCGTCCGCTGTCGAATTGTGCCGCATGAATGTCCGGCACCACGCGCAGCGCGTCCGGCAGGGCAAGCGGGCCTGAATGGCAGATGTCTTCGGCAGGAATGACAAAGGCGGGGTTGGGCACGTTGCTCAGGCTCTGGTTGGCCGCGAAACGGATGAAACTTCGGTTTTTTTCAGGTCTTCCAGGCGCAGATCGTCATCTTGGGCAGCGGGCGCAGGATGCCATGCGACGGCCAGAGCGATGGCGGTGGCCGCATATGAAATTCTCAATGCATCCAAAGTTTTACTGTTGCGAAACAATATGTTCTGCGCGGCGCATGAATAAGCCGAGACTATGCCACCGCTCCCGCTGCATATCAATGAACTAATTCGCAGCAATGGTGCTTGGCTAGGCCTTGCTGGGCGCATACCCAACAAAAAAGGCTGGCCGGATTGCTCCGGCCAGCCTTGCGTGCGGCGTTGTTTGTTACTGGACCTGCTGAATACCGGCCAGTACCCAGCCGCGGCTGTTGTCGGTCGGCTTGGTCATGTGCCAGATTTCGTCGAACGGGGCGGGTGCGGCGCCCTTTTCTTCGCTGATCAGGCCGGTGAAGCGGATGCTGACGACGTAGCGGTTGGCTTCTTCGGCAACATCAAGGACTTCGCCGTTGAGCTGGGCGACGTCGGTCTCCTGCTTGGCGTTGCCGCGCTCGCTCATGCCCATCTTGATCTCGGCGAACATTTCCGGCGAGGTGAATTCGCGGATGTCATCGAGATTGCCTGCATCGTTGGAAGCCTGCAGGCGGATGAAATTAACCTTGGCGTTACGCACGAAACTCTCGACATCGAAGTCGGCCGGAATGTTGCCGCTACCGGTGGAAGCAGCAACCGGGGCAGCGGCAGCAGAACCGCCGGCCGGCATGAAATCAGGCTGACGCGGGGCGTTGGCACCGTAGTTGTTGGCGCCAGCGCCGGCATACTGCATGCCACCCTGCTGGGTCGCTCCTGCCTTCTTGCGCATGAAGTAGCCGACGACCATGACGACAGCCATGATCAGCAGGCCGATCATCATCATGTTGGCCAGGCCTTCGCCGAAGCCGAAGTGCGAAGCCAGCGCGGCCAAGCCGAGACCGGCGGCCAGGCCAGCCAGCGGGCCCATCCACGAGCGCTTGGGTTGAGCGGCGGGGGCGGCACCCGGAGCGGCGGCGGGCGCCTGCTTGGCAGCCGAAGGCGGGGTGCTGGGGGCGACCGACTGGCGTTGCATGCCGGCCGAGCTGCCGCCACCGAGGCGCTTGGCTTCAGCGTCACCGATTTGCAGCGTGAAGCCGAGCACCAGTGCTGCGGCCATCAGTACGAAATTCTTCATGGTTGTCTCCGTGTGGAAAAGTTGCAATCCGTAGTGTACCCGCTTCCCTTTGCTGAAAAATTAATCGGCGCCTGTATGACTGTTCGAAAAAACAGAAGTATCAAAGCTTGGTGAACAGGCTGGTAACTGCTGTCGGATTCGATGGAAAGTAGAAATGCACGTACGAAGCAGTCAGTCTGTTTTGCCGGTAGATCGCTTCGCCATCGCGGCCATTGGCTGTGGTGGCGCGGACGAGCGGGGTGAGCGGCGTTTCGCTTTTCGAGTGATGGAAGGTATGGCCGGCGAGGCGGCCTTCGGGTAGTTCGACGAATTGTGTGCCGAGCGCGGCGAGCCGTTTTTGCATGACCGAACGCCCGGCCAGCAAACCGCCAAAGCGATGGCTGACGCCGGCCTTGTCCACGACTTCCTCGAACAGGCTCATCATGCCGCCGCATTCGGCGAGCAGCGGCTTGCCGGCGGCGACGTGGTTTTTGAGGGCCTGCCACAGCGCGGCGTGCTGGCTCAGGGCGTCGGCGTGGAGTTCCGGGTAGCCACCGGGCAGCCAGACGGCATCGCAATCGGGTAGCGGGTCACCGGCGACTGGAGAGAAGAAGCACAACTCGGCACCCAGTGTACCCAGGGTTTCGAGGTTGGCCGGGTAGATGAAGCCGTAGGCGGCGTCGCGGGCGATGGCGATGCGCTGGCCGGCAAGCAGGGGTTTGATTTGGGGGGGCTGGGCAGCTGCGAAATTGACCGGTTTTGGCAGGTCGACGGTGGCACTGGCCTGCAGCGCATCGGCCAGGGCATCGAGGCGGGCTTCGAGGTCGGTGATTTCGGCCGCCTGGAGCAGCCCGAGGTGGCGTTCGGGCAGGCTGTCTTGGCTTTTCGGCAGGGCACCGAACCAGCCCATGCCGGGGGGCAGGCTGTCACGCAGCAATTTGGTGTGGCCTTCGCTCGCCGAGCGATTGGCCAGCACGCCGGCAAAGGGCAGGCCGGGGCGGTAGTTGGCCAAGCCGTGAGCGACGGCGCCGAAAGTCTGGGCCATAGCCCCGGCGTCGATGAGGGCCATGACCGGGATGGCGAAGCGCTCGGCGATGTCGGCGGCTGACGGTTGGCCGTCGAACAGGCCCATGACGCCTTCGACGAGGATCAGATCGGAGTCGGCTGCGGCGCGGGCCAGCCGCCAGCGCGCATCGTCCTCGCCGCACATGCCGAGATCGAGGTTCTGGCAGGGACGGCCGCTGGCGAATGCGTGAATCTGCGGGTCGAGAAAGTCCGGGCCGCACTTGAAGACGGTGACGCGCCGCCCCTGCCGGGCGTGCAACCGGGCCAGCGCGGCGGTGACGGTGGTCTTGCCCTGGCCGGAGGCGGGGGCGGCAATCAGGAGAGCGGGGCAGGCGGGCATTCTTATTCCTTAACGGGCAGGCTGGCTGAAGCCTTGCCGACGATCCCAATCGACGTAGAACAGCCTGCTCTGGCTGGTAGTAAATGAAAACAGCCGTTCGCCACCGGCTGCAACGACGCTTTCACCGAGCGAGAAATCAAGCTCTGGTTCGCGTCCGGTGCGGTTGTTGACGATCAGTGGCAGGCCGGTTTCGGCGCTGCGCCGCTCCCACAGGTCGCCCGGCCCCATGCCGTCGACCGGCGGCCAGTTGGCCGGGGCGAGCAGGATGGCGGCGCCTTGTGCGCGATAGCTGGCGGCCGGTTCGGGCTTGTAGGTATCGGCACAGATCAGCAGGCCGATCGGGATGCCGTCGACGACGAAGGGCGCGCCCCCGGTGCCGGGTGTCGCCCAGCTTTCGGGGCCGCCATGGACGCGCTGCTTGCGGTAGGTGCCATGAATGGCGCCGTCGCGGTCGATGGCGACGACGCTGTTGTGCAGCTTGCCGCTCTTTGCGTCGCGCTCGGCAAAGCCGACGAAGAGCGCCACCCGGTTGTCGCGGGCGATGGCCGCCAGCGTGCTGATCCAGGCATCGGGAAAGGGGGCGATCCAGCCGGTGCCGATGCGGCTGGCGAAGTTGTAGCCGGTTTCGGCCAGTTCGGGCGTCATCACCCAGTCAGCACCGTGGCTGACCGCCTCCTGAATGCCGGCTTCGATGCGGGCGCGGTTGCCGGCCACGTCGCCGGGAACAGCATCGAGATGGAGCAGGGCGATGCGCAGGGCATCCGGGGCCTTGGCCGGCGCTGCGGCAGTGGCCGCGAAACGCTTGGCACCCGGCAGGAAAAAGCCGTTCTGCTTGCCGAGGGCTTCGAGCACGGCCTGGTAGCTGGCTTTGCCGATCAACTCGCCGATCCGGCTGTGGCCGCCGGTGTAGCTGGCCTGCGGGCCCTGTGTGCCGGAGACGACGATGATGCTGTCGGTGCCCGTTCCCGTCGCCTGCACGGTCCTGGTGTAGGTGCTCGGCACGTTGAGGTCCTGCAGCGCCGCGGTCTTGCCTTCGGTGACGGTGATCAGGGCGCGGGCCAGCGCGGCGTCGGTCAGGCGGATATTGGTCAGCACCATGATGTTGATGGTGCCGGCCGGCGTGTTGTCTTCGATGTAGGTCCCGGCATCGACGCCGGTGCGAATGGCGTTGCTCCGGGCGCCGGCCGTCGCCAGCACGGTGACGGTCAGCGGGCCGTAACTTTGGGTGACGACCGCCAGGTTGTCGAGGTCGGCGGCGGTGGCCATGCGGGCGACCGCCGATTGCTCGAGTTGCTGCTGACGGGCCGTTTCGGCGTGCACATGGGTGGCGTAGGCCTTGCCGCCCCGGCCATCCTGGCCCATGAAGCGCATGCCGAGGGTGTGCCAGAGCTGCGGGTGGCCGGCGTGGTTCATCGCCGCGCGGGCATCGAGCAGGCCGTCGGAGGTGGACAGCGTGCGCCGCGCTTCGGGGAAAGCGACGAGCAGCACCTTTTCCCAATAGCCGTCGCGCTCGCCGCGGATGATCCGGGCCTCGGCCTGGATATTGGCTGGTATGTCGATTTCGCCAGCCCAGGCAACAGCGGAAACGAGCAGCAGGAAGACGAAACGGCTCAGGTTTTTCATCGGCTTGAACTCAGAATTCGAGACCGGGCATGGCCTTGATGCCGCTCTGGAAGGCGTGTTTTTCCATGCCGATGTCGCTCACCGTGTCGGCGAAGTCGCGCAGGGCCTGCGGGGCGGCGCGGCCGGTGATGATGACGTGTTGCATGGCCGGCCGGGCGAGCAGTTTGGCGATGACGGTGTCGAGGTCGAGCCAGCCGTATTTGAAGGCGTAGGTCATTTCGTCGAGGACGACGAGGCCGATGCTTGGGTCGCCGAGGTGGCCGCAGGCGATATTCCAGGCGGCTTGGGCGGCCTTGGCGTCGCGCTCCTTGTCCTGGGTTTCCCAGGTGAAACCTTCGCCGCCGACATGCCAGGCGACATTCGGCTGCTGGCGGAAGAAGGCTTCTTCGCCGGTGTCCGAGCGGCCTTTGACGAACTGCACGACACCGACCTTGAGGCCGTGGCCGAGGGCGCGGGCAACGACGCCGAATGCGGCGCTCGACTTGCCCTTGCCGTTGCCGGTGTTAACGACCAGCACGCCGCGCTCTTCCTGCGCGGCGTCAATCTTGCCATCGATGATGGCTTTCTTCTTCTGCATGCGTTCTTCGTGAGTGACGGTCATGGTGGCTTTCTGGGTCAGGATTGGGCGACTTTCACGGTCAACCGGAAAAATCGGCCAAATTTGAAATGGCTTATTCGGGAATGAAGCAGCGATGGCCGCGGTCTTCGATCTGGCGCAGGCCGTAGCCGTAAAGTTCGGACAGTTTTTCGGCGGTCAGGATGGCGTCGACCGAACCGATTTCGGTGCGCCCATCGCCATACACCAGTAGCGTGCGGTCGCAGAAACGGTGGGCCAGCGCCGGGTCGTGCAGGACCATGATGACACCGGCGCCGCCATCGCGCGCCGTGCCGGCGAACAGTTCGAGGACGGCCATCTGGTGGTTGAGATCGAGATGCGCCAGCGGTTCGTCAAGCAGGTAGAGCGGCGCCGCCTGGGTGAGCAGCGTGGCGATGGCCAGGCGCTGACGTTCGCCGCCGGACAGGGTGTGGATCTGGCGCGCCTCCATGCCGTCCAGTCCGACGGCCTTGAGCGCACTGCGTGCCAGTTCGGCATCGTGTTTCGATTCCCAGTCCCAGCGCCCAAGGTGCGGGTGGCGCCCGGTCAGGGTCGTTTCCAGCACGGTCGAACCGAAAGGGTCGGACTGGAACTGGCCGAGCCAAGCCCGGCGCAGGGCCGCCTCGCGGGCGTGCAGCAGGGCGGCATCTTCGCCGTCGAGGAGCAGCGCACCTCCGGCCGGCGGACGCAAGGCGGCCAACGTCGACAACAGCGTTGATTTGCCGGCCCCGTTGCGGCCGAGAATGGCGATGCGCTCACCGCTGGCGACGCTCAGGTCGACGCGGTCGACCACGGTTTTGCCGCCGATTTCCACGACCAGTTGCCGGGCTTCGAGCAGCGGCTGGGTCATTTCGGCTGCCTCGAGAGCAGGAAGAGGAAGACTGGCACGCCGATCAGCGCCGTCAGCACGCCAACCGGCAATTGTTGCGGTGCGATCAGCGTGCGTGCCAGCGTGTCGGCCAGCACGAGCAGCGAGCCGCCGGCCAGCACCGAGGCCGGCAGCAGCAGGCGCTGGTCGTTGCCAGTGGCCAGCCGGACCAGATGCGGCACGATCAGCCCGACAAAGCCGATCGAGCCGGCCGTCGTCACCGAGGCGGCGGTGGCTAGCGAAGCGAGCAGGTAGATGGCGTAACGCAGTCGGCCGACCGCAACGCCCAAAGCCTGCGCCTGCATCAGGCCGCGCGACAGCAAATTCAGTTCGCGGGCGAAGGGCATGGCCAGCAGCAGCGCGATGGCCAGCGCGGCAAAGGCCGGCCACCACTGGGCGCTTTGCCCGAGGTCGCCCATCAGCCAGAACAGCATGCCGCGCAGCTTATGTTCATCGGCAATGCTCAACATCAATGCGACCAGCGCGCCGCAGCCGGCGGCGACGATGACGCCGGTCAGCAGCAGGCGCGTCTGCGTCCAGCTCCCGTCACCATGCGCCAGCCCGAAAACCAGCAGCATCGCAGCGAAGGCGCCGACAAAGGCCAGCCCGTCGATACCGAGCACCGGCAGACCGAGCAGCATGGCGAACATCGCCCCGACCCCGGCGCCACCGGAAATGCCCAGCACGTAAGGATCGGCCAGCGGATTGCGTAGCAAAACCTGCATCAGCGCCCCGGCCAGCGCCAGCAGCCCGCCGCAGGCAAAACCGGCCAGCGCCCGCGGCAAGCGAAGCTGCAACACAACATCGCCAGCCCCGCCCTCGTTACCCAACAATGCGGCCAGCACCTCTGCGTAGGAAACCTTGAAACTGCCCACCGTCAACGCCAGCCCGATACTCGCCACGGCCAGAAGGCCGAGGCTGGCGAGTATCAGGAAGGCGCGGTGGCGGGTGGGCATGGCAGGTTACTTAGGACTGTAGCGCAAGCCGATGAAGGCGTTGCGACCAAAGGTGCCGTAGCCGAGCGCAGTTTCGTATTGTTTGTCGAACAGGTTGTTGATACGCCCTTCGATGGCCAGTACCTTATTGATGGCATAACGACCGGTCAGGTTGGTCAGCGTGTAGGCGTCCATCTGCCCGGTCTCGGTATTGGTGTTGAAGCGCTTGTCGACAGCGACGAATTCGCCACCGAAATCGAACGGGCCAAAGCGTCGCGACAGCGACAGCGTAGCCTTCTGGCCGGCCCGCCGCCCGAGTTTCTGGCCGGTATCCTCGTTCTTGGCGTCGAGGAAATCAGCGCTGGCGCCGATGGTCCATTCATCGAAGCGCCCCTGATAGGCCAAGGTCAGCCCTTCCAACTGGGCGCGCGAGACGTTTTCGTACTTGAAGGTCGAGAATGACCAGTCGATAAGGTTCTCGATGCGATTCAGGTAATAGGTGGCGGAAACTGTCTGACTGCCGCTATCCCAGATCAGGGCTGCTTCCTGGTTTTTCGCTTTTTCCGGTTGCAGCAGGGGGTTGCCGCTGAATTGGTCGAACAATTGATAGAGCGACGGCGCCTTGAAAGCCGTTCCGTAGCTGACATGGGCTCGCCACTGTTTGGCCAGTTGCAGGCCATAGGCCAGGGCGTAGGTGTCCGCCGTGCCAAATTGCGAATGGTCATCGTGGCGACCGCTGATCTGCCAGCGATGGATGTCGTAGTTGGCCATCCAGCCAGCGAGCAGGGAATTGATCGTGATCTCCGAGTCGGCGGCGAAGCTGGTCCGTGGGGTGACCGACTGTTCCTGATGTTCTGCCGAGATCAAGCCCGTGCCCAGTGGCAGCTTGATATCGTTCTGCCAGCCGAGCTGCTTGCTGTGGGTGCGCAGATAATCGCCGTTGGCAGGCGCACCGGAATAGAAGTTGTTCTGGTAGTCCACTGCTTCGCTGTAATGCAGCTTGCTATCCCATCCGCTCAGGATGCGGTTTTTCGTGAAAACCTGCCATTGCTCGGATTCGAAGAGCACTCGACTGTCGAAATTGCCGGTACCGGAGGTGCTGTCGTAATACGTCGTTCCCTCATTACGTCGGTAGGATAAACCGATTTCATGGCCCTTGGCGGGCAGGAAGGACAAGGATGCTGCGCCACCGGTGTTGTCGTAGGGGTCGCGGTCCGCATCCTTGTTGCGCGCATTGCGCCGTGAAGAAATGCTGTCGGATGACTGGTGATTTCCTTCGATGCGGAAGCGCCACTGCTCGTTGCCACCGGATAGTCCGGCTGATACCTGGGCCGTATTCTGGGTGCCGTAGCCGACAAAGCCGTCAGCGCGTAGCCCGGGCTCGCCGCGCTTGGTGAAAATCTGGATTACCCCGCCGACGGCATCGGCGCCGTACAGTGTCGCGGCTGGCCCGCGCAGGATTTCGATGCGCTCGACGTCGGCCAGCGGCACGAAACGTAGTGGCGACCCGGAAAGGTCGACGGAATTGATCGGGATGCCATCGACCAGCACCTTGGTCTGGTCGGGGCGGGCGCCGCGGATGTAGAAGCTCGTTGTGGTCCCCGGGCCGCCGTTGCTTGCCGTCTGGATGCCTGGTTGGCGTGCCAGCAGTTCGGTGATGGTGCCCTGGCCATTGCGATCGATTTCTTCGCGATCAATCACTGATACATCGGCCAGCAATTCGGAGGCGCGCATTTCCTGGCGGGTTGCGGTGATCAGGATGGGATCGAGAGAGGCAAGTTGATCGACCGCGAATGCTGCAGGCGCAAAAGACAAGGCCAGCAGCGTGGCTATTGGGTTCAAACGTGGATACATGGTTTTCCTTTTCCCGGCGGGCGTCCCCGCATGCCGGAAGAGCATTGAAAAGGAAGTGCGAGGGGAGAAGGCTGGTTGCGATAACCGGCACCACACCCCCGTGGCACTTCCGCTTTTTGTCTCAGGCCGGTATCCGGGCTCACAAGTCTTGACGTATCGCCTTCCCAGGTTGGCACCCAGTGGCATCGTGATACGCCCGCACTTGCTTACCGTTGCGGGGGCAGCAGCGGATTTGTCTCCTCGGAGACGCACCGCTTTCCCGTTTAACTGCGCTTGGAGAATCCGTACGCAGCACCTGAAGCAGCGGGAATTCTACATCTATTGTTGCTGCAGTGCATCAGGCAAGTCGCCTTGATTTGCTATAAACCACTTTGAGAAGAATGGCTTAGTCCTTGACCGTGCGGCGTTTTAGCCTCTATAGTTCGCGGCATGAATGTGGAACTCGAAACGCTAGAAGCCAAAATCGAACAGGTCGTTGCACTGGTTCACCAGTTGCGCGCCGAGAATGAGGTTTTGAAGAATCAGATGACCGCGGCCGAGGCTGAGCGGCTGCATCTGCGGCAGACGATGACGGCTGCCCGTGAGCGGCTCGAAGGTCTGGTGGACAAGATTCCCGAGGATGCCTGAGATGAGCGCCGAGCCGAATTTCCTCGACGTAAAAATTATGGGACGCGAATATCGCGTCGCCTGCACGCCTGAAGAGCGCGACGCCCTGCTCTCGGCCGTTGATCTGGTCGACAACAAGATGCGCGACATTGCGCAGCGCACCAAGAACACCATCGCCGAACGCGTTGCTGTCATGGCCGCGCTGAACATCGCCCACGAGCACCTTTCCGGGGCCTCCGGCAGCGCTGCAAAAGAGTTTTCGGAAGCAGTTGATAGTTCCGAAACGAAGCGTAGAATCGGTGACATGGGAGCACGACTTGATGCCGTGCTTGCGCCCCAGCAGCAATTGGACTTGTAGTCATTACTGCTGACCCCGGCGCCGCCCGCCGAGCGTCCCCTGCGGTGTTTGTTAAGGCCATATATTCCTTGAACCAATGCTAATTGGCATCGGTTGCGGACCAACAATCCGCTGTTGAGCGCGCTCCCAGCGAGTGTGCCTGATGCGGAAGGAATGCGACCACTCTGGACCCAGGTTCAGGATGCCGGCCTGACGACATTCGCGGGGGCCTTTTTTTGCCCTCGAAATTACCCGAACGCATGCAATATTGGCTGATGAAATCGGAGCCGGACGAGGTTTCGATCGATGATCTTGAAGCTGCCACAGAGCAACGCGTGGCGTGGTTTGGCGTGCGCAACTATCAGGCGCGCAATTTCATGCGCGATGCGATGCAGGTCGGCGATCTCGCCTTCTTTTATCACTCCAGTTGCGCCGAGCCGGGCATTGCCGGCATCTGCGAGGTGTGTTCCGAGCCTTACCCTGACGAAACCCAGTTTGCTACGGTCAACCGGTATTTTGACCCAAAATCGAAACCGGAAAATCCACGCTGGTGGCTGCGTGACGTCCGTTTCGTCGCCCGCTCGCGCCTGATTTCGCTGGCTGAGCTGCGGCGCTATCCGGAACTGGCCGACATGCGTCTCCTTGCCCGCGGCAACCGTCTGTCGATCATGCCGGTCACGCCCGACGAGTGGGCATTCATCAACCGCCTCATGGCAGATAATTCATGACAATCTGGTGGCTGGCCTACCCCCTGCTGGGAATCTTCGGTGGCTTTGTTGCCGGTCTGTTCGGCGTTGGCGGCGGTTTGACCCTCGTCCCGTTCATGTACATGCTGTTCGTTGCCCAGAACTTTCCGACTGAGCACGTCATGCATCTGGCACTCGGCACTTCGATGGCGACCATCGTTTTCACGTCGATTTCCAGCATGCGCGCCCACCATGCGCATGGCGCAGTGCGCTGGGATGTCGTCCGCAGTCTGGCGCCGGGTCTGGTGCTCGGCACTTTTGGTGGCTCGCTGGTCGCCGGTCAGGTGCCGACCGGGCCGATGACGATGATATTTGTCGTCATTGTCTATTACGCCTCGCTGCAGATGATGCTCGATTTCAAGCCGCACGCCCATCGGCAACTGCCCGGACCGGCCGGGTTGTTTGCCGCTGGCGGCGTCATTGGCGGCGTCTCGAGTCTGGTGGCGGCCGGCGGCGGATTCCTGTCGGTACCGTTCATGCTGTTCTGCAATGTTGCCATCCATTCGGCGGTCGGCACCTCGTCGGCGCTGGGCTTCCCGATCGCCGTCGCCGGTGCCGTCGGCTACATCGTCGCCGGCTGGAGTGACACTGGTTTGCCCACTTATTCGCTGGGCTACATCTACCTGCCGGCCTTCCTAGGCATCGTCGTGATGAGCATCCTGATGGCCCCGGTCGGCGCCCGGCTGGCCCACAGGTTACCGGTCAAGAAACTGAAGCGGGCCTTCGGCGCCTTTCTGGCACTGCTGGCGACAAAGATGCTCTTCAGCCTGATCGGCTGAGGTCTCTCAGGCGCCAGCCTTGAAGTCGCGCAGCGTCGCGACCAGATCGGCGAACCGTTCACCTTGAACCGTGACATGAGCGCGCAATAGTGCTGTCGCCAGCTCGCTGTCGCCCTTGATGATGGCATCGACAATGGACTGATGTTCGTTGAACGAGCTGTTCATTCTGTTCCGCACGCGTAGCTGGAGCCGCCGGTAGGGGCGTAACCGGCGGTGCAACGCGGTCGCCTGTTCAACCAGGAAGCCGTTGTGGCTCGCTTCGTAGATGCGCTGGTGGAAAACCTCATTCAACTGGTAATAAATGTCCGGCGTGTTTGCGTCGCGCGCCGCTTCGCAGGCGCCATGGGCCTCCTGCAAGGCCACCTGCTCGCTCGGCGTAATGCGTCGGGCGGCCAGTCGGCCGCACATCGCCTCCAGTTCGGCCATAACCTCAAACATTTCGCAGACCCGGTCGGCACCCACCTCAGGCACGGTCGCGCCGCGCCGTGGCTTGATTTCGATCAGTCCGACCGAAGCCAGTTGGATCAGCGCCTCGCGCACCGGGGTTCGGGAAACGCCGAAGGTGTCGGCCAACTCTTGCTCGTCGAGCCGCGTGCCGGGCGGGTAAACGCCGGTCACGATGCGCTCCTCGATCAACTCGCCGAGACGTTCTGATTGGCGGGTGGTGGCAGGTATTTCGGCAGGGCTGTTCACAACTCACGCTCCAGCATTTGGTAATAGTTCAATTATACGAAATTAGTTGACCAGTATTCAATGTTTGCTTATTGTGTATACACAACGGTGATTTTTGAACACAAAACAAGAGTGCGGTATTCCCTGATGTGGATAAGCCAGCCAGCGAGGTTTCACCGTCAGTGCTTTTTAACCTTGGAGGAGATATCCATGTTCAGCAAGACTAAACGCCAGCTTACGCTAGCCATCGCTGCCGCCGCCCTCACCTGTGCGCTGCCTGTCGCGCATGCCCAGACACCCCGAGTCATCAAGATTTCCCATCAATTCCCAGCCGCGACCAACGAGGATGGCGATTTCCGTGATCGACTTGTCCGCCGTTTCGTAGCGGAAGTCGAGAAGCAGTCCAAGGGCAGCCTGAAGTTCGAGATCTATCCCGGCAGTTCGTTGATGAAGACCAACAGCCAGATCGGCGCCCTGCGCAAGAGCGCGCTGGACATGAGCTTGGTGCCGCTGGCCTACGGCGGCGGCGAGATTCCGCAGGTCAACATCACGCTGATGCCGACCCTGGTCAGTAGTTATGAACAGGGGATGCGCTGGAAAACTGCCCCGATCGGCAAGGAGCTTGACCGCATCCTGGCCGACAAGAACATCAAGATCATTACCTGGGTCTGGCAGGCGGGCGGTATCGCCTCGACCAAGAAAACGGTGGTTGTTCCCGACGATGCCAAGGGCCTGAAGTTCCGCGGCGGCAGCAAGGAAATGGACCAGATGCTGAAGGGCGCTGGCGCGGCTGTGACCGGCATGCCGTCCTCGGAAATCTACAGCGCGATGCAGTCCGGCGTGCTCGACGCGGCACTGACCTCCAGCACGTCGTTGATCAGTTTCCGTCTGCAGGAATTCAGCAAGTACGTGACCACGGCCCGCAACAAGAGCTTCTGGTTCATGTTCGAGCCGCTACTGATTTCCAAGGGCCTCTACGATTCGCTGACGCCGGAACAACAGAAGATCATCAGCGAAGTCGGCGCCAGTCTGGAGAAGTTCGGCGTTGAAGAAGCCAAGAAGGACGATCAGCGTATGGCCGAGGTGTTCGCCAAAGCCGGAGCCAAGGTCGCTGACATGGACGAGAAAGCGTTCATGGCCTGGCGCGGTGTCGCCGAACAGACGGCGTTCAAGGATTTCGCCGAGAACATCAAGGATGGCCGCGCCCTGCTCGACATGGCGCTGTCGGTCAAGTAATCACCCAGCCGGGCATGGCCCGGCCCATCCTTTTTAAAGGTGAATCATGAGCCCCGGATATTTCATCAGCCGAGCGGTCAAGGCCTTCAATATTGCGACAGGTTACCTGTCGGCCTTTCTGATCGTCATCGCTACCTGTGTTCTCGTTTTTGAAGTCGCGGTCCGTTATTTCTTTGCCTGGCCGACCGACTGGGAAATCGAGTTTTGTGTCATGTTGCTGATTGCCTCCAGCTTTCTGGCCGCCGCCCATACCCAGCTCAATCGCGGTCATGTGACGATCGAGATTCTCGACGAAATCACGCCGCCCAGCTGGACGCAGTGGCGCATGGCCTTTTCCGATCTGCTGTCCTTCCTGTTCTGCGCCTTCATCGCCTGGAACTGCTGGCACCTGTTCTACGAAGCCTGGGACGAAGGTCGGATGAGCGACACCTCGTGGGCGCCGAAGATGTGGCCGGTCTTTGCCACCATGGCAGTCGGCATGACCTCGCTGACCCTGCAGGTTTTTGTCCAGTTCATCGAAGACTCGCTGCCGGAAGCCATGCGCTCGCACCGGCCGCCGCCGCAACACAATGCCGCCATTCAGGTGGCCATTGAACGCATCCAGCATGACGACGAAGGAGAGCGCAAATGAGCGTCGGAACCTTAGGCCTGCTCTACGCGGCCGCCACTTTCATATTCCTCTTTTCCGGGATGCCGATTGCCTTTGCCGTGGGCTCGGTCGCCCTGATTTTCATGTACTTTTTCATGCCGGTGGCACAGCTGTCGATCATCGCTGAAACCATCTTTTCCGAGTTGAACAGCTTCACGCTGCTGACCATTCCGCTCTTCATCATGATGGGTGCGGCGATCGGCAAATCACGTGCTGGCGCCGATCTCTACAACTCGCTGAACCGCTGGCTGTACAAGGTGCCGGGCGGCCTTGGTCTGGCCAACACGCTGGCCTGCTCGGTGTTCGCCGCGATGTGCGGTTCCTCGCCGGCAACCTGCTCGGCCATTGGTTCCTCGGGCATTCCGGAAATGCGCAAACGCGGCTATTCCGAGCGTCTGGCGACCGGTCTGATCGCCGCCGGCGGCACGCTGGGCATCCTGATTCCGCCGTCGCTGACGCTGATTCTCTATGGTCTGGCGACCGAACAGTCGATCGGCAAGCTGTTCATGGCCGGCGTCGGTCCCGGCTTGTTGCTAACGGCGATGTTCTCGATCTGGGTGGTGTACAAATCCTGGGCGGAAAAGAACGAGAAGATTTCGGCCAATCGTTCGACCGGCATCGCCATGCCGGTGGAAGAGTCGTACAGCTGGAAACAGCGCCTTGAAACGCTGCCCCGCCTGGCGCCCTTCATCGGTCTGATCATCATCGTCATGGTCGCCCTCTACGGCGGCTGGGCAACACCGTCGGAAGTCGCCGGCATCGGCGCCTTCGGCGCATTGCTCATGGTCATGGCGATCTACGGCTGCTGGCGCTGGAACGACCTCAAGGTCATCCTCTCCGGCACGGCGCGCGAGTCGTCGATGATCATGCTGATCATCGCCATGTCCTTCCTCTATACCTATGTGATGAGCTACCTGCACATCACCCAGTCGGCTGCCGCCTGGATGATTTCGCTGGAAATGAGCAAGTGGGTGTTCTTCTTCTGGGTCAATATCCTGCTCATCGTGCTCGGCTTCTTCCTGCCGCCGGTCGCCATCATCCTGATGGTCACGCCGATCATCCTGCCTGCCCTGAAGGCGCTCGGCATCGACCTGATCTGGTTCGGCGTGATCATGACCATCCTCATGGAAATGGGCCTGATTCACCCGCCGGTCGGCCTCAACCTGTTCGTGATCAGTGGCATTGCCCCTGACATCAAGCTCAAGGAAATCATGTGGGGCACCGTGCCCTTCCTGCTGCTCATGGTGCTCGGCATCCTGCTGCTCTGCGTCTTCCCGGAAATCGCCACCTGGCTGCCGTCGCAGTACAGCGGTTCCTGAGTCAGCGGAAAGACGATCATGAACGCACCACTCCCGCGTAACTGGGACACGCTGCGCCAGAGCCGTGGCCGCCGCCTTGAGCGGGCGGCGAGCCTCGGTTTTGGTAAGGAAATTCCGGTCGACCGTATCATCGACCTGCTCGAAGCCGTCATCCAGCCGGGCGACCGCGTCTGTCTGGAAGGCAACAACCAGAAGCAGGCCGATTTCCTCTCCGAGTCCCTGGCCGATTGCAGCCCGGAACGTATCAATCACCTCAGTATGGTCCAGTCAGTCCTGGCTCTTCCGAGCCATGTGGACCTTTTCGAGCGCGGCCTGGCAAACCGCCTCGACTTTTCTTTCAGCGGCCCGCAGGGCGCCCGGCTGGCCAAACTGGTCCAGGAGCAACGTATCGAGATCGGGGCGATTCATACCTATCTCGAACTGTTCGGCCGCTATTTCCTCGACCTGACGCCCAACGTCGCGCTGATTGCGGCGCAAGCCGCCGATGCCGAGGGCAACCTCTACCTCGGGCCGAATACCGAGGACACGCCGGCCATCGTCGAAGCGACCGCGTTCAAGGGCGGCATCGTCATCGCCCAGGTCAATGAGCGGCTGGAAAAACTGCCGCGCGTCGACGTGCCGGCCGACTGGGTCGATTTCACCGTGCTGGCGCCGAAGGCAAACTACATCGAGCCGCTATTCACCCGCGACCCGGCGCAGATTACCGAAGTGCAGGTGCTGATGGCGATGATGGCGATCAAGGGCATCTACGCCGAGTACGGCGTGACGCGTCTGAACCACGGGATCGGCTTCGATACGGCGGCGATCGAGCTGCTGCTGCCGACCTATGCCGCCGATCTCGGTCTGAAAGGCAAGATCTGCACGCACTGGGCGCTCAATCCGCATCCGACGCTGATTCCGGCAATCGAATCCGGCTTCGTCGAATCGGTACATTGCTTCGGTTCGGAAGTTGGCATGGATGCCTACATCTCGGCCCGTTCCGACGTCTTTTTCACTGGCGCCGACGGCAGCATGCGTTCCAACCGGGCCTTCAGCCAGACGGCCGGCCTCTACGCCTGCGACATGTTCATCGGCTCGACCTTGCAGATGGACATGGCCGGCAACAGTTCGACGGCGACGCTGGGCCGCATCACCGGCTTTGGTGGCGCCCCGAACATGGGTTCCGATCCGCACGGCCGGCGTCACGCCAGCCCGGCCTGGCTCAAGGCCGGGCGCGAAGCCTACGGTCCCAATGCCATCCGCGGCCGCAAGCTGGTGGTGCAGATGGTTGAGACCTTCCGCGAGCACATGGCGCCGGTTTTCGTCGAGGAACTTGACGCGTGGAAGCTGCAGAAGTCGATGGGCGCCGAACTGCCGCCGATCATGATCTACGGTGACGACGTCAGCCACATCGTGACCGAGGAAGGCATCGCCAACCTGCTGCTCTGCCGCTCGCCGGAAGAGCGCGAACAGGCGATCCGCGGCGTCGCCGGCTTCACGCCGGTCGGCATGGCGCGCGACAAGGCGATGGTCGAGAACCTGCGCGACCGCGGCATCGTCCGTCGCCCTGAAGACCTTGGCATCGACCCGCGTCAGGCCAGTCGCGACCTGCTGGCCGCCCGCTCCGTCAAGGATCTGGTGCGCTGGTCGGGCGGCCTTTACGCCCCCCCTTCACGCTTCCGCAATTGGTGACCGCCATGGAAACACTCGACTTTCGTTTCGACTCCGCGCCTGCATCCCGGGCGGCCGATCCCGCCTTGTGCGGCGTGGTTGGTTCGGGCAACCTGGAAATTCTGGTCAAGGCCGGCGACCAGCCGACCGCCTGCGCGGTCCGCATTAAGACTTCGGCCCGCGGCTTTGGTGAGACCTGGAAAGCGGTGATCGGCAGCTTTGCCGCTAGCCACCCGGCTGGCGGCACCGTCATCGCCATCAACGACATGGGAGCGACACCCGCCGTCGTCACCTTGCGCCTGGCTCAGGCGCTGGCCGAATATCAAGGAGGCAACCCATGATCGCGTCGCTTGCTTCACGTCACAGTTGGTTTGAGGCGACTGCCCGGGCTCGCCTCACTGGCCTGCTTGACCCCGGCTGTTTCAGCGAAATCCTGCCGCCGGCCGAATCCAACCCCAGCCCGCATCTCGCCTTGCTCGACCTGCCCGGTGCATTTGATGACGGCGTGGTCGTTGGTTACGGTCAACTGGAAAAAAAGCCGATTTTTGCAATCGCCCAGGAAGGCCAGTTCATGGGTGGTGCGGTCGGTGAAATCCACGGCGCCAAGATCGTCGGCCTGCTCCGCCGCGCGGTTAAAGAAAAGCCGGCCGCCGTGCTGTTCCTCATCGATTCCGGCGGCGTTCGTCTGCACGAGGCCAATGCCGGCCTGATCGCCATTTCCGAAATCATGCGCGCCGTGCTCGACGCCCGCGCCGCCGGCGTGCCCGTGCTGGCGCTGGTCGGCGGTAGCTGTGGTGCTTTCGGCGGCATGGGGATCGTTGCCAAACTCTGTTCGGCCATCATCATTTCCGAAGAAGGCCGACTCGCGCTGTCCGGGCCGGAAGTCATCGAAACGGTGGCCGGCGTCGAGGAATTCGATTCGAAAGACCGGGCGCTGGTCTGGCGTGTCACCGGCGGCAAGCATCGCTACCTGATGGGCGATTGCGCGATGCTGGTCGAAGACGACATCGCGGCCTTCCGCAGCGGCACCACGGAGTTTCTCGCCGGCTGGAGCGAGCCCGCCCCGGACGTGGCCACCCTGCGCGCCCGACAACGCGTACTGCAAAACCGCCTCGCCGCCTATGGTGCGCTACGCGACGGCCTGCAGGTCTGGGCCGCGCTCGGTATCGCCGAGCCGGAAAGCGTTCCGCTGCTTGACCGCGACAGCCTGGTCGCCCTGAAGGAAGGATTGCCGACATGAGCCTCAACGACATTCTCGATTGCCTGTTCCCGGCCGGCCACGCGGTCGCCGTGAACAACAAGGTGATTACCGGCGAAGCGACGACGGCGCAAGGCACGGTCGCTGTGCTCGGCACCACCGACGCGGCGGCCATCGATCACGCCATGGCGCTGGCGCTGTCAGGTTTCATTCTCGATACCGTCGAGCAGCACCCCGGTCGGCCGTTGGTCTTTCTCGTCGATACCAGCGGTCAGGCCCTGTCGCGCAGCCAGGAGTTGCTTTGCCTGAACGGCTCGCTGGCCCATCTCGCCCAGTGCGTCGATCTGGCGCGTCGTCAGGGCCACGCCTCGCTCAGCCTGGTGACGGCCAACGCCGTCAGCGGCGGTTTCCTGTCCTTTGGTCTGATGGCCGACCAGGCTTATGCGCTGGCCGATGCCCAGGTCAGGGTCATGGACCTGCGGGCCATGGCGCGGGTGACCAAGATCGCTCACGAACGTCTGGTCGAACTGGCTGCAGACTCGCCGATTTTCGCGCCGGGCGCCGAGAGCTATGTCCGCATGGGCGCTATCGAAACGATCTGGCCGGTACCATCGGCCAGCTTGCTGGAAAATGTGCTGGCTGCCGCACGGCAGGCCGCGCCGGCCAGCGATCAACGCCAGTCAAGCGGGCTCGAGCGTGGTGGCCGCCAACTGGCGGCGGACATCACCAAAACCGTTCAGAACGCCGTGTGCGGAGCCTGAAGGGATGCGTCGCCACGACCTCGTCTATCTGGATCGCGATGCAGCATTCGAGACTCCTTGTGCCGCAACGGGCGATTCATGGTGGCAGGCGGCGCGCGACTGGATCGCCGCTGGCCGGCCGCTGGTTGCCGCCCGCCAGCCGGGCGGTGGCGGGCCGCTGCTGCTCGGTTTGAGCCTGCCGCTGAAACAGCAACGAAAGCGGCTGACCATTCACGTCGACCGCCAGGCGGTGGCCGGAATCGACGCGCCGCTGGCTATCGCGCGCTGTTGTTCGCGGCTGCCGGCGGCCGAGGCCGATGTGCTGTGCCGACTGGCCGAGCGGGCGGCTGCCTGTTCTGCCCGCCTCGGCGTTTTCGGCTCGCTGGCCTGGGAGACGCTGAGCGGCGAGGACTACCGCCACGCCGACTCCGACATCGACCTCATCTGCGATGTCGCGACGCTGGAGCAACTGGACACCATGCTGGCGGCGCTGCAACTGGCAGCTGGCGAATTGCGTTGCCGGCTCGATGGCGAACTCCGCTTTCCGGATGGCGATGCAGTTGCCTGGCGGGAATTTGCTGCACACCGGGAAAATCCCACCGCCCAGGTTCTCGTCAAAGGGCCGCACGAGGTTGGCTTGCGGCCCGTGCAGTCCTTGCTCGTCAGCCTGGACGAGGCTTGCTGCCATGCTTGAACGCATTGTCCCGAGCAATCGTCCTGCCCCGCTGGCCATCCCGGTCGACCGCGCGGCAACCGAGCGTATCGGTCGCCTGGCCATCCGCAGCCTGTACCGCGAAGCGGCGCTGGTGCCCAAGCCCGGCCTGGTCAGCCCGGGTAGCCAGGGCAGCCACCGCGACATGGACTTCAGCACTTTCCTGCGCAGTCTGCAGGCCTTGCGCGCCTATTTTCCCGCCATCGCCGCTTGCGGCCTGCAACGTCCGGGCTTTGCCCGCTTGCGGGTGCTGGGCATCGCGGCCGAAGCCGACATGCTGGCGGCAACCGGTGGCGTCAACACCCATCGCGGGGCGATTTTCAATCTTGGCCTGCTCTGTGCAGCGGCCGGTCGACTGATTGCGGATGGAGAAACGCCTAGCGCCGCGGCGGCTTGTCAGGCCGTCAAAATCAACTGGGCGGCCGACATTCTTGACGGTCTGGCCGTCTTGCCAGCCGCTTCGCAACTGAGCCACGGATTGGAGGTCGCCCGTCGCTATGGCACCGGCGGGGCGCGTCAGGAGGCGGCAAGCGGTTTTCCGGCGGCGCTGGAGATTGGCCTGCCGGCCTATCGAAGCATTCTGGGCGCTACCGGTGACGGCGAACTGGCGGCGGTGCAGGCCTTGTTTGCGCTGATTGCCGAACTCGACGACACCAACCTGCTGTGGCGCGGCGGGCCGACCGGGTTGGCCTGCGGGCGCCGTGCCGCGAGTGAATTTCTGGCGGCCGGCGGCGTCCTCGCCGACGACTGGCGCGAGCATGCGGCGGCCATTGACCGCGATTTCGTGGCGCGCGATCTCAGCCCCGGCGGTAGCGCCGACCTGCTCGGCGTGACGCTCTTTCTCTCCGAACTCGACGGCCGGGACTGAAATGCGCCTCGCCCTCCTTTTCAGCGGTCAGGGTGGCCAGAACTTGGCTCACTGGCAGCAGGTGCAGGCAGGTATCGAAGGTGAATTGGGCCCGGCGATTTTGCAGGCGGTGCCGGGCATCGCAGAGCGGAATGCCACGGTCAACCCGGAAAAACTGGCAAAAAACAAAATTGCCCAACCGCTGATCTTTGCCCAGCAGATGCTGCTCTGGGGCAGTTTGCAGAGTTGCCTGCCGCGACCGATCTGCGCCGCCGGCTATTCGCTGGGCGAAATGGCGGCGTGCAGTGCCGCCGGGGCATTTGGCTCGGTTGAAGGCGTGGCGCTGTGTGCCGAGCGCGCTGCCGAGATGGATGGCGCGGTCAGCGGCGAATACGGCATGCTCGCCGTTCTTGGATTGGATGAGGCGCTAGTGGCAACGCTGGCCGGGGAGGCCGGGCTGGCCGTGGCGATTCGCAATGCACCGCGGCATCTGGTGATTGCCGGGCCACGTGCCGGCATCGTGGCCGTCGCCGGCAAATTCGAGGCGGCAGGGGCGAGCCGGCTGGTTCATCTGGCGGTGCACACGCCTTCGCACACGCCACTGCTGGCCACGGCGGCTGCCAACTTCAAGCAGCGATTGGCTTTGCTGCCCGATCGCCGACTGGCCTTTCCCGTGCTTAGCGCCATCGACGCGACGGTCGCACGTACGGCCCGCCCGGCGCTCGACGCGTTGGCCCGCCAGATTTGCACGCCGCTCGATTGGGCAGCCTGTCTGCAAACGGTACGCGAGATGCAACCCGATGCCGTGCTCGAAATCGGCCCCGGCAACGCGCTGGCCAAGTTGTTTGGCGAACTGGCCCCGGAGATACCGGTCCGGGCCTGCGATGATTTTCGCAGCATCGACGGCATCGTTCGCTGGCTCGACACCGGCCACTGATAAAGTTCGGCGCTTGCCAATATTGTCGCTGCCTCCATCCTCGTGATCCCTTTTGATGTCATTCCGGCATATCTGCTGACCGGCGCCGTGGCCGGTTTTTTTGCCGGGCTGCTTGGCGTGGGCGGTGGTGTCGTGGTCGTCCCCTTGCTGACGATCCTCTTTGCCCGACAGGGTTTTCCAGCCAACGAGGTTTTGCATCTGGCGCTCGGTACGTCAATCGCGACCATCCTGTTCACCGCCCTCTCCAGCCTGCGTGCGCATCACGCCCATCGCGCCGTATTGTGGCCGGTGATGCGCGACCTGACGCCGGGCATCCTGATCGGAGCGTTGTTTGGGGCCATGCTGGCGGCGCACATTTCGTCGCGAGCACTATCGATTTTCTTCGTCGGCTTCATGCTGTTTGTTGCCGTGCAAATGATCGCCAACCTGCGTCCGAAGCCGAGCCGCAACCTGCCGGGGCGGCTTGGTCTGGGCATCGCCGGCACGGTCATCGGCGGCGTGGCCAGTCTCGCCGCGATGGGCGGCGGGGCGCTCACCGTACCTTATCTTGTCTGGTGCAACGTCCGGCCACATCAGGCAATCGGCACCTCGGCAGCGGTCGGCTTGCCGATCGCCATCGCCGGCACCCTCGGCTATATCTGGAGCGGCTGGGGGCATCCCGGCTTGCCTGCCGGCAGCCTGGGCTTTGTTTACCTGCCGGCGCTCGGTGTCATCCTGCTCGCCAGCGTTTTGGCCGCACCGCTCGGCGCCCGCCTCGCCCATCGTCTACCGGTAGTCGTGCTCAAGCGGATTTTCGCCGGCCTGCTGCTGGTGCTGTCGGGCAAGATGCTGTGGAGCCTCTACGGGAGCTAACCGGAGATCGTTCAGCGCGCCTTGAACGCTGGTTTGCGTTTTTCCAGAAAGGCGGCCAGTCCTTCGCGGTAATCCTCGGTGTCGAGGAAGGCGAACGAGGCGGCCTTTTCCTCGTCGCTCAACGGTTTCCCATCGAGTAGCCGGCGTATCCACTGTTTGTGCCAGCCGGCGACCAGTGGCGCCCCGGCGCAGATGCGTTTGGCCGTGGCGTAGGCTTCGTTTTCGGTTTCGCCATCGGCGACGACGCGCGTCACCAGCCCTTTGGCGTAGGCCTCGGCGGAAGTCAGGATGCGGCCTTCGAGCAGGATTTCCTTCATGACGGCCGGCCCGGCCAGTCGCAACAATCCCTCCATCTCGCCGGGGTACATCGAAAAGCCCAAGCGATTGATCGGCGCGCCAAAACGGGCCGACTCGCCACAGATCCGAAAGTCGCAGACGCCGGCGATTTCCAGTCCGCCGCCGATGCAGGCGCCCTGAATCAGCGCCACCGTCGGATGTGGACAATTGTCGATGGCCTGCAGCGCCAGGGCGACCTGGCCGTGGTAGTGCAGAGCCTGTTCCAGTGTCGCCCGATCGGTGACAAATTCCTCGAGATCGCCACCGGCGGCGAAAGCATCGCTGCCGGCGCCGCGCAGCACGACGCAACGAATGCTGCGGTCAACACTGATTTCAGCCATTTTCTGGGCCAGCTGATTCCACATCCCGAGGTCGATGGCGTTGAGCTTGCCTGGGTTGTTGAGGGTCAGGGTGGCGACTTCGTTTTCGCAAAAAAAATCAATGGTGCTCATGGGTTATCTCGAATGACCATAAAAATATTGTGGAATTAATCGATCCAGATCAAAGGCAACGGGTCTTATATAAGATAGAATATTGCGGCTTTTTCGTCGGTAATTATTAATTAAAAGTTAGGAGATCAAGCCATGAGCAGCGCTATGTATGAGCGGATGCGGGCCAATCCGAAGTTTCAGGAGCTCGTTTCAAGACGGGGACGTTTTGCCTGGACGTTGGCTTTTGTCGTATTAACCATGTTTTACGGCTTTGTGATGGTAGTCGCCTTCAACCCGGCGGCACTCGGCCAACCGGTCTCGGAAGGTTCGATGTTGACGGTGGGTGTGGCCGTTGAGCTATTCATGTTTATTTTCTTCTGGTCGCTGACGGCAGTTTACGTCAAACGCGCCAATTCGGAATTTGACGCCCTGACGCAGGAAATCGTCAAGGACGCCTGGAAGGAGAACAAGTAATGCGACGTCTGACACAATTCGGTTCTGCGCTCGGGCTCCTCGCCGTTGCCGCCATGGCATTTGCCGGCGGCCCGCTCGAAGGCGTGACGGAAAAGCAGGCCACCAACTGGCACGCCATCATCATGTTCTGCCTGTTTGTCTGCATGACCATGGGCATTACCTACTGGGCCTCCAGCCGGACCAAGTCGACTGCCGACTTCTATACGGCCGGTGGCGGCATCACAGGCTTCCAGAACGGTCTGGCCATTGCCGGTGACTACATGTCGGCCGCCACGCTGCTCGGTCTGACCGCCATGGTTTACGGCCAGGGCTACGACGGCTACATCTACATGCTGGCCTTCTTCGCCGGCTGGCCGATCATCCTGTTCCTGATGGCCGAACGCCTGCGCAATCTGGGCAAGTTCACCTTCTCCGACATTACCGCCTATCGCCTCGACCAGGGCAAGGTGCGCACCATGGCCGCGATTTCCTCGCTGACGGTGGTCTGCTTCTACCTGATCGCCCAGATGGTCGGTGCCGGTCAGCTGATCAAGCTGCTCTTCGGTCTGGACTACAACGTCGCCATCTTTGCCGTCGGCATCCTGATGATGGTGTATGTCACTTTCGGCGGCATGGTCGCCACGACCTGGGTGCAGATCATCAAGGCCTGCATGCTACTGGCTGGCGGTACGCTGGTCATGTTCCTGGCCTTCAGCCAGTTCGGCTTCTCCTTCCAGACCTTGTTGGAAAAGGCGACGGCGGTTCATAAGCTGGGACCCAAGCTGATGTATCCGGGTAGCCTGCTGGCCGATCCGGTCACCGCCATCTCCCTGGGCCTTGGCCTGATGTTCGGTACGGCTGGCTTGCCGCACATCCTGATGCGCTTCTTCACCGTGACCGATGCCAAGGAAGCCCGTAAGTCGGTGCTTTACGCTTCCGGTTTCGTGGCCTACTTCTTCAACGTCATCTTCATCATGGGCCTGTGCGGCATCATCATCGTTGGTCAGAACCCGGAGTTCTTCGAAGGCGGCACGATAGGCGGCAAGATGATTGGCGGCGGCAATATGGTCGCCATGCACCTCTCCAAAGCTGTTGGTGGTGACATGCTGCTTGGTTTCCTGGCGGCAGTGGCCTTCGCCACCATTCTCGCCGTGGTGTCAGGCTTGGCGCTGGCTGGTGCATCGGCCATCTCGCATGACCTCTATGCCCGAGTGATCAAGAAAGGCACGGCTTCGGAAGCTTCCGAAATCCGCGTCTCGAAGATTGCCACCATCTGCCTCGGCTTCGTTGCCATCATCCTCGGCATCCTGTTCGAGAAGCAGAACATCGCCTTCATGGTCGGTCTGGCCTTCGGGGTGGCGGCTGCGGCCAACTTCCCGGTGCTCATCCTCTCCATGTACTGGAAGGGCCTGACGACCCGCGGCGCACTGTTTGGCGGCTACGGCGGCCTGGTTTCTGCCGTGCTCTTCGTGGTCTTCTCGAAATCGGTGTGGGTCGATGTGCTGCACAACGCTGCGCCACTCTTCCCCTACACCCAGCCAGCCTTGTTCGCGATGCCGATCGCTTTCTTCCTTGCCTACATTTTCTCGAAGACTGATTCGAGCGTGCGTGCCGGCCTGGAAATCGAGGCGTTTGAAGACCAGTATGTCCGTGCCCAGACGGGCTACGGCGCTGCTTCAGCCAGTAATCACTAAGCATTCGACGTACAAACCAAACCCTGACGGCGAAAGTCGTCAGGGTTTTTTATTGATTTTGTTTTTGGTGGTTTCAGTTTTTAATGTAGTAAATTTGCTGACTCAACCGGTAGTCCACATATCTTCCATCGGGAGAAAGCGGGATGAAGCGACAAATCCAACCAAGCGCTATTGAGCGCATGATGCGAGAGGGTGATTTCATTGTCTCCAAGACAAATCCCAAGGGCATCATCACCTATGGCAACCCAACATTCATCGAGTTCTCCGGATATTCCGAAGAAGAGCTTCTAGGTTCGCAGCACAATATTGTTCGCCATCCGGATATGCCGCGTGCCGCCTTTCAGCTGGCTTGGGACACTATTCAATCAGGCAAGGAGTTTTTTGGTTATGTGAAGAACATGGCCAAGGATGGCAGCTTCTACTGGGTGTTTACTCATATCACCCCGGATTTTGATCCACAGCACAATATCATCGGCTATACCTCGGTTCGGCGTTGTCCGAAGCGCGATGCGGTTAGCAAGGTCGAACCGGTCTATCGCCAGATGCTTCAGGCTGAACAGGGTGCCGGTGCCCGTGATGCCATTGCTGCCGGCACCAAGGTATTGCTTGATTTGTTGAATCAGACAGGAATGAGTTATGAAGAACTCGTCTTTTCCCTTTAGGCGCCTATTGCTGGCCTTGCTCATTGCGGGTGGCGCCGGAGCGGCATTCATTGCGCCCTGGGCGCCGGCAGTGTTGCTGATTCCGGCGCTCTTTGTTTTGCTTTGGCCGGATACTGTCGGGCAGGCGCCGCTATTTGAGCTGGATCGCTTGCTTGATCAGGTTGGGCAGGGGCAGTTGGTTGGGCGCTTGCCCCGCGAGTTTGAGACGCCAAGGCTGGAGGCAATTCGGGTTAATCTCAATTCAGTGCTTGATCAAACAGAAACCTCTTTCCGGGAAATACTGGGTGCACTGAGCGCTTCTTCTGAAAGCCGTTATTGGCGCCGTCTACAGACTACCGGACTGCACGGTGCTTTCAAGAATGTGCTCGAAGAAATGCAGGTGCTACTCGATCGATGGGGTGCCGCACAGGAGTCAATTGCCCGGGAAGCCCTGCTCTCGGAGATATTTTTGCGCTCGGAGCGCGGACTTTCGTTGGCGATTGACCATGTCGGGGCGGCGCTCAGTGAAGTCGGCGGGCATTCGGAAAACACCCAGACGCTGGCCGGCGACTTTGCCAGTTCAGCCAGTGACATGGCCGATGCTGCCAACCGCATGTCCGGCGCACTGGGCGGCGCTCAGGCTTCGGCCGAAAACAGTGTCCTTGCCCTGGCTGACTTGAACGTCAAAGCCGCCGCGATCCGCCAGTTGACCGGACAGATTGATGCCATCGCCAAGCAGACCAATTTGCTGGCTCTCAACGCGGCGATTGAGGCTGCGCGGGCCGGTGAAGCGGGGCGGGGCTTTGCGGTTGTCGCTGATGAGGTGCGCAAACTGGCTGACCAGTCCCAGCGGGCGGCAGAGGAAATTGCGGCTGCCATTTCCGCAGTTTCTGGTTCGATGGAAGGTGTCACCACCCGGATTGCCTCGCTGAATGATTCCGTTTCCGAAGCGCGGACAACGGCGAATGAATTCAGCCAGAAACTAACCTTTTCGGCCTCGTCAGCTGTCAAGGTCAGGGATTTGTCGGTGACGATCGGCAGCGGGGCTGCGTCGATGAGTGACTCGATGCGACTGGTCGCCTTGGCCCAGAAGGCCCGCGCTGACGTCACGGCCATCCTGCACGGTGAAGAAATTGATATCGATAACGTCCCGGACATTGAGCGGGAGGCGATAGCAGCCGTCAAGGGGCGTCAGTGGATGAAGGGAAATGCGGACCGCGATGCCCTGATCGATATCTACGACCGATTGTTCGCCAACATCGAAGGCCAGATGCGCTAGGGCATCGTGTCGTAACGAGAGGCCTAGCTGGACGCACCGTCCCGAATCTTGGCCAATGCTTCGCGGCCGGACAGCAGGTGGTCGTGCATCAATTTTTCAGCCTTGACGGCATCACCTGCCTGGAGCGCGGCCATGATCAGGCGATGCTCGTCCAGCGACTGTTGAAGGCGGCCCTCGAGTGATAGCGAGTGTAGTCGAGAGAGCTTTAATACCTTGCGCAGATCCTGAATGACCGACAGCAACCAGCGGTTGCCAGATAGTTCCTGGATTTTTTTGTGGAATTCCTGATTCGACTCGAAGAAGGCATCAATCCGCCCCTCGCGGGCAGCCGCCTCAAGCTGCTCATGAATACTTTTCAGTGCCGAGATGTCGGCAGGTTTTGCCCGCTTGACCGCTTCTGCCGCACAGCGCCCTTCCAGCATGGCCATCAGCGGGAATATGTCGTCCGTATCCTGTCGGGAAATTTCGGTGACGTAGCAACCACGGCGAGGTCTGAGATCGACCAATCCTTCCGAGGCCAGAACCTTGAGTGCCTCGCGCAAAGGCGTACGTGAAATACCGTATTCTTCGGCGAGTTTCTGCTCGTCGATCCAGGTACCCGGGGTCAGCTCATGTGCGAAGATGCGTTGGCGCAGTCGTTCGGCCACTTCCTGATAGAGCGCGGTAGGTGCGATACGTGTCATGGTTTTGGTGTTGTGTGAATGAGCCGATCGGAACTTGGCCGACTTGCTTCTATAATTATGGATAAAGTATTATGTGAGGCTTGGTATGTCAAGCTGGGCTCAACGGCGTAGAATTTTGAATTCTGCATCATAAGCCCGAAAAAATCGAATCAGCGAGGGGTGTGTCATGTCTGAAAAGTTCTTTGATTCCAATAACCTGGATGCTTGGGAAAAAGCGGCAGCCAAACAGTCGCCTGGTGGCGATATAGGGAATCTGGTCTGGAATACCCCTGAAGGTTTAGCCGTCAAGGCACTGTATACCAAGGCTGATGTTGCTGGTCTTGAGTTTGCCGACACCCTGCCTGGCTTCGCGCCCTACCTGCGGGGCCCGCAGCCGACGATGTATGCCGTCAAGCCGTGGACCATCCGCCAATACGCCGGTTTCTCTACCGCCGAAGCCTCCAATGCTTTCTACCGCAAGGCGCTGGCTGCTGGCGGTCAGGGTGTTTCCGTCGCTTTTGACTTGGCGACGCACCGCGGTTACGACTCCGATAACGCCCGCGTCACCGGTGACGTCGGCAAGGCCGGCGTGGCGATCGACTCCGTTGAGGACATGAAGATCCTCTTCGACAGCATTCCGCTCGACAAGATTTCCGTTTCGATGACGATGAACGGCGCCGTGCTGCCGATTCTCGCCGGCTACATCGTCGCCGCCGAAGAACAGGGCGTGCCGCAGGACAAACTGTCCGGCACCATCCAGAACGACATTCTCAAAGAATTCATGGTGCGGAATACCTATATTTATCCGCCCAAGCCGTCGATGAAAATCATCGCCGACATTTTCGGCTACACGGCGCAGCACATGCCGAAGTTCAACTCGATCTCGATTTCCGGCTATCACATCCAGGAAGCCGGGGCCAACCAGGCCATCGAACTGGCCTTCACGCTGGCCGACGGCATGGAATACGTCCGTACCGGCGTCGCTTCGGGCATGGACGTCGATACCTTCGCTGGCCGCCTGTCATTCTTCTGGGCGGTGGGCATGAATTTCTACCTCGAAATCGCCAAGATGCGCGCCGGCCGCCTGTTATGGGACCGCATCATGACCGGCTTCAACGCCAAGAGCGCCAAGTCGAAGATGCTGCGCACGCACAGCCAGACTTCCGGCTGGTCGCTGACCGAGCAGGACCCGTACAACAACGTCGTGCGCACCACCATCGAAGCGATGGCGGCCGTCTTCGGCGGTACCCAGTCGCTGCATACCAATGCGCTCGACGAAGCGATTGCGCTGCCGACCGAGTTCTCGTCGCGCATCGCCCGCAACACGCAGCTGATCATCCAGGAAGAAACCCACATCACCAATGTCGTCGATCCGTGGGCCGGTTCCTACATGATGGAAAAACTGACCCAGGACATGGCCGACAAGGCTTGGGGCATCATCGAGGAAATCGAGGCGATGGGCGGCATGACCAAGGCTGTCGAATCGGGCTGGGCCAAGATGCAGGTTGAAACCTGTGCGGCCGACAAGCAGGCGCGTATCGACTCCGGCAAGGACGTCATCGTCGGCGTCAACAAGTACAAGCTGGCCAAGGAAGACGCCATCGACATTCTCGATATCGACAACCACGCCGTACGTGATTCGCAGATTGCCCGCCTCAAGCAAATTCGTGCGACGCGCGACAGTGCTGCGGTCAACGCTGCGCTGGAAGCACTCACCAAGGCCGCCGAAACCGGCGAAGGCAACCTGCTCGATCTGACCGTCAAGGCCATGCGCCTGCGCGCCACGGTTGGCGAAGTGTCCGATGCGCTGGAAAAGATATTCGGTCGTTTCCGCGCCAATAACCAGACCATTTCGGGTGTGTACGGAGGCGTTGTGGAAGGTCAGGAAAGCTGGGAAAAGATCAAGGCCGATGTTGCCAAGTTCGCCGAAGAAGAAGGCCGTCGCCCGCGCATCATGATCGCCAAACTCGGCCAGGATGGCCATGACCGCGGCGCCAAGGTGGTGGCTACCGCCTACGCCGACCTCGGGTTCGACATCGACATGGGCCCGCTCTTTCAGACGCCGGAAGAAGCTGCCCGTCAGGCCATCGAAAACGACGTGCATGCGGTGGGCGTTTCGTCGCTGGCGGCCGGTCACAAGACCTTGCTGCCGCAACTGGTCAAGGCGCTCAAGGATCAGGGCGGTGACGACATCATCGTTTTCGCCGGTGGCGTGATTCCGGCTCAGGACTACGATTATTTGTACAACGCAGGCGCCAAGGCCATTTTCGGACCGGGTACGCGGATCGAGGATTCGGCCATCAAGGTGATCGAAGAAATTCGCAAGGCGCGCGGCTAATCCACGGATGAATCTGGGCGAAGTTCCCGTGCGTGCCAATATTCTGTCTGCCGCCGACCAGTTGCTGGTCGACGGCGTGCTGGCCGGTCAGCGCCGTGCGCTGGCCAAGGCCATCACGCTGATCGAATCGACGCGTCCCGACCATCAGCAGCGAGCCCAGCAGGTGCTGAACGCTGTATTGCCGCACACCGGCAAGGCAATTCGCATCGGCATTTCCGGCGTGCCGGGGGCGGGCAAGTCTACGTTCATCGAGGCGCTTGGTGTCTGGTTGATCGAACAGGGCAAGAAGCTGGCTGTTTTGGCAGTTGACCCGTCGTCTTCGGTGTCGGGTGGCTCCATCCTCGGTGACAAGACGCGCATGGAGTTGCTCAGCCAGCGCGAGGAAGCCTTCATCCGGCCCAGTCCGTCATCGGGTTCGCTCGGTGGTGTGGCCGAAAAGTCACGCGAGGCGATGCTGCTCTGCGAAGCTTCTGGCTACGACGTGATCATCATCGAGACCGTCGGTGTCGGCCAGTCGGAAACGACGGTGGCCGGCATGGTCGACATGTTCTGCCTACTGCAGTTGCCGAACGCCGGCGACGACCTGCAGGCGATCAAGAAGGGTATTGTCGAGATCGCCGACATGGTGATCATCAATAAGGCCGATATCGACCGTCAGGCCACCGCCGTGGTCCGCGCCCAGTGGCGCAACGCCCTGCACATGCTTCGTCCGGCCTCGCCGAACTGGGCGCCGCCGGTCATCACGCTGTCCGCCTTGCACAAGGAAGGCATTGCCGATTTCTGGGAACAGGTCGAGAAGTACCAGGCGGCGTTGAAGCCGACCGGCGAATTCGACGCCAAGCGCCAGCATCAGACGCTGAGCTGGATGTGGCAGCTGATCGATTCCGGGCTACGTCAGTATTTCCGTCATCACCCGCGAGTGCAGGAGAACCTGCCCGCCTTCACCCGATCCGTCGAGGAGGGCCATACGACCCCGGCTGCTGCCGCGTATGCGCTGCTCGACTATCTGAAACACTAATCACCCGATCCATTTAGGGAGTTTTCTATGCACGACATCATCCGCCAGCTGGAAAAAAAGCGCGAAATGGCCCGCCTCGGCGGTGGCCAGAAGCGTATCGACAGCCAGCATAAAAAGGGCAAGCTGAGCGCCCGCGAACGTATCGAGCTGTTGCTCGACCCGGATTCCTTCGAGGAATGGGACATGTTCAAGGAGCACCGCTGTACCGATTTCGGTATGGATCAGGCCGAGAAGATTCCCGGTGACGGTGTCGTGATTGGTTACGGTACGGTCAACGGCCGTCTGGTCTTCGTTTTCTCGCAGGACTTCACCGTTTTCGGTGGTTCGCTATCGGAAACCCACGCCGAGAAGATCTGCAAGGTGATGGATCAGGCCATGAAGGTTGGTGCTCCGGTGATCGGCCTCAACGACTCGGGCGGTGCGCGGATTCAGGAAGGTGTTGCTTCCCTCGGTGGCTATGCCGACGTATTCCAGCGCAACGTGATGGCCTCCGGCGTCGTGCCGCAGATTTCGATGATCATGGGCCCCTGTGCTGGTGGCGCGGTGTACTCGCCGTCGATGACTGACTTCATTTTCATGGTCAAGGACTCGTCCTACATGTTCGTGACCGGTCCGGAAGTCGTCAAGACCGTCACCCACGAAGACGTGACCGCCGAAGAACTGGGCGGTGCGGTGACCCACACGAGCAAATCCGGCGTCGCCGATCTGGCCTTCGAGAATGATGTCGAAGCCCTCTCCATGCTGCGTCGCTTCATGAATTTCCTGCCGGCCAACAACCGCGAAAAGCCGCCGGTGACGCCGACCAACGATCCGGTCGATCGCATGGACTACTCGCTCGACACGCTGGTGCCGGATAACGCCAACAAGGCGTACGACATGAAGGAACTGATCGTCAAAGTGGTCGACGACAATGACTTCTTCGAGCTGCAGGCCGATTACGCCAAGAACATCATCATCGGCTTCGGCCGCATGGATGGCCATCCGGTTGGCATCGTCGCCAACCAGCCGCTGGTGCTGGCCGGCTGCCTCGATATCAAGTCGTCGATCAAGGCGGCCCGCTTCGTCCGCTTCTGCGACGCCTTCAATATTCCGGTCGTTACCTTCGTCGATGTCCCGGGCTTCATGCCGGGCACGACGCAGGAATACGGCGGCATCATCAAGCATGGCGCCAAGCTGCTTTACGCCTACGCCGAATGTACCGTGCCGAAGGTCACCATCATTACCCGCAAGGCCTACGGTGGCGCCTACGACGTGATGTCGTCCAAGCACTTGCGCGGCGACGTCAATATCGCCTGGCCTTCGGCAGAAATCGCGGTCATGGGCCCGAAGGGCGCCGTGGAAATCATTTTCCGCGAGGAGAAGAACGATCCGGCCAAGTTGGCCGAACGCGAAGCCGAATACAAGGCCAAGTTCGCCAACCCGTTCGTGGCTGGCGCCCGTGGCTTCATCGACGACGTCATCATGCCGCATGCCACCCGCAAGCGTATCGCCCGCTCGCTGGCCATGCTGCGCGACAAGAAACTCGACAACCCGTGGCGCAAGCACGGCAACATTCCTCTGTAAGCGTCAGGGAGAAAAAGGAATATGTTCACTAAGATTCTGATCGCAAACCGCGGCGAAATTGCCTGCCGTGTCATCAAGACCGCCCGCAAGATGGGCATCAAGACCGTCGCCGTCTATTCCGAAGCCGACAAGGATGCGCTGCACGTCGAACTCGCCGACGAAGCCGTCTGCATCGGCCCGGCCGCCTCGAAAGAGTCGTATCTGGTCATGGACAAGATCATCGCTGCCTGCAAGCAGACCGGTGCTCAGGCAGTCCACCCGGGTTACGGCTTCCTGTCCGAAAACGCCACGTTCTCGCGTCGTCTGGAAGAAGAAGGCATCAAGTTCATCGGCCCGAAGCATTATTCGGTGGCCAAGATGGGCGACAAGATCGAGTCCAAGAAGCTGGCCATTGCTGCCAACGTCAACACCATCCCGGGTTACAACGAAGCGATCGCCGGTCCGGACGAAGCCGTCAAGATCGCCCAGGGCATCGGCTATCCGGTGATGATCAAGGCTTCCGCCGGCGGCGGCGGCAAGGGTCTGCGCGTTGCCTTCAATGACGCCGAAGCTCACGAAGGTTTTTCGTCCTGCGTCAACGAGGCGCGCAACTCTTTTGGCGACGACCGCGTCTTCATCGAAAAGTACGTGCTTGAGCCGCGTCACATCGAAATCCAGGTGCTGGGCGATTCGCACGGCAACTACGTGTACCTGAACGAGCGTGATTGCTCTATCCAGCGTCGTCACCAGAAGGTCATCGAAGAGGCGCCGAGCCCCTTCGTTGATCCGGCCATGCGCAAGGCGATGGGCGAGCAGGCAGTGGCTTTGGCCCGCGCGGTGGACTATGAGTCGGCCGGTACGGTCGAGTTCGTCGTTTCCGGCGCGACCAAGGAATTTTACTTCCTGGAAATGAATACCCGCCTGCAGGTGGAGCATCCGGTTACTGAACTGATTACCGGCCTCGACCTCGTCGAGCAGATGATCCGTGTTGCCTACGGCGAGAAGCTGCCACTGAGCCAAGCCGACGTGACGATCGACGGCTGGGCCATGGAGTGCCGGATCAACGCCGAAGACCCGTTCCGCGGCTTCTTGCCGTCGACTGGCCGTCTGGTGAAGTTCCAGCCGCCCAAGGAAACCAGCGATGCCAGTGGCACTACCCGTGTCGATACCGGTGTTTACGATGGTGGCGAGATTTCGATGTTCTACGACTCGATGATCGCCAAGCTGATTGTGCACGGCAAGGACCGCAATGCCGCCATCACCCGCATGCGTGATGCACTGAACGGCTTCGTGATCCGCGGCATTTCCTCGAATATCCCGTTCCAGGCCGCGTTGATGCAGCACCCGGTATTCCATTCCGGCATCTTCGACACTGGTTTCATCCCCAAGCACTACCCGACGGGTTTCGATGCCTCGATGGTCCCGCACGATGATCCGGCCTTGCTGGTTTCGGTGGCTGCCTATGTCTACCGTGCCTTCACCGACCGCTCCGCTTCCATCTCCGGCCAGTTGCAGGGCCACGAGCGTTTGGTCAGCGACAACTGGATGGTCGTTCGCCTCGATGCCGCCGGCAATCAGCATCATCCGGTCACGGCATGTCTGGTCGATGGTGGCTATGACATCGAGTACGGCGGTCAGCACTACGAACTGCGCTCTTCCTGGAAACTCGGCGAGTCGCTGTTCGTCGGCACCTGCAATGGCCAGGAGTTCACGCTCCAGGTCGAGCGGCACAAGACGAAATACTCGCTGTTCCACTGGGGTACCCGCGCCGATTTCATGGTGATGAGCGCCCGCGCTGCCGAATTGCTGTCGCTGATGCCTGAAAAACAGGCGCCCGACCTCTCGAAGTTCCTGATCTCGCCGATGCCGGGCCTGTTGCGCGAAGTGGCGGTGACGGTCGGTCAGGAAGTGAAGGCCGGCGAAAAGCTCGCCGTCATCGAGGCCATGAAGATGGAAAACATCCTCAAGGCTGACCAGGACTGCAAGGTCAAGAAGATTTCAGCGGCCGCCGGCGAAAGCCTGACGGTCGATCAGGTCATCATCGAGTTCGAGTGATTTGATTTTTGGCCGTTTTTTACGGTTGACTGTAGCATTCAAGGCCCGCCAACCGGCGGGCCTTTTTCATTGCTTGGTGATCGCGTAACGGACGAAATCGACGCCGCGTTCGAGCACTTCGGTCGGCATCAGGTGGCTGACCGAGGCTCCCTCCAGCGTAACGCCGGTATCGAGCCGGATACCGGCCATACTCGGGACGATCAACGAACAGTCGTCCCCGTCATGGAGCAGGAATACGGGCACCACGGCGTTCGTCTGGCCCGGCGCAGCTGGACGGGCCAGACGGCCGGCCTCGATGCGTTCGTCGTACCACTGGAGATCGGCAGCCAGCGCGCCGCCGGGAATGCTTTGCAGTCCGACCATGACCCCAAGTCGTGGGTTGCCAAGCGAGGCCGAGGCGATCAGGCAGGGCGACTGGCGGCGGGCGCCCTTGCGGTCGGCCGGGCGGATGGCCTTGCCGTCCACCAGCAGCCAGTTTTCACCGGGAACATTGAGTTTCTTGACGGCGGTCGGCATCGTCGATACGCGGTCGAAACCGAACATGGCCGTGCGCTGATGGGCCAGCGATGCGCTGCTGGCATCGAGCGATCCGCTCGGCACGATCATTTCGCCGGTAAAGGCGGCATAGGCATATTCAGCCCCGAAGGCGAGTTCGATTTCGCCAATTTCCGTGCTCCGGTGCTGGCCGTGGGATTCAAGGCTGGCTTCGATGTCGCGCAACAGGCGGATGCAGGCCGCCGGCGACAGCTCTCGGCCAAGTTTCAGGGCCTCCGGTGATTCGCCTTCCTTGAGCGCGGCAATTCGCTGGTTGATCTTGCGGGTCACCCGGGGGACTTCGAGCCAGCGCGGGATGCCCTCCGGCAAGGTGGCGCCAAACAGTGGCCCGAGATCGACGGAGTGGCCTCGCGGGTCATCGTCCGGCATGGTCTGGAATCCGGCCAGCTCGCGCCAGCGGCTGAGCGCCCGGTTGGCGACGGCGAGCTGGGCGGCCGACAGTCGATACGGGTCGATCAGGCGCAGCATGAAAGCCCAGGCCAGATGGCCGGCGATGGTGGTATCGACAAGGTGGGGGAAGTCCGGATCGGGCAGGGAATGGCGCAACAGGCCATCTCTTTCGGCCTGATCGAGAATGGCGAAGAGTATTTGATCGAGCAGGGCCGGACATTCCCGGGCGGCCAGGAAATGGCAGTATTCAGCCATCCGGATGGCACAGGCCGCCCGGTGCAGCAGTTTGCCTTTTTCGGCCGGGGCGAAATGCGGGGCCAGGCGGAGATAGGATGTACCCAGGCGCAGCCAGAGGCGTTGGGCGACGTCGAAAGCGCGCTGGTCGTCGTCGAGCATGGGCAGTGCCTTGCGCACATAGCGCGGCTCGATGGTTTCCTGGCCGGGCACGGAGGCGGTGCGCAAGAGGTTGAGCAGTTCGACGGCCAGTGCCGGCGCAAGCGTCGACGCCTCAATGGCCTCGATCTGCAGGCTGATGGCGGCCAGCATGTGCATGGGCTGGGCTTGCGGCTGGCTGGCCAGCCAGGTTTTTGCCGATGCCAGGTCGTGAAAGGCCTGAGCAATGTTCTTGCGTGGTTCGGGCAATGTTAACCAATGCATGGTCGTTCCTTACGGGGTATGCTTGAACGATGAGCGGATTTGAACATTATGATCGCGAATTGCGGGATCTTGATAGCGAGATTCACCGGTACGCTGCTGTCTGTCGTGTCAATCTGGCCAATCGCCACGAAATTGATGCTTGTTTGCGCAATCATCACGATACCTGGGCCGAAGACAAGGCGCGTGAGTCCTTGCAGGGCTTGCTGATCCTCCGCATCAAGCTGGAGGCGGAGATGTTGGCGCTTGGCTTTTCACCGCCACCACTGGTGCCGCCCGCCTCCGCGCAGTGACCGCTAGCGAACGCTGATTGCAGTGACCGGGCAAGGCGCGACGCAGGCGCCGCAGCCGGTGCATTTGTCGGGTTCGATCTCAGGCAGCGGGCTGCCACCCAGGCGCGGCGCAAAATGGATGGCGCGGGCATCGCAGAAGTCGCCGCAGACGCGGCATTCGACACCCTGACGGGGCAAACAGTCTTCGCCGATGGCCGCCTTGTAGGGCCAGGCGGCTTGCTCGGTATTCCGACGCAACAAGGCCTTGGGCTGGCAACGGGTCGCGCAGTCGCCGCAGAAGGTGCATTCGCCAAGGCTGAAATCAACGGTTGGATAACCGCCGTCACCGACGACCAGAATCTGTGTCGGGCAGGCTTTGAGGCAGTCATTGCAGCGCGTGCAGCGGTCGATGAATTCCGCTTCCGGGAGCGCCCAGGGCGGGCGAATTTCAGCCCTCGGGCGCGGTCGACCGCGGAAGAAGCCGCGCCGGGACAGGTCGACCATGATTTTCGGCTACTTGCCGGCCTTCATTTTGTCGAGGCCGCTACGCAGCATCCGGTCAATGTCGGAGCCCGGCTCGACCTGCGGCAGCAGGGCTTCCCAATAGGCAATGCCCTTCTTGTTGTCGCCCGCCTCCATGGCGGCAGCACCGGCCAGGAAGAGGCTGTGGCCGTGATTCGGGTCGATTTTGAGGGCCCGTTCGACGAGCTGGACGGCCTTGCCGGTGATGCCTTTGCCGTTGGCCATGGCGATGGTTTCGGCGTAGCTGGCGAGCTGGTCGGGATCGTCGTTGATGGCTTTCTCGGCCTTGGCGTAGGCCTCGACGGCTTCGTCGTAACGCCCCATCGATTTGTACGAGCGGGCGAGCATGAGCCAGCCCTGAATGTTGTCCGGGTTGGCTTTGAGCTTCTCGGCCAGGCTGGTGACCATTTCATTGATCTTTTCCGGCGTCATTTGCTGCGGCGCGGCGGTTTGCACCGGATCGAGCGCCTTCGGGTTGCCGAGGATGCCGTAGCCGAGCAGGCCGAGGATGGGCAGCAGGACCAGGATGACGATAGCCATCTTGCGGCTCGGGCCATGTGTGGCCGCCGGGGCGGCGCCACCGGCGGTGGCTGGCTCGACCTCTTCGAGCAGGCGGCGTTGCAGCTCATGTCTGGCCTGGTCGAAATCGGCCTCGGCGAGCGATCCTTCAGCTTTTTCGCGAGCCAGTTCGGCCAATTGGTCACGGAAGATGGCGAGGTTGGCTTCCTTGCGGTCGGCCTTGCTCGTCGAGCGCAGGCCGAGCCACAGCGGCGGCAGGATGAAGGCGGAAACGACTACGATCAAGAGAACGGCAAATAGGGCGAACTGGTTCATTTCTGGTCGATTTCCTTGAGCATCGCGTCGGCGCGGCTGGTTTCGTCAGCCGACAGCGGCTGGTCTTCGGCATTGATGCGGGTGGCGCGACGGCGCAGATAGCGCTGCAGGATGAACAGACCGAGCAGCATGAGGGCGACAGGTCCGCCCCAGAGGAGCAGCGTGATTCCCTTGACAGGCGGCCGGTAGAGGACGAAATCGCCATAGCGGACGACCATGAAATCGACGATTTCCTTGTCGGTCTTGCCATCCTTGATCATGGTCCGGACTTCGCGGCGCAGATCCTGGGCCAGTTCGGCATTGGAGTCGGCGATGGTCTGGTTCTGGCAAACCAGGCAGCGCAGTTCCTCGGAAAGCTTCTGCAGGCGCTTTTCAGCCACCGGATCGGCGGCCGTGGCCGCTTCAGTCGCCGCATCGGCGAATGCTACGGTCGACCCGAAAAAAGAGCCAAAAATGAAAAGCGCAATCAGCAGGCGGCGCTTCATTTGTTCAACTCGGCGAGCAACGGCATGATCTTCTTGCTCAGATCGTCCGGCGAGATCGGCCCGGTGTGCTTCATGCGGATGATCCCGGCCTTGTCGATGACGTAGGTTTCCGGCACGCCATAGACGCCGTAATCGATACCGACGCGGCCGTCGATGTCCATGACGGTCAGTGTGTACGGGTTGCCGTGCTGGGCCAGCCACTGGTTGGCGCGCTGGAAGGCCAGTTTCTTTTCTTCATCGGCCGGCATCTTGCTGATGTCTAAATTGCCGTCGCCGCGCACTTCCTTGTAATTTAGCCCGACCAGTGGCACGTTGGCGTTCTTCGAAAACTCGACGAGCACCGGGTGCTCAGCGCGGCAGGAGACACACCACGAGGACCAGACGTTGAGCAGCCAGGCTTTGCCCTGCATGTCCTTGGGCCCGAGCATTTTTTCCGGCGTGGCCAGGACGTTGAGGTTGAAGGCCGGGGCCGGCTTGCCGACCAGTGGTGACGGAACATCGCGCGGATTCAGTCCGAGGCCGACGGCGAGCAATGCGACCAGCGCCGCAAAGGCGCCGAGGATCCAGAAATAACGATTCATGCGTGTTGGCTTCCTGCCGGGGTGGTAACGGTGGCCGAAGTGCGGGACTTGGCGCGGTAACGACGGTCGAGCATGGCGAGCAGACCGCCCAGCGCCATCAGCACGCAGCCGCCCCAGATCCAGTCGACGAAGGGTTTGTAATAGACGCGCACGGCCCATTCGGCTTCCGGCTTGTCGCGTTCGATCGGTTCGCCGAGCGAGACATAGACGTCGCGCAGGAAACCGGCGTCGATGGCGGCTTCGGTCATCGGCATGCCGGACGACGCGTAGTTGCGTTTTTCGGGTTTCATTTTCAGGCGAAATTTCCCGTCGACCGTGAGATCGAAGTCGCCCTGCGCTGCGACGTAGTTCGGCCCCTGAACTTCCTTGACGCCATTGAACTTGAAGCTGTAGCCGGCGACATCGACGGTATCGCCGGGCGCCATCTTGATGTCTTTTTCATCCTGGAAGCTGTTGACCATGGTCACCCCGACGACAAAAACGGCAATGCCGAAGTGGGCGACGCACATGCCGACAAAGCTGCGTGGCTGCTTGAGTGCGGTACTCAGGAAAGACTGGCCGGCGCGGGTGTGCTGGACGCGTTGGACAAAAGCGGTCAGCGTCGTAAAGACAACCCAGGCGGCAAGCAGAATGCCGAGTGCGGTCAGCGCGGTCCAGTGGCCATAGATCAGCGGCAGCGCGATGGCGACAACGGCAGCGGCGACCATGGCCAAACGCACGGTCCGGGTGATTTCCGGGATCGATGCGTCCTTCCAGCGGGCGAAGGGAGCGACGCCCATGAGGAACAGCACCGGCGCCATGACCGGCACGAAAACGGCATTGAAGTACGGTGGCCCGACCGAAATCTTGCCGACACCGAGCGCGTCAATAAGCAGCGGGTAGAGCGTGCCGAGCAGCACGGTGGCGCAGGCAACGACAAGCAGCACGTTGTTGGTGAGCAGCAGCGATTCGCGCGAAACCAAGGCAAAACGGCCGCCCAACCCGACCTTCGGGGCGCGCCAGGCGAACAGGGCGAGCGAGGTGCCGATGACGGCGACGAGGAAGATCAGGATGAAAATGCCGCGCCGTGGATCGGTGGCGAAGGCATGGACCGAGGTCAGCACGCCGGAACGAACGAGGAAGGTGCCGAGCAGCGACAGCGAGAAGGCCGAAATGGCCAGTAGCACCGTCCAGTTCTTGAAGCTGCCGCGCTTTTCGGTGACGGCCAGCGAATGAATGAGCGCCGTGCCAACCAGCCAGGGCATGAACGAGGCGTTCTCGACCGGGTCCCAGAACCACCAGCCGCCCCAGCCCAATTCGTAATAAGCCCACCACGAACCCATGGCGATACCGAGTGTAAGGAAGCACCAGGCAGCCATCGTCCACGGCCGTGACCAGCGCGCCCAGGCGGCGTCTAACTGGCCGGAAAGCAGCGCTGCGATGGCGAAGGCGAAAGCGACCGAGAAACCGACGTAGCCCATGTAGAGCAGCGGCGGGTGAATGACCAGCCCGAAGTCCTGCAGGAGCGGGTTGAGGTCACGCCCTTCGGCCGCTGCCGGCAGCAGGCGCTCGAACGGACTGGAAGTGATCAGGATGAACAGCATGAAACCGAAAGCGACGAGACCGAGCGTGCCGAGGACGCGGGCGACCATCGTTTCCGGCAGTTGCTTCGATAGCATGGCGACGCCAAAGGCCCACCAGGTCAGCATCAGCATCCACAGCAACAGCGAACCCTCATGGCCGCCCCAGACGGCGGCGACGCGATATTGCAGCGGCAGCAGCGAATTGGAATGCTGGGCGACATAGACCACGGAGAAGTCATTGGTCACGAAGGCCTGCGTCAGGCAGGCGAAGGAGAAGGTGACGAGCAGCGCCATGGCCGAGGCAGCCGGCCGGGCGACGGCAACCCAGGCCATGCGGTTCTGGTGAGCGCCGATCAGCGGCAGGGTGCCGAGGATCAGGGCGACCAGCGCGGCAAGGATCAGGGCGAAATGGCCGAGTTCGGGAATCATGTTCAGTAGCTCGCTTTCGGCTTGTCGCCAGAGGAAGACGGGGAAACATGCTTGCCGGCGGCGCGGGCCTGAGCGTCGTCGACGGCCTTGGCGGCTTCCGGCGGCATGTAGTTTTCATCGTGCTTGGCCAGCACTTCGGTGGCTATGAAGTTGCCGTCCGTAGTCAGCTTGCCTTGAGCTACAGCGCCTTTGCCTTCCTTGAAGAGGTCGGGGAGGATGCCCTTGTAGTGCACCGGAATGTCTTTTTCGGTATCGGTGACGACGAACTGGATGGTCACGCCATCAGCCTGACGCTGGATGCTGCCTTCCTTGACCAAGCCGCCGATGCGGAACAGCTTGTCCTTGGGCGCCTTGCCGGCAGCGACTTCGGTCGGCGTGATGTAGAGCGCGATATTGCTGTTCAGGGCATTCAAAACCAGCGCCGCGATGATGCCGATGATGGCCAGCGCGCCGCCGATCAGGGCGAGTTTCTTGTGACGGGATTTCATTCTGCGGTGTTCCTTGTTTCGGCGCGCAACTGGCGCTTGAGGCGAGCGATGGTGGTCTTTCGATTGCGGGAGACGACGATCGGTTCAATCGCCATGATCAGAACGGTGGCACCGAACGAGCCCCAGACGTAAAAACCATATCCGCCCATGGCGATAAAGTCGGAAAAACTGTTCCAGTGGATCATTTTTTGCCTCCCGCCGAATTGCCCAGCAACTCAGCCTTGACCCAGTCGGTATTTCGCTCGCGTTCGAGCATGATGGTCCGCACGCGCATCAGTGCGATGGCTATCGAATACATCCAGAAGCACATGGCCATGAGCAGCATGCCCCAGAGCATGGTGGTGGCCATCGACGACTTGGCGAGATTGACACTGGAGCCCTGGTGCAGGGTGTTCCACCATTTGACCGAGAAATAGATGATCGGGATGTTGACGACGCCGACCAGCAGCAACAGGCCACCGGCCTTGTCGGCCCGGCGGGCATCGTCGATGGCGGCAGTCAGGGCCATGTAGCCGATGTAGAGGAAGAGCAGGATCAGTTCCGAAGTCAGGCGCGCATCCCAGACCCACCACGCGCCCCACATTGGCTTGCCCCACAGGGCGCCGGTGAGTAGCGAGAGGAAGGCCATCAGCGCCCCGGTCGGCGCCAGGGCCTGGGCCATCATGCCGGACAGCCGGGTGTTGAAAGCCAGCCCGATGGCTGCCCAGCCAGCCATGACCAGATAGATGAACATCGACATCCAGGAGGCCGGGACGTGGATAAAAATGATCCGGTAACCCTCACCCTGCTGGAAGTCGGTCGGTGCGACGAGCATGCCGAGCCAGAGCCCGGCAAGGCCGAAGACGACCGAAACAGCGACGAAATAGGGAATCAGCGCGCCGGCGAACGGATAAAAAGTGGCCGGTGATGCGAAGCGGTAGAGATTGAAACGATCTTTCATTCGAGGGCGATCTTCAAGGCAGCGGCCGATGCCCAGGGGGCAAAGCCAAGTGAGGCAAAGGTAAGTGCAGCGAGCAGTGACAGGTGACCTTCTCCCCCGAGTCCGGCCACCGTCGCATCCACTGCTCCAGCGCCGAATATTAGCACTGGAATATATAGTGGCAGCACGAGCAGCGAGAGCAGCACGCCGCCGCCACGCAGGCCCAGGGTCAGCGCCGCGCCGATGGCACCAATGCCGGACAGCGCCGGAGTGCCGATCAGGATGGCGAAAGTCAGTACGATCAGGGCATCGGTGGACAGGTCGAACTGGATACCGAGGACCGGGGCGATCAGGGCCAGCGGCAGTCCGGAGACCAGCCAGTGAGCGATCACTTTTCCGGTAACGACCAGCCCAAGGGGATGTGGGGCCAATGCCAGTTGTTCGAGTGTGCCGTCACGATGGTCATCGGCGAACAGGCGAGGTAGCGACAGCATGGTGGCGAGCAGGGCGGCGACCCATAGCACGCCGGGGGCCAGCTTGCGCAGCAGATCCGGTTCCGGCCCGATACCGAGCGGGAACAGGCTGACCACGATGACGAAGAAGAAGAGCGCCGAGACGATATCGGCTTGGCGGCGCATGGCCAGTTTGAGATCGCGGCCGATCACGGCTGTTATGATTTTCAGCATCAGGAAAGCCGCAATTCACGGACCGTGCCGGCAGGAATGCTGACCAACTGGTGCGTTGTCATCACGGCCAGGCCACCGCGTTGCAGGTGGCCGGAGATGATGCTCGCCAGCCAGTCGACCGCAGCAACGTCGAGGGCGACGAAGGGTTCGTCAAGAATCCACAGCGGGCGTTTTTCCTTGACCAGCCGGGCCAGCGCGACGCGTCGTTTCTGTCCTTGCGAAAGATATTTGCAGGCCAGGTCCTCTCGGCCAGCCAGGCCGACCTGTTCCAGCGCATCGATGGCATCGTCTTCGGATAGTTCTTCGTCGGCCAGGCGGGCAGCAGCGAGCAGGTTTTCCAGCGGCGTCAGTTCTTCCTTGATGGCGTTCAGGTGGCCGAGATAGCAGAGGTCGGCACGGAATTCGTCGGACTTGATCGACTGGCCTTTCCAGCGTATTTCACCGGTTTCCGGTGGCAACAGGCCGATCAGCATGCGTAGCAGGCTGGTTTTTCCGGCGCCGTTTTTGCCCTGCAGGTACAGCAATTCCCCGGCCTCCAGCTTGAAGCCGAGGCCTGCGAACAGGCGGCGCTCGCCGCGCACGCATTCCAGATTGTCAGCTTCAAGCATCAGGGGGAAAACCGAAAGAAATCAGGCACAAATTATGAACGCGCAAGTTTAACGGCAGATTAACGGGAATCAAATAAATACAATCCGAAAAAAGGGGAGGGACGAATCCCTCCCAATAACAACAATTGCCTCCTGGGTTAACCGCCGAAGAATCCGATCGTAACCAGCGCCAGCAGTGTCAGGCCTGCAGCAATCAGAACCAGACCGAGAATTTTCGAGCTTCTCGCCATCGGGGCAGAAGGCGCATTGACCAGATGTTTCTCCAGTTCGCCAGCATCGACCAGGCGCTGATACTGGGCCGGGTGGTCATGACGGAATTCCTCGATCGACTGCGTGCCGGTGAACATGACGATGTCCGGGGGAGGCAGCTTGTCCGGGCGGAAGTGATTGTTGAAGAAATGGACCGTAAAGAGGAAGACGGCCGCCAGGAAGGCTTCTTCACCATGGACCAGAGTGCCGACGTTGAACACCCAGCCCGGCAGGTAAGTCGCGGTCACATGTGGGAAGGCCAGCATCAGTCCGCTCCAGCCAATCACATTGACACCCCAGAAGACAGCCCAGTAATCGAATTTCTCGTAATAAGCCCAGCGGTCGAACTGCGGCCGCGGCCCCTTACCGAAGAACCACTTGAACATGCCTATGCAATCGGCGAAATCCTTCCAGTTCGGAATCAGCGAATCCGGGCCGAACCAGCGGAATTTCCTGTCGCGCAACAGCTTTTGCATGACGTAGATAAAGTGGATGACGAAGATGCCGATGAACAAAGCCGCCGCGATGCGGTGGATAAGACCGAGCATCTTCGGACCGCCGAGCGCGTTCGAAACTACCGGGGCCCAACTGCTCTCGGCAAAGAGCGCTGAGGTGCCGGTGAGCACCAGCGTCATGGTGACCAGCGCAAAGACCAGGTGGGCAATGCGCCATCCCCACGGGAAGCGCTGGAAGTGCTTTCGTTCGTCCAGGTTCAGACCTTCCGTCTTGAGGTGAACCGCCCGTTTACCTTCCTTGCGATCCTTCCACTCACGGTAATACCAGAGACCGGAGTGCGCCCAGAAGAAGGCAAAGACGAAAATCAGCAGGCCAACCATGAACTTGGTGGCGATCCACATTTCGGGATACTTCTTGAAATCGCCGCCGTGGGCATGCGGGCCAAATGATACGAAGCCCGCGGTCGCCGTGCGCATGCCCGGCTTCTTGTCGGTATGGCACTTCTGGCAGGTCTCCAGCAGATTGTTCGGGTGAATGGACGATTCCTCGTTGTCAGCCTTGAGAATGCCGTGGCTGCCATGACAGTCAAAACACTTCGCCGTGTAGGCATGCCCCAGCGCACCAACCTGGCCGTGATAGGTCGCCCGGTAGCTCTTCAGGTTTGCTTCGTGGCAGGTGCCGCAACGCTCGGTAATTGCCAGCCTGACTGGAGATGCTGCAGTGGCCCCGATGGCGTGGCTGGTATGGCAATCGACGCAGACAGCAGCCTTGGCGTCCCCCTTGTCCAGTACCGCTGCCCCATGTGCCGAGGCTGCATATTCTTCGAGTTGCTCCTCGTGGCAGCTATTGCCGCAGACCTTGGGGGTGGTCAGTCGCCATTCGGCATAGTCCGGGCTGTCCTTCGCGGGGATACTGAAGCTATGCGTATCGTGGCACTGGTCGCAGGCAGCGTTGATTCGCGACGGGTCATCCTCGTTGGCTCGGCCATGAAAGGATTTCTTGTGGGCTTCAATATTTTCTACGATCAGACCCAGGCGCGGCTTTTCGGCAGCCTTGCCAGCTTTCTGGGTATTTGCCCAGAGCTCGGTGTGACACTGGACGCAGTCAACTTTTGCCGCCGCCCCGCTTTTTCCGTGCGGCGCCCTGTTGTCCTTGATGTCGATGTGGCAGCCGATACATTCCATTTTTGCATGCACGCTCTTGCCGAAAGCATCGTGGCGAACCGCCAGCAACGCGCGTTTCTCGCCGTCTGCGCCATCGACTTCCAGCTTGCCTTTCTTGCCGTCATGGCAGGAAAGACAAGTGGCATTGTCAAGTTTGTCACCAGCTGCCGGCGTGGCGCCCCCCGCCCCTGAAAACAGGGCAGCGGTCACGAGGAGAAGTCCGCCAAGCAGCGGACGGAGGGATTTGGTACTAAGCATGGCTTACGCCTCAAGAAAAAGGCACGAGGAATGCGCTCGTGCCTTGATGGAAACTGTCAGTCATCGAAGACCGCCTCGCGAACGAGGCGGTCGGCGCATCAAAAGCCCAGCGAAACTCCGACCATAAGGCCTTGATAGGCCCCGGTCAGGGCTGTGTAGGCGTTGTCGGTGTAGTAGTCATAGACATACGTGCCGCGTAGCTTCATTCGCTTTTTCAACTCGTAGTCGACGCCAAGGGTTAGCGTATGAACGTTGTTGTTGATCACGCCGTCAATGCTGTTGCCGGCAGCCAATTGCGTACCGACATAACCGGAAGCCGTATCGCCCTTCGATTGGGTCCAGGTATAACCGGCATTCAAGCGGAGCGGATCGCTGACCTGCCAGTCGCCGCCCAGTGAGGCAACGTAGCTGTCGATCTTGTAGTTTGGCCGGTCGACTGCCAGGAAATTGATGGCTGCCGTTGGCGCGTCATAGCGGCGAGCGTCATTACGCATCAGGTAGCTGGAAAAATTATCCTGAAGCCACGAAAAACTGGCGTACGTATTGATCCATTCGCTGATTGGCACGTTCACCGAAACGCCTGCCGATTGGAGGGTTTTCTCGGTTTCCTGTTGAACCGACGCGCCCAGGGCACCACCTGCGGCGCTGCTGGTAAATGCGTTGTTGCCGTTTTCTGCGCGCTTGTAGTTGTAGTAACCGCTAGTCTGAATACCCTTGGTAGTCGTATAGCTCAGCTGGGTTTTCAGATTGAGAGCCCTTTCAGGTTCAGTTACCAAACCGGTGCTGTTGGCCAGGGCGTAGGAAGGCGTGACGCGCAGGATGAGTCCCTGCATCGGTCGGGCGACCCACTTCAGGAAAAGCTCGTCGACGCGGGTATTGTTACGGTAGAGGGTCTGCGCTTGGTTGATCGAGACTACACCACCACCCCATTGACTCCAGGTCAGGTCGCGATCCTTGTCTTCATGTTTCCAGCCAAGAGTTGCTGTCGATTTCAGGAAGCCGGGTCGCATGGTGGCAGAGATGCCATAGCTCAAGGCTTCAATCTGGTTGATCCGGACATCAAGGCCTTCAGTAGCCGTCGGCGTGATCAGCGCGGCAACCGGAAAATCCGAGTTGTTTTTGCGATGGTTGTAGCGGATAAAGCCATCGAGACCAACACCACTGATGATGTTGCTGCTGACGCTGGCATAGGCACTGTTGGTGGTGATTTTTCCGGTGCTATAGCCGACAAACTGCTGTTGTTGCGAGAAGGAATCCTGATCAAGTACAGATAGGCCATAGCCGGCAGCGACAGATGTAGCCCCGAAGTTCTTGGCTAAGCGGAAATTGTTCGAAATGAGAGTGCTGTCCGGAGCGTACTGTATAGGACGGCGTGCGACGGCAGCATTGGTTGGCGCGACAGTTGCATCTTGAGCGGTAATCTGAGCACCGAAATCGCCAATCGTGAAGTTTCGGCTACTTTCGAACTTTTCGAGGCGACCTTCGTAGCCCAGATTGAATCCGCCCGGCGAGCCATTCAGGCTGAAGGTATAGCGGTTCATTTTTTCATCGATCGGGGCATCAAAGCCGCGCCAGCGGAGCGGCCGCTTATTGGCGTTGCCGCCTGTGAGGTCACCGTTACCCAGCACGTAAGTGGCAAAACGATTGCCGTCCCGGGCGTAGCCGTCGTATTCCAGCGAAGCGCTGATCTTGTTGCCAAGCAGTTCAGGTTTCAGATCGACACCAATACCGTAAGTCTGACGGTCAACCTTGAAAATACTTTGCCCAGGCGAGTCGTTGTTGAATTGCCTGACAAAGCCAGTCTGAGATGCTGCTCCATAAGCCGTATCCACACCACCGCTCGGAATTTGTCCCGGGCTGTAAAGAAAACCCAGTCCGGCAGATGAGGAGCGGAAGTTGGTGTAGTAGCCGGCAAGCCCGAACAGGTCGGTGTTTGCTTTGAAGATATTGCGCTGGTTGTACTCGCCGAAGCTGTCGCGCTTAAGAACGAAGACATTGCGCTGGCCATTGTTGGCGACGATATCGAGATCCAGATCGAGATAGGCGCCAGAGCGATTGTCCTCGCCGATGCCTTTCTGGTAGTTATAGCGCTCCAGGAATTGAGTACGGCTTGCGTCGGCACCCTTGAAGTAATCGAAGGCAAAAAGCTTGGCGGTAACTTCTCCGGTGACGACTATTCCTTCCGCTACCGCTTCGGCAGCGTACAAGGGCGAGGCAAACAGGCTGGCAATGGCGAGGGCCAGGATTGTTTTCTGTGTTTTCGCATGCATGATGTATCCCCTCAGAATCTCAGATGCTGGTCAGTTGAGCTGCCATGAATGGCACTGTGGCAACTGACACAATCGCGCAGTACTGAACCGGAGATCGGCGCGACATTGCTGGAGGTGCCGCCCAGGCCATGCCGGTTGCCGGCAATTGAGTGACATTGCAGGCACTGCATCGGCTGGGCGATGGTTTGCAGCTTGCGATTTGGCGCGCCGTGGGGGTCGTGGCAGGTCGTGCAACCTTCGACGACCGGGGCATGTTCGAAGACGTGGGGGCCACGAACAGCCTGATGGCAGGATGTGCAATGCTCGGTCACCGCACCCAGCGTGGCTTGCTTGGATGCATGCGGGTCATGGCAGCCGGTGCAGGTGGCGCCGCCTTCATTGGCGGGGTGATGCGAAGGCATGTTGAACTTGGCCAGTACGTCCTGGTGGCATGTTGCACACAGAGCCGTAGTTTTGCCGCCTTTGAGCTGAGAGGCATTCAGCTTTTTCACCTTGTCGGTGTGGTTGCCGTGGCAGTCGTTACATTGAACGCCGGCCTTGTTGTGCTCGGCAAAGGCGAAGTGAGTGCGTTTTTTATCGGTCTCGTGACAGGTCAGACATTGCTTCGATTCCGGCAGGCCGGCCAAAACACTCTTGGGCTTGGCGGTCTTGGCTGTTGCGTTTTCGCGCGTTTCTTCGACCTTGGCGTGATCGACCGCGCTCGTATGGCAGCTGACGCAGTCGCCGTGATAGGCGTGAGCCTTGGTTTCAGCTTCGTGGCAACTGATGCACTCCGCACCGACCGGAGCAGATTTTGCGGCAGGTGCCGCGATGGAGGGGGCGGACAGCAATGTCCCCAGTAATACCGCTGCAATTCCAATAAAACGTTTCATGACCACACCCCTCGTGCTTTCTTGCCTTGTTTTTTAACCCCGGACTTGCCAAACTTCAGCGTGCCAATATCCAGTCGATCAGATTGTTGATGCGTTCGGCGTCTCGTGTCTTGACGGTGCCGTGATCGACTTTTTCCCCTTCGACCTCGACCTGATTCGGTTCGGTGACATGCTTGATCAGTTCGGCCTTGGCGCTGGCCTTGCCTTTGTATTCGGCGGCGATCTTCTTGTACGGCTTGCCCTTCTTGGTCTTTTCGACGTCATGGCATTTCAGGCACTTGCTGTCCTTGAGCAATTTTTCAGCATCGGCGTTGTCCACCGCAGCGTAAAGATTGCCGCTGGTGGCGAGGGCAAGGGCCACGGATGCAGTCAGGAGGAGTGTGGCTTTCTTGTTCATGTGTTTGCTCCAAAAGCGTGGACGAAAATTCGCAGGTCAAGCCTTGGGGAGGAAGGTTCTGCTTCGCTAGCAACGAGGTCAACGTGGTCACCGGGCACGCGTACCGTTAAGCTGACAATTCTTTACTTCACCCAAGCACAATCCTTAGAAGGATGTGAATGGCCCAAAATGCGTCCAGTGCTCGCCTGTCATCTGCCGCGGAGAGATTGTTCCGGGTAAACGTCCGAAGCGGTTTGCTAACGGTATGTTTAGAATGAAAAAAACGCTGAAAAACGGCAAGCGCTTCGGGGCTTCATTGGGAGAGTGAAATACCGCGCATGAATTCCGACTAAAAAACTGCGGTATTTACCTATGTCAATGAATGTAAATTATCGAAAATTCTGCTTCGGCGTGGCCGCAAATGACCCGTCAGTGCGGCGCTGTATAAAGTAAGCTTCACCCATGAGCATTCGAGGAGTGGTGGTGGAAACACGGTTGCCGCAAATCCTGCTGGTAGATGATGACCAGGCCTTCTGCGTCATGCTGACCGAGTTTCTGGGAGGCGAGGGCATGACGGTCTGTGCGGTGCACGATGGCGAGACCGGTTGCCGTGAAGCGGTCAGCGGTGGTTTTGATCTGGTGCTGCTTGACGTCATGATGCCGGGCATGAGCGGTATCGAAGTGCTGCGCCAAATTCGTCGGCATGGTGATTTGCCGGTGCTGATGCTGACGGCGAAAGGCGATGATATGGATCGCATTATCGGCCTTGAATTGGGGGCTGATGACTATCTCCCCAAACCGTGTAATCCCCGCGAGTTGGCGGCGCGTCTGCGGGCGCTCCTGCGCCGATCAGGTCACGCACATCAAGGTAGATCGGCCGAGGCGCCGGCTAATGAAATGCTTTCGCTGTCATCGACAAAACGCATTGCAAAGTGGCGGGGCGAGTTGTTGCAACTGACCAGCACCGAATTCAACGTACTTGAGTTTCTCTACGAGAACGCGGGGCAGATTGTTCCCAAGGCTGAGCTTGCCAGTCGCGTATTGGGGCGAGTTCCCGCCCGCTATGACCGGAGCCTCGACATGCATGTCAGCAATCTGAGACGAAAGCTGGGCAAGTTCGATGATGGCCGGGTGCCTATCCAAACTATTCATGGGATTGGCTATCAGTTGCTCAGGGACTAAGTGGTGAAATCGTTATCGGCCTTGCTGGGTCTGCCGGTGCCGAGTCGGCTTTTCTGGAAGATATTTGGATCGCTGTGGCTGGCCATTGGGGCGATTGCTTTTTGCGTCGATTTTGTCGTCGATGCGATGTTTCAAGCCGAGCTCCGACGCGCACCTGATCTGTCGATAGGCTATCGAGCCGAACTGGCTACGACTCTGGTGGCGACAACCCTGCGTCATGCCGATATTGAAGGCGCCAGGCAGTTACTGGTTGAGTGGACGGGAAAGCGCGAATTGCCCGTGCTGGTGGTAAACGCCCGGGGTGAAGATATTCTTGCCCGGACGGTACCTACTCCGGCGCTAGCCCAAGCTTTGGCGCTGCTTGAGACGAGTACGGACGAGCGGTACGTACAGAGGGTAGTGACCCGGAGTGGCGAGCCTCATGTGCTGTTTGTGCCATTGCTGATGTTGCCGGCCTCGGCTCCCCACCTGCACGTCTATCGTTATGCGGAGTCAACGCGTGCAGAGATGTTTGCCATGCTACTGGTCAGTCTCCTGTTCGCGGTCGGGCTGACTTGGTATCTGTACCGTCCGATTCGCCATCTGCATGAGGCCAATCGCCGCTTTGCCGCTGGCGACCTGGATACCCGCGTCGGCCAGTTGATTGGTGATCGTCGTGATGAAATCGCTGATCTGGGGCGTGACTTCGATGACATGGCGGGTCGAGTGCAAAGTACCATCGAGGCGCAATCGCGTCTGCTCCATGATGTGTCGCACGAATTGCGCTCACCGTTGGCACGCATGCAGATCGCATTGGAGCTGACCCGGCAGACCCCGACCAAAACCAACGAAATGCTGGAGCGGATTGCCTACGAAATAGAGCGACTGGACAAGGTTTTGGGTGAAACGCTGACGCTTTCGCGGCTAAGAGCGACGCCTGAACTTCCTGGGGACGAGTGCTTCAATCTCGTCGAGCTATTAGTAGATATCGTTGAGGATGCACGTTTCGAAACCGCCAATAGCGGCCGCCAGATCGAGTTGCAGGCCCATGGTGACATTCTGATTGCTGGCCGCAGCGAATTGGTGAGGAGTGCCATTGAGAACGTCATCCGTAACGCTATTGTTCATACACCGGAAGGTGCTGCGGTCGGAGTCGGACTCAGCAGTTCGTCGCCCGGTCTTGCCACCGTGATGGTCTGTGACGGCGGGGCCGGGGTGCCGTCTGATGAGCTTGATGCCCTGTTCGAGCCTTTCTTCAGGGGGCGTGGCGGGGAAAAAGCACTGGGTTACGGCCTTGGTTTGTCGATCGCTCGTCATGCCGTGGAGGCGCATGGGGGGCAGGTCAGTGCAAGCAATGCTGTGGGTGGCGGCCTGTGCGTGAGCTTGACGTTGCCGGTAACGACGCTTGATGAATAGCGTTAAAAGCAGGTTCTGGCGGGGTTGCTATGAAAGTACCGACCGGGGACGATAGTCCCCGATCGTTCTCTGCTGAGGTGCTTATTTCTTTTCGAACGGCATCGGACGCGGCGTCGCGTCGGATGACGGCGGCAGGATAGGCATCTTGAAGGTCGGCTGGTCACCGGTTAGGGTCTTCAGGAAGGCGACGACCTTGGCGTTTTCGTCGGCCGTAAACTTCTTGCCGAGCTGGATGCGGGCCATGGTGTCGACCGCTTCCGGCAAGGTGTTGGCAGCGCCATCGTGGAAGTACGGATAGGTCATTTCGACGTTGCGCAGGGTCGGCACCTTGAAGCTGAAGCGGTCGGCATCCTTGCCGGTCACGGCAGAACGGCCTTCGGCCGGGCTGGAAGCCTTGTAGGCCTCGACCTGACCCATCTTCTGGAATGAGTTGCCACCGACCGCCGGGCCATTGTGGCAGGCGACGCAGCCGGTGTCCTTGAATAGCTGGTAGCCAGCCAACTCGTCCTTGGTGATGGCTTTCTTGTTGCCCTTCAGATATTTGTCGAAGCGTGAATTCGGGGTGACCAGGGTTTCCTCAAAGGCGGCGATGGCCTTGGTGACCTTTTCGATGTCGACCTGCTCGGAACCGAAGGCTTTCTTGAATTCGGCCACGTAGCCGGGGATGGTTTGCAGCATGCTGACGGCCAGCGTGTGGCTGAAGCCCATTTCACCCGGATTGGCGATCGGGCCACCGGCCTGGGCCTTGAGGTCGGCGGCGCGGCCATCCCAGAACTGGGCGACGTTGAGGCTGGAATTCAGTACGGTCGGCGCATTGATCGGGCCTTCCTGCCAGTTGTGGCCAATCGAGGTTTTGATGTTGTCGGTGCCGCCCATCGACAGGTTGTGGCAGGAATTGCAGGAGATGAAGCCGGATTTGGAGAGGCGTGGATCGAAATAGAGTTTTTTGCCCAGTTCGACGAGGGCGGGGTTGGTGACCTTGGCCGGCGCGATCGGCTGGATCGGTTCATTGCTGGCAGCAATGACAGACTGGCTGATCATGGATCCGGAAAGTAGTGCAACGGCAAATGACAACGTAGTGCATTTCATCGTTTATCTCCCTCGGTGAAAAATATCGATGACGAATTCTCCCCTTGAGGCTTGTGCTAGTATTGATCCAAGTCAATGATTTTTATGGGTTTTGATTATAGTGGCTATAGTTAGTCCCTATAGGTAGAGTGGGTATGAACCCCCGTATAAAAAATGGAGAGCAGCAATGACCTTAACCGAGTTGCGCTATATCGTCGCGTTGGCTCAAGAAGGTAATTTCAGTCGGGCGGCCGAGCACTGTTCGGTCAGTCAGCCAACACTGAGTGTGGCGATCGCCCGCCTGGAGGACGAGTTTGGCGTGCAGTTGTTTGAGCGCGGCAAGGGTTTTGTTAGTCCGAGTGCTGTAGGCACAAAAGTGGTCGAGCAGGCGAAGCTGGCGCTTGGCGAGGCTGAAAAAGTCCGGCAGGTGGCCATGCTTGGCCGAGACCAGCTGGAGGGGCCATTGCGGCTTGGCGTCATTCACACCATCGGCCCCTATTTGCTGCCACAACTCATTCATTCCCTGAAGGTGGTCGCGCCGGCCATGCCGCTCGCCATCGAGGAAAACATGACGGCTACCCTGGCCGACATGCTGCACGACAACGAGGTCGACGTCGTCATCATCGCGCTGCCCTTCGATGTGCCGGGCGTACTGACCCGGGCGATCTACGACGAATCCTTCAAGGTGGTAGTGCCACGCGGTCATTCGTGGGAAAGCCGGGAATGGATTGCGCCGGAGGATGTGGCCGGTGACGAAGTGCTCTTGCTGAAAGCCGGCAACTGTTTCCGGGATCAGGTGCTGGGTGCCTGTCCGCAGGTCAGCAGTCCGGAAACCGACGTCCGGCTCGGCCATTCGATCGGCACCATCCGCTGCATGGTGGCCTCCGGCCTGGGGGTTTCCGTGTTGCCGGACAGCGCGCTGGGTCATCCTTACAGCAACGACATGATCAGCGTCATTCCCTTCAAGGAGCCCGCCCCGGCCCGTCGGGTGGCGCTGGCTTGGCGGCCGGGTTTCGTGCGGCCGAAGGCCATTGAGGCGCTGCTCGATGCGGTACGCGGGCTGCGCTCGCCGGCTTATCGCTTGCTGGTCTGAGTGTTCATGAGCACTTCGGCCTGAATGTGTTGGATGCAATCAGTCAGCCTGATGCCCTGCTCCTCGAATTCCCGTTTCAGCGCCTCAATGGCGCTGATTTCCCCGGCAGCGTGGCAGCGCAGCAGTTGGCTGCCGAGATCATGCAGATGCCGGTGCAGGCCTTCGAGCGCCTGGAACGCTTCGACGCTGGCATAGCGCCGCCCTTCCTGGCTGTCGTACCAGCGACCGAATCGGCACTGATGATGGCCGAGTTCCGGGGGATGCAGGGCGCCGGTAGTGTCATCAAGGTAGCTATACAGGGATTTTTTCCAGCGGTTGTGGTCGACGTCGGCGATGAGCATGGGCAAATCCTCGCGCGACCACTTGAAGGCAGTGGCCAGCCCCCACAGTTCATCCGGCTTGAATTGTCGAATCCAGTCGGGCACCAGCGCTGCCGGCATTGGATGGGCGATGCCGAAACCCTGCGCCATGTCGCAGCCAAGGAGGAGCAGGACCAGGCCATGCTCGACCGTTTCGACGCCTTCGGCAATGACCTGACGGCGGAAGGCCTGGGTCAGTCCGATGACGCCTTCGACGATAGCCAGGTCGTCGGCATCGTCGAGCATGTTGCGGATGAATGACTGGTCGATCTTGAGTACATCGGCCGGCAGCTGGCGGAAGTAGGTCAGCGACGAATAGCCGGTGCCAAAATCGTCGAGGGCGAAGGTGACGCCCAGGCGCCGGCATTCGCCGAACAGTTCGGCGACGTTGGCCATGTCCTCAAGGGCGGCGGTTTCGAGGACTTCCAGTTCGATCTGGCCGGGGGCAAGATTCGGGTGGGCGGCGAGCAGTTCGGCCAGGCGTCGGGAAAAGCCTTCGTGCTGCAGGTGCTTGCCGGAAATGTTGATGCTGACCGGCAGGTCGAGGCCCTGTTCATGCCACGCGTCCATCTGCCTGAGGGCTTCCTGGATTACCCAGTCGCCGACTTCGATATCCAGTTCGCTGTCTTCGATGATGGGCAGGAAACGCCCGGGCAGCAGCAGGCCGTCCTCCGGGTGCTGCCAGCGGATCAGTGCTTCCGCCCCGGTTACGCTGCCTTTGCGCATATTGACCTTGGGCTGGAAGTACAGCTGGAATTCACCCTTGGCCAGGCCTTCTCGAATACGCACGATTTCCTCGCGGCGAATGCGCGTGCGGCGGTCGTTTTCCGGGTCGAACAGGTGATGGCGATTGCGGCCGCCCTGCTTGGCCGCATACATCGCCTGGTCGGCATGGCGGAGCAGCGTGTCGGCGTCGGAGCCGTCGTGCGGGTAGAGGGTGACGCCGATGCTCGCCGAAATCGTGATGCTGTGTTCGGAGACGCGGAAGGGCTGGGTCAGCGCGCCAATGATGCGGCCAACGGCGTGATCGCACTCGTGCAGGTCGTCAAGATTGGAAACAAGCAGGACGAACTCATCGCCACCCAGTCGTGACACCGTGTCGCCGGCGCGCACGCAGGTCTTCAGGCGCTGGGCGACTTCGATGAGCAGGAAATCGCCGGCCGAGTGGCCGAAGCGGTCGTTGATCGGTTTGAAATTGTCGAGATCGAGATAGCAGATGGCCAGCATCTTCCCGCTACGTTCGGTTTGCGCCATGGCCAGTTGGAGGCGGTCGCTGAGCAGCATGCGGTTGGGGAGCTGGGTCAGGGCATCGTAATGGGCGAGATGCTCGAGGCGCTGCTGGTGCTGCTTGATGACCGTTATGTCCGAGAAAATGGCGACAAAGTTGGCTATTTCGCCATTCCGGTTGCGGACGGTCGAGATGGTGAGCAACTCGACGAATATTTCACCGGACTTCTTGCGGTTCCATATCTCACCGCGCCAATAGCCTTCCTCGCCGATTTTTTGCCACATTTCATGATAGAACGCCGGGTCGTGGTGGCCTGACTTAAGCAGGTCGGCGGTCTTGCCGATGGCTTCGTCGCGGGGATAACCGGTCAGTTCGCTGAAGGTTGAATTGACTTCGACGATGCGCCCTTTGGGGTCGGTGATCATGATGCCTTCGTGCGCATTATCGAAAACGCTGGCAGCAAGTTGCTGACGCTCCTCGGCGATCAGGCGCTCGGTGATGTCCTGCGATGTGCTGATCAGGGCGGGGCGACCATTCCAGTAACCATGAGTGATCCGCGTCTCGATCATGCTCTGTTCGCCATTGGCGTGCAGGATGGGCAGCGGGCAACTGAAACGGCGACCGGCAACGACATCGATCATCAGCTCGTTGGCCATTTTTTGCAGGTTTTCCGGGTGTACCGTAGCAATCGGCCGGCCGATAAGGGCGTCGGGTCCATAGCCGAGGTCGTCGGCAACAGCCCGGTTGTAATGCAGGATGCACCCATCCTCGTCGAGGATGAAAATGAAATCCTTGAGCGAGTCGAACAGGCCGCTCAGGTTCTGTTGCAGGCTCCGGGCTTGTTCCTGGGCATCGAGTTGGAGCAGGGTCTGGCTGAAGTGACTGCCCAGCATGTCGAGCGAACGCAGCGTCGACGCCAGGATGCCGGTGGCCTGGTGACTGCCCAGTGTGATACAGGCTGCTGGCTGGCCGGCCAGCATGATCGGCAAAGTGGTCAGGCAGCCCAGGCCTTCTCTCCGGACCGCTTCATTGTCCAGGACGCTGGTGTCGGCACAGTGCTCACTGGGTTCCTGGCAGTTGCAAATTGTTCCGCCGTTCAGTGCGAAGCGGGCGAACGGGCTATCGGCATCGAGGCGGGCGATGTTTTCGGCGAAATCGGTGGAAACCCCGACGTGGGTCAGGAGCAGGTAACTGCCATCGGCCTGTCGCCAGTGCAGGCAGCCGGCATCGATATCCGGAAAGCGCAGGGCGGCCTTGAGCAGCGCTTGCAGCACCGCATCGCGCTGCAGGCCGGCGGCCAGCGCCTGGGCAATGTCGTGCTCGATTTCAAGGCGCAACTCGGTGTTCTTGCGCTCGGAAATATCGATGGCTGAGGCGATGACTGCCGGACGGCCGAAGTATCTTGAACGGTGAAGCCGGATTTCGACCGGGAAGATACGGCCTTCGCTGTTGCGGGCGAGAATTTCGAAGGTTTGCGGTGTGCCAGCCAGCGCCGCAGCGATGTGCAGATTCACGGTTGGTACATCGGTCAGCCCCGGCTGGGCGAACGTCGCGTGGTTCAGGCCGATCAACTGTTCGCGCGGCACTCCGGATATCTGCTCGGCGCCAGCGTTCACGTCTAGGAAGGTGCCATCGGCGGACTGGATGAACAGAGCTTCGCTGACACTGTTGAAAATGCCGCGGAAGGTTTCCAGGCTTTTGTCCAGGTCATGTGAGCGGTGCTGGTGGGCAATGAGCAGGGCGGCCAGTTGGCAGGCCTGCATCAGGCAGCCCAGGTCTTCTTCGCGCGGCTGGCTGGGCAAGCGGTGATAGGCGGCGAAGGTGCCGAGCAACAGGCCGTCCGGACCGATGATCGGATCTGACCAGCAGGCGGCGATTTCGCTTTCCCGGGCAATCTCACGGTAGGCGGCACACTGCGGATCAGTGAACACGTTTTCGACAATGACGCGTTGTCTGAGCGCCGCTGCCGTGCCGCAGGCGCTGCCGCCTGCCGCGATGGGCGTGCCGTCGATCGCGGCGTAAAAGGCTGCCGGCAGGCTGGGGGCGGCGCCGACGCGAAGGTGCTGTCCGGAGTCGTCGCTGAGCATGATCGAGCATCGCCACTCCGGCATCTCGGCTTCGACCGACATGACGAGCAATTCGAGGGCGCCGGGCAACGTTTCGCCGCCGATTATCCCCGCCAGCGCGGCGTTGCGCAGGCGCATTGCCTCTTCGGCGCGCCGCCGCTCGGAAATGTCGCGGGCAAAGCCGACCGTGCCGAGCAGGCTGCCGTCGTCGCCGATGACCGGTGCCTTGTAGGTTTCGTGCCAGATGCTCTGGTGGCCGATAACGATCTGTTCGACGACGACCTTGTTCTTCCGGGTGGCCATGACTTCGGCGTCATCGGCCCGGAAATGCTCCGCCATCGCGGGCGGCCAGAAATCCAGATCACTCTTGCCGACGATGGCCCCGGTGTTCGGCAGGCAGACCGCATCGGCAAATGTACGGTTGGTGGTCAGGAAGCGTGATTCCGTGTCCTTGAGCCAGACGAGGTAGGGAAAGTTGTCGAGCAGGGCGCGCTGGTAGCGTTCGTTGCGGGCGGTTTCTTCAAGAATCTGCTCGCGGCAACGCAGTATCGATTGTTGCTCGCCCAGTGCGCAGTCCACCTGGCCGAGGCTGAGCGGGCTCATCAGCGTATGTTCGGAGAGCAGGCCGACGAGCAGGCCTTTGTCGTCGACGACGGCGAGGTGGCGAATGTCGCGATCGAGCATCTGCTGGGCAGCATCGGCCAGGGGGCGGTCGGCCCGGATGCAGATGGCGGGCTGGGTCATGATGGCGCCCAGAGTCGGATTGGGCTGGTCGTCGAGAAAGAAGCGAACAATGTCGTGTTCGGTGACGATGCCCAGCGGCCGCCGGCCATCGACGACGAAGATGCAGCTGACACTGACTGCCGCCATGGCGGTCAGCGCATCTTCGAGATGGGCGTCGGCCGGCAGTCGGGGGAAAGTGCGTTCCATCAGCGTGTCGGCACTGTTGAGCTGGAGGAAGAAGTCGGGACCGAGATGCTTGCGGAAATCCGATTCGCTGACGACGCCGAGTGGCAAACCGGCTTCGTCGGTGACGATGACGTGGCGGATGCCAAGACTGGCAGCTTCGCGATAGGCCTGCTGGAACAGCATGTCGGCCGGCACGCTATGGACCGGGCTGGTCATGGTCTCGCCGGCCGTTTGATCCGGCGAGTGATGCTGGCGCATGACGCGCACGATGTCGCGCTCGGTAATGATGCCGAGCGTCTTTCCCTGGTCGACGACGATGACCGACGAAATTTTCGCGGTCAGCATGCGCGCCGCCACCTCGCGCAGGCTGAGGCCGGGCTCGACACGATCGCTTTGGGTGGTGATGAGCTCGACGATTTTGGTCGCGCGTTTTCTTTTCATCTGTGGATTCTAGAACGATTCCTGTTGTTTGCTGCTTGATGGGAGTCAATCGACCGGGCGATCCGCGTGTGGAAGCCTTGTTTCCATCGTGGATTGATCATGACCATCTGGCGCCTGGCCGGGGCTTGCCCCCATGGTCGGGTTGATCTTGTAAATGCCTTGATTCCAATCGATAAATCAATGAATGTCGGTGTGTGGCATACGCTTTGCGTAGTAGTTCCCCGCTCGGCAACAAAACCAACGGGGGACTTACCAGTGACCGAAACCTTTTATGAAGTGCTTCGCCGCCAGGGCATCACCCGGCGCAGCTTTCTCAAATTTTGCAGCCTGACCGCGACGTCGCTCGGGCTGGGCAGCGCCGCTGCGCCGCGTATCGCCCATGCGCTGGAAACCAAGGCCCGCACGCCGGTGATCTGGCTGCACGGTCTGGAATGCACCTGCTGCTCGGAGTCCTTCATCCGTTCGGCGCACCCGCTGACCAAGGACGTCGTGCTCTCGATGCTCTCCCTCGATTACGACGACACGCTGATGGCGGCGGCCGGCCACCAGGCCGAGGCGATCATTGAAGAGGTCAAGAAGAAATACAAGGGCAACTACATCGTTGCCGTCGAAGGCAATCCGCCGCTCAACGAGGACGGCATGTTCTGCATCCACGGCGGCCGGCCTTTCGTCGAAGTGCTCAAGGAAACCTGCGCTGACGCCAAGGCGATCATCAGCTGGGGCGCCTGTGCTTCCTACGGCTGCGTCCAGGCCGCCAAGCCGAACCCGACGCGGGCGACGCCGGTGCATAAAGTCATTTCCGGCAAGCCGATCATCAATGTTCCGGGCTGCCCGCCGATTGCCGAGGTGATGACCGGCGTCGTCACCTACATGCTGACCTTCGACCGCATTCCCGAGCTCGACCGCCAGGGCCGTCCGAAGATGTTCTACGGCCAGCGTATTCACGACAAGTGCTATCGCCGCGGCCATTTCGATGCCGGCCAGTTCGCCGAAGCCTGGGACGACGAAGGTTCGCGCAAGGGTCATTGTCTGTACAAGATGGGCTGCAAGGGCCCGACGACCTACAACGCCTGTTCGTCGATGCGCTGGAATGGCGGCGTCAGCTGGCCGGTGCAATCGGGCCACGGCTGTATCGGCTGTTCCGAGGAGGGCTTCTGGGACAAGGGCAGCTTCTATGACCGCGTAACCGACATCAAGGCTTTCGGCGTCGAAGCGAATGCCGACACTATTGGCAAGGCTGCCGCCGGTACCGTTGGCGCTGCGATTGCCGCCCATGCCGCCGTCTCGGCACTAGCCAGGGCGCGCAATCCCCAATCCCACGGTCAACCGGAAAAACAAGAGGAAAACTGAAATGGCCGCTTACGAAACTCAGGGCTTCAAGCTCGACAACTCCGGCAAGCGCGTCGTCGTCGACCCGGTCTGCCGCATCGAAGGCCACTTGCGGGTGGAAGTGAATCTCGACGACAAGAACGTCATCCGCAATGCCGTGTCCACCGGCACCATGTGGCGCGGTCTGGAAGTCATTCTCAAGGGGCGCGATCCGCGTGACGCCTGGGCCTTCACCGAGCGCATCTGCGGCGTGTGTACCGGCACCCATGCGTTGACCTCGGTGCGCGCCGTCGAGGATGCGCTGAATATCAAGATTCCGGAAAACGCCAACAGTATCCGCAACATCATGCAGCTCAACCTGCAGGTGCATGACCATCTGGTGCACTTCTACCACCTGCATGCGCTCGACTGGGTCGACGTGGTGTCGGCGCTGAAGGCCGACCCGAAAGCCACCTCGGCGCTGGCCCAGAGCATTTCGAGCTGGCCGCTGTCGTCACCGGGCTATTTCCGCGACATCCAGAACCGCCTCAAGAAGTTCGTCGAATCCGGCCAGCTCGGCCCCTTCATGAACGGCTACTGGGGCAACCCGGCCTACAAGCTGCCGCCCGAAGCCAACCTGATGGCGGTGGCGCACTACCTCGAGGCCCTCGATTTCCAGAAGGACATCGTCAAGGTCCATACCATTTTCGGCGGCAAGAATCCGCACCCGAACTGGCTGGTCGGCGGCGTGCCCTGCGCCATCAACATGGAAGGCACGGGGGCGGTCGGTGCGGTGAACATGGAGCGGCTCAATCTGGTCAAGAGCATCATCGACCGCAGCATCGAGTTCACCGAGCAGGTGTACATCCCCGACCTGATCGCCATCGCCAAGTTCTACAAGGGCTGGCTGCACGGCGGCGGCCTGTCGTCGAAGAACGTCATGTCCTACGGCGACATCCCGGACAAGGCCAACGATTACTCGGCGGGCAACCTGCTGCTGCCGCGCGGCGCGATCATCAATGGCGACCTGTCCAAGGTCCATGAAATCGACCTCAAGGACCCGGAGCAGATTCAGGAATACGTTAACCACTCCTGGTACAAGTACCCCGACGAAAGCAAGGGTCTGCATCCCTTCGACGGCGTCACCGAACCGAGCTTCGTGCTTGGCCCCAACACCAAGGGCACCAAGACCAACATCAAGGAACTCGACGAAGGCGGCAAGTACTCGTGGATCAAGGCCCCGCGCTGGCGCGGCCACGCCATGGAAGTCGGCCCGCTGGCCCGCTACATCATCGGCTACGCCCAGAAGAACCCGGAATTCAAGGAGCCGGTCGATGCCTTGCTCAAGGAACTCGACGTGCCGGTCACCGCGCTGTTCTCGACCCTCGGTCGCACCGCGGCGCGCGGTCTGGAATGCCAGTGGGCGGCGCACAAGATGTCCTATTTCTTCGACAAGCTGATGACCAATCTCAAGGCCGGCGACCTCAACACGGCCAATATCGAGAAGTGGGAACCGAGCACCTGGCCGAAGGAAGCGATGGGCGCCGGCTTCACCGAAGCACCGCGCGGCGCGCTGGGCCACTGGATCAAGATCAAGGACACCAAGATCGACAACTACCAGTGCGTCGTGCCGACCACCTGGAACGGCGGTCCGCGCGACCACAAGGGCCAGATCGGCGCTTTCGAAGCGGCGCTGATGGACACACCGGTGGCCAAGGCCGACGAGCCGCTCGAAATCCTGCGCACGCTGCATTCCTTCGATCCCTGCCTGGCCTGCTCGACGCACGTGATGAGCCCGGATGGACAGGAAATGACGTCGGTCAAGGTCCGCTAAGCGGTCCGGAAAGGAGGCAATCATGCTCTCTCAACAGGACATGCTGGAAGCCGAAAGGCACGGTAAACAGGTCCGTTCGATCTATGTCTACGAAGCGCCAGTCCGTCTGTGGCACTGGATCAATGCGCTGGCCATGGTGGTGTTGGCGGTAACCGGGTATTTCATCGGCAAGCCCTTGCCGACGATGCCCGGCGAAGCGTCGGACAACTTCCTGATGGGCTACATCCGCTTTGCTCATTTCTCGGCGGCCTACATTTTTGCTGTCGGGCTGCTCGGCCGGGTGTACTGGGCTTTCGTCGGCAATCATCACGCCAAGCAGATTTTCCGGCTGCCGATCACCAATCCGCAGTGGTGGAGCGAAGTCTTCTTCGAATTGCGCTGGTATCTGTTCCTCGAAAAGACGCCAAAGAAATACGTCGGCCACAACCCGATGGCGCAGCTCATGATGTTCTTCTTCTTCACGATCCTGGCCGTCGGCATGCTGTTCACCGGCTTCGCCCTGTACAGCGAAGGCGCCGGGCTGGGCAGCTGGCAGGACAGCCTGTTCGGTTGGGTCATCCCGACCCTCGGCGGCTCGATGCAGGTGCATAACCTGCACCGGCTGGGCATGTGGATCATGATGACTTTCGTGCTGGTGCATGTCTATGCGGCGATCCGCGAAGACATCATGAGCCGGCAGAGCCTGATCTCGACGATGATCAGCGGCTGGCGGATGTTCAAGGACTGAAGCTTTAAATGCATTAGCCCCGTGCTGCGGTCGACGTAGCACGGGGCGTTTTCTCAGAGGCTTTCAATGAATAGCAAACGCATTCTCGTCCTTGGTATCGGCAATATCCTGTGGGCCGACGAAGGTTTCGGCGTGCGCTGTGTCGAAGCCCTCAATGCCGGTTGGGAATTTCCGCCGCAGGTGACGGTGATGGATGGCGGCACGCAAGGTCTTTACCTGCTGCCCTACGTCCAGGAGGCCGATTGCCTGCTGGTTTTCGATGCCGTCGATTACGGCGACGAGCCGGGCCGGTTGCGCGTCGTGGTCGGCGATCAGGTGCCGCGCTTCATGGGCGTCAAGAAAATGAGTCTGCATCAGACCGGTTTTCAGGAAGTGCTCATGGCGGCCGAACTGACGCAAAAATTGCCGGCTGAACTCGTCCTTGTTGGCGTTCAGGCAGAGCAACTCGAAGATTTCGGCGGCAGTCTGCGCGATATCGTCAAGGCGCAGATGGTGCCGGCTCTCAACATCGCGCTCGACTGGCTGGAAAAATGGGGCGCGGCGGGTCGGGTGCGCGACGGGCTGAGCGAAAGCATCACTGACAACGCGCTGGCCATGGATGTATATGAATCCGAACGGCCGCCGGCGGAAGTCGCTTATCGCCTCGGCGATGCGCGTTTCCTGAATATGGAAAGCGTTTGATATGTGCCTCGGCATCCCCGTCCAGGTGCTCGAATGCGGCGAACACTTCGCCCGCTGCGCCGGCCGTAACGGCGAAGTGCGCGTCGACCTCAGTCTGGTCGGCCAGCAACTGCCGGGCACCTGGCTCATGACTTTTCTTGATGCGGCGCGCGAAGTGATCGACGCCCAGCGCGCTGCCGCCATCGACGCGGCACTCGATGCGCTCGATGCCGCGCAGTCCGGTGTCACTGATTTTTCTGCCTTCTTCGCCGATCTCGATCGCGAACCCCAACTCCCCGATTTCCTGAGGACACAACAATCATGAGCCTCGAACTCAAAGCCGGCCCGACCTCGCTCGAAAGACTCGAAACAGCCATCGGCCGATTACTTCAAAAACACGGCTTTTTTCGGGTTGACCGTAACAATCCCGAATTTCCAGCCGGTTTGACCGCCCTGCTCCTCACCGAGGACCCGCAGCGCAATCTCGAAGTGCTCGACGCCTGCGTCATCCTGCCCGAAGCGCTCAAACCGGTTGGCGGGCAGATCGCCCGCTGGGTTGCCGGCCCCGATTTTTCCGCGCCGCTGATGCAGCAATATGGTGTGCCGCGCGCCCCGGCTGTCGTCTTCCTGCGTGACGGCCAGTTTGTCGGCGTCCTTAACGGTATCCGCGACTGGAACGAATACCAGAACGAAATCGCCCGCCTGCTCACCGGGCCGGCACAACCCAAGCCGATCGGCATTCCCGTCCGCGCCGCCAGCACGCAAGGAGCCTGCGCATGAACCCGTCCACGATGCGTCCCTTCCCGATTTCCGTCGTCGCCATGGGCCCCGGCTCGCAAGGCGAGGAAGCGCCCGATTACCTGCCGATGCCGAAAGGCATGGAAACCTTTTCGCAACCGCGCCTGCCGGATAACGTGGCGCCCGAGGTGGTCAATCGGGCGGCCAGCCTGGTTGGCGCCTATGTTGATGAAGCCGAGAAAGTCGGCTTTGCCGGTGGCGCCACGCTCAATCTGCGCGACCTCGACGCGACGATGCGCGATGTGATCAATCAATCGATGGGCTTCGGCGAAGTCAGCGCCTTCACCACGGCGCCGCAACACTGGCGGGTGCAGGAAACGGCGTTCTCCGGCATCTGGCGCGTTCTGCAGGTGGCCGACGATGGCGCGATGGTCGTCGACCGCCTCGAAACCGGCGACATCCCGGCAGCGCTGACTGAAACCATGCTGGCCACGGCGACCGCCGATCTGCCGCCGCCCGACTACCCGGTCGGCTGCATGAACGCCCAGGCCCTGGTCGAAGAAATCCGCATGCAGGCCGCGACGTGGAAACCCGGCGACGCCGCCCACGTCATCAACCTGACGCTGTTACCGGTCAGTGATGCCGACCTCGACACGCTCTACGGCTGGCTCGGCCATCGCGAAGTGTCGATCCTGTCGCGCGGCTATGGCAACTGCCGGATTACCAGCACGCGGCTGCAGAACGTCTGGTGGGTGCAGTACTTCAACAGCATGGATGCGCTGATCCTCAACTCCATCGAAGTCATCGGCATGCCCGAAGTGGCGCTGGCGGCTGACGAGGATTTCACCGATTCCGTCGAGCGCCTGCGCGAATATCTCGACATGATGGTGGAGCCCGTTTAGTCTCCTTCTTCATGCGCTTCGAAGGTTCGTTTCTCAATGTCCAGCCGGGCGACCGGCTGGAATGTGGCATCTGCTGGTGGGTCTATGACCCGGAGCAGGGCGACGACGTGCGCGGCATTCCGCCCGGCACGCCGTTCGCTGATTTGCCCGACGACTGGTGTTGTCCGGGTTGTGATGCGCCCAAGCATAAATTCATGGTGACCGAATGAGCAGGGAGCAAGGCTCCATGGCTTGCCATGGAATGCGACCGGCCGCGAATGAGGTCCAAGCCCTCCCTGGACTTCTTTTGCCGGTAACCCGCTGGCTTGGGGTATTGTCTATTCCGGGTACGTGGAGGGCGGAATGAGGGCTGCCAAATGAGGTTCTGGACGACCGACCCGTCGCCCGAACTGGTCGCCGCCTTCGCCACCATCGCCCGGACCCGGATGCACGATGTGCCGATCTGCAACCGCAAACTGCAGGTCGAGGCAGTCGGTTTCCAGCGAACGCCCGATGGCCATTGGGTCGGGGCGATGATCACGCCGTGGGCGATCAACCTGCTCTGCCTGCCCGGTCAGCTTGAGGGCTGGCCGGCGTTGGCCGCCTGCAGCAAGCACGACTGGCGTTTTCCGTCCGGCGATTACGAATTCACCGTGGCCGAGGAAGACAGCATCGGCGTCTACCACCTCTGTTCGCTGTTCTCGCCAGCGCTGGAGTTCGAGAGCCATGAAGCAGCACGCCTGACCGCTCTGGCCGCAGCCCATGCGCTGTTTGCCGACCCGCTGGCCGAGCCGCCGCCAGCCAAGGCGACCAGCCGTCGCGCCTTTCTTGGGTTGGGGCGATGACCTCCAGCGCCGGCCTGCTCACCGTCAAGGCGCGTTTCAAGGAGCGCGGTCTGCACGATATTCGCGTCGACCTGACGCGCCCTTCGGTCACCCGCCTGTTCATAGGCCAGTTGCCCGATGTGGTGACCAAGACCGTGCCTTATTTATTCACCCTGTGCTCCCATGCCCAGCGGGCGGCGGCCGAGGCGGCTGTGACAGCGGCCCAGGGCGAGGCGCCGCGGGCTTTCGACAGCGCCGAACTGTGGCTGGAAGTACTGCATGAAAACTTCTGGCGCCTGCTACTCGACTGGCCGCCGGCGCTCGGTCTGCGCCCGGAAAAGGAAGCCTTCATCGCCTGGCGCAACGCGCGGCAGGGTGGCGATTGTCTGGCGGTAACGCAAAACTTGTTGCACCAAAGCCTGCGCCCCATTGCTGAAAAATGCCTCGAAATGCTGGTTGACCGCAGCACCGATGAAGTAGCGCCGGACGATGGCGAACTGGAGATTCCGGCCGCCGCGCCGCTCGCCCCACAGGCCTGGCTGGACTACTGGCAGGGCACTGCGGCACAAATGCCGGCGCTGCCCGTGCCGACCTCGATTCGCTCGGTTTTTCTGGCCCGATTGGCCGAAACCCTGGCTGCCGTCGATGCCCTGGCCAGCGGCACCCCTTTTCCGGTGGCCAGTGCCGGCGAGGGCGGCTGGGGCGTCGGGCAAACCATGACGGCGCGCGGCGTGCTGACCCATGCGGTGCATGTGGTTGAGGGCGCGGTGGCCAACTACCGTGTTCAGGCGCCGACCGACAGTTTTTTTGCCGATGCCACCGCCCTGTCATCCTTGCTCGATAATCTCCAGTTTGCTTCTCTCGATCAGGCCAGACGGGGCTTGAACCGGGCCATACTGGCGCTTGATCCCTGTCTGCCCTATGTCGCGGAGGTGCTTGATGCATGAAATGTCGCTGGCCGAAGGCGTGCTGCAACTGGTCGAAGAAACCGCAAAACGCGAGAACGCCAGCCGGGTCAAGCTGGTCGTACTGGAAATCGGCCGGATGTCGTCGGTCGAGCCGGAGGCGCTGAAATTTTGTTTCGAGGCGGTAACCAACGGCAGCATCGCCCAGGGCGCTGCGCTGGAAATTATTAACGTGCCGGGCGCCGGCTGGTGCATGCTATGTGCCGAAACAGTGCCGATGCAGGAACTCTACGGTGCCTGCCCGAAATGCGGCAGCCATCAGGTCCAGGCCACCGGCGGCACGGAAATGCGGGTCAAGGAAATAGAGATCGAGTAATCAGGAGACGGATATGTGTACAGTTTGCGGCTGCGGCGCAGGGGAAACGAAGATCGAAGGTGAGCACGAACATACGCACGTCCACGAGGACGGCACGGTGCATACCCACACGCACGACCACGGGCATGACCACGATCACGCCCACAGCACCGTCGCTGCGCCGCTCGGCGCCCATTCCCACAGCCATCACCACGGTGACGGCAGCGAACACAGCCACGATCACGTCCATTCCGGTGAACACGCCCACACCCATGGCGACGAGCATCATCACCACGAACACGGCATCGCCGGCGATCTCGACTATGGCACCGGCCCGGCCCGCGCCCATGTTCCCGGCATGTCGCAGGCGCGCATGGTGCAGATCGAGCAGGACATCCTGGCCAAGAACAACACCTACGCTGTGGCCAACCGTCGCTGGTTCGACGAGCGCGGCATCTTCGCGCTCAACCTCGTCTCCAGCCCGGGTTCCGGCAAGACGACGCTGCTCGTCAAAACCATCGAACTGCTCAAGGACAAGGTCACTATCAGCGTCGTCGAAGGCGACCAGCAGACCTCCAACGACGCCGAGCGCATCCGCGCCACCGGCGTTCAGGCCCTGCAGATCAACACTGGCAAGGGCTGCCATCTCGACGGCCATATGGTCGGCCACGCGCTGGAACGCCTGAAGCCGGCCGATGAATCGCTGTTCCTCATCGAGAATGTCGGCAACCTCGTTTGCCCGGCCGCCTTCGATCTCGGCGAACACCACAAGGTCGCCATCCTGTCGGTCACCGAAGGCGAGGACAAGCCGCTCAAATATCCGGACATGTTCCGCGCGGCCGACGTCATGCTGCTCAACAAGTGCGACCTGCTGCCCTACCTTGAATTCGATGCCGACCTGGCCGAAGCCAATGCCCGTCGGGTCAATCCGCACCTGACCATTTTCCGCGTCTCGGCGACCAGCGGCGATGGCCTGAGCGCCTGGCTGGACTGGATTCAATCCGGCCTCGAAACGCAGCGCGGCCACTGTACCGAAACGGTCGATGCCCTGAAGCAGCGCGTCGCTGAACTGGAGCGTCAGATGGAGCAGATGCAGGCCGGAAAGTGACCGGCCGCCTGTTCCGCATTCGCGGTCTCGTCCAGGGCGTCGGCTTTCGGCCCTACGTCTGGCGGCTGGCCAGTGAGCTCGGGCTGACCGGCTGGGTGCGCAACGACGGGGCCGGGGTGATTGTTGCGGTCAACGGGAAAAATTGGCCAAAATTGAAATCCCGTTTGCCGCTCGAAGCACCGCGTCTGGCCCGCATCGACGGCATCGAGGACGAAGAAACCGAAGTGAGTTGCGAAGGCTTCGTCATCCTCGACAGCGAGTCGGGCGAAGTCAAAACCGCCATCGGCCCCGATGCCGCCATCTGTCCCGAGTGCATCGCTGACATCTCCGACCCGACCAACCGCCGCTGGCGCTACGCCTTCACCACCTGCACGCATTGCGGTCCACGCTATACGGTCAGCCGGAGCATTCCCTACGACCGCGCGCAAACCAGCCTCGCCGCCTTTCCGCTGTGCACGCCGTGCAGCGACGAATACTTCGCCCCGAGCGACCGTCGTTTCCACGCCGAAACCACCTGCTGCCCGGATTGCGGCCCTCATCTGAATTTACTTTCCGACGACGGTAAGCCGCTGGCCGGTGATCCCATCAGCGAAACCCTGCGCCTGCTGCGCGATGGAAAAATCGTCGCCATCAAGGGTCTCGGCGGCTTCCACCTCGCCTGCGAGGCGCGCAACACAACCGCTGTCGCCGAACTGCGCGAACGCAAGCAGCGCGAGGAAAAGCCCTTCGCCGTGATGGGACTCAACGCCGCCTCGCTGGCCGAATTTGCGCGGATTGGAAATGACGAACTGACGATGCTGCACAGCGTCGCCGCACCTATCGTCCTCTGTCCCAAGGGCGACGCAGAACTGAAAGGCATAGCCCCCGGCCTCGCCTGGCTTGGTGTCATGCTGCCGGCGACGCCGCTCCACTTGCTGCTCTGGCACGAAGCGGCTGGCCGGCCGAGTGGTACCGACTGGCTGACACACACCAGCGACTTGCTGCTGGTCATGACCAGCGCCAACCCGCAGGGCGAACCGCTGGTCATCGGCAACGATGAAGCGCTTGAACGCCTGTCCGGCATTGCCGACGCCTACCTGCTGCACGACCGCGAGATCGTCATCCGCTGCGACGATTCGGTCGTCCGTGCCGGCCCGGCCTTCATCCGCCGGGCCCGCGGTTACGTGCCGGTGCCCATTCAACTGGCCGACGACTGCCCAACCGTGTTGGCACTGGGCGGCTACCTGAAGAACACGATCTGCGTCATGAAAGGCCACGAAGCCTTTCTCTCGCAACACATCGGCGGTCTCGACAACGCGGCGGCCATCGGTTTCCTTGAAGAAACAGTCGAGCACTTGCTGGCCATCCTCGACGTCCGGCCCGAACTGATCGCCCACGACCTGCATCCCGATTTCCCGTCGACGCATCTGGCCGTGCGCCTGGCAGAAAAACTCGGTATTCCGGCCATTGCCGTTGGCCATCATCACGCCCATATCGCCGCTATCTGCGCCGAACATGGCATCAACGAACCGATAATCGGCCTGGCGCTCGATGGCGTCGGCCTCGGCCCGGACGGTGGCGCCTGGGGCGGTGAGTTGCTGCATCTTGATGGCGCAAACTGCGAACGCCTCGGCCACCTCAGCTCGCTGGCCATGCCGGGCGGCGACCGCGCCGCCAAAGAGCCGTGGCGCATGGCCGTCTCCGCGCTGCACGGCGCCGGCTTCGGCTACCGCGTCGGCGGCTGGATCAAGCAGTATTACCCGACGCGCGATCCCGGTCCGCTGCTCACCATGCTCGCCCGCAATCTGCGCTGCCCGCCGACGACCAGCCTCGGCCGCTGGTTCGACGCCGCCGCCGGCCTGCTCGGCGTACGCGACCTCATGCATTTTGAAGGGCAGGCGGCGATGGAACTCGAAGGTCTGGCCGCCCAATACGGCCCGGTTTCTCCTTTGCCCGACGGTTATGCCTTGCTTGATGATGGCGCGATTCTCGACTTTTCGCCGATGTTGTCGGCCCTGATGGGCTGCAAGGACGATGCCGCCCACGGCGCGGCACTGTTTCACGCCACCGTGGCGGCCGGTCTGGCTGACTGGGCGATTGCTACGGTCAACCGGAAAAAAAGCCCAAAATTGAAAGGCACTAAAATCGTCATTGGCGGCGGCTGCGCGATGAACGCTGTGCTCATGACCGCGTTACGCAGCCATTTCGACGCCGCCGATATCGAGCTACTCGAAGCCCGTCAGGCGCCGCCCAATGATGGCGGACTGGCCCTGGGTCAGGCCTGGGTGATTCGGCGCATGGAAAGTCGCCAATCACTTTGAGCGCAAAAATGGAAAGAGTTTTTCCAGTTTTGCCCTCGCCTGCCGCCGGTTGTTTTCGATAAGTACATGGATTCAAAAGTTTTTATGGTGGCCATTTGATCTGGTCCGCTTGTTGCTCCCTTTTCCCGAATAATTAGTATTTCTAATACACGCCACTTCCCGACAGAGAACAGGGGTCAGCCATCACCGGCCGACGTCAAAAAAGGGGAGATAAATGGCCAATCAAAATCTGATTTCGCTGGAACTGGATGAACGTATCGAGGCTGCGGCCAGGCGTTTGTCGATGGATCGGCGCGAGTTTCTGCAATTCTGCGCCGCGCTGGCGACGACACTGGGGCTGCCGCAAGGGGCGGATGCCGCAGTTGCCGAAGCGGTCGCCGTCAAAAGGCGGCCGAGCGTCATCTGGCTGCACTTCCAGGAGTGCACCGGGTGCACTGAATCCATCCTGCGTGCCGAGCATCCGACGCTGGAAAAGCTGATCCTCGACATCATCTCGCTCGACTATCACGAAACCCTGTTCGCCGCCGCCGGGCACCAGGTTGAAGCAGCCCGCAAGACGGCGATGGCCGAAAACAAGGGCAAATACATCCTGGTCGTCGAAGGCGCGATTCCGACCAAGGATGGCGGCGTCTACTGCAAGATCGGTGGCAAGACGGCCATCGAACTCGTCAAGGAATGTGCCGCCGACGCGGCTGCCGTCATCGCCATCGGCTCCTGCGCCTCGTGGGGAGGGATGCCCTCGACGATTCCGTCGATTCCCGGGGCGACCTCCAGCCCCACCGGGTCGAGCGGTGTATCCCAAGTCCTCGGCAAGCCGGTGGTGACCATCCCCGGCTGTCCGCCCAATCCGTACAACTTCCTGTCCACGGTCGTGCATTTCCTGACCTTCGGCAAGCTGCCGGAAGTCGATGACAAGGGCCGGCCCAAGTTCGCCTATTCCCGCCTGATCCACGAAAACTGCGAGCGTCGTGCCCACTTCGACGCCGGCCGTTTCGCCATGGAATTCGGTGACGAGGGTCATCGCAAGGGCCACTGCCTGTACAAGCTCGGCTGCAAGGGGCCGGAAACCTACGCCAACTGCTCGGTCATCATGTTCGGCGACGCCGGTGCTGGCACCTGGCCGGTGGCCTGCGGTCACCCGTGCATCGGCTGTACCGAGCAGGGCGTCGGCTTCACCAAGCCGATCCATACCGTCGCCAAGTTGAAGAACATCGAACCTTCCTCCTTCCTGCCGCGCATCGTCGAGGAAAAGGGCGTCGGCGCGACGCTTGGTTCGGCCGCCGTGCTGGCTGCCGTGGCGGGGGCCGCCGCCGGGGCCGGGGCAATGATGGCGAAGAATCTTGGTCTGTCGCACCAGGCCGAGGAAATGGAAAAGGCCAAGAAGGACGGCAGCAAAGCCACCGAATCGACGGAGGTCTGAGATGGCCACACGACGTGATTTCCTGAAAGGCTGCCTGGCCGGCGGCGCCGCAGCGGCGACTGCCGTGTTGCCCGAAACGGCTTGTGCCCGCGACACCCTGGTCCGTCCGCCGGAAGGCCTCGGCCTGCTTTACGACGCAACCCTCTGCGTCGGTTGTCAGGCCTGCGTGGCCGCCTGCAAGCGGGCCAACGACAACCCGGCCGAATTCACGGCCATGGACAATTTGTGGGATACGCCGCTCGATACCAGCGGCCATACCTTCAACCTGATCAAGATGTACCGCAACGGCACGATGGAGACGAAGGACAGCGAGCTGAACGGCTTCTCCTTCATGAAGACCTCGTGCATGCACTGCGCCGATCCGTCCTGCGTTTCGGCCTGCCCGGTGTCGTCGATGCAGAAGGACCCGGTGACCGGCGTCGTCAGCTATGACCCGGATGCCTGCATCGGCTGCCGCTACTGCGTCGCCGCCTGTCCGTTCGGCATTCCCAAGTACCAGTACGATTCGCCAACCGGCAAGATCGGCAAGTGCGAGCTGTGCCGGCATCGCCATGAAGACGGCCACTATTCGGCCTGTGCCGAGGTCTGTCCGACCGGCGCCACGCTGTTCGGCCGTACCGAGGATCTGCTGGCTGAGGCAAAGCGCCGCCTGGCCCTCAAACCCGGCGAATGGACCACTGTCCCGCGTGGTCGGCTGCCGGCCACGGGTGAAACTCCTGAGGCCGCGGCAAAGTGGAAAGGGCCGGTCGATCAGGGCTATCAGGCCCAGGTCGGCAATTATCTCCAGCACGTCTACGGCGAAACGGAATACGGCGGCACGCAGGTGCTCAAGCTCTCGGCGGTCAACTTCCAGAAGGTCGGCCTGCCTGATTTGCCGCCAAAGTCGTCGGCCGCCAGTTCGGAAACCATCCAGCACACGTTGTACGGCGGCATGATCATGCCCATTGCCGTGCTCGCCGGCCTGACCTGGGTCGCCAAGCGCAACGTGGTGCCGGACGACGATGATAAAGGAGGGCAATCATGAGCGCCCATCATCCCGCCGCACCGGTCGGCGGCAAGCTGTTCAACCTGCCGGTGATGATCTGCAGCGTGCTCATCGCGGCCATGCTCGCCATCCTGTTCGTTCGCTTCATCTTCGGGCTGGGGGCAGTGACCAATCTCAACGACGGCTACCCGTGGGGCATCTGGGTTGTCTTTGATGTGGTGATCGGCTCGGCCTTCGCCTGCGGCGGCTTCTCCGTGGCCATGCTGGTCTACATCTTCAACCGCGGCCACTATCACCCGCTGGTCCGGCCCGCCCTGCTGGCCAGCCTGTTCGGCTATACGCTGGCCGGCGTCGGGGTGCTCTTCGACCTCGGCCGCTGGTGGAATTTCTGGCACATCCTGTGGCCGACCTACGCCAATCCCAATTCGGTGATGTTCGAGGTGGCCGTCTGTATCTCGGCTTACGTCATGGTGATGTGGATCGAGTTTTCGCCGGTGTTCATGGAGCAGTGGGGGCTCAAGGTTCAAAAGCAGAAGCTCGAAAAGGTGCTGTTCTTCTTCATCGCGCTCGGCACGCTGCTGCCAATGATGCACCAGTCGTCGCTCGGGACCATGCTGGTGGTGATGGGGCCGCAGGTCAATCCGCTGTGGCAGACACCCATCGTGCCGCTGCTCTACCTGTTGTCGGCCATCGTGATTGGCTACGGTGTTGTGCTATTCGAATCCTGCGTCGCCGCCTCGGCCTACCGTCGGCAGATCGAAATGCATCTGCTGCAACCGATGGCCAAGATCATGCTCGGCGTACTGGCGGTTTTCATGCTGATTCGTTTCGGCGATCTGGTGGTGCGCGGTGCGCTCGGCCATGCCCTGTCGCCGAGTCTCGAGGCCTTCTTCTTCTGGCTGGAAACGGCCTGCTTCGCAGCACCCTTCCTGATCGTCGGCACACCGGGGGCGCGGCGCAATCCGGCCCGGCTTTTCCTCGCCGGCTGCGCGATCATGATGGGCGGCATCCTGCTCCGCATCAACGGCTTCCTCATCGGCTACGACACTGGTCTCGGCGTCGATCATGGCTGGAACTACTTCCCGAGCATCGCCGAAATGATCGTTACCCTCGGCATGTTTGCCATCGAGGTGCTCGCTTACATCGTCATTACCCGCCGCTTTCCCGTCCTGGCACGGGAAGGGGCCGCACACTGAATTCAGGGATAGGAGAACAAAATGTCCAAAAGAGTCACCATCGACCCGGTTACCCGCATCGAAGGGCACCTGCGTGTCGACGTCGAGGTGGATGGCGGTCGCGTCAAGAAGGCGTGGGCCTCCGGCCAGATGTGGCGCGGTGTCGAGAACATCCTGATCGGCCGCGATCCGCGCGACGCCTGGGCCATCACCCAGCGTATCTGTGGCGTGTGCACGACGGTGCATGCCATCGCCTCGGTGCGCGCCGTCGAGAATGCGTTGCAACTGGAAATCCCGGTCAATGCCCAGTACATCCGCAACATGATCATGCTGGCCCACGCCGTGCATGACCATATCGTGCATTTCTACCACTTGTCGGCGCTCGACTGGGTCGATGTCGTCTCGGCCATGAAGGCCGATCCCGAGAAGACGGCCAGCCTGGCGCAGGGCCTATCCAACTGGAATGGCAACAGCAAGGCCGAGTTCGTCAAGGTGCAGGAACGCCTGAAGGGCTTCGTTGGCACCGGTCAGCTAGGCATCTTCACTAATGGCTACTGGGGCCATCCGGCCATGAAGCTGACGCCGGAAGTGAATCTTCTGGCCGTTTCGCACTACCTGCAGGCGCTGGAGGTCCAGCGCTACGCCAGCAAGATCGTCGCTGTCCTCGGTTCCAAGTCGCCGCACATCCAGAACGTCGCGGTCGGCGGCGTGGCCAATCCGCTGTCGGTTGATTCGCAGTCGGTGCTGACCATCGAGCGTCTGCTGGCGGTCAAGGAATGGATGCTCAAGCTCGAAGACTTCGTCAAGAATGTCTATCTCGTCGACGTCGGCGCCATCGGCGGCTTCTACGCCGACTGGACCAAATACGGCAAGGGCATCACCGATTACCTGTGCGTGCCGGATGTGCCGCTCGACGGCAAGGGAACGACATTCGCCTTGCCCGGCGGCTACATCGAGGGCGGCAAGCTGGAAAGCTACAAGCCGATCACGAGTTTCAACGACAAGTTCTTCACCGATGGTGTTTCCGAGGCGATCAAGCATTCCTGGTACAACTACAGCGACGGTAACGATAAGTCGCTGCACCCGTACAAGGGTGAAACGACGCCGAATTACACCGACTTCCAGGACGACGGCAAATACAGCTGGCTCAAGTCGCCGACCTTCTACGGCAAGCCGATGCAGGTCGGCCCCTTGCCGCGCGTCATGAACATGCTGGCCGCCGGCCATGAGCCGACCAAGAAGTACGCGACGGCGGCGCTCGATCTGGTATCGACGGTGGCCGGCACCAAGGTCGGCGTCGAGGCCCTGCATTCGACCATCGGTCGCCATGCCGCGCGCGCCGTCGGCTGCGCCGTGCAGGTCGACGAACTGATCAACCAGTGGGATCTTCTGCTCGCCAACATGGCCAAGGGCGACCTCAAGACCTTCAACAAGCCGGTCTTCCCGAAGGGCGAGCAGATGGGCGTCGGTTTCCACGAAGCACCGCGTGGCGTGCTGTCGCACTGGGTGGTCATCGATTCCGGCAAGATCAAGAACTACCAGTGCGTCGTGCCGACGACCTGGAATGCCGCGCCGCGCAACGAGAAAGACCAGCCGGGTGCCTACGAGGCCTGTCTGATCGACAACCCGGTGGCCGATCCGGAAAAGCCGCTGGAAGTCCTGCGCACCGTACATTCCTTCGATCCCTGCCTGGCTTGCGCCGTGCATGTGGTCGATCAGGAGAACAACCCGGTGGTGACGGTGAAGGCCGTTTGATTCGTCACAAGGCGTTTTTGGATCAGGGGCGCGACTATATTCGCGCCCCTTTTTATCGGAACACAGCATGCGCATTGTCGTACTGGGTATAGGCAACATTCTTCTGACCGACGAGGGTGTCGGTGTGCGCACCATCGAAGCGCTGGAGCGGGACTACGTCTTGCCAGCAGACGTCGAAGTCATCGATGGTGGTACCTGCGGCATGGAGATGCTGGAGCAACTCGAAAACCTTGACGGGCTGATCGTCGTCGACTGCGTGCGTTGCAACCAGCCACCGGCCACGCCGGTGCTGCTCAAGGGTGACGATGTGCCGGTCTTTTTCCGGACCAAGTTGTCGCCGCATCAGGTCAGCCTGTCCGACGTTCTGGCCAGTCTGGAATTTACCGACCGGGCGCCGAAGTCGATTGCCATTGTCGGAATGCAGCCGGTATCGATGGCGCTCGGGCTGGAACTGTCGCCCGAGGTGGCGGTTAAAGTCCCGGATCTGCTGGCCATGACCCTGGCCGAGTTGCAATTGCTGGGCGTCGACGCAAAGAGGCGGGCCTGATGTGCCTGTCGATACCGAAGTGCGTTGTCGAATGGGAAGGCAGCGGCGACAATGCAGGCGATTTCGCCTGGGTTGAACGCGACGGCGAGCGCGAGCGCATCAACATGATGCTGATCGGCCCGCAGCCGGTCGGCACCTGGGTGTTGACCTCGCTCGGTTTGGCGCGTGAAGTGGTTGAGGACGAGCAGCGTTCGTTGATCGAGGATGCGCTGTCGGCGCTCGCGGCTTCGCTCGAAGGCGAATTCGACCCTTCGCTGCATTTCATGGACCTCAATCGCCCGCATGACTGAACGCATCCGCCAGCCTGCCCTTGCCCCACCGCCCATTCGTCCGGCCGTGCCGCGCGAGGACAATCCGTCCACCTTTCTCGAAGCGCATTACCGGCATGTCTGGCAGACGCGCATGCATGACCTGCCCTTCGTCAATGGCGCTTTGGGCGTCGAGGCGATCGGCTTTCAGCGGCTGGATGGCGACTGGCTGGGCGTCGTCATCACGCCGTGGTTTCTCAATTTGCTGCTGGTCTACGGTGGCGGCCAGTTGTGGGGCGATATCCCGGCCGGAGAGCGGCGCTACCTGAGCCTGCCTTGCGGCACCATGCAGTTCATTGCCGACGACGACCCTGATATTGGCCCGTACCAGTACTGCCCGTTGATCGCGCCGGTCGATCAGTTGCCGGACATGGCGGCAGCGCGTGTGGTCGCGGCGGATGCGATCAGGACCGTCTTCGCCTCACCGCCGCCCGCTCAGGAAGCAGTCGCTCAGCCCGTCGCGGCGGAAAAAAACCCGGTTTCCCGGCGCGGATTTTTTCGTCGTCTGGCCGGCAAGCGAAATTGAACCAAGGCAGGTAGACTCTGCCTCAAGAAAAACGATATTGAGGAGCAACGCGAATGTGTCTCGCGATCCCCGCGCAGGTCGTTGAACTGCGCCCCGACGACAACGCCCTGGTCGATTTGGCCGGGGTCAAGAAGGAAATCTCGCTGGCGCTGGTCGAAGGCGTGGTGGTGGGCGACTACGTGATCGTCCATGTCGGCTACGCGCTCAACAAACTCGACCCCGAAGAGGCCGAGAAAACCCTGAAGCTTTTTGCCGAGATGGGCCAGTTGCCGGTCGATGGCGACGTCACGCTTCATTAACCGATGAAATACATCGACGAATTCCGCGACGGCGAGGTCGCCAAGGGCCTGGCCGAAGCCATCCGCCGCGAGGCGAATCCGGCACGCAGCTACCATTTCATGGAATTTTGCGGCGGCCATACCCACGCCATTTCGCGCTACGGTGTTTCCGACCTGCTGCCGGCCAACGTCAAGATGATCCACGGCCCGGGTTGCCCGGTCTGCGTGCTGCCCATCGGCCGCGTCGATCAGGCGATCCGTTTGGCACTCGAACAGGGCGTCACGCTGTGCACCTACGGCGATTGCCTGCGCGTGCCAGCCTCCGACAGCCTGTCGCTGCTCAAGGCCAAGGCCCGCGGCGGCGACATCCGCATGGTCTATTCAAGCGCCGATGCCGTGACATTGGCGCAAAAAAATCCGGAAAAGCAGGTCGTCTTCTTCGCCATCGGCTTCGAGACGACGACGCCGCCGACGGCGGTGGCGATCAAGCAGGCTGCTGCCCTCGGCCTCAAGAATTTCTCGGTACTCTGCTGCCACGTACTGACCCCGTCGGCCATCTCGAGCATTCTCGAATCGCCGGAAGTGCGCCAGTGGGGCACCGTGCCGCTCGACGGCTTCATCGGCCCGGCCCACGTTTCGACGATTATCGGCAGTCGGCCCTACGAATTTTTCGCTGAGGAATACCGCAAGCCGGTGGTCATCGCCGGCTTCGAGCCGCTCGACGTTATGCAGGCGATCAAGATGTTGATCCGTCAGGTCAATGAAGGCCGGGCTGAAGTCGAAAACGAGTTTTCGCGGGCCGTCGACCGTGACGGCAACAAGAAGGCGCAGCAACTGGTGGCCGAAGTGTTCGAGATGCGCAAGAACTTTGAATGGCGCGGTTTGAACATCCTGCCTTACTCGGCGCTGCGCATTCGCAGCCAGTTCGCCGAATTTGATGCTGAAAAGCGCTTTCCGCTTGGTTATCAATCGGTGGCTGACCACAAGGCCTGCGAGTGCGGGGCGATCCTGCGTGGGGTCAAGCGGCCGCAGGACTGCAAGATTTTCGGGACGGTTTGTACGCCGGAGAATCCGGTGGGGTCGTGCATGGTGTCGTCGGAGGGGGCTTGTGCGGCGCACTATACGTACGGGCGCTATAAGGATGTGGCCTGAGGTGGGAGTTCTTCGTTTTAATTGGCTTGGGGTTCCTTTGAATGAGCTTGGGGTTCCGCCTTGTTGGCGGGCGTACTTTCTTTTGCTTCGCCAAAAGAAAGTAGCCAAAGAAAAGGCGACCCCGGGGGCGGCGCCGGCTACGCCGGTTCCTTGCGCTACTCGGAACGCCGGGCGGCTGCGGAACTCGGGGCTGCGCCCCTCAAACAGTCCTCGCCGACTACCCCCTGCCTTCCTGCGTTGCTCAGCGCCTTCCACGGGGGCCCCAAAGGCGTCCGGGTTCGACCGTTTTGCCAAAAGAGCAGGCTCCCACGGTCAACTGGAAAAAACGGCCAAAATTGAAATCTGCCATCTTGGCACCCAAGCCCTAGCGCGGATCGTTTCACCGGGCCCCTTGAGAGGTGCCGAGCAACGCAGGGGCTGGCGGAAAAAGGGCGAGGACTGTCTGAGGGCGAAGCCCGAGTTCCGCAGCCCCCGACAGCACCGAGTAGCGCAGGGAACCGGCGTAGCCGGCACCGACCCAGGGTCGCCTTCTTTTTGCTTACTTTTTCTTGGCGAAGCAAGAAAAAGTAAGACGCCCCGCAAGGGCGGAACCCCAGCGCTAGCGAAGAAAGCTGTGTTTGAGATAGAAGCAGCCAACCCAAAAAGACTCATTGACCCAACCCTATGACCGAAACCCGCAAAAACTACGTCCGTCCCCTTGACATCAAGCACGGCCATGTCGACATGGCCCACGGCTCCGGCGGCCGGGCCATGGCGCAACTGATCGAGGAGCTGTTCGCCAAATACCTCGGTAACGAATACCTGGCTCAGGGTGACGACGGTGCGCTGCTGCCGAACCCGGGCGAGGGAAAACTGGTCATGGCCACCGACTCGCACGTCGTTTCGCCGCTGTTCTTCCCGGGCGGTGATATCGGCTGCCTGTCAGTGCATGGCACGATCAACGACGTGGCCATGATGGGGGCCAAGCCACTCTACCTTTCTGCTGGCTTCATCCTCGAAGAAGGTTTCAAACTCGCCGATTTGGCGCGCATCGTGCAAAGCATGGCCGCCGCCGCGAAGGAGGCCGGGGTGCCAGTGGTGACGGGCGACACCAAGGTTGTCGAGCGCGGCAAGGGCGATGGCGTGTTCATCACGACGACCGGCGTCGGCGTCGTCGCGCCGGGTCGCGAACTGTCCGGCCGTTATGCAAAACCGGGAGATGTCATTCTGGTTTCCGGCACATTGGGCGATCACGGCATGGCGATCATGGCCGAGCGCGAAAGCCTCGGTTTCGAATCACCGATCATTTCCGACACGGCTGCCCTGCATGGCCTGATTGAGGCGATGCGGGCCAGCGGCGCCGATATCCACGTCCTGCGCGACCCGACGCGGGGCGGACTGGCCACGACACTCAACGAAATCGCCAAGCAATCGGGTGTCGGCATGATGCTGCAGGAAAAGGCTATACCGGTAACCCCGGCGGTCAATGCGGCTTGCGAATTTCTGGGATTGGACCCGCTTTATGTCGCCAACGAGGGAAAACTGGTGGCGATCTGCGCCGAGGCGGATGCGGACAAGTTATTGGCCGCGATGCACGCCCACCCGCTCGGAGCGGCGGCGGCCATCGTCGGCACCGTGCATGCCGATGAACACCATTTCGTCCAGATGACGACCGGTTTTGGCGGTCGTCGTATCGTGGACTGGCTGAGCGGCGAGCAGTTGCCGCGGATTTGCTGAGACCGGCTTAGTGGCGCAGCGCGATCATTACCGACAGCACGTCGCCGACTTCGGAAATGACGAGTTCGCGGGCGTCGGCGTAATTGTCGGCATTGCGGATGTGGAACAGGTCACGACGACCGTCCGGATAGCGGATGGCGGCAACGTATTCCGGACGCGGCGCCCGGCTGACGGGAAGATCCTGCGGTTTGACTCGCTTTTGCTGTGTTTGCATTGTTGTTCCCTGATCCCGTTTTTATTGATGTGCATCGTAGACAAAGCCAAGTGTCTGAAATATATCGCGAAAGTTATAGAGATATGCGGCATGGGACACCGCTCCCCGCAAAGCCCCGCCCTGCCTAGCTTCAGGTTCCTGACATGAATTGTAAAGAACTGTAAATCGTGCGAATTCTCTTCATTACCCACAGTTTCAACGGTCTGACCCAGCGCCTTTATTGCGAGCTGATGACACACGGTCACGAAATCAGTATCGAATTTGACATTGCCGATGCGGTCTCCGAGGAGGCTGTGGCTTTGTTTCAGCCTGATCTGATCATTGCGCCTTTTTTGAAACGGGCGATTCCCGAATCAATCTGGTCGCGGTATTGCTGCCTGATCGTTCATCCGGGTCCGGTCGGCGATCGTGGTCCGTCGGCGCTTGACTGGGCGATTCAAGGTGGTGCCAGGGAGTGGGGCGTCACAGTGTTACAGGCCGAAGCCGAGATGGATGCCGGTCCGGTCTGGGCATCGGCGAGCTTTCCGATGCGCCCGGCCAAAAAAGCGTCGATTTACCGCAACGAAGTCACCGAGGCCGCCGTGCAGGCGGTAATTGCTGCGGTCAACCGGAAAAAAGAGCCAAATTTCAAACCTGAGCGCGTACCGGGGCAGGCTCACGCGTTGATGAAACAGGCTGACCGCGCGATTGACTGGCAAACCGAAACCAGCGCCGCCATCCTGGCCAAACTCAATGCCGCCGACGGCTTTCCCGGTGTCGCCGACGAGTTGTTCGGCCAGCCCTGCCATCTTTTCGATGCCTGGCCGGAGGCCAGCCTGCAAGGCGAGCCGGGCAGCCTGCTCGGCCGTCGTGAAACGGCTATCTGTCGGGCGACGGTTGATGGCGCGGTGTGGATAGGCCACGTCAAGCCAGCTGGCGGCATCAAATTGCCGACAGCGCTGGCTTTCACGGAAGCTGCCAAGTTGCCCGAGTTGCCGCTAGACGGCGGCTATTGGCAATCTTTGACCCCGACCTGGCAGGACATCGCCTACGAGGAGGCCGGCGGCGTAGGTTTCCTGAGCTTCGAGTTCTACAACGGCGCGATGAGCACCGGCCAATGCCGACGGCTGACCGAAGCCTTCCAGTGGGCAACGACGCGGCCAACCAGAGTCATCGTGCTGCGCGGCGGCAGCGATTTCTGGTCGAACGGCATCCACCTCAACACCATCGAAGCCGCCGAAAGCCCGGCCGACGAGTCGTGGGCCAACATCAACGCCATCGACGATCTGGCCGAGGCCATTTTGCGCTGCGAAAGGCAACTCACCGTGGCCGCGGTCGGCGGCAATGCCGGGGCCGGCGGCTGCTTCCTGGCGCGGGCCGCCGATTTCGTCTGGGCGCGCGATGGGGTCATGCTCAACCCGCATTACAAGAATATGGGCAACCTCTACGGCTCGGAGTTCTGGACTTACCTGTTGCCGCCACGCGTTGGTGATGACGGGGCCAAGGCCATCATGCGCCACCGCCTGCCGATGACGGCGCCGGAAGCCGTCAAGCTCGGCTTCTACGACGCCTGCCTGCCCGGTCCCGGCTTCGCCGTCGATGTCGCCCGGCGCGCCGCCGAACTGGCCGCTGCCCCGGATTTCCCCGAAAAACTCGCCGCCAAGCAGGCCAAACGCCACGCCGACGAAGCCGCCAAACCGCTGGCCGCCTACCGCGCCGAGGAAATGACCGAAATGCGCCGCAATTTCTATGGCTTCGATCCCTCGTACCATGTCGCGCGCTATCATTTCGTCTCCCGCTCGGCGCATTCGTGGACGCCGCGCCACCTTGCCCGCCACCGCGATCTCGACTGGAAAGTTCCGGCATGACCCTTCCGTCTTCCCACAGCAGCCTGCGCCGCTTGCCGGCCATCCTCGTCATCGACGACGAGGTGCGCTCGCAGGAAGCCTTGCGGCGGACGCTGGAAGAAGATTTCGAGGTGCTCTGCGCGTCGAGCGCCGATGAGGGCATGGAAATCCTCCTGCGCGAGCAAGCCGTCCGCATCGTGCTCTGCGACCAGCGCATGCCGGGGACGACCGGCGTCCAGTTTCTCAAGGAAGTGCGTAGCCGCTGGCCGGACATCGTGCGCATCATCCTTTCCGGCTACACCGACGCCGAGGACATCATCACCGGCGTCAACGAAGCCGGCATCTGGCAATACCTGCTCAAGCCCTGGCAGCCCGAGCAGTTGCTGCTGACTCTGCAGCGCGCCGCCGAAGTCTGGCGCCTGCAGCAGGAAAACCAGCGTCTGTCGCTCGACCTGCGCACCGCCGAACCAGTCTTGAAAAGACAAGTCGACAGCAAGCAGGAAAAGGTCAAAAGCAGCTTCGGCCTGGCCGGTCTGATCCGCGCCCCGGGCAGCCCGATCAACGCCGTCTGCGACATGGTCGGGCGTGTTGCGCCCTTCGACCTGTCGGTCATGGTCACTGGCGAATCGGGCACCGGCAAGGAAATGATCGCCCGCGCCATCCACTACGAAAGCCGCCGGGCGAGCAAGGCTTTCATCACCGAAAACTGCGGCGCCCTGCCCGATACCCTGCTCGAATCCGAACTTTTCGGCTACAAGCGCGGTGCCTTCACGGGGGCCGGCGAGGATAGGGTCGGCCTTTTCCAGCAGGCCGATGGCGGCACGCTGTTCCTCGACGAAATCGGCGAAACCAGCCCGGCCTTCCAGGTCAAGCTGCTGCGCGTACTGCAGGAGGGCGAGTTCCGCCCGCTCGGCAGCAATCGTCCGGTCCATGTCGACGTTCGGGTCATCGCCGCGACCAACCGCGATCTTGAAGACGATGTCCGTACCGGTCGCTTCCGCGAAGATCTCTACTATCGTCTGGCTACCATTGCCCTGCACGTGCCGCCACTGCGCGACCGGCCGATGGACCTGCCGCTGCTCGCCCGCCGCCTGCTCGATAGCAGTTGCAATGCCCTAGGCAAGCCGGTCGAAGGTTTCACCAACGAGGCACTCGCCAGCATCGCTGCCTACCGCTGGCCGGGCAATGTGCGCGAGCTGCAGAACGAAATCCTGCGCATGGTTGCGCTGTCTACGACACCGCTGCTTGGCGCCGACCTTCTGTCGCCACGCGTGTTGCGCACGCCGGTTGGCGAGTTTGATGAAAACAAGCCATCCGACGAGCTGGCCTGGGCTGCCGGCTTGAGCGGCGGCCTCAAGGAGCGCATGGACCAACTCGAAATGCACGTTCTCAAGGAAGCGATGAACCGCCATCGCTGGAACAAGTCGCGGGCTGCCCGCGAACTCGGCCTGTCGCGCGTCGGCCTGCGCGCCAAGCTGGTTCGCCACGGGCTGGAGCAGGCCGAATGAAAGTGCTCTGGCTGCAGAGTGGCGGTTGCGGCGGCTGCACGCAGTCGATGCTCTGTTCCGAGCCGCGCTCGCTGTTCGACGAATTGCGCGATGCCGGCATCGAATTTCTCTGGCATCCGGCGCTCTCGGTCGAAAGCGGTGAGGAAGCGCTCGCTATCCTCGAAGACTGTGCCGAAGGCCGACTCGCCTTCGACGCCCTGTGCATCGAAGGGGCCATGCTGCGCGGCCCGAACGGCACCGGCAAATTCCACCTGATGGCCGGCAGCGGCCGGCCGCTGACCGAATGGGTAGCCCGTCTGGCCCGCCACGCCAAATGGGTTTTCGCCATCGGCTCGTGCACGGCCTACGGCGGTTTTTCGGCCAACACGCCGGGTAATCCGCTTGAAGCCTGCGGTCTGCAGTTCGACGAACAGACGCCGGGCGGCCTGCTCGGCGCCGGTTTCCAGTCGGCGGCCGCCTTGCCGGTGATCAACATCGCCGGCTGCCCGACGCATCCCGGCTGGGTAGTCGACACGCTGGAAAAAGCCGCGCTGGAGGGGCTGAGGCCGGAAGACCTCGACGAATACGGCCGTCCGCTGCTTTACGCCGGCGAACTGGTCCATCACGGCTGCGCCCGCAACGAGTTTTACGAATTCAAGGCCAGTGCCATGAAGCAGTCCGACCTCGGCTGTTTGATGGAAAACCTCGGCTGCAAGGGCACCCAGGCGCACGCCGATTGCAACCTGCGGCCGTGGAACGGCAGCGGCTCCTGCCTGCGCGGCGGCTTTGCCTGCATCGCCTGCACCGAACCCGGTTTCGAGTCGCCCGGCCACGCCTTTCAGGAAACGCCCAAGCTGGCCGGCATCCCGATCGGCTTGCCGACCGACATGCCGAAAGCCTGGTTCGTCGCGCTTGCCGCGCTGTCCAAGTCGGCGACGCCGAAGCGCGTGCGCAACAACGCCGTCGAGGATCACCCGGTGGTCATGCCGGCCGTTCGCAAAAAGGGCGGCAGCAAGTGACGCGCATCGTCGTCGGGCCATTCAACCGCGTCGAAGGCGATCTCGAAGTCAGCCTCGACGTCGAGGCCGGCCGCATCCAGTCGGCGCAGGTCAATTCACCGCTCTTCCGCGGTTTCGAACAAATCATGGTTGGCCGCGCCCCGCTCGATGCGCTGGCCATCGTGCCGCGCATCTGTGGCATCTGCTCGGTGGCTCAGTCGGCGGCAGCCGCTTCTGCGCTGGCCGAGGCGATGGGGGTCGTTCCCACGGTCAACGGGAAAATATCGCGAAATTTGATATGTGCCACCGAGAACCTGGCCGATCACCTGACGCATTTCTACCTCTTTTTCATGCCCGATTTTGCTCGCCCGGCCTATGCCGACCGAAGCTGGCATGGCGCCGTGTCAAAGCGTTTCACGGCGGTCAGGGGTGACGCAGCCGCCGAAGTGCTGCCGGCCCGCGCCGGTTTTCTCCGACTGATGGGCTTTCTCGCCGGCCGCTGGCCGCACACGCTGGCCATCCAGCCCGGCGGCAGCACGCGGGCGATCACGGTTGGCGAGCGTATCCGCCTGCTGGCATTGCTCCGTGAGTTCCGCGGCTTTCTCGAAAAACGCCTGTTCGGCGACTCGTTGGCCGCCGTCGCCCAACTGGCCAGCAAGGATCAGCTATTGGCGTGGGCCGATGGCCGGCCCGGCGACTTTTCCGCTTTCCTGCACGCCGCCAGTGACCTCGGTCTCGACAAGCTCGGCTGCGCCTACGACGCCTTCCTGTCGTACGGCGCCTACGATCTGTTTCCGGCCGGCACCTGGCAAGCCGGGCAGGCAGCGACCTTCGACCCGGTCGCCATTGATGAAGACACGACCAGTGCCTGGCTGGCGGCCGGCCAACCGCGCCACCCGGCGCAGGGCGAAACCATCGTCGACGCCAACAAGCCCGACGCCTACACCTGGTGCAAGGCGCCGCGCTATGCCGGCCAGCCCTACGAAGTCGGTGCGCTGGCCCGCCAGGTCGTCGCCGGCCACCCACTGGCCCGCGACCTGGTGCAGCGCGAAGGCGCCAGCGTCATGGCCCGCGTCGTCGCCCGCCTGCTCGAACTCGCCCTCGTCCTGCCCGCCATGGAAGGCTGGGTGAATGCCCTGCAGCCCGGCGAACCGTTCTGCGCCCACGGCGAGATGCCCGACGACGCCACCGGTACCGGCCTCGTCGAAGCAGCCCGCGGCAGCCTCGGCCACTGGTTGAGCATCAAGCGCGGCCACATCGAGCGCTACCAGATCATCGCCCCGACCACCTGGAACTTCTCGCCGCGCGATGCTTCCAATCAGCCCGGCCCGCTCGAACAGGCCCTCGTTGGCCTGCCGGCTGGCGAGGGCGCACCGCCGACCGTGCAGCATGTGGTGCGCTCGTTTGATCCGTGCATGGTGTGTACCGTGCATTAGCCTTGAGCGTTTTTGGATTGTCGTGCGCGGGAAAGGGTTTTGGCGGTTTTGGGCTGAAATCAACTCTGCCGCTGGCCAATTTTAAGAGCGACAATGCGGCCATAAATCAGACCTAGAGCCGGTAAGCCCCAATCCCCCGAATGAACCTCAGCAGAATTTCCAAAAGCCTTGTTACCCGAATGATTCTGTTTGGGGTGTTGCTTGTCGTTTCCGGCGCTTTGGCGCGCTACTTTTTTCTCAGCAAGTTTTTGCGCGAAGATTTGATTGAGGTTGTTTCTGCTCAGCAAATCGCTTTGGCCAAGGCCGTCGCTGGCGATGTCGATCATCAGTTGACGACGCGCTGGACCATGCTGAGTCGTCTCGGAGCAAGCTTTCCGCTTGAGATAGTCAAGCAGCCTGAGCAGTTGACCGCCTGGCTGGCCGAGCGTCACCAGCTCAATCCGGTGTTTTTGCTCGGATTGGTAGTGGCCGACAAACAAGGGACCATCGTTGCCGACTTTCCTGCGGTTCCCGGGCGAAGAGGGGCGTCTATTGCCCACTATCCCGATTTTGTCAGAGCCCTGGCCGGGAATGCCGGCATAGGGAAACCGCAATTCGGCGTTTTTACCAAAAAGCCGGTTCTGCCCATGGGCACTCCGTTGAAGGATAACCAGGGCGTCGTTCAGGCTGTCCTTATAGGCATTAGCGCGCTGGATTCTCCCGGTTTTCTCGGGCCGGTCTTTAACGGGAAAATAGGAAATTCCGGCGGGTATTTGCTGATATCGCCGCAGGATGGTCTTTTCGTTGCGGCTGGCGATCCCGATCTTATTTTGAAACCCACGCCGCCGGTCGGCGTTAATCTTTTGCATGATCGCGCCATGCAGGGCTTTCGCGGGGCCGGGGTGACAGTCAATGCGAAAGGCACCGAGGAACTGGCGGCTGTAGCTGACGTGCCAAGCACCGGCTGGTTTGTCGTGGCCAGAATGCCGACCGCCGAAGCATTCGAGGCGGTGACGCGAGTGCAGGAGAGAATTGTCAAATACGGGATTCTCGCCGTCATTTTTGTCTGCGTCGTCATCGGTCTGGTCTTCAGGTTTCTGCTGCGCCCGCTATTTTCCGCCGCCGATCTAGCTGAACGCATGACTCAGGGGGAGCTTCCGTTGAAGCCGTTGCCGGTGGTCCGGGATGACGAGGTCGGCCATCTCACGGCCGCCTTCAATCGCTTGCTGGAAAAACTTTCGCTAACCCAGACGGCGCTTGAGCGCATGGCGCATCATGACCCGCTGACCGGCCTGCTCAATCGCAACCTGCTGGCTGACCGGATGCTGCAGGCCTTCGCCCGCGCCAAGCGCAATGGGTCGAAAGTCGCTGTCCTGTTTCTCGATCTGGATGGGTTCAAGCCGATCAATGACGCACTGGGACACGAATACGGCGATGCCGCGCTGGTCGAGGTGGCGCGACGCCTGTCCGGGCTGGTTCGCCAAAGCGATACCCTGGCCCGGGTCGGGGGCGACGAGTTCGTTTTTGTCATTGCCGATCTGGGGGACAATAGCGGTGAGATAGCGAGAAAAATCGCCACCAAGTGCATCGATGTGGTTTCCACACCGATCGAACTGCAAAATGTCGCGCATTCACTCGGGGTTTCGATCGGAATCGCCATGAGCGATGGCTTGAGCGAGCCGGGGGAACTCCTCAAGGCGGCCGATCTGGCCATGTATGTCGCCAAAAAGAATGGACGCAGTTGCTACGCCATGGCGCCCGAGTCGCTCCCCGCCGAAGGAAAAATATGACCGATCTTCAGACCACACTCTCCATCAGCTTCAACCGCTTTTTCGAGTCGGAAAAATCGAGTGGCATCGTGCTGATCTTGTGCACGATCCTGTCGCTGCTCGTCGCCAATTCGTCTTTCGGTTCGGCCTATCTGGATTTCTGGCACATCAAGGTGGCCGGGCTGAGTCTTGAGCACTGGGCCAACGATGCGCTGATGGCGGTATTTTTCCTGTTTGTCGGGCTGGAGCTGGAGCGTGAGTTTTATGTCGGCGAGTTGTCGAATTTTCGCAAGGCCTTGTTGCCGATCATCGCTGCGGTCGGCGGCATTGTCGTTCCGGCGGGGATTCACTTTGCGCTGAATGCCGATACGCCAACGCAGGCCGGGGCGGGCATTCCGATGGCGACTGACATCGCTTTCGCGCTCGGCGTGCTGGCCTTGCTGGGCAGCCGGGTGCCGGCTTCGCTCAAGGTTTTCCTGACGGCGCTGGCGGTCATGGACGATCTGGGCGCCATTGTCGTCATCGCCATTTTTTATACGACGCAGTTTTCGCCAGCTTACCTGCTGGCGGCGTTCGCCGTTTTTGGCCTGCTGCTCATACTCAATCGCCTGCGCGTCATGGCGCTGCTGCCCTACTTGCTGGGCGGCGCATTGATGTGGTTCCTGATGCTCAAATCCGGGGTGCACGCGACCATAGCCGGCGTTCTGCTGGCTTTCGCCGTTCCTTTCTCGGGCAATGGCGATGATGAATCGTCGCCATCGCATCACCTGGAACACCTGCTGTCCAAGCCCGTCGCCTTTGTCGTTCTGCCCATTTTCGCCCTGGCCAATACCGGGATCGTCATCTCGGCGGGTTGGCAGCAGGAACTGTTGTCGAGCAACAGCCTGGGCATTCTCGGCGGTCTCGTTCTTGGCAAGCCGCTGGGTATTTTGCTGGCCAGCCTGCTCGCCGTGGCGGTCGGTGTCTGTGCCCTGCCGGGCGATCTCAAGCGACGTCACATCCTGGGTGCCGGACTGCTCGGCGGCATCGGTTTCACGATGTCCATCTTCATCACCAACCTGGCTTTCGCCGGCAGCGTGGAGCTCGTCAACGCCTCAAAGATGGCCATCCTGATGGCATCGCTGGTAGCCGGGGCGCTCGGTTTTGTCTGGCTGAGATTTTCCAGTTCGCCCGGTAACACTTAAAAATTCAGTGTTTTTTCCGGTTGACCGTGACATTTCACGGTCAACCGGAAAAAACAGCGAAAATTGAAATTCGCAGGGTGCTATCCGGCGCATGCCTTTGGTATGCTTGGCCGCTAGTCCGGCCTGAAAAGCGCAACGCATGAAGCAGACAACAACCTATTACGACTTGCTGGAAGTGAGCTCGCATGCCGATCTGGCCGAGATTACCTCCGCCTACCTGAGAATTTCGCGCGAGCTGGCTTCGGGAAACAGTCCGCTCGGGGCGACCGAGGCAGAGTTTCGCCTGAAGCTGGTCAAGCACGCCTACGAAGTGCTTTCCAGTCCGTCGCGCCGCTCGGATTACGATGCCGGCCTGACCACGCGCGGTGTCGCGCCGGCGCTGGCCGACCAGACCATGCATATCGAAGTGGCGCTGGAGGCGACGAAATGGAGCCCGATCCGGCGCTTGCTGACGATCATCGCCGGGCTCATGATTTTCGGCATGGTCATGCAGATCGGCGCGACCTACATGGCCTACCAGCGGGCCTCGGCGCTGAGTGGCAGTGATCCGGCATCGCCGGCGGCCGAAAAGGTTTATCTCCAGGATTTTTACCAGACCTACGGCATTCGCGCCGCGAGCCGGGCTGAGGCGGACTTGCTGCTGGCCGACATGAAGCGCAAGGAGCAGGCCGAGCGCGAGGCAAGCCAGAGTCAGCGCCTCGTCGAGCAGCAGGAACGCGAACAACGGCGTTTCGAAGAGGACTCCCGACGCCTCGGTGCCGAAGTCTCGGCCAATCTGCGGCAGGCCGAGCAGGAGGCCGAGCGGGCCCGGGCGGAAGAAATCCGCCGCAAGGAAGAGGCCGAACGGCGGGCGAAAGAAGAGGATCTGGCCCGCCGGCAGCGCGAAATCGAGCGTTTCCGTGGGCGCAGTTTCTCGTCCGGCGAATGATTTCCCATCCAGAAAATCATCCGGAGCAGCAAAGAGGGCGGTCGGGGATCGACGATCCGATGCCGGTGCTTGCAGTCGATCCCGCCGAGTTCCGGCTGAAAATGCCTTGGTAATTCCGCTGCTTGCTTATTAGACTGGAACTGTTGCCGCACGGGGCTTGATCCGCCCGATCCGCTAGCGAAGGAGTCCAAAATGTCCGCGCTCATTGCCTTCTGGAATCTCGAAAACCTCTTTGCGCCCGAAGGCTTTCCAGCACGCGAGCCGTGGATCGCCAAGGCCATGCAGAAGGATCTCAAGGGCTGGTCGGAGACGCTGTTCAAGCGCAAGATCGCCCAGCTCGGCTCGATTATCGTCCGCATGAAGGACGGTGCCGGCCCCGATATTCTGGGGGTGTGCGAGGTCGAAAACCGTTTTGCCCTGCAGGCGCTGGCCGATCAGCTCAATCAGGGCTTGCCGGCGCGCAACTACCAGCTCGTTCATGTCGATTCGGCGCGCGATCAGCGCGGCATCGATACCGCTTTCCTGTTCGATGCCAACCAGTTCACCGCCAAGATGGATGAGCTGTTTTCGCACTGGGTCATGCGCCAGACCGGCACGCGCGACATCACGCAGATCACCTTCGTCGCACCGTCCGGCAAGCAACTCGTGATGCTGGCCAACCACTGGCCTTCAAGATCTTCGTCGACCGGCGACGGGGCGGAATATTCGTCAGGTTTCCGCGCCACGGCTGGCGAGACGCTAGCCTACTGGCATGGAAGGATACGGGAAATGAAGGGCGATAGCGTCGCAGTCATCGCGCTCGGCGACTTCAACGACGAACCCTTCGACCCGTCGATCACCATCCACGCCCAGGGCCTGCGCGACAGGGGCGATATAACGCGGACGAAGAGCGCCAGGTTCTACAACCTGAGCTGGGAATACCTGACGGCGATGACGCAGGACCGCAAGGGCAACCAGCGCCTGCTCAACGGCACGCTGTATTTCGGCAGCGATGCCAGCCTGTTCGACCAGATCCTGATTTCAAGCGGCTTGCTGACCGGGAAGAGCGGCTGGCGCACGGTCGACGGCAGTGCGCGCATCGAGGCCTATCCGCCCATGGTCAGCCATCGCGTCGGCGAGGGGCCGATACGCTTTGGGCTGCCAAGTGGCGACGTGGCTGAAAACGTCAATCTGGACGGCTACAGCGACCATTTTCCGGTGTCGGTCCGCATCGAAGAGGTTTGATCGGGCGCCGCAGCGCCCGACCTTCTGCCTAGAAACCGATCTTCCGGCTCCGCCCCATTCTGGCCTGCTCGAAATCCCGCCCTTCCAGCCAGTTGCGGCCTTCCAGCTTGGCCGTGCCGAAGGCGGCGAGCAGACGTTTGCGCATGTCGCGCGGCGGCAGCGAGCCGAGCCGTTCGAGCACCGCCTCGTCGGCTTCCGGCGGGAAACCCCAGTCGTGCTGGCCGACGATCTCGCGGTACAGCGCGCCGGCGATGCTGATCGCCGCATCGTGGTCCGGGCGCGGCACCTCGTAGACGTTCATGCGGTTGAGAATCGGCTCGGGAATCGAGCGTTCGTCGTTGGCCGTCGTCACCCACAGGATGTGCGAGGCATCGATGTCGATATCGATGAACTCGTCCTTGAAGGCGCGCGCCGTATCGTGCTCGAGCAAGCCGTAGAGCGAACCCATCGGGTCGTAGCGCGAGTCGCCGCCAGCCTTGTCGATTTCGTCGAGCACGACGATGGGGTTGGCGTAGTCGCCATGCACCAGCGTGTGCGCCACCTTGCCCGGCTTGGCGTTGTTCCACTGCGACGAGGCACCGGACAGCACCCAGCCGGCAGTCAGCGAGCTCATCGAGATGAACTCGTGGCCGGTACCCAGACGGTTGGCCAGTTCGCGGGCGAAATGGGTCTTGCCGATGCCCGGCTCGCCGAGCAGCAGGATGGGCGTGAAGCTCATCGGCTCGTTGCCGGCGACGGAGAGGGCGACGTACTTCTTGAGGTCGTCGATCACGTCGCTGAAATTGGGGCAAGTGTCGTAGAGTTCGTCGATCATGTCGGCGCCGGTCGGGCGGATCAGGAAACGGCCGCCGCCGCGCTGCTTCATCTTGTCGTAGAGGCTGGCCAGCGCTTCGTTGCGATTGCCGGCTGCCTCTTCCATGGCGCGATCGATGGCCGCCACGTCGTAGATGGTGCGCTCTTCAGCGACCGAGAGTCGGATTTCACTGTGTGCCATGATGACTTCCTCCATGCGCTCTTAGACCGGTTAACGGATCCAGCGTGCTACGGTTTCAATCAAGCATATCCCGTTCCCGGTTTCGAGCAACGGGCCTCGAGAAGGAGCGCTAACCCTTGGTGGGTGTGGCTTTACGGCCTTTGAACAAGGCGAAATGGCGATTTGAAATTTGGCGGTTTTTTCCAGTTGACCGTAGAAATCCGACAATTTGTGCCCCTCTTTGGAGCGTTCAGTGCTCCGGGTAGAGGAGTCGCTGCGCCGTTTCGAACACCTCACGTTCCTCGAAACGGACATGGTCGTGGAGCAGGGTGGCGAAGCGGGCGAGGATTTCGCTGTCCGCTTCCGGCATGCAGCGGCAGAGGTCGCGCAGTTCGGCATGTTCGGCGAGCGTGCGCTCGACCAGGACGCTGGCGCCAGCGGCAGCCAGCGCCGGCAGCAGGTCTTTTTCTTCTGTCTCGAAATGGTGTTCGAGCACTTCGGGAAAAGACTCGATGATCTTCTCGGCCGCCTCGGCGATGGCCAGTGCGTGGCCGGAGTCGCTGGCAAAGCGGGCCAGTCGGGACAGCTTGAGGGCGTGGTGGTGTTCGCGCGAGAGTTGCAGCAGGGCGGCATGGCGTTTCATCGGGCACCTCGTTTGGCGTTACGCCGGACTAGTGTCACCAGCGTTGCAATAAATATGAGCAGGACCAGCCCGTTGAGCAGGGCGGCGGTGTGGCGCAGGTCAAAGTTGTCGTTCAGGCCGCCGAACACCCGCAGCGCCAGCGTCAGGTGGAGCAGCGCGAGCGGCAGGTAAAGCGCCGGGTGGTAGGGGATCCTGATGCGGGTGACGGCCGGGAAAATGATCGGCGCGTGGCCGAAGACCATCGAAAACACAAAGCCGAGGCCGATGGCGTGCAAGGCTGCATCGCGCCATTCATGACCGGGAGCAAAGGCGCCAGCCAGCCCGAGCAGGCCGGCTGCAAAGAGCCAGGCGTAGCCGGAAAGCAGGCAGGCAGCGATGAAGCGGGTCAGCCCTTCGGTGGCGATGTTGCGGCGGGCGATGTCGTAACGCAGCAGCCAGATGGCGAGGGCGATCAATCCGCCGGCAAAAAGCCGGTCGAGCCCGGCCACTGCGCCGAGCAGCAGAACACCGACGATGGCGATGAACAGCTTTTGGGCGAGCGGCGGCGTGGGGAGAAAACGGGTCAGTTCGAGCCGTTCGCCGGCGATGGTCAAAACGAGAAATAGCAGCCACCAGGCGACGGCAGCGCTGACGTTGCCGGTGGCCAGCCAGAGCAGGTTGCCGACCAGCCAGCAGCCGGCGGCCAGGGTCAGGATGATGGTGAAGACGGCGACCTGGCGGCGCAGGGCAACGGCGCTGGCGGCGATCAGGCCGATTGCGCCAAGGCTGCCGAGCATCTGCCCAAGCAGCAACGGTGCGCCGGCGAGCAGAGCAATGCCGCTGGCCCCGGCCGCCAAGGGGGCGAGGTAGGCCCAGCTCCGGCCCGCTGCGACAGCGCGTTCAAGGCTGATCACCGTGCCGAAAAAGGCGGCGATCATCAGTGGCCCGTGCACACCGGCGGCCTGCATGGCCGGGCCGGGAACATCCCAGCCAAGGCGGCCGAGGCCGGCCATGACGCCGCCGAGCAGCGAGAGCATGCCAAAAAAGAGCAGCGGCAAGCGGCCGCCGAGTTTGAGATCAGCCATTTACGCGTTGTCTGCCTCGTCCCAGCCCAGACTCAGGCGGCACTTTTCGCTCATCATCGATGGCGCCCAGGGCGGCTCCCAGACGAGGCGGATTTCCGGCTGGCAGTCGGCTGGCAGGATGCGGTCGAGTTCGGCGTAGGCGTCGTCGACGATCATTTCACCCATCGGGCAGGCCGGCGAAGTCATGGTCATTTCGATGAGCAGCTGGCTGCCGTCGAGTTCGATGCGGTAGATCAGCCCGAGATCGACAATATTGGCGCCGACCTCGGGGTCGACCACCTTGCGCAGGGCGGCGCGGATCTGTTCGGTATCGAGGGCAGCGGTCATTTGAGCGAGACGTTAGAATGTGGTGAGGGCCATCCTAGCATCGCGTTTTAAGGCCGTATTTAGCACGGAGCAAAGAACATGGAACGCTTCACAATTTCTTTGGATGAGGCTTTGGCCAAAGAATTCGACCAACTCATCGCGGCCCGCGGCTACAGCAACCGCTCGGAAGCCGTGCGCGACCTGATCCGCGGCGCCATCGAGAGCGACCGCTTGCGCGAAACGCCGTCCGGCCACTGCGTCGCCAACCTGTCCTACGTCTACAACCACCACGAACGCGAACTGGCCGAGCGCCTGACCGGCCTGCAGCACGATCACCACGACCTGACGGTGGCGGCCATGCACAGCCACCTCGATCACAACAATTGCCTCGAATCGGTCATCCTCAAAGGCGCCACCGCCGATGTCCGGCAATTTGCCGATGCGCTCATGGCCGAACGCGGCGTCCGCCACGGCAAGCTCAACGTCATCGCGCTCGAAGCGGAACATCACCACGCCCACGACGAACACGGCGCAGCCCATGTCCACTATCGCCCCGCCCGCTGACCTGTCCGGCGAGTCGCCCCTGCCGCCGGGTGGCGAGCAGGCCTGGATCGAGGTCATCCAGAAAATGGACGAGGTCTACAACGACCTCCTGCAATACGAAGTCGCCCTCGAAGAAAAGAATGCCGCGCTCGAAGAGTCGCACCAGTTCATCGAGAGCGTCCTCGCCTCGATGTCGGACATCCTGATCGTCTGCGACCGCAACGGCGGCATCGAGGAGGTCAATTCATCGCTGCAGCATTTCTCCGGCAAGACGGCCGGCGAACTCGAACATACGCCAGTCTTCGACCTCTTCGCCGACGATGTCGAACGGGCCAAGGCACGCGACATCTTCGCCCGCTACGGTCGCGAAGGTGTCCATGACTGCGAGTTCTTCCTGCGCGCCGGCGACGGCTCGACCGTGCCGGTATCGATGAACTGCACGCCGCGCCTGTCGCAGACCGGCAAGCTCATGGGCATGGTCGTCACCGGCCGCCCGGTCGGCGAATTGCGCCGTGCCTATTCGGCTTTGCGCCAGGCGCACGATGATCTCAAGCGGACGCAAGGCCAGTTGCTGCACGCTGAAAAGATGGTGTCGCTCGGCCGTCTGGTGGCCGGCGTCGCGCATGAGCTCAACAACCCGATCAGTTTCGTGCTTGGCAACGTGCTGTCGCTCAAGCGCTACGCCAGCCGGCTCGAAAGCTACCTCGGCGCGGTGCATGCCAGCGATGCGGCCGAAGACGGCGCCTTGCAGGCCATGCGTCAGGAGCTGCGCATCGACCGCATCCTGGCCGACATGCCGCACCTCATCGACGGCATGATCGAAGGGGCCGAGCGCACGCGTGACATCGTCGATGCGCTCAAGCGCTTTTCGGCCGTCGACAAGATGACGCCCGAGCAGGTCAGCCTGAACGAAGTCGTCGAGCGCTCGGTGCGCTGGGTCGTGCAGAGCGCGGCGGCCAATTTCACGGTCAACACGAAAATATCGCCAAATTTGAAATGTTCCGGTTCGTCGGGGCAACTCCAGCAGGTCATCATGAATCTCGTCCAGAACGCCTGCGACGCCACGGCCAGCCAGCGGGAACCCGCCTTGACCGTCAGCGGCAACATCGAAGATGGCATGGTGATCCTGCGCTTTGCCGACAACGGACCGGGGATTTCCGAGAAACATCTGGGCCGCCTGTTCGAGCCTTTTTTCACCACCAAGCCGGTCGGTCAGGGCACCGGTCTTGGCCTGTCGATCAGCTACAGCATCGTCGAACGGCATGGCGGCAAACTCAGCGCCCACAACCTCCCGGGGGGCGGGGCGGAATTTATCCTTGCACTGCCTGTGGAAAGTTGCTAACCATTTGCTCGGGTTTGCCAAAAGCTATTTTGTCTTGAACTCAATACGAACAATGACTTATTGATCTGGCACGGTCTTTGTATGAAGATTGGTATAACTTTCATACGGGACGATCATGGAAACCCTGCCCAACGACTGGTTGTCACTGCTGATACTGACCTTCGTCCTGGGTATGAAGCACGGTTTCGACGCCGACCATCTGGCCACCATCGATGGCCTGACCCGCTACAACGCCCGTACCCGGCCCGATCTGGCGCGCTATTGCGGCACCCTGTTCTCGCTCGGCCACGGTGCCGTGGTCATGGCCATCGCCCTCGGCGTCTCGGCGCTGGCCGGGCAGTGGGCGGTGCCGGAATGGTTCGGCACGCTCGGTGCGGTGATTTCCATCGGCTTTCTCGTCGCGCTGGGCAGCCTCAATCTGGCCGCCGTACTCGCCGCCGAACCCCATGAAATGGTCCAACCGGTCGGCCTCAAGGGCCGTCTGCTCGGCAACCTGCGCCATGTTTCGCACCCGGCGCTGATTGCCTTGGTCGGCGCCCTGTTCGCCCTCTCCTTCGACACCCTGTCGCAAGCCGCCTTCTTTGCCCTGACCGCCACCCAGTTCGGCGGCTGGGAGCATGCCCTCGTGCTCGCCCTGCTCTTCATGCTCGGCATGTTGCTTACCGATGGCATCAACGGCCTGTGGATCGCCCGCCTCATCGCCCGCGCCGATCAGGTGGCGCTCATTGCTTCGCGCGTCATGGGGCTAGTCGTTTCCGGCGTCAGCCTGCTGGTCGCTGCCTTCGGCGCCGCCAGGATGTTGTCGCCAGCGGTCGATATGTGGAGCGAAGGCAAGGAACTGATATTCGGTTTTTCGCTAGTGGTGATCATTGCCCTCAGCTTTGTTGCAGCGGTGCGCCTGACGCGCCGGCCGGTGGCGGCTTGACGACATAGCGATGGGGATGGCCGGGCGACCGGCTTTTTTGCGCGATGAAATTAAGACGAAAAATAATTGGTTCATATTTCATGATGGCGATGAGCCCGGCGTTTGCTCATGAGTCGGTCGAACTATCGGCGGTTGAAGTCCGGGCCAGGGCGGAAAACCTCGAAGGCATCGCGGCCTCAGGCAGCGAAGGCGTGGTTTCCAGCCAGCGTCTGGCGGCAGTGCCCATTCTGCGGCCCGGCGAGGCGCTGGAAATGGTGCCGGGCCTGATCGTCACCCAGCATGCCGGCGACGGCAAGGCCAACCAGTATTTTCTGCGCGGCTTCAATCTCGACCACGGTACCGATTTCGCCACCTATGTTGGCGGCGTGCCGGTCAATATGCCGACGCACGCCCACGGCCAGGGCTACACCGATCTCAATTTCCTGATTCCCGAACTGGTCGAGCGCATCAGCTTCCGGAAAGGCCCGTATTTCGCCGAGGAAGGCGATTTTTCGTCGGCCGGCGCGGCGCACATCGACTATGTTCGCAAGATTGACAGCACGCTGGGACAGGTCACGCTCGGCCAGAATGGCTACGCGCGCAGCCTGCTTGCCGGTTCGCCGGAGGTTGCAGGTGGCCATCTGCTCTACGGCCTTGAGCTATTCCACAACGACGGGCCGTGGCAGATCGAGGAGCATTACCGCAAGATCAATGGCGTGCTGCGTTACAGCCAGGGCACGCCCAACGATGGTTTTTCGCTTACCGGCATGGCGTACCGTGGCCGGTGGACATCGACCGACCAGATTGCCCAGCGCGCCATTTCCAGCGGTGCCGTCGACCGCTTCGGCTCGCTCGATCCGACGACTGGCGGCGAGACGTATCGCTACAGCCTGTCCGGCGAGTGGGCCAAGCGCCGGGAAAAGGCGCAGAGCAAGGTCAATGTCTGGTGGTTGAAGTCCGACCTCGATTTGTGGTCCAACTTCCAGTATTGCCTGAATGCCGGTTGTCCGCCGGGTGACCAGTTCAAGCAGGCCGAGCGCCGGCAGGCCGGCGGTTTCGCTGTTTCGCATGCAATGTTTGATCGCTGGGGCGGCTTTGAAGTCGAGAACAGTATCGGTCTGCAGGGGCGGATCGATGACCTCAACCCGGTTGGTCTGTATACGACCAGCGCCCGCCAAACGCTGGGCACGGTGCGCGAAGACAAGGTGACACAGCGCAGCCTCGGTCTGTGGGCGCAAAACGAGATGCGTTGGACCGAGTGGTTCCGTTCCGTACAAGGCTTGCGCGCCGACACTTACGATTTCACGGTCAACAGCAATTTGGCGGTAAATTCGGGAAAAGCCAGCGACCAGATGGTGACGCCCAAGCTGTCACTGATCTTCGGACCATGGCGCAAGACCGAGCTCTATCTCAACTACGGCCACGGTTTCCATTCCAACGACGCGCGCGGTACGACCATCCGCGTTGATCCGGCCGATGGTGTGACGCCGGTGCAGGCGGTCAAGCCGCTGGTGCGGACCAAGGGTTACGAGCTTGGCCTGCGTTCGGAACTCGTGCCGGGCTGGCAGTCGACCGTCGCCCTGTGGCAACTCGATTCGGCCTCCGAACTGCTCTTCGTCGGCGATGCCGGGACGACAGAGGCTTCCCGCCCGTCGCGCCGTTACGGAGTCGAATGGACAAATCTCTATGTCTTGTCCGACTGGCTGGCGCTCGACGCCGACCTCGCCTGGTCGCATGCCCGCTTCCGCGACCACGATCCGGTGGCTGGCGACTTCATTCCCGGGGCGGTCGCGACAACCGCCAACATCGGGCTGACCCTCGATCACCTCGGCCCCTGGTTCGGTGCCGTACGCCTGCGCTACTTCGGGCCGCGGCCGCTGATCGAGGACAACTCGGTCCGCTCCGGCGCCTCGGCGCTGACCAATCTGCGCATCGGCTACAAATTCAGTCGGCAGACGCAGCTGGCGCTCGACATCTACAACCTTTTCGACCGCAAGGTGAATGACATCGAATACTGGTACGACTCGCAGCTTGCCACCGAAGGGGCGGCTGTAAATGATCGGCATATTCATCCAACCGAGCCGAGAAGCCCGCGTCTGACCATAAGCCATCGATTTTGACGCTGTAATTATGAATTACGCTTCCAGCGGCGCAACGATTGGAGTACCCTAACGGGTTTTCCCTAATACCTAAATCCCCAGGAGAATCCGTGGAAAAGGATCTGCGCGAAGCCGCTCTCGAATACCATCGCTGGCCCACCCCGGGCAAGATTTCAGTCCGCCCGACCAAGGGCCTGACCAATCAGCGCGACCTCGCGCTGGCCTACTCTCCGGGTGTTGCTGCCGCCTGCGATGCGATCGTCGAAGATCCGGCGACGGCTGCCTGGTACACCTCGCGCGCCAATCTGGTTGGCGTCGTGACCAACGGCACCGCCGTGCTCGGCCTCGGCAATATCGGCCCGCTGGCTTCCAAGCCGGTCATGGAAGGCAAGGGTTGCCTGTTCAAGAAATTCGCCGGTATTGACGTCTTCGACATCGAACTGGCCGAGAACGACCCGGATAAGCTGATCGACATGATTGCCGCCCTCGAACCGACGCTCGGCGGCATCAACCTCGAGGACATCAAGGCGCCGGAATGCTTCTACATCGAAGAGAAGCTCAAGGCGCGGATGAATATTCCGGTCTTCCACGATGACCAGCACGGTACCGCGATCATTTCGGGCGCCGCCATGCTCAACGGCCTGAAGGTCGTCGGCAAGAAAATTGACGAGGTCAAAGTCGTCGTTTCCGGCGCCGGTGCGGCTGCCATCTCCTGTGTGAACCTGTGGTGCGATCTCGGCGTCAAGCGCGAGAACATCACCATTTGCGACTCCAAGGGCGTCATCTACGTCGGTCGCCCAGGCGGGATGGACGAGACCAAGGCCCGCTACGCCCAGAACACCGAGAAGCGTACGCTGGGCGAGGCGCTGGTCGGCGCCGATATCTTCCTCGGTCTCTCCGCCGCCGGTGTCGTCAAGCAGGACATGGTCGTCAACATGGCCGACAAGCCGATGGTCTTCGCGCTGGCCAACCCGACCCCGGAAATCATGCCGGAACTGGTCAAGGAAGTCCGCCCGGACGCGATCATCGCCACCGGCCGTTCCGACTACGTGAACCAGGTCAACAACGTCCTCTGCTTCCCCTTCATTTTCCGTGGCGCGCTCGATGTCGGCGCCACCCGTATTACCGAAGAGATGAAGCTGGCTTCCGTGCGCGCCATCGCCGAACTGGCTGAAGCCGAGGCGACCGACGAAGTGGCCATGGCCTACCCCGGCCGCGACCTGACTTTCGGCCCGGAATACCTGATTCCGACTCCGTTCGATCCGCGCCTGATCGTCAAGATCGCGCCGGCCGTTGCTCTGGCCGCCATGGACTCCGGTGTCGCGACGCGTCCGATCACCGACTGGGTCGCCTATCGCGCCAAGCTGTCCGAGTTTGTCTATCACACCGGCGTCGGCATGCGCGCCATCTTCCAGGCCGCCCGTCAGGCCAAGGGCAAGCGGATCATCTTCGCCGAGGGTGAAGACGAGCGCGTGCTGCGCGCCGCCCAGGTGGTCATCGAAGAAAAGTTCGCGCGTCCGATCCTGATCGGCCGTCCGGGCGTCATCGAGCATCGTCTCGAAAAGGCCAAGCTGCGCATCAAGTCGGGCGTCGATTTCGACATCGTCAATCCGGAATCCGACGAGCGTTACCGCGAATGCTGGACTGCCTATCACAAGTTGATGGCGCGTCAGGGCATCACCCCGGCCATCGCCAAGGAAGCCATGCACCGCAAGCCGACGGTGATCGGCGCCATGCTGCTCAAGCTCGGCTACGCCGATGGCATGATCTGCGGCATGACCGGCCAGTACAGCCATCACCTCGGCGTGATCAGCCAGATCATCGGCAAGCGCACCGGTGTCAGCACGCTGGCCGCGATGAATTACCTGATGCTGCCGGGCCGTTCGCTGTTCATCTGCGACACGCATGTGAACGAAAACCCGAACGCCCAGGAAATCGCTGAAATGACATTGATGGCGGCCGAGCAGGTCAAGCGTTTCGGCAGCCATCCGAAGGTCGCACTTCTGTCACATTCCAATTTCGGTTCCGCCAACTCCGAGTCGGCGCGCAAGATGAGCGTCGCGGCCGGGCTGGTCTCGGCCATGTCGGCTGGCGAGCTGGAAGTGGATGGCGAAATGCATGGCGACTCGGCGCTTAACGAAGATCTGCGCCGCGCCGCCAACCCGGATTCGCCGCTCAAGGGCGAGGCCAATCTGCTGGTCATGCCCAACATCGACGCGGCCAACATCTCCTACAACCTGATCAAGATGACCGGTGGCGAAGGCGTCACCATCGGCCCCATCCTGCTCGGCGCAGCGCGTCCCGTGCATGTCCTGACCTCGACGGCCACCGTACGTCGCCTGGTTAACATGACCGCGCTGGCTGTTGTGGAATCGATGGAACGCTAAATCCGGCGCAACAAAAAGGCGTGGGAGGGAAACCTCGCCGCGCCTTTTTCATTTTTGGCCCTTTTTTCCGGTTGACCGTAGCAAGCCCCAATTGACCGTGGAAATATGGTTCTCCGGTTTTTACTCCGTCAAACCAGCCAGTATCTTGCCGTGAATGCCGCCAAAGCCGCCGTTGCTCATGACCAGGATGTGGTCGCCCGGTTGCGCAGCGATGACGATCTGGTCGACCAGTCGGGCTAGGTCGTCTTCGACGACAGCGCGCTCGCCCATCGGCGCCAGCGCCTCGCGGGCATCCCAGCCCAGATTGCCGGCGTAGCAGAAAGCCATATCGACTTCGCGCAGGCTGTCCGGCAACTGCGCTTTCATCGTGCCCAGTTTCATGGTGTTCGAACGCGGTTCGAGCACGGCCAGAATGCGGGCCTTGCCGACCTTGCGACGCAGGCCGGCAACCGTCGTCGCGATGGCCGTCGGATGATGCGCGAAATCGTCGTAAACCGTTACGCCGCGCACTTCGCCGCGCACTTCCATACGCCGTTTGACATTCTCGAAGCGCGACAGCGCATCCAGCCCCTGTTCAAGCGGCACGCCGACATGGCGGGCGGCAAGTAGCGCGGCGCAGGCGTTGGCCCGGTTGTGGTCGCCGGAAAGCCCCCAGACAGTGCGCCGAACCTTGCCATCGGGCGAGTGTAAAACCAGCTCGCCGCGGGCATCGTCACCCGTCACGCAATAGCCGTCCGGGGCGTTGAAACGCTCGATCGGCGTCCAGCAACCACGCTGCAAAACGCGATCCAGGCTGGCCTCGGCAGCATTTGAAACGATCAGCCCGGACTGCGGCAGAGTGCGAATGAGGTGATGAAATTGTGTCTCGATCGCGGCAAGATCGCTGAAAATGTCGGCGTGATCGAATTCGAGATTGTTCAGAACGACCGTCCGCGGCCGGTAATGGACGAACTTGGAACGCTTGTCGCAGAACGCCGTGTCGTATTCGTCAGCCTCGATGACGAAGAACGGCGTGCCGCCGAGCCGGGCGGAGACGCCAAAGTTCAGCGGCACGCCGCCGATTAGGAAGCCGGGATCCATGTTGGCCGCCTCGAGTATCCAGGCCAGCATCGAGGCCGTCGTCGTCTTGCCGTGGGTGCCGGCGACACCGAGTACCCAGCGGCCTTGCAGCAGGTTCTCGGCCAGCCATTGCGGCCCGGAAACATAGGGCAGGCCTTTGTCGAGAATGGCTTCGAGCAGCGGATTACCGCGCGAAATGGCGTTACCGATCACGAAGACATCCGGCGCCAGCTTCAGTTGCTCGGCGTCGAAACCTTCAATCAATTCGATGCCGGCGCCGCGCAACTGGTCGCTCATCGGCGGATAGACGTTGGCGTCGCAGCCGGTGACCTTGTGGCCGGAATCGACCGCCAATTGGGCAACGCCGCCCATGAAAGTGCCGCAGATGCCGAGAATGTGAATGTGCATTTCAGTTCGAGCCGTTAGAATGGGGACGATTTTACCTTGATCGAGTCACCATGGCCCGTCATGAACGGCTACGTACGAGCCCCGGCAATCGGGCCAGCATCGCCAGCGCCGCCGCGCGCCTGATGGCGGAGGACGGCATTTCCGACTACCACCACGCAAAAAAGAAGGCGGCCCGCCAGCTAGGATTGCCCGAAAATACCGCCTTGCCGGACAACGCCGAGGTTGAGGCCGAACTGCGCGCCTATCGCAGTCTGTATCAGGGCGAAGAGCATGAGGAAATGATCGGGCTGATGCGCCATACAGCCCTCGAACTGCTTGATTTGCTGGCTGATTTCAATCCCTACCTGACCGGCTCGGTGCTCGATGGCACGGCGGGCGAGCATTCGCACATCGATATCCTGCTCTTCGCCGATAGCGCCAAGGAGGTCGAGATCTTCCTGCTCAATCGCGCCATCGACGTCTCGCATGTAGAATCGCGGAATGAACGGGTCGAGGCCGTGCTGCGCATGGAAACCGACACGGCCGATGCGGACCTGATCATTCTGCCGCCGAACATGGAGCGAGTCAGTCTGAAACATCACGATGGCCGTCCGCACGAGCGTATCCGGGCCGATGCCCTGCGTGCCTTACTAAAGGAATAGACTAGACAAGTTGCAGCCATTTGCGGCAAACTTGCAGCTATGACGAAGCGAAAAACTGCTTCCAAGCCGGTCGAAAAGCCTCGTGTCCTAGTCATCCACGGGCCGAATCTGAACCTGCTTGGCACACGTGAACCGGAACATTATGGCCGGGTAACCCTGTCGGACATCAACATGTCGCTGGCACGCATGGCCGAAACGGCCGGTGTCGAGCTGGAGGCGTTCCAGAGTAACCATGAAGGTGCGCTGATCGAGCGCATCCATGCTGCTCGCGAACAGGGTGTCCGCGCCATCATCATCAATCCCGCAGCGTACACGCATACCAGCGTGGCCCTGCGCGACGCCATCGCGGCGGTGGCGATTCCGTTCGTCGAAGTGCATCTTTCCAATGTGCATGCGCGGGAACCGTTCCGCCATCACTCGTATTTTTCGGACCTGGCCATCGGTGTCATCTGCGGGCTGGGTCATGAGGGCTACCTGCTAGCCCTCGAATATCTGCTTAACAAGCTTAATATTGAATAGTCCGGTTCCGGCCGGACACTTGTGCCCGACGGGCGCAACACAGAAGGGAGTCTCCATGGATCTGCGTAAACTCAAGAAACTTATCGACCTCGTACAGGAATCCGGCATTTCAGAGCTGGAAGTGACGGAGGGCGAAGAAAAGGTTCGCATCGCCAAGCATTACGCCATGCCGGCCCAGCCGATGATGCAGCAATACGCCATGCCGGTTGGCATGCCGGCGCCGGGCGCTGCTCCGGCCGCTTCTGCGGTCAGCCTTGATGACGAGGACGAATTGCCCGAAGGCCATATCGTCAAGTCGCCAATGGTCGGCACTTTCTACCGCTCGCCGTCGCCGGGTGCCGAAGCATTCGTGCAGATCGGCCAGACCGTAAAGCAGGGCGAAACGCTGTGCATCATCGAAGCCATGAAGCTGCTCAACGAAATCGAAGCCGATGCTTCGGGCGTGGTCAAGGCCATCCTGGTCGAGAATGGCGAGCCGGTGGAATTCGGTGAGCCGCTTTATGTGATTGGCTGATATGGCCATGTTTGAAAAGATTCTTATCGCCAACCGCGGGGAGATCGCGCTGCGTATTCAGCGCGCCTGCCGCGAGCTTGGCATCAAGACGGTGGTCGTGCACTCCGAGGCGGATCGTGATGCGAAATACGTCAAGCTGGCCGACGAGTCGGTCTGTATCGGACCGGCATCCTCGTCGCTGAGCTACCTGAACGTTCCGGCGATTATCTCGGCGGCGGAAGTGACCGATGCCCAGGCTATTCACCCCGGCTACGGCTTCCTCTCGGAAAACGCCGACTTTGCCGAACGCGTCGAGACTTCAGGCTTCGTCTTCATTGGTCCGCGGGCTGAAACCATTCGCTTGATGGGCGACAAGGTGTCGGCTAAAAACGCGATGAAGGAAGCCATGGTGCCTTGCGTCCCAGGTTCCGAAGGCGAATTGCCGGATGATCCGAAGGAAATCGTCAAGATCGCCCGGGCCGTCGGCTATCCGGTGATCATCAAGGCCGCCGGTGGCGGCGGTGGTCGCGGCATGCGCGTCGTGCACACCGAAGCGGCGCTGGTCAATGCCGTGGCGATGACCAAGCAGGAGGCTGGCAGTTTCTTCAATAATCCTGCGGTGTACATGGAAAAGTATCTGGAAAATCCGCGTCACGTGGAAATCCAGGTCCTGGCCGACGAATACAAGAGTGCGATTTACCTAGGCGAACGCGACTGCTCAATGCAACGCCGTCACCAGAAGGTGATCGAAGAGGCACCGGCACCGCATATCCCGGCCCGCCTGATTTCGCGTATCGGCGAACGCTGCGCCGAAGCGTGCCGCAAGATTGGCTATCGCGGCGCCGGCACTTTCGAGTTTCTCTACGAAAACGGCGAGTTCTATTTCATCGAAATGAACACCCGTGTTCAGGTCGAGCATCCGGTGACCGAAATGATTACCGGCGTCGATATCGTGCAGGAGCAGATTCGCGTCGCGGCCGGCGAGAAACTGCGCTACAAACAGAAGGACATCGTGCTCCGCGGTCATTCCATCGAATGCCGCATTAACGCCGAAGATCCCTTCACGTTCGTGCCTTGTCCCGGCAAGATCGAGTTTTACCACCCGCCCGGCGGCCCTGGTATCCGTGTTGATACGCACATTTATCAGGGCTATACCGTGCCGTCGCATTACGACTCGATGGTCGCCAAGGTCATCGCCTACGGCGACACCCGCGATCAGGCCATCCGCCGCATGCGTATCGCCTTGTCCGAGATGAGCATTCAGGGCATCAAGACCAATATCCCGCTGCATCAGGAACTGATGCAGGACGCGCGTTTCGTCGAAGGCGGCACGAGCATTCATTACCTTGAACAGAAACTCGCCGACAAGGGCGAAGTGAAGCTTTAAGCGATGGCCTGGCAAAGTGTCAGTTTCCTGACCGATGCGTCGCATGCCGAGCCGATCTGCGATGCCCTGCTTGAAGCAGGCGCGCTGTCGGCCAGCATCGAGGATGCCGATGCCGGCACGCCGGACGAGCAACCGCTCTTCGGTGAGCCGGGCTCGGTGCCGAGTTCGGGCTGGACGCATTCGCGTATCGTCGCCCTGCTTGAGCCGGATGCCGATATCGATGCTCTGCTCGGCGTGGCAACTTCGGCCATCGGCCTGAGCGAAGCGCCGGCCTACACGGTCGAGACGGTGGAAGAACAGAACTGGGTGCAGCTGACCCAGTCCCAGTTTGACCCCATCCGTGTTTCGGAGCGCCTGTGGATCGTCCCCTCGTGGCACGAAACGCCGGACCCGGCGGCGGTCAATCTGATTCTCGACCCGGGAATGGCTTTCGGCACCGGCTCGCATCCAACCACCCGGCTCTGTCTGGAGTGGCTGGAGCGCAATGTTTCCGAAGGTTGCACCGTGCTCGATTATGGCTGCGGTTCCGGCATTCTGGCCATTGCGGCGGCTCGTCTCGGGGCTGGTCGCGTTGCTGGCGTTGATATTGATCCGCTGGCGGTTGAGGCGGCCCACTCGAACGCCGAGCGCAATGGCGTGGTCGCGCTGTTCGCCGATTCGGCAATGCCGGTCGCTGGCGAGTATGATGTTGTCGTGGCTAATATCCTTTCCAATCCGCTTCGCGTTCTGGCCCCGGCAATCTGCGCGCATGTCCGTTCCGGCGGTCGCCTGGCGCTGTCCGGCATCCTGCGCGAGCAGGCGGAAGAAATCATCGCCATCTACGCCCAATGGCTGCCGATGCAGGTGGCCGATACGCGCGAAGACTGGGTGTGTCTGGAAGGAAGCAAGCCTTGATGCGAACGCGCTGTCCGGTCTGTACCACGGTTTTCCGTGTGACGACCGAGCAGTTGCGGCTGAGGGCGGGCAAGGTTCGCTGCGGGAACTGTCAGGCCGTTTTCAATGCCTTTGACGAACTGGTCAGCGAGGCGCATGAGCCGTTGATCGAGATGCCAGTTGTCGAGGCGGCTATTCCGCGAGGCGAACCAGCTTCCCCGGGGGATGATGTTCCTTTCGAGGGACAGAGAATTGAGGTGCCGACCGTCGAACCGGTAATGGCGGTTGCCGACTTGGCCGAAGATTTGCATTTGCCGCCCGAAGTTTTTGAAGAGCTGTTTGTCGAGCCTTCAGTCGGCGAACAGCTAGAACAGCCCGAACAGCCCGAACAGCCCGAACAGCCCGAACAGCCCGAACAGCCCGAACAGCCCGAACAGCCCGAACAGCCTGACAGTGCTGCACCGGAGGATTCTCCGTTCGTTGCTGCTGAACTGTCCGAGGCTCCGCTAGTAGCGGAAGCGGACCCGATTCAGGCGCCGCTTGAAGAGCCTCTCGTTGAGTCTCCCGAGGAATCGACGCAGGCAGCGCGTCAGGCCGGGCTGGTGGCGGCGCGCGAACTGATCGACTCGGGCTCCTTCAACCGCTGGTCGGCAGGGACCTTGGCCAGCGACGGGTTGGGCGGCTTCGAGAGTGAATCGAATCACCGGGCGGTCTGGCCCTTCGTTCTTGTCGCGATTTTGCTGTTCGTTGGCCTGCTCAGCCAATGGCTGTACTACTTCCGTACTGACATCGTGCTGCGCTTCCCCGGCGTTGTTGGGCTGTACGAACTAGCTGCGGTGGACATTCCCTTGCCGCGGAATGCAGCGCTGGTGTCGATTGAAACATCTGATCTGCAGTCTGATAACGCCCGTGGCCTGTTCGTACTGCAAGCCACGCTGAAAAACCGCGCAGGCTACGCCCAGGCCTGGCCGGCACTGGAATTGAGCCTGACCGATACCAACGATGCCGTGGTTTCCCGACGCGTCATGTTTGCTGCCGATTACCTGCCACCCGGCACGACCTCCGACACCTTCCCGGCCAACGGCGAAATGGCCGTCAAGCTGTGGATCGAGGCCAAGGAGAGCGGCGCCTCCGGTTACCGTCTTTACATCTTTTATCCCTGATCTGACATGACAACACTTATTTGTGGTTCTCTGGCCTTCGACAACATCATGGTCTTTCCGGACCGCTTCAAGAATCACATCCTGCCCGAGCAGATTCACATCCTGAACGTCGCCTTTCTGGTGCCCGAGATGCGCCGCGAGTTTGGCGGCTGTGCCGGCAATATCGCCTACAACCTGATGTTGCTCGGCGGTGAGCCGATGATCATGGCTACCGTTGGTGACGATGCGGCACCGTACCTTGATCGCCTCGACAAGCTTGGTCTGGCGCGCACTCATGTTCGTCAGGTCAGCGGCAGCTTCACGGCGCAGGCTTTCATCACGACCGACCTCGACGATAACCAGATCACCGCCTTCCATCCGGGCGCGATGAGTTTTTCGCACCTCAACAAGGTCGAGAACGCCAATGCCCGGCTCGGTATCGTCGCTCCGGACGGCCGCGAGGGCATGATGCAGCACGCCCGTGACTTCGCTGATTCCAGAGTGCCATTCATCTTCGATCCGGGCCAGGGGTTGCCGATGTTCAATGGTGACGAACTGCTCGATTTCATCGAACTGGCCGACTACGCCTGTTTCAACGACTACGAAGCCAAGCTGCTGTCTGATCGCACCGGGCGTAGTCTGGAGCAACTGGCTGGCAGCCTGAAGGCGCTGATCGTGACACGTGGCGGTGAGGGCTCCGAGATTTACGCCGATGGTGTGCGTCACGACATTCCCTGCGTCGCGGCCGATGAAATCCTTGATCCGACCGGCTGTGGCGACGCCTATCGTTCGGGCCTGCTGTACGGTATCGCCAACGGTTTCGACTGGCTGACGACGGGCCGTCTGGCCGCGGTAATGGGCGCCATCAAGATCGCTCATCGCGGTGGCCAGAATCACCAGCCGAGCCGTGAGGAAATCGCCGAGCGTTATCACAAGGCTTTCGGCGCGCAGCCCTGGTAACCGGGTGGCGATGAAATATCGCTGTCATCTTCGGGCAAAGTGCATGTAACAACGCTCGTCCAGACTTGTTCTCCACGAATACAAGGAGAACAAAGATGGAAAATATCCATAAGGCGGCTGGTCGCAGCCGTCCCGAAAAGAAGAGTCTGGCTGTCGGCTTCGCCCGCAGCCAGAGCGATATCCTCGACGCGCAGCGTCTGCGCTACCGCGTTTTTGCCGGTGAAATGGGCGCCAACCTGCCGAGCCGCATCCCCGGCGTCGACCATGATATTTACGATCCGTATTGCCAGCATCTCGTCGTCCGAGATACGCAGACCAGCGAAATCGTTGGTACCTACCGCATCCTGACGCCGGAAAATGCCCGCCAGGTCGGCTATTACTCCGAAAACGAATTCGACCTGACCCGCCTGCAGCATCTGCGTTCGCGGCTGGTCGAGATTGGCCGTTCCTGCGTTCATCCGGATTACCGGACCGGCGCGACGATTACCTTGCTGTGGTCGGGCCTAGCCAATTTCATGATCGAGAACAGCTACGACTATCTGATGGGCTGTGCCTCGATCAGCATGGCCGATGGCGGCCACGCGGCGGCCAGCTTGTATAATCGTCTGGCAGCCGATCACCTCGGGCCGCAGGAGTACCGCGTTTTTCCGCGCTGTCCGCTGCCCTTGGCTGCCTTGCAGCAGGATTTTCCGGCCGAAACGCCACCATTGATCAAGGGTTACCTGCGCGCCGGGGCCTGGATCTGCGGTGAGCCGGCTTGGGATCCTGATTTCAACACGGCCGATTTGCCAATTTTGATGCCGATGGCCAAAGTTTCCGGCCGTTACGCCAAGCACTACCTGGGATAAGAAGACTGAGCCAAACAAATATAGCGATTCGTGCTTTCAGGATTTTTCGCCTAGCCCTGCTGGTGATCAGCGCGGCCATACTGTCGCTTTGCCTGTTTCCTTTGTGCGGAGAGCGCAAGCGCATGGCGCTGAAGGCCAGTTGGGCAGCCGCCTTACTCGACGCGCTCGGCGTCGAGGTCGAGGCCGATCTGACGCATGCGGTGCCGGGGGCCTTGCTGGTTGCCAATCACATTTCGTGGATCGATATCTACGTTATCAACTCGGCGCTGCCTGCCGCCTTCGTCTCGAAGGAAGAAGTCAGGCACTGGCCGCTGATTGGCTGGCTGGCGGCGAAGAACGACACGATATTCTTGCGCCGTGGCAGTCGTGGGCACGCGAAGATAATCAACGAGCAGGTGGCGGACATTCTGGACAAGGGAAAGCATGTCGCGGTTTTCCCTGAAGGAACAACCACCGATGGCCGCAGCCTGCTGCATTTTCATGCTGCGCTGATTCAGCCGGCGCTGACGGCCGGACGGCCGGTGTTGCCGGTGGCGATCTCGTACTGGGAACTTGATGGTCAGCGCAGTTTGGCGCCGCGTTACGACGGCGATATTTCGATGGGGCAATGCACGGCGGCCATCCTTGGCCGAAAACGCCTGATTGCCCGGCTGGTGACCACGCCAGTTCGTGGCCTTAACGGTGAAGACCGCAAGCAGGTGGCGGCCGAGGCGCGCGAAGCTATCGCTTTAGCGGCTGGGCTTCCGTTGGTGAGCAATCCACCTGAAACACCTGCCGATCTTCCAGCCGGACAGCGGTCAGGTGGCCTCCCCACAGGCAGCCTGAATCGAGCGCCAGCAGATTTGGCGTGACTTTCAGGCCGAGTGCCGACCAGTGGCCGGTGACGAGAACGGCGTCGGCACTTTGCCGATCCTGCAGGTCGAACCAGGGGATGTGACCGGCCGGGGCGTTGGCCAGCTTGCCCTTGACCTTGAACTCCATGACGCCGTCCAGCGTGCAGAAGCGCATGCGGGTCATGGCGTTGACGATGACGCGCAGGCGTGGCCAGCCGCTCAGGTCGTCCGACCAGCCAGCCGGTTCGCTGCCCCACAGGTTGAGGATGAATTCGCGGAAATTCGGGCCTTGCAGCGCTGCTTCCACTTCACGGGCCAGTTCGCGAGCGCGGGCTGCCGTCCATTGCGGCAACAGGCCGGCGTGGACGAGGCAGTATTCACCCTCGGTATGGCAAATCGGCTGATGGCGTAGCCAGTCCAGCAGTTCTGCACAGTCCGGAGCGTCGAGAATTTCCTGCAACGTGTCGTCCTTGCCGCGAAACTTGGCGCCACCTTCGGCGACCATGAGCAGGTAGAGGTCGTGGTTGCCGAGTACGGTGATTGCCGCCGGCCCGAGCGACTTGATCAGGCGCAGCGTTTCCAGCGAATGCGGGCCACGATTGACCAGATCGCCGACCAGCCAGAGACGGTCGTTGAGCGGGTCGAAGGCGCAGCGCTCGAGTAGCCTCTGTAGCGAGTCGTAGCAACCCTGGATGTCGCCGATGGCATAAGTGCTCATTGTTACGGTCAACCGGAAAAAATGGCCAAAATTGAAAGGTCTGCCTACTCGACGGTGACCGACTTGGCCAGATTGCGCGGCTTATCGACGTCGGTGCCCTTAACCAGCGCAACGTGGTACGACAACAGCTGCAACGGAATGACGTGGAGGATGGGCGACAATTCGCCGTAGTGTTCGGGCAGGCGCAGAATGTGCACGCCATCGGACTCCGGGATTTCCGAGTCGGCATCGGCGAAGACGTAGAGTTCGCCGCCTCGCGCCTGGACTTCCCTGAGGTTGGATTTGAGCTTGTCGAGCAACTGGTCGTTCGGGGCGACCGAAATGACCGGCATGTTGGCATCGACCAAAGCCAGCGGACCGTGCTTGAGCTCACCGGCCGGATAGGCTTCGGCGTGGATGTAGGAGATTTCCTTGAGCTTGAGCGCGCCTTCCATGGCGATCGGGTAATGGCGGCCGCGCCCGAGGAAAAGGGCGTGGTGCTTGTCGGCAAAGCGCTGGGCCCAGGCCTTGATCTCGTCTTCGAGCTCGAGCACCTTGTTGACCGCGACCGGCAGGTGGCGCAACTGGTGAATGTAGGTCGCTTCCTGTTCTTCGCTCAGGCGGCCCTTGACCTTGGCAGCGACCAGCGTGAGCAGGAACAGCGCGGCCAGCTGGGTGGTGAAGGCCTTGGTCGAGGCGACGCCGATTTCCGGACCGGCGCGGGTGATGAAGCGCAACGCGCATTCACGAACGATGGCCGATTCAGGCACGTTGCAGATGGCCAGCGTCTTGCTCTGGCCGAGCGACTTGGCGTGGCGCAGGGCGGCCAGCGTGTCGGCCGTTTCGCCGGACTGCGAAATGGCGACAATGAGCTGGCGCGGGTTGGGTACCGAGGTGCGGTAGCGGTATTCGCTGGCGATTTCGACATTGCACGGCACGCCGGCGATGCGCTCAAGCCAGTAGCGGGCGGTGAAGCCGGAATGGCTGCTGGTGCCGCAGGCCAGAATGAGGATCGAGTCGACATCGGCCAGCAAGTTGCCGGCTTCGGCACCGAAAATGCCTGGCTGGATGCTCTTGCTGCCGCCGACGATTTCCAGCGTATTGGCCAGCGCTTCCGGCTGCTCGAAAATTTCCTTCTGCATGTAGTGCTGGTAGTTGCCGAGTTCGACAGCGGCAGCGGACAGCTGGGAAACATGCACCGGACGCTGGACCGGTGTGCCGTCGAGGCGGGTGATCCTGACGTTGGCGGAGGTCAACTCGGCGATATCGCCGTTTTCCAGATAGACCATGTTGCGCGTGACTTGCAGCAGGGCCGAGGCGTCGGAGGCGGCGTAATTGCCGGTGTCGGAGACGCCGAGCAGCAGCGGCGAGCCTTCGCGGGCGACGATGACCTTGCCCGGCTGATTGTGGTCCACGACAGCAATGGCGAAAGCGCCAACCAGGCGCTGGCAGGCGATCTGGACAGCCTTGAGCAGATCCGGCTCGGTCTTCAGTGTGGCCTGAACGAGGTGGGCGATGCTTTCGGTGTCGGTATCCGAGGTGAAGACGTAGCCCTGGGCGGTCAGTTCCGTACGCAGCGACTCGTAGTTTTCAATGATGCCGTTATGAACGACGGCAATGCTGCCGGAAACGTGGGGGTGGGCGTTGCGTTCGCACGGCACACCGTGGGTGGCCCAGCGGGTGTGGGCAATGCCGGTGATGGCTTGGGTGTTGGCCGAGGCGGCTTCCAGTTCGGCGACGCGACCGACCGAGCGGACACGCTCGATGCTGTTGCCGGCGATGACGGCCAGTCCGGCCGAGTCATAGCCCCGATATTCAAGCTTCTTCAGACCTTCGACAAGAACGGGAACGATGTTCTTGTCGGCTGCTGCCGCGACGATGCCACACATAGCTGATCCTTAAACCTTGTAGTAATCGCGATACCACGCGATGAAGCGATTGACGCCTTCCTGGACCGGTGTGCCCGGGACGAAGCCGACCCAGTCATTGAGCAGGTCGGTGTTGGCGTAGGTGGCCGGAACGTCGCCATCCTGCAGCGGCAGCAGACGTTTTTCTGCCTTCTGGCCGAGGGCGTTTTCGATGGCGCCGATGAAGTCGAGCAACTGCACCGGGTTGTTGTTGCCGATGTTGAAGACGCGGTAAGGCGCGTTGCTGGTCGCCGGATCGGCGGAAATCGCGTCATATTCCGCGTTGACCGCAGCATTCTTGTCGAGCACGCGGATGACGCCCTCGACGATGTCATCAACGTAGGTGAAATCGCGCTGCATGTTGCCGAAATTGAAGACATCAATCGGCCGGCCTTCCACGATGGCCTTGGTAAACAGGAAGAGCGCCATGTCCGGCCGGCCCCACGGGCCATAGACCGTGAAGAAGCGCAGGCCCGTGGTCGGCAGGCCGTAGAGGTGGCTGTAGGTGTGCGCCATCAACTCGTTGGCCTTCTTGGTCGCGGCGTATAGGCTGACCGGGTGATCGACGCTGTCGTGCTCGGAGAACGGCATCTTGGTGTTGCCGCCATAGACGCTGGAACTGGACGCATAGACCAGATGCTGCACCTTGTGGTGGCGGCAACCCTCGAGAATGTTAGTGAAGCCGACGATGTTGCTCTCGATGTAGGCGTGCGGATTTTGCAGCGAATAACGAACGCCGGCCTGGGCGGCCAGGTGGATGACCTTGTCGAACTTCTCGTCGGCGAAGAGCTTTTCCGTGCCGGCACGGTCGGCCACGTCGAGCTTGACGAAGCGGAAGCCGGGCAACGACGTCAGGCGCTGCAGGCGGTTTTCCTTGAGCGAGACTTCGTAGTAATCGTTCAGGTTGTCGAGGCCGACCACCTCGTCGCCACGCGCCAGCAGGCGCAGTGAGGTGGTCATGCCGATGAATCCGGCGGCGCCGGTGACGAGAATTTTCACGGAATTGCCCAGAAGAAAAGTTGCTAGATTTTATCGCAGTGCAGCATCGAATTTATGACGCTTGTGCATATTCATTCGGAAGCGCGCAATCGAAAGCGGTTGGCGCGTGCCGGCATTTATAATTGCGGCTTCGAAAGTCGTGATTTTATCCGTCGATGCGCATTTTGATCGTGAAAACTTCCTCGCTCGGCGATGTTATCCATAACCTGCCGGTGGTCAGCGACATCCGGCGGCACTTCCCGGATGCGACGGTCGACTGGTGTGTCGAAGAGAGTTTCGCCGCCATTCCGCGCCTGCACCCCGGGGTAGGCAAGATCATTCCGGTCGCTGTCCGGCGCTGGCGAAAAACCCTGTTGAAGGCGGCAAGCTGGCGGGAGATGGCCGAGTTTCGTCGAGGTTTGCAGGCAAAGCCTTACGATGCTGTTGTCGATACCCAGGGCTTGCTGAAAAGCGCGTTGATGGCCAGTCAGGCCCATGGTCCGACCTTGGGTTATGACGCCAATTCGGCCCGCGAGCCGATGGTGGCGAGGTTATACGACCGGAAATTCAGCGTTTCCCGTGAGCTGCACGCCGTCGTCCGCAACCGTCGGCTGGCCGCTGCCGCACTGGGCTATGCGGCCGATGGCGAGCCCGATTACGGTATCGAGGCGACTCCTGCCGGGTTTGCCTGGCTGCCCCACCGGCCCTACGTCGTCTTCCTGACCGCCACCAGTCGCGACGACAAGCTGTGGCCGGAGGCCAACTGGCTGGCACTTGGTCAGCAACTGAATTTGCTCGGGATCAGTGCGGTTCTGCCCGGTGGCAGCCCAGTCGAACGCGAACGGGCAATCCGGCTGGCGGCGGGGATCCCCGGTGCCGTGGCCGCCCCAGCCATGAACATTCCCGATCTGGCGGCCCTGCTCGCCGGCGGACGCGCCGCCGTCGGTGTCGACACCGGCCTGACCCATCTTGCCGTTGCCCTCAAGGTGCCGACCGTTGCACTTTATACGGCAACCGATCCCGGCCTGACCGGCGTTCTCGGTGTCGGCTTTCATCGTAATCTGGGCGGGAAGAACCAGATTCCATCGCCGGCTGCCGTGCTGGCCGAATTGCAACTGGCGCTGGGCTGATGGCGCGTTTTTTCTATTCGCTGCTGCTTTACCTGATCACGCCACTGATCTGGCTGCGCCTGCTCTGGCGCAGCCGCAAGCAGCCGGAATATCTCCAGCATCTCGGCGAGCGCTATGGTTTCTATCGCCAGCCCGTGCCGGCAAAACTGATCTGGGTGCACGCCGTCTCGGTCGGCGAGACGCGCGCCGCCCAGCCGCTGATCGAAGGCTTGCAGGCGCGCTGGCCGGAGTATCGCATCCTGCTCACCGGCATGACGCCGACCGGCCGTGATGCCGGGCAGCAGGTCTATGGCAACAAGGTCATTCAAGCCTATCTGCCCTACGATTATCCCGGGGCAGTTGATCGTTTCTTCCGCCATTTTTCGCCAGCTTTCGGCGTGCTCATGGAAACGGAAATCTGGCCCAATCTGCTGGCAACCGGCAAGCGTCGCAAGGTGCCGATTTTTCTCGCCAACGCGCGTCTTTCCGTACGCTCAGCCCGCGGCTACGGGCGATTTTCGGCGCTGGCCGGGCCCGCATTTTCGGCGCTGGCCGGTGTCGCTGCGCAAACAGCGGGTGATGCCGAACGGATTGCCGTATTGGGCGCGACCACCGTCGAGGTTTGCGGCAACCTGAAATTCGATGTCACCCCACCGGCCGATAAACTCGCTCTCGGCCACGCATGGCGGGCGGCGATCGGCCAGCGGCCGGTCTGGCTGGCTGCCAGTACGCGCGAAGGCGAAGAGCCGCTGGTGCTCGAGGCGTGGCGCCGGGTGGCCGTTCCCGATGCCTTGCTTGTGCTTGTGCCGCGTCATCCGCAGCGTTTCGACGAAGTGGCCGGTTTGCTCCAGCAGCAGGGGCTGCGCAGCGTTCGGCGCAGCGCGGCCATGCCGGCAGCCGACACACAGGTCTGGCTCGGCGACAGCATGGGCGAGATGGCGGCCTATTTTACGCTGGCCGATCTGGCCTTCATCGGCGGAAGTTTGCTGCCTTTGGGCGGGCAGAACCTCATTGAGGCGGCAGCCTGCGACTGTCCGGTCGTCGTCGGGCCGCATACCTTCAATTTCAAGCAGGCGACCGAGGACGCGATTGTCGCGGGCGCCGCATTACGCGTCGACAGCCCGGAAATGCTCGGTCTTACGGTCAACCGGATTTTTGGCCAAAAAATGAAATTGGCCGAAATGCGGACAGCAGCGGGAATGTTCGCCCGCGCCCATCAGGGCGCGGCTGAGCGGATGCTGGCGCTTATAGCGCGCTGGACGGATCCAGCAGGGCGTTGATCTGGGCGACGTCATCCTCGCCCAGCGAACCAGTTGCCGCCTTCAAACGCAGTTGCGACAGCAGCGTGTCGAGCGTTGCCCTGGCCAGATCACGGCGGGTGACGTAAACCTGATTCTCGGCGTTCAGCACATCGATATTGATGCGCACGCCGACTTCGTAGCCCAGCTTGTTCGATTCCAGGGCCGACTGCGAAGAGACCAGCGCGGCCTTCAGGGCCTTGACCTGGGCCAGACCATTGGTCACGCCAAGATAATACTGGCGGGCCGACAGTGCGGCGCCACGGCGGGCGGCATCAAGGCCGGATTGCGCCGCTGTACGGTTGGCCGCCGCCTCGCGCTGGCGCGAAACGGTCAGACCGCCCTGAAATAGCGGAATATTGAGTTGAACGCCGACGTTGGTGTAATCGGTGTCGGCCAGGCCGTAAGCTGCGGCAAAGTTTTTCGAATGCCCCTGATTGGCGACCAGATCCAGCGTCGGATAATGGCCGGCGCGCTGCTTGTCCACCTCGCGTGCCGCAATGTCGGCTGCTGCCTGCTGGACCTGCACGGTGATGCTGTCCTTCTCGGCGGCAGCGACCCATTGGTTCATGTCGCTGGGCTGCGGCATTGTCAGTTCGGCGTCCTTGCGCGTGGTGGCCAGTGGGCCGGGCATCTTGCCGATAATCGACTGCAAGGCATGTTGTTTGACCTCGAAGTCGCTTTCAGCGGCGATTTCCTGGGCCGAAGCCAGGTCGTAGCGGGCCTGTGCTTCATGCGAGTCGGTGATGGTCGCGGTGCCGACCTCGAAGTTCTTTTTGGCTGATTCCAGTTGCTGGGCGATGGCAGTCTTGTTGGCGCGCACCGCCTTGAGGTTTTCGACGGCGTAGATCGCATCGAAATAGGCTTGCGCCACGCGCAGGATGAGATCCTGGCGGGCCTGAACGAAATTGGCTTCGGCCTGTGCCACCTGGATTTTGGCCTGGTCGTAGGAAACCCAGTTCTGCCAGCGGAACAGCGGCTGCGACAGGGTCAGCTGGTAGCCGTTGGAGTTGTATTGCGGCTTGGAGAGGGTCGGGCCATTGTGGGCCGAAATCTCGTTCTTGTTCCATACCGTATTGCCCGACAGCGTCAGACTGGGCAACAGGCCGGCCAGACCCTGCGGTGCTTTTTCGCGACCGGCATCGAGTGTTGCCCGAGCCGCGGCAAAGGTCGGGTCGTTATCCTGCGCATCGCGATAAACCTGCATCAGGTCGGCAGCAAACAGCGGCGAGGCGAGCAACGGAGAGACGAGCAACCAAGCGAGTTTTTTCATGCCTACCTCAATAACGACGCATGCTGGAATCGACTTCGCCGGCCCAAGCCTCGACGCCACCCATCAGGTTATAGACTGCAGAGTAGCCCTTGCGCTCCAGGAACATGGCGACCTGCATGCTGCGGCCGCCGTGGTGGCAGATGACAACGATTTCCTGCTCGGGGTCGATTTCGGCGCACCGCATCGGCACCAGATGCATGGGGATATTTTGCGATCCAGCCAGCTGGCACAGCTCGATCTCCCAAGGTTCGCGCACATCGAGCAAAACGGGATCAGGCCGGCTCTCGTCGGCCAGCCATTCGGCAAGTTGTTGGGCGCGAACCTGTTGCATCAGAACGAGAAGCTTTCCTTGGCGGCAACGCCGTCGAGGGCGGGAATGACCGTTTCGAACAGGTTGACCGTGTTGTAGATGCCGTCGGCCGTGCAGGTGATCAGTTGGGCTTCCATGACCGGTGCCTGGCCGACGACGACGGCCAGACGGCCGCCGACACGCAGTTGCTTGAGCAGGGCATCGGGTACGGTCGGCAGGGAGCCGGAAATGACGATGGCGTCGTAGGGGCCACGCTGGGGCCAACCATTGGCGCCGTCACCGAGTTCGACGGTGACATTGGTGACGCCGGCGCGCGCAAGATTCTGCTTGGCAATATCGACCAGCGCCGGGCGGCTCTCGACGGTAACCACGTGTTCGGCGCGGGCAGCCAGCAGGGCGGCCATGTAGCCGCTACCGGTGCCGATTTCGAGAACTTTGTCGGTTTTCTTGAGGCCCAGTTCCTGCAACATCTTGGCTTCGATCTTCGGGGCCAGCATCATCTGGCCGTTGCCAAGCGGGATTTCCATGTCGGCAAAAGCCAGGTTGCGATAAACCGGCGGTACGAAATCTTCGCGCTTGACGACAAAAAGGAGGTCAAGAACCTGCGGATCCAAAACCTCCCAGGGACGGATCTGCTGTTCGATCATGTTGAAGCGCGCTTGCTCGATGTTCATTGGTGGGTCTCCGCAGACTGAATATTAGCACGAGCTAATATATTGATTCGGACAAATTAAAATTATACCCGACTCTCTTTTTCCGGCTTGCGCAAACCCTGGCGCAGCAGGTCCATATGTATGCGCAAATAAGTCTCCGGATCGCTCTCGGCGCTTTGGCAGCAACTCATCGAATAACGCCAGATCAGCAGCATCAAAATGGGGGCGATAACCACGTCGACCGTGGTTTCGACGTCCATGGTGCGGAATTCGCCGCTGTTCATGCCGCGGCGCAGGGCGCTGGCAACCAGTGCGCGGCCGCGGCTGATGACGTTATCGTAGTAGTAGCTGGCCAGTTCAGGAAAGTTTCGCGCTTCAGCCACTATCAGCTTGGGGATGCCGGCAAAAGCGGTCTGGCCGATCTTTGTCCACCAATTTTGGAGCATGAGTTCGAGCAGCTCGAAGCTGCAACCGCTATGTTTGGCCGCGATTGCTTCGTTTTCGGCAATGACCGGGATGATCCCTTCCTGAACCACCGCCTTGAACAGCGCATTTTTGTTCTCGAAATAGAGATAGAGCGTTCCTTTTGAAACGCCGGCGCGCGCCGCCACATCTTCCAGACGGGTGGCGGCGAAGCCTTTTTCGACGAACAGATGAAGCGCCGCTTCGAGAAGTTCGGAGGGGCGGGCTTCCTTGCGTCGCTTGCGGGGGGTGGGGATGGCGGACATGGTAACTTAATGACTCTTTGGTCATTAAGTTACCATCGTGCCGGCTCTCCGGTCAACGGCCTTCCTTGATCAGGCGGCCGCCCGAGGGCTGGATCGGCCGGGCATTGTTCTTGTAGAGCCGGCTGAAGATGTTGATCTGATCCGGCGATACCTGCACCGGCTGCTTCATGACCAGCCACAGCACGCCTTCGGAACAGGGGGGCGTGGTTAGCGAGCCCATGTAGGTGTAATAGTTGCGGGAGGCAGGCAGCAGGGCGTTGAGGTCGATCGTCGTAGTGGGTGGCGCTACCGGCAGGTTCTTTTCCAGCGGCATGTTATTCCACAGGGTCTGGATGAAAGCGTTCTCCGTGCCGCGCTCGAGCAGCACGGCAACGACCGCAAGCTGGCCATCGTCGGCCTTGTGCACGAGGTGGACGACCATGTCGAAACGCTGGCCATTGACCTTTTCTTCCGACGGGCGATGGAAATGGAACTGGACCAGTTCATAGGTCTTGCCGGTCAGCGAAATCGAGCTCTCGCCGATCTCAACCTGAACCGTGTGGCCATTGTCGATGATGCGGAAGGTCGATGGCTGGTAAGAGAACTTGATCGGCTCCAGATCAACCTTGATGCCATCCTTGATGTCGATCGGCGACTGCCGCTCGCCAACGGCGCAAACCTTGTTTTTCTGATCAAGTTTCGACCAGTTTTCCGGGCCGCCGGCGCCTTCGTAATCCCAATGAATGTTCGCATGCTGCACGGCCGGTTCGCTGTGGGCCAGTTCGAGCATGTAGCCTTCGGAGTGGGTGCTCTGGGGCTTGGGCGCCTTTTTCGGCTTGGGCGCGGGGGCTTGGCTGGTGTGAACGACGACGGTCGCGGGCTTCGGCGCGGCGACCTTGGCCGGCGCTGGCGTCGGCGCAGGTGGCGGCGGAGCGGGGGGTGCTGCTTCCTTGGCGCCTTCCATGGCCGCCTTGAGATTCGGCCTGATCGACGGAATCGCACTTTCCTTGGGTGGTGCTGCGCCATGCGATGCGTCGCTGGCTTTCACGGCATCGGGCTTTTCGGCCTTGGCCATTTCCTTCTTGAGCATCGCCTCGTTGGCCGCTTTTAGCTGACCGGCTGCCTCGTTGGCTTTCTGGGCGATTTCGGCGGCGCCTTCCTTGGGCGGGCGACAGACTTCGCGCAGCACCTTGTCGTCCAGCGTACCGGTGCGCACCGGCAGGTCGGCCCCCTTAATGTTTTCTTCGCGGACAACGTCATTTTCATTTTTCTTGAAAATGCGCTTGATCGTGTTGGCACTGCGCGTTGTGCAGTCGTAGCGGGTAACCGCTTCAATGACGCGGTAGGGCGCGCCGGAACGGCCGTCCACCAGTTCTTTTTCGAGCACGACGCGACCCTGTGCCTCAACGATGTTCCCATCACGTTTCAGGCTGGTGCGGTTGAGTTCAATACGTTTGCCCGGTTCGGATGAAATAGTTTGCCAGGCGGGCGCGGCTGCAACACCGAAAGGCAGGGCGACCAGCAGGCTGGCGATCATCAATAGGCGCATCTTGGTTCCTCGTTTTCTCTTTGAATTCTGGCGCTTGTCGATGATATTTCGGCTGATTTCGAGAATTCTTGAGTGCATTTTGTCATTCCTTGCATTTTGCCTGTGTTTCCAGTAACTTGCAGCCTCTCGTTAGGGGTGCCCGACTGGATTCGGGCTGAGAATCACCCTTCGAACCTGACCGGGTCATGCCGTCGTAGGGAAACGAACTTTGTTGCTCCTTGCCCGTCTTACCCCGCTGCATCCACGCAAGGAATAACCATGAACGCCACCGAACAGTTTCTCGCCGCCAACGCCCACGTTGACGAAGCCGCAGTCCAGCCACTGCCCAATTCCCGCAAGATTTACGTCGAAGGTTCCCGCCCCGACATCCGCGTCCCGATGCGCGCCATTTCGCAGGACGACACGCCGACCGCCTTTGGTGGCGAAAAGAATCCGCCGATCTACGTTTATGACTGCTCCGGCCCCTATTCCGACCCGGCTGCCAAGATCGACATCCGCAACGGCCTGCCCGCCCTGCGCGCCGGCTGGATTGCCGAACGTGGCGATGTTGAAGAACTGGCCGACCTGAGTTCCGAATTCGGCCGCAAGCGCGCCACCGACAAGGCTCTCGACGAACTGCGCTTCCCCGGTTTGCACCGCAAGCCGCTGCGCGCCAAGGCCGGCCAGAACGTCAGCCAGATGCACTACGCCCGCCAGGGCATCATCACCCCCGAGATGGAATACGTCGCCATCCGCGAAAACAACAATCGCCGCGCCTACATCGAATCCCTACGGTCAACCGGAAAAATGGGCGAAAAAATGGCGGCCCTGCTCTGCCGCCAGCACCCCGGCCAGAACTTCGGCGCCAGCATTCCCGAGGAAATCACCCCGGAGTTCGTCCGCAGCGAAATCGCCCGTGGCCGCGCCATCATCCCCAACAACATCAACCACCCGGAAAGCGAGCCGATGATCATCGGCCGCAATTTCCTCGTGAAAATCAACGCCAACATCGGCAACTCGGCCCTCGGCTCCAGCATTCAGGAAGAAGTCGAGAAAATGACCTGGTCGATCCGCTGGGGCGGTGACACCGTGATGGACCTGTCCACCGGCAAGAACATCCACGAAACCCGCGAATGGATCATCCGCAACAGCCCGGTGCCGATCGGCACCGTGCCGATCTATCAGGCGCTGGAAAAGGTCAACGGCAAGGCCGAAGACCTGACCTGGGAAATCTTCCGCGACACGCTGATCGAACAGGCCGAACAAGGCGTCGACTACTTCACCATCCACGCCGGCGTGCTGCTGCGCTACGTGCCGCTCACCGCCAACCGGATGACCGGCATCGTCAGCCGTGGCGGTTCGATCATGGCCAAGTGGTGTCTGGCCCACCACAAGGAAAGCTTCCTCTACACCCACTTCGAGGAAATCTGCGAAATCATGAAGGCCTACGACGTCGCCTTCAGCCTCGGCGACGGCCTGCGTCCCGGCTCGATCTACGACGCCAACGACGAAGCTCAGCTCGGCGAACTCAAGACCCTCGGCGAACTGACCCAGATCGCCTGGAAGCACGATGTGCAAGTCATGATCGAAGGCCCCGGTCATGTGCCGATGCACATGATCAAGGAGAACATGGACCTGCAACTGGATCAGTGCAGCGAAGCCCCGTTCTACACCCTCGGTCCCTTGACCACCGACATCGCCCCGGGTTACGACCACATCACCAGCGGCATCGGCGCCGCCATGATCGGCTGGTACGGCACGGCCATGCTCTGCTATGTCACGCCGAAAGAACACCTCGGCCTGCCCGACAAGGACGATGTCAAGGTCGGCATCATCACCTACAAACTCGCCGCCCACGCCGCCGACCTCGCCAAGGGCCACCCCGGCGCCCAGATCCGCGACAACGCGCTGTCCAAGGCCCGTTTCGAATTCCGCTGGGACGACCAGTTCAACCTCGGCCTCGATCCGGACAAGGCGCGCGAGTTCCACGACGAAACCCTGCCCAAGGAATCGGCCAAGGTCGCCCACTTCTGCTCGATGTGCGGCCCGCATTTCTGCTCGATGAAGATCACGCAGGAAGTCCGCGAGTTTGCAGCGCAGCAGGGCTTGGATGAAGCGGCGGCGCTGGAGAAGGGGATGGAAGTTAAGTCCGTCGAATTCGTTAAAGCAGGCGCCGAGGTTTATAGCAAGGTGTAAGTCTAGTTTAAGCCATGACAATGAAAACGGGCCGCAATCGCGGCCCGTTTTACTTAGTGGCTCAATGCCTGCCAGCGACTGATTTGCGGTGTATCCGGCGCATCCCATTGGACATGGGTTGCGGCAACGCGTTGGCGTTCCGTTTCATCGTCCAATTGCTTGAGCACGGCCTGCGGATCGGCATTGGCGGGCGCTCCGCTTAGAACCTTGCGTGTTCCGCCGCCTGACTTGGTGCTGATGTTGGCAGGCGGCTCGGTGAAATAGACGTCCGCTCCGGCGGCCAGCCAGCGCGGTGCGCCGAGCTTTCTCGGTGGAACTTCGGTGGCGTTGCCGTAGGCGGCAGTCCATTCGATCAGCGGGCTGGCGCCGGCGACGTTGTAGACGTAATGCCGGCTATGTCCCTGCAGGTCGGGGTGAAAGCGTTCGATTTCCTGTCCTGTCCGGGTTTGGGCGAGCAGTTCGGTCTTGTCATCGAGGCGAACGGCGAGGTTGTAGCTGCCGTAGGGCGCGACCATGAAATGCTGGTCGCCCAGCGTGACTTGAACCGGCTGGTTCAGCCCGTTGAATACCGAGATGTCGCTTTCCTGTGAGGCGCTGCCACTGAACCCGAGGACGGCGCCGACAATGGCCCCGGCACCGAGCAGGCGGATGCCGGCGAAGACCGGGCCATCGGCGATTTTCAGGCGATCCCACCAGCCGAGCTTGGTCTGCCGCTCGCGTTCGGAGCCGATCAGCCGGATTGGGTAATCGCCCGGAACGATACTGGCTGCGGGAGCTGGACTTGCTGTCTCGGGCTGTTGCAGGGCTTCGGCGATCTGGTTTTCGCTGCGCAGCAGTTGCTCGAGACAGGCTGAACTCAAGGCGGAGCAGGCGCCGGCTGCGGCGTTGACCCAGCCGTCGATGACGTTCAGCCAGTCGCTGATGTTTTCATTGCCGGCTTCCGGCAGTTTCAGTTCGCCCAGCATGGCGTCCCATGAGTCGACTTTCAGGCGATCCAGCAATGTCTGATCAAGGTGCACGGTCGCGCGCGTTTCGTACAGGTTGAAGAGCACGCCATGCAGTTCGTTGGCGGCGGCTATCAGGCGCTTCAGTTCTTTCTTGCTGACCTTGCCGTCGGCGGTGACGACGGCATAGACGTTGCCCAGCATGCCCTGCGCGTCGCGCAGATCGGCTTCGCTGTGCTCGGCGAAATGCAGGGTGTTGATCAGGCCGCTCAGGTATTCCGGCCAGCCTTGGCCGAGTTGTCGGGCGGCGGTGAGGTGCAGGCTGCGACAGCGGCGGTCATGTTCGAGCACGCGTTCGCGCAGGACATCGGCTTCCTGACGGACTTGCGTCATGACTTGCGGTAGTTCGCGACGGGATATTTCGCGACCGCGGAATACGAGGCGCTTGCCGCGGGCTTCGTAGCGTTTGTCGTGCAGCGCCTTCAGGCAGGCGTATTCCTCGTCCAGATCGCGCAGCTTGGCGAGGTCGGTTGCCAGCACGGGTGGATAAAGCTTATTGACGGCTTGCGGCAGGGTTGAGACATCGACCCTCGCGGAATAGAGTTCATCCGCTTTCGATACGTGCCGGGTCAGGGGGCGGCCGATGAAGGCGCCGCGGTAGCGGGCATCGTACTGTTGCAGGCGATAGTGCTCGTCGAGGGCATCCAGCGTCTCTTCGGCCGAGGCGAATTCGCCTTCCATTGCGCCGAATGCCTGCTTTGCCAGTGCCGCCTTGACGGCCGGGAGATTCTCGAAAAGCAGGCTGGCACTGCGCTCGTCCCGCCGGGCCGAAATGTAGGTCCGCTTGGCGTTGTCTTCGCGGTCGGAACTGGCCGGATGGGTCGACCACATTTGCGGAGGTTGGGCAAAACCGGTCTTGAAGACGCGCTCCTTTTGCCCCAATGTCGGTGTCGCGCCATAGTCCGGATCGTCGAGGATACGCGCCATCGTTTCGATGATGCGGGATTGCACGGCATACAGGTCGTGCACCTTTCTGCCGCGCCCCAGTTGGCTGTTGGCGAAGCTCAGCGTGCGCGCCCAGGCGTCGTCGGCGGCCTGCAGTTTGTGCAGGGCATTGACGATTTCGTCGCTGCCGGTCAGCGAGACGGCGACCAGATCGGCGTGGAACTCCATTTGCCGGGATAGCGATCGCTGGGCCAGAACGACGAGCCGCAGCAGGCTGTCCATGAGGGAGCGGATCGACCAGACAATCAGGGACAGCAGCCAGCCGATCCAGGCTATGCGCGGATCGGTGCGGGAAATGCCGGCCAGGAATTTGTCCAGTGCATCGCGCCGATGAATGATCTGGTTGGCGATTTGCTGGGCGATATAAACCCAGCTGCCGATGGCCATCGAGCGTTGGGCAAAATGGCCGAATTCGTGAGCCAGCACGGCCTTGAGTTCGCTCAGGTTGAGGACATTGACCAGCGGCAGGCCGATTTCCAGATTCTTGCGCGAGGGAAAGAGCAGGTTGAGGATGGAAAGATCGTAAAACACCGCCGCATTGACCTTGGCCGATAGATAGACATGGGCCGGACGGGGCGCGCCCGCTTCGTCGGCAAGGCGATTGAGGAATTCGAACAGGCGCGGCTGGTCGGCCGCTTTCAGTTCAAGCAGATCCTTGTTTTCGCCGCGCTGGATGAAGAACAGCGCCTTCAGCATGAAGATGGCGAGAAAGGCCGATCCTCCGCCAACCAGCCAGTTGGCGAAGTTGCCGCCGCCGCTGACGATGGCATCCTCAATCAGCCGCCAGGCGGTGGCGACAAACCAGCCGGCCAGAAACAGGTAAATGAGAACGAAACCGGCCAGGCTGACGCCGGCCAGCCAGGCTCGTTGTTTATAGGTCGGGCTGGGCTGGGTCAGCTCGCTCGGGATGTCGGTCGGCCCCTTCGGATATAGCGTGTCCATTTTGCTAAGTTCCCCTTGAGTGAATCGATTTGCGCCTGGTTGTCAGTCGGGTCGTTGAGACGACCTTTATTTTCCCGAGATGTCGGCCAGGGGCATGTCGGAATTAGCACAGCGGCATTTTCAGGGATGGTATCCAAACGCCGGAATCAGAGCAATCGCCCGGTCGCACGGGGAAAGTTCGGGAAGAATCCATTTACAGACATTTACAGCCTGCTAACCCGCCTTAACGGTGTCTCGGGGGAGTATTCGTCCTGTCGTCGGGCATCCCCCGAAGCTTGAAATCAAAGGACTGAACGTGAATTTTCCCAAATTGAGTTTGAAGCGCTTTCTGGTGGCGGCGGCGATTTCGCTGGTCGTGCCGTTGGCGGCCCTAGGGGTTGGCCAGCGGGTTGGCAGTTGCGGTGCTGGGCCGGCTACGGAATCGGGAAAGATGCCGCCGTATTTGCGCCAGCTGGATTTGAGCGAGGCACAGCGCGACCGGGTTTTCGAGATCATGCACGGGCAGGCGCCGGCCATGCGCGTGAAGGTGAAGGCAGTGCGCAATGCCGAGGAGTCGCTGCGCAGGCTGGTGTTGTCGACTGAATATACCGAGCCGAAGGCGCGCGCGTTGTCGGATGATGCGGCCAAGGCGACGGCAGAGCTGGCGTTGGCGCGGGCCATGGCCGAGCGACAGGTTTATGAGGTGCTGAGCGCCGAGCAGCGCAGCCAGTTGGCCAAGTTGAAGGCCGCCGGCAAGGTGCCTATGGACGGGCGCGGTGGTGAGCGCCGTCCGCCTCCCGGCGATTAATCAAGGTTTTGGCTGTTGCTTGAAGGGCAGTAGCCACGCGATCTACCCCCTTGCCCGCCCCGGCTCAATTCGTGGTCGCGGCGGGCCTTTTTACATCGTTTAACACCTGTGAAGATCGCAGGCGGTGAAAATATCCGGATGAATTTCATGTCGTTTTCAAGAGGGCCGAGTTGTCGCCTGTTGCTTGCCGTTTTATGGGTTGTTGGCTCGCTCAGCGCCTGTTCCGGCCTGCCTTCGGTCGGGCCGGACTATCAGGCGCCAGGGTGGTCCATGCCGAGCGGTTGGCTGGCGGCCAAAGTCGGTGATTCTCGGCCGCCGGCAACGGATTCCGCCGTTTCTGGCGATGCCACGGTCAACCGGAAAAATAGCCCAAAATCGCAAAGTGACTGGTGGCGGCAACTGGGCGATCCGGCGCTTGATACCCTGATCGCCTCCGCCCAATCCGGCAGCCTCGATCTCAAGGCAGCGCAGGCTCGCTTGCGGCAGGCGCGAGCCAGTCGGGCGCAGGCGGTGAGCGGCTATTTACCGCAAGTGTCGGCGTCGACGGGCGTTAGCCGGACAAAGAACGCCACGGCCGTCAATGCCCTGCCGACGCGTACGTTGTACGACGCCGGATTCGACGCCAGTTGGGAACTCGATCTTTTCGGCGGCACGCGGCGGGCGGTCGAGGCGGCGAGTGCCGATCTGGCGGCGAGCGAGGCCAGTCTGGAAAACGTCCGGGTTTCGCTGGTTGCCGAGGTGGCGCAGAACTACGTTGAGTGGCGCGCTTACCAGTTGCGGCTGGCGATTGCTCGGGCCAATCTGGCCAGCCAAAGCGAAACGGCGCAGATCACCGAATGGCGCGAGCAGGCCGGGCTGGCCAGTAGCGCCGATGTCGAGCAGGCGCGGACCAGCCGCGAGCAAACGCGGGCCAGCATGCCGGACCTTGAGGTCGGGATGGCGGCGGCGGAAAACCGGCTGGCCACCTTGCTCGGCCGGCAACCCGGCGCCCTGCATGAACAATTGCTGGCCTCGCAGGCCCGGCCGGTCGTGCCACCGACGGTGGCGACCGGCATCCCGGCCGATGTGTTGACCCAGCGACCTGATCTGATCGTTGCCGAGCGCACGCTGGCGGCGGAAACGGCGCGCATCGGGCAGAAGCAGGCGGCGCGCTTTCCCAGTCTGTCGCTCGGTGGCTCGTTCGGCTGGCAGGCTTACAGCCTCGACGCGCTGGGCAGCAGCGCCAGCTTGGTGCGGGCGGCGAGCGGCACTTTGGCGGCCATGCTGTTCGATGGCGGCAAGCTGCGCGCTGCCGTGGATTTGCAGACGGCGGTGCAGGAAGCGGCGCTGGTGGCCTACGAGAGCGCTGTGTTGACCGCGCTGGAAGAGGTCGAAAACGCGCTGACTGCCCACGCGCAGGCCCGCAACCGGGTGGTCGCCCGGGAAGCGGCGGCCGTTTCGGCGCGCAACGCGGCGACCTTGAGCCGACAGATGTACGAAGCCGGCCTCGCCGACTTCCAGAAAGTGCTGGAAACCCAGCGCACCCAATTGACGGCCGAAGACTCTCTGGCCACCGCCCAGTCGGCCGTGCTGACCACGCTGATCCAGCTCTACAAGGCGCTCGGCGGCGGCTGGCAGTCGGCCAATCAAAGTGATCGAACATGACAAAAAGTACGGATACCTCGTCGGCGGCGCTCGTCGCGCTGCTCAGCAAGAACACTCCCAAGGGCGCCGGTCAACGGCGGCTGTGGCTGATCGGCGGCGGCATTGCCGTCGTGGCCGTGCTGTGGCTGGCCTTTTCCGGCGGCAACGGCCAGCCGGCCGGCCAATACCTGACCGAGGAGGCGGCCGTCGGCAATCTGCTGGTCACCGCCTCGGCCAGCGGCACGCTGCAGCCGACCAAGTCGGTCGATGTCGGCTCCGAGCTTTCCGGCACGCTGTCCAGTGTGTTGGTGCAGGAAAACGATGTGGTCAAGAAAGGCCAGTTGCTGGCCCAGCTCGATACCGCCAAATTGAAGGATGGCGTGGCCAAATCGCAGGCCGCGGTGGCGGCGGCGGAGGCCTCGGTGGCGCTGGCGCAGGCGACGGTGGCCGAAACGTCGGCGTCGCTGAATCGCATGCGGCAGGTCGCCGAGCTTTCCGGCGGCAAGGTGCCGGCCAAGACCGAGCTGGAGACCGCCGATGCGGCCCGGCAACGGGCCATCGCCAGCCTGGCCAGCGCCCGGGCCGAGGTGGTGCAGGCGCGGGCGACGCTGAAAACGGACGAAACCAATCTTGGCAAGGCGACTATCCGTTCGCCGGTTGATGGCGTCGTGCTGACCCGCAAGGTGGAGCCGGGCCAGACCGTGGTGGCGGCGATGACGACGCCGGTGCTTTTCGTGCTGGCCGAGGATCTGGCCAAAATGGAGTTGCAGGTCAAGGTCGATGAGGCTGATGTCGGCAATGTCAAAGCGGGCCAGACGGCGAGTTTCACCGTGTCGGCCTGGCCGGGGCGCAAGTTTCCGGCGAGCATTCAGCGTGTCGGATTGGGCTCGACGACGACCGACAACGTCGTCACCTACAAGACCATTTTGCAGGTCAATAACGACGATCTTGCGCTGCGGCCGGGGATGACGGCGACGGCTACTATCGTCACGGCAAGCCGCGACAAGGTGCTGCTGGTGCCCAATGCGGCGTTGCGTTTCACGCCGCCGGGCGAGGGGGCTGGGGCGAAAGAGCGCGGCATTGTCGCCCGCCTGATGCCCGGCCCGCCACCGGAGGCGCCGAAAAATCGCCCGGTGGCAGCCAAGGGCAGCGGCGATGGGCAGGTCTGGGTGCTGGTCGATGGTCGGCCGCAGGCGGTGGCGCTGAAAACCGGCGTCAGTAACGGGCGCCAGACCGAAGTGCTGGGCGGCGATTTGCCGGTGGGTGCGGCGGTGATTTCCGACTATCAGGCGGCGAAAAAGTGAGTTGCTACGGTCAACCGGAAAAAACGGCCAAAATTGAAATGGCGGCGAGGCTACTGTGAGCGCGCCCTTGATCGAACTACGCGCCATCACCAAGACCTATGGCGCAGGCCAGACGGCTTTTCAGGCGCTGGGCGGCGTCGATCTGAGCATAGCGGCGGGTGAATTCGTGGCGGTGATGGGGCCGAGTGGCTCCGGCAAATCGACGGCGATGAACCTGCTCGGCTGCCTCGATACGCCGACCTCCGGCGAGTACCGTTTTCAGGGCATCAACGTCGAGCAGCTCGACCGCAACCAGCGGGCGCTGCTGCGTCGGCAATGTCTTGGCTTCGTCTTTCAAGGATTCAATTTGTTGGCGCGAACCTCGGCGCAGGAGAACGTCGAGCTGCCGCTGCTTTATCGCGGTGAGCCGGCTGCAGTGCGCCACACGGCGGCCCGCGCCGCTCTCGCCAAGGTCGGCCTCGACGGCTGGGAAACGCACACCCCGGCCGAGCTTTCCGGCGGCCAGCAGCAGCGTGTCGCGATTGCCCGGGCCATCGTCACCAACCCGCTCGTGCTGCTCGCCGACGAGCCGACCGGCAACCTCGACAGCAAGCGCAGCCACGAGATCATGGACCTGCTCGGGCGGCTGAACAGCGAACAGGGCATCACCATCATCATGGTCACCCACGAGCCGGACATGGCGCAGTACGCGCGGCGCATCGTGCATTTTGTCGACGGTCTGGTGGACAGTGACAGCGCGACGGAGGGGGCATGATCCTGAACGCACTCCTGCTCGCCCTGCGCGAGATCCGCCGCAACCTGCTGCGCTCCTTTCTGACTGTGCTCGGCATCGTCATCGGCGTCGGCGCGGTGATCACCATGGTGACACTGGGCAACGGCGCAACGAAGATGGTTTCCGACCAGATTGCCAGCCTCGGCAGCAACCTGCTCATGGTCATGCCCGGCCAGCGCCTTGGCCCGGGGCGCGACAGTGCCGGCGCGCCGAAATTCAAGATCGCCGACATCGAGGCTATTCAGCAACAGGTCAATGGCCTCAAGGTTGTCGCGCCGGTCGTCGGCAGCCCCGTAACGCTGGTCGCCGGGACGCAGAACTGGTCGTCGACGGTGAGCGGCACGAGCAACGACTACTTCATCGCCGGCAACTGGAAAATCGCCGCCGGGCGGCAGTTTAGCGATGACGAGGAACGCGCCGGCAAGGCCGTCTGCGTGATCGGCAATACCGTCAAAAAAGAATTGTTTGGCGCCGGCAATCCGGTCGGCAGCAGCATCCGCGTCAAGACCTTCGACTGCGAGGTGATCGGCCTGCTCGTCGCCAAGGGCCAGGGCGGCATGGGTCAGGATCAGGACGACACGGTGCTGATGCCGCTGCGCACGACGCAACGCCGGCTGACCGGCACGCTCGACATCGGCAGTGTCATGGTCTCGCTCAAGGACGGCACCGACGCGACCGTCGCCATCGCACAGCTGCGCAGCCTGTTGCGCGAACGGCGCAAGCTGGCCGACAACGCCGACGACAATTTCAACGTGATGGACACCAAACAGATCGCCGAAACGCTCTCCGGCACCATCGGCACGATGACTGCGCTGCTCGGCGCGGTGGCTGCCGTCAGCCTGCTCGTCGGCGGCATCGGCATCATGAACATCATGCTCGTGTCGGTCACCGAACGGACCCGCGAAATCGGCATCCGGCTGGCTATCGGGGCGCTGGAAAACGAGGTGCTCTGGCAATTCCTGATCGAAGCCGTGGTGCTCTCCGCCTGCGGCGGCTTGGTCGGCGTGGCGCTGGCCTTTGTCGCCTGTCTCGGACTGTCGTCGCTGATGCACATGCCTTTCCTGTTCAACCCGGCCATCAACCTGACGGCCTTTGGCTTCTCGGCAGCGATTGGGGTGATTTTCGGCTATGTGCCGGCGCGCCGGGCGGCGCAACTCGATCCGATTGAGGCGCTGCGGCACGAGTAGGCGTTTTCAATTTTGGCCATTATTTCCGGTTGACCGTAGCAAGCGCACTTTTCATCCGCTTACGCCATTTACTTTCATTTACAGCACCGTCACCCACCTTTACAGGCTCTCGGGGGAGTATTCGTCCTGTCGCCAGGCCCGCTTGGGCCGGCTAATTTGAACAAGAGGATGCAGAGATGAAAACTACCCCGAATACCCATATCAAACGTTTCCTGATTGCCGCCAGCGTGGCTTTGGCCATTCCGCTTTCCGCGGTGGCCTTCAGTGGTCACGGCGATCATGCAGGCTGCGGTATGGAAGCGCATGGCGGGCCGGGCCATCACATGATGGGCGGCAACATGATGCCGCCGCATCTGCGTGCCTTGAACCTGACCGAGGCGCAGCAGGACAAGGTGTTCGAGATCATGCATGCGCAAGCGCCGGTGATGCGCGACAAGGCCAAGGCCCTGCGCAAGGCCGAAACCGATCTGCGGGCGCTGACCTCTGCGCCGGATTACAGCGAAGCCAAGGCGCGCGCGCTGGCCGACGAGGCGGCGAAGGCGATGTCGGAAATGACGCTGGCGCGGGCCAAGGCTGACCGTCAGGTATTCGAGGTACTGACGCCGGAGCAGCGCAAGCAGTCGGCTGAAACGAAGCCGACAGAGCGCGGGCCGCGCGGCCGTGGCGATGGTCCGCGCGGCGCTGCGGCTGATGCTGCCAAGCCGGCCGGTCGTTAATTTGGTTATTTGACACTTGGGGGCCGCTGGCCCCCATTTCATTTTTGCCCGTTTTTTACGGTTGACCGTAGCAAGCCCGGTTGACCGTGGAAGTCATCGGCGCCGAACGGATAAGCCGAATCTGCGACAATCGGGCATGTCCGAAAAGCCTTGCCCCGCCGTTCCGTTGCCGATGGCCTGCCGCCCCAATTGCGGCGCCTGTTGCATTGCGCCGTCGATCAGTTCGCTGAACAAGCCGGCGGGGGTGCCATGCCGGCATCTCGATGGCGAATTTCGCTGCCTGATTTTCGCTAGTCCGGAGCGGCCGGATTGCTGCGCTGGCCTGCAAGCGTCGGCCGAGATGTGCGGCTTATCCCGCGAGCATGCGCTCAATTGGCTGGCCGAACTCGAAGTTTTGACACATCCGGGATAGTAGAATGCGGCCTCCCCAACTTGGCACAAGCGCAGGCTGCACCCCATGGACCCGATTCTTCTCCTCAAAGCCCTCATCCTCGGCGTCGTCGAAGGGCTGACCGAATTCCTGCCGATCTCGTCGACCGGCCACCTGATTCTGGCCGGCGATCTGCTAGATTTCAACGATGATCGTGGCAAGTTGTTCGAGATCGTCATCCAGTCCGGCGCCATTCTGGCTGTCGTCTGGGAGTATCGCGAGCGTCTGCTCGTCGTGGCGCGTGGTGCCTTCAGCGACAAGGCAGCGCAGAAATTCATCCTCAACCTGTTCGTCGCCTTCCTGCCGCTGGCCATCCTCGGGCTGGCTTTCGGCAAGGCCATCAAGGCCAATCTGTTCAACCCGATTGCCGTCGCCACCACCTTCATCCTCGGCGCCTTCGTCATTCTGTGGGCCGAGAAGCGCGAGCACACCATCCGCGTCCAGACGGTTGAGGAAATGACCCTGCTCGACGCCCTGAAAATGGGCTTCGCCCAGGCCGTGGCGCTGATTCCCGGCACCTCGCGTTCCGGCGCGACGATCATCGGCGGCCTGCTCTTCGGCCTGTCGCGCAAGGCGGCGACCGAGTTTTCCTTCTTCCTCGCCATCCCGACGCTCGGCGCAGCCACCGTCTATCAGCTCTACAAGGAACGCGCCCTGCTCAACGCCGACGATATCGGCATGTGGGTGGTCGGCTTCATTTCCGCTTTTGTCTCAGCTTTCCTTTGCGTGCGCTGGCTGCTGCGCTTCATTTCCAGCCACGATTTCACGCCCTTCGCGTGGTATCGCATCGTCTTCGGCATCGTTGTCCTGATGACCGCCCACTTCGGCTGGGTGCAATGGACCGCGGGCTGATCCTTTACCTGCACGGGTTCTGCTCGTCGCCGGCCTCGTGGAAATCGCAGTTGCTGGCCGAGGAAATGGCGCGGCGCGGCATGGCGGCGCAGTTCGTCTGCCCGCAACTGTCGTGGGTGCCCGATGAGGCGGTGGCCAGTGTCAGCCGCCTGATCGAACAGGCCGGTGGGCCGGTCACCTTGATCGGCAGTTCGCTGGGCGGCCACTATGCCAACCATCTGGCCGAAAAATACGGCGTGAACGCCGTGCTGATCAACCCGGCCGTGGTTGACCGGCTGGACTTGACACTGTTCGTCGGCGACCACGCCAACTTCCATAGCGGCGAGCGTTTCACCTTCACCGCAGCGCACGCCGCGCAGCTGAAAGCCCAGGTAAGGCAACCGACGCCCGAGCGCTACTGGCTGCTGGCCGAAACCGGCGACGAAGTGCTGGATTACCGGCAGGCCGTGGATTTCTACGCCGGCTGCCGGCAAACGGTGTTGCCGGGCGGTGAACATGGCTTCACGCAATTTCCCGGCTTCGTGCCGCAAATCATTGAATACGCTGGGCTATAATCCGTCGATGAATGTATTGTTTGAAGAAGATGGCGGCTTCAAGGCCGGCAACATCATGGCCGACAACGACAGTTCGTTGCAGGTCGAAATGCCGAGCGGCAAGCGCAGCAAGATCAAGGCCGCAACGGTGTTGCTGCGTTTCGAGAAACCGTCGGCGGCAGCCTTGCTCGATCAGGCAACGCCGCTGGCCGAAGAAATCGAAGCAGAATTCCTTTGGGAGTGCGTGAACGATGGCGAATTTTCGTTTCTTGATTTTGCCCGTGATTACTACGGACACGAGCCCAGTCCGCTCGAAGCGACGGCGGTGCTGCTTGCCGTGCACGCCGCGCCCGTCTATTTCCACCGCAAAGGCAAGGGCCGCTTCCGCAAGGCGCCTGCCGACATTCTCGCAGCTGCTCTGGCCAGCCTTGAAAAAAAGCGTCAGCAAGCGCTCGCGATGGAAGGCTGGATTGGCGAGCTGAAGGAATTCCGCCTGCCGCCGGAAATTGGCGCGCTGACCGACGCCCTGCTCTACGCGCCGGACCGCAACAAACCGGAAACCAAGGCCTTCGAGACGGCTTGTGCCGAAACCGGCCTGACGGCGGCACAAATGCTCTTCAAGTGCGGCGCCATCAAGTCGCCCTACTTCCTGCATTACCGCCGTTTCCTGCACGAACAGTTCCCGAAGGGCGTCGCGTTTCCGGCCCTTGAGGCGCCGAAACTGCCGCGCGATCTGCCGCGGGCCGATGTCCGCGCCTTCTCGATCGACGACGCCAACACCACCGAAATCGACGACGCGCTGTCGGTCGTCAAACTGCCCGGTATCGGTTCGCGCATCGGCATCCACATCGCAGCGCCGGGTCTGGCCATCGCGCATGGCTCGCCGCTCGACGGCATCGCCCGCGCCCGGCTGTCGACGGTTTACATGCCCGGCAACAAGATCACCATGCTGCCCGACGCCGTGGTCCAGAACTACACGCTGGCCGGTGGTGTCGATTGCCCGGCGGTGTCGCTCTACCTGACGGTCAATGAGTCGCTGGAAATCCTCAGCCACGAATCGCGGCTGGAAATGGTGCACATCGCCGCCAACCTGCGCCACCACGAAATCGAGCCGTGGTTCAACGCCGAAACGATCAATGGCCCGCTGCCCGACCAGCCGTTCAAGGACGAACTGGTGCACCTCTGGCATTTCGCCAACGCCTGCGAAGGCCGGCGCGGCAAGCCGTCGGCGATGCAGGGCATCAACGACTACAACTTTGAAATCGGCGGCGATCTGGCCGATCCGGACAGCTGCACCGTCGAAATTTCCGAGCGCAAACGCGGCAGCCCGCTCGACAAGCTGGTCGCCGAACTGATGATCGTCGCCAACTCAACCTGGGGCGGCCTGCTCGCCGAGAAGAACATCGCCTGCCTGTACCGTGCCCAGACGCAGGGCAAGGTCCGCATGACGACCTCGCCGCTGCCGCACGAAGGCCTCGGCGTGCCGCAATACGCCTGGATGACCTCGCCGCTGCGTCGTTACTGCGATATGGTCAATCAATGGCAGCTAATTGCCTGTCTGAAGGGCGAAACGCCGGCTTTTGCCCAAAAATCAGCCGAATTGTTCGGTGCAATGCGCGATTTCGAGCTGACTTACGCCGCCTACGCCGATTTCCAGCGCCAGATGGAGCGTTACTGGTGCCTGCGCTGGATCCAGCAGCATGGTTTGAGCGAGATTGAGGCGACTGTGCGTCGCGAGCAGAGCGTCAAGCTCGACCATCTGCCCTTGTTGCTGCGCGTGCCTTCCCTGCCGGCCGATCTGGTCGCCGGGCAGCGCGTGCGTCTGGCCATTGAAAGTCTTGATCTGCTGGCGCCCGAAGTGAGTTGCCGTTTCCTGAGCCTGCTTGGCGAGAACAATCTGGCCGACGCCACGGAGAGTGAGGAGCAGTGAAAAAAAAGAGACCGTCCCTGCGCGTAGCCCGCGCGGCGAAGCAAGATCGCCGCTTGTGGATTGCGTTGGGCATCTCTGTTCTGTTTCATGCCTTGGTGTTAACCCTGCACTTTACGTTTCCGGATGCTTCCCAAGCCTTCCGCGAAAAGGCCATGGACATCATCTTGGTCAATGCCAAATCCTCGCGCAAGCCGACCGACGCCCAGGCGCTGGCGCAGGCCAATCTCGATGGTGGTGGCAATACCGATGAAAACCGGCGGGCCAAGACACCCTTGCCGCCTTCGCCGCAAAAGAACGACGGCGACGCCATCCAGCAGATGCAGCGCCGCGTACAGGAACTGGAAACCGCCCAGCAAAGGTTGCTCACGCAGGCGAAGAGTCTGCGCAACATTGCCACAGCAACGACAAGCAGCGAACAGCCGGCGCCCGCGGTGCCGGTGGTCAGCGGGCTTGATCTTGCCGAATCGGCCCGGGCCATGGCCCGTCTCGAGGGCGAGATCAGCAAATCGGCGGACGAGTACAGCAAACGGCCGCGCAAGAAATTTGTCGGCGCGCGGACTGAGGAATACGGCCTGGCCGCCTACCTCGATGCCTGGAAACAGAAAATTGAGCGCATCGGCACGCTGAACTATCCGCCCGAAGCGCGCGGCAAGCTCTACGGCGCGGTGGTGATTTTTGTCGAACTGCGGGCCGAGGATGGCAGTCTGTACAGCGCGGAGATTTCGCGTTCGTCCGGGCACAAGATTCTCGATCAGGCGGCGTTGCGCATCCTCCGGATGTCGGCGCCCTTCGGCGCCATTCCGCAGCAGGCATTGGGCGGGGCGACTGTATTGTCCTTTGCCCGGACCTGGTATTTCACGCAGGGCGACGCCCTCAACACGGCCAACAAATGAGCGATCTGTACTGCGTCTTTGGCAATCCGATTGCCCATTCGAAATCGCCGGCTATTCATGCTGCCTTTGCGGCCGAAAGCGGGCAGGATCTGGTCTATGAAGCCCGCCTTGCTGCGGTCGACGGCTTTAAACATGCGATTTCCGAATTTATTGCGGCGGGTGGCAAGGGGGCGAATGTCACGGTGCCATTCAAGGAGGAGGCGTTTCGCCTGGTGACGCGTCTGTCCGAGCGCGCGGCGCGGGCCGGGGCGGTCAACACGCTGGCCTTCAACGGTGCCGAGATTTTCGGCGACAACACCGATGGCGCCGGGCTGGTTCGCGACATCACGCATAACCTCGGCTTTTCGCTGGCCGGCAAACGCATCCTGCTGCTCGGCGCCGGCGGTGCTTCGCGCGGCGTGATCGCGCCGCTGCTGGCTGAACAGCCGGCTTCGCTGTTCATCGCCAATCGCAGTGCCGAAAAAGCTGTCGGGTTGGCGGCGTCGTTTGCCGACATTGCTACAGTTAACGCCGGTGATTTCGCAAAAACCGCTGGTAACAGCTTCGATCTGGTCGTTAACGCAACTTCTGCCAGCCTTTCCGGCGAAAGCTTGCCTTTGCCCCCGGCAATCTTCGCGCCGGGCAGTCTGGCCTACGACATGATGTACGGCAAAGGCGAAACGCCTTTTCTGGCCTTGGCCCGCGAGCAGGGTGCAGCGCAGCGGGCGGATGGTCTGGGGATGCTGGTCGAACAGGCCGCTGAGGCATTTTTCGTTTGGCGCGGCGTGCGGCCAGCTAGCGCTCAGGTGCTGGCTGACCTGAGAGCCAAACTAGCGGCATGAAAGTCGTCGGCCGCTGGTTGAAATGGGCCGTCCTGGGTTTGCTCGGGTTGTTCCTGGTCTGGCAGTTGTGGCTGCTTGGTTGGGTGTTGCTTTGGAGCTGGATGAACCCCGGCGAAACCCGTTTCATGGAAATTCGTCTGGCCGAATTGCGCCAGAAGATGCCTGAGGCTCAGCTCAAAAAACAGTGGGTGCCGTATGAACGGATTTCGATTCATCTCAAGCGCGCCATTATCTCGGCCGAGGATGCCAAGTTCGTCGATCATGAAGGCTTCGACTGGGAAGGCATGCAAAAAGCGATAGAAAAGAACCAGAAGCGGGGGCGTTTCGCCGCCGGTGGCTCGACCATCAGCCAGCAACTGGCCAAGAACCTGTTCCTGACGCCGACCAAGTCGTATTTCCGCAAGGCCGAAGAGGCGATCATCACGCTGATGCTGGAAAACCTGTGGAGCAAGCGGCGGATCCTCGAGGTTTACCTCAACGTGATCGAATGGGGCAACGGTGTCTTCGGCGCCGAAGCGGCAGCTCGCCACTATTACAACGCCAGCGCCGCCCAGCTTGGGCCGGAACAGGCGGCGCGGCTGGCCGGTATGGTGCCGAATCCGCGCTTTTACGACCGCAATCGCAACGCGCCCGGTTTGGGGCGCAAGACGGCGATCATTCTGGGCCGTATGCCGGGCGCCGAGGCGCCGTGAAATATTGCCGGAATAGGGGTTTTCCGCAGTAATTTTGTCGGAACCCGGCTCTTCGCCCGGTGCTAAAATGCCCCACCTTTTGCGGCGCCGCACCATGAGCGAAGAAGCCCAGCTGACCGATACCGAAGACTTGCAGGAGCGCCTCGCCGAGGTGCAGACCCTGCTCGCCCGGCACAAGCTGGTTGAGGAGTTGGTGCACCGGCAGGAAGGGCCGCGCCACGATCTGGTCGAGGACATGGTGCACAAGCAGCATCTGAACGCGCTGCAGGCCCGCCTCGAGCCGATGCATCCGGCCGACATCGCCTACATCCTCGAAGCTTTGCCACAGGACGAGCGCCTGATTGTCTGGGGGCTGGTCAATCCGGAGCTCGAAGGCGAAATCCTGCTCGAAGTGTCGGACGCCGTTCGGGAAACCCTGATCGACTCGATGGAGCGCACCGAGCTGGTCGCCGCCGCCGAAACGCTCGATGCCGACGAACTGGCCGACCTCGCACCCGACTTGCCGCAGGGCGTTATCGACGACGTCTTCCGGGGTTTGCCGATTGAAGAGCGCGAGCAGTTGCGCGCCGCGATGTCCTATCCCGAAGAGTCGGTCGGCTCGATAATGGACTTCGACATGGTGACCGTCCGCGAGGATGTTTCGCTGGAAGTCGTGCTGCGTTATCTGCGCCGCTTCGACGAACTTCCCGATCATACCGACCAGCTTTTCGTGGTTGATCGCAACGAGCACCTGAAAGGTGTGCTGCCGCTCAACATCCTGCTGGTCAACGAAGTCGACGTGGATGTGGCGACGCTGATGCAGACCGACTTTGTCGAGTTCGAGCCCGACGACCTCGCCGAAGAGGCGGCCAAGGCCTTCGAGCGTTACGACCTCGTTTCGGCGCCGGTGCTCGACCCGGAAGGCAGGCTCGTCGGCCGCGTGACAGTCAATGAGGTCGTCGATTACATCCGGGAAGAAGCCGAGCACGAGCAACTGGCCCAAGCCGGTCTGCGCGAGGAAGAAGACATTTTCGCCTCGGTCTGGGACTCGGTGAAAAACCGCTGGGCCTGGCTGGCGGTCAATCTGGTCACCGCTTTTGTTGCCTCGCGGGTGATTGGCGCGTTCGAGGATTCGATTGAAAAACTGGTGGCGCTCGCCGCGTTGATGCCGATTGTCGCCGGCATCGGCGGCAATTCGGGCAACCAGACGATCACCATGATCGTCCGCGCCATCGCCATGGGTCAGGTCCAGCCCGATGCCATGCGTCGCCTGCTGCGCAAGGAATTGGGCGTGGCGACGATCAACGGCCTGATCTGGGGCAGCCTGCTCGGCATCGCCGCGTGGTGGCTCTACGGCAGCGTCAAGCTGGGGTTGGTGATGACCTCGGCAATGACACTTAACCTGCTGCTGGCGGCGTCGGCTGGTGTTGGTATTCCGCTGTTGCGCCAGAAGTTCGGAGCCGATCCGGCGGTGGGCGGTTCGGTGATGATCACCGCGCTGACCGACTCCGGCGGTTTCTTCATCTTTCTCGGGCTGGCTACGCTGCTCCTGATGTAAGGCTGCTGCCACCCAGGCGGTGCAGCATGCGATCGGTGGAGAGCACCATCAAGATGCGGCGCTCGGAGTCGTCGGCATGCGGCTTGACCAGACTTTCGATCGGCGAATTACCCTCGCTCAACATGCCGGGCAGTGCTTCGATGCGGGCTGCCGGAATTTCGCTGACGGCGCCCAGGTGGTCGACCAGGATGCCGAATCGGGCCTTCTGTTCCGGCACCTGGAGAACGACGATCTGCTGCTTGCCGGCTCTGTTCGCCCGGCGGCGCTCGGTCGCCGGCAGGCGCGACGACAGGATGGCCGACAAGTCGAATACGCTGATTGCCTGGTCGCGGTACATCAGGCAGCCGAAGAGAGACTCCGAGACGCCGGGCAACGGGGTCAGGCGGTCGGTGTCGACGGCTTCGACGACATGGCTGGAACGCACGCCGTACCAGTTGCTGCCGACATAAAAACAGGCGATATCGACGCTGTCGACGGCAGCCGCCAGCGGCCGCCGGGCGTAAGTATCGACCAGCGTATCGCGGCGCACCGTCAACTGTTCGGCGTCGACGATGCGATCCGATAGCGGCGAGAAGACCAGAGCCACGACCCCGCCGCGCTGGCTGTCGCCGGCTCCCTGGTATTCACGGTAGCCGGCGCTCATCGACGAGCCGACGGCGTAATAGCAGCCGTTGTAGATGACTACATTGGTGCAGCTGTCGCCCGCGTGCAGATTGAAAAACTCGTAGCCGATCATCAGCCGGCTGCCTGGCGGCAATTCGGGGTCGGTTGCGGCGATGACCCGGCCGTCGCGTCCGGCGAACACGGCAAAGGCGCCGGCCACCGGCTGACCGTCTGGCCGGCGTGGCAGCGCATCGTGCAACATGGCGCGAAACTGCGGCGTGGCATCGAAGACGACAGCAATGCCGCCGACCGGCTCGTCATCGGCAGCGCGCACGCCAGCCGCATAGATGTAGGTGGACTGATTGTCGTACAGCGCGCTCGGCTCGAAGCCGGACACGCTATAGCTCTGCGTGTCGGCCAGGCCGAGGGCCGGCCGCACCCAGCCTTCGCTGAGTATTTTGCCCAGCCAGTCCTGGTAGGCCGGATTGGAGACGGCCAGCACGCGGCCACTCTGGTCGAACAGGATCAGGTTGCTGTAGACGGTGTACAGGCCGTTGATCCGGCGCAGCACTTCGGTCAGCCGCTGGCGCTGTGCCTTGTCGTGCGGGTCGGCCTGAGCCAGCTCCTCGTGGAAACTGCGGGTCAGCGCCCACCAGCGGCAGTCGTTGGCCCGTTCGTAAAGGTTGCGGTCCATCAGTTCGATGGCCAGTGCCGCCTGCCGCGTGCAAGTGGACAACGCTGATGACACCACGGTCTTGTACAGACTGCCGGTCGATTCGCTGAACACCTGGTGGGTGCGCACGCCGGTGCTGCCGATTTCGCGCAGCAACACTTTGGCGAAGTCGGCATTCTGGGCGGCCAGCGCATCGCGCACCAGCCAGACATAGCCGTTCCAGACGGCGCGGTTCAACTCGTGCTGGATGCTCGTGGCGCGCAGCGGAATATTGCGCAGTTCCGGGCTGAACAGGGTGCTGGTCTCCAGCACGCCATCGAGAAAATCTTCCGGCACCTGCTCCAGTTCGTGCGCCTCGGCCATCTCGAAGGCATGATTGAGCGGGGCCAGCGCGTGACCGACCCAGCCCGGCCCGGCGTAGCCCTGGTAGCCCTGGGTTGGCCGGCTGGTTGCCAGGTATTCGCGGCCGGCGAAACGGACCACCCGGCAGGCAGCATCGTCCACAATCTCCAGCCGGACCCCGGCCGGAAACTGGTAGGGGTCACTGCTGGCGATGACTCGGCCCTGCGTGTCAAGCAGGGTAATTACCGTCCACTCGTCTTCGCCAATCAGGCTGTCGAAAATCCGCCGGCACTCGTCCTGGAAGCGGAAGCACAGGCACAGCACGCCGAGCGGCCGGCTACCGTCGGTGGCCATGACGCGATAGGCATAGACCAACGGGCTGGTTTCGCCGGGCAGCAGATCGGTCGGGCGGAACACTTCGACATAGGCCTGCTCGGTAGTGAGTGCTTCCTCGAGCAAAGGGTCGGCCGAGCGGACGACGGGGTTGCCTTCATCTAGCTGGGCCAGCACCTCGCCGGTCGGTGAGAGCAGGATGATGTTGTGGTAGACGGAGTATTTGCGCACATATTCGGCGAAATGCGCCTGCAAGGCCTGGCGTTCAGCCGCCAAGCCGGCGGCTGGCACGGCTTCGGTCGCCTCGGCGAAGGTGCGGATTTCGGCATCGCTGGCCAGAAAGCCGATATCGGCTGTGCGCTCGAACAGGTTGCGGGTCAGGATGTCGATGGCCACCCGGGCGCAAGAGTCGAGGTTAAGGGCGGCTTTCTGGTAGTGCTCGCGGGCCAGTTGGTCGAGCAACTGGCTGGCCAGTTCGTTGAAATCCTCGCGCATGCGGGAAATATCGGTGCCGGAGCAGAGCAGTTGGCCGAGCAGGCTCAGGTTGTCGTAGGTCGACTGGATTTCGGTCAGGCGCTTCTGGTCGGCGCGCAGCCCTCCCATGAAGCCGGACAGATAATCGAGGGTGTTTTTCGAACGTGATCCAATGCGCTTGCTCATGCTAACTCTCCCTTTTTGCAATGTACGGTGACCATCCTGGAGGATGTTGCAGTACAGCAAAAAGGGTGCCGGCCGTGCTAAATGCCGAATTTCAGCGGGTGGTGCCAAACTGGTGCACCAATTGGGTGCCTTTGGCATTCAGCCATCATGGCGGGCACCGCGGCAGTGCGCCAACTCAGGGTGAACCCGGCGTCACCAGTTTGAGACCGACAATGCCGGCGACAATCAGGCCGATGCAGACGAAGCGCAGCACCTCGCGCGATTCGCCGAACAGGAAGACGCCGAGGATCGCCGTGCCAACTGCGCCGATGCCCGTCCACACGGCGTAGGCCGTGCCCAGCGGCAGCACTTTGAGCGACCAGCCGAGCAGGACAACGCTGGCCGTCATCGCCACCAGCGTCGCGACTGACGGCCACAGGCGACTGAAGCCCTCGGTGTATTTCAACCCGACCGCCCAGCCGACCTCGCAGAGGCCGGCGATGAACAGGATCAGCCAGGCAGAACCCGAACTCACTTCAGCGTGGCGAAGTAGGCGTCGGCAGCAGCGATGGTCGCTGCGATGTCGGCGTCGGAATGGGCCGCCGAGACGAAGCCGGCTTCAAAGGCTGACGGCGCGAAGTAATGGCCGGCGTCGAGCATGGCGTGGAAGAAACGGTTGAAGGCTTCCTTGTCGCAGGCCAGCACTTCGTCGTAGGTGCCCGGGCATTTTTCGGCGAAATAGAGGCCGAACATGCCGCCGATGTTCTGGGCGGAGAAGGCGACGCCGTGCTTCTTCGCAGCGCCGACCAGACCGTCGCACAGCGCCTTGGTCTTGGCCGTCAATGCTTCGTAGAAACCCGGCGTCTGAATGAGCTTCAAAGTGGCCAGCCCGGCCGCCGTGGCGATCGGATTGCCGGACAGCGTGCCGGCCTGATAGACCGGGCCGAGCGGTGCGATCTGTTCCATGATCTCGCGCTTGCCGCCAAAGGCGCCGAGCGGCATGCCGCCGCCAACCACCTTGCCGAAAGTGGACAGGTCGGGCGTGATGCCAAACAGTCCCTGCGCACTCTTCAGGCCGACACGGAAACCGGTCATGACTTCGTCGAAAATCAGCACCGAGCCGTTCTTCGTACACAGCTCGCGCATGGCATTCAGGAAGGCCTGGGTCGGGGCGATCAGGTTCATGTTGCCGACCACCGGTTCGACGATGACGGCGGCAATCTTGTCGCCATGCTTGGCAAACGCCTCGGCCAGTTCCTGCGGATCGTTGTAGGTCAGGACCATGGTGTTCTCGGCCACGCCAGCCGGGACGCCGCTCGACGAGGGGTTGCCGAAGGTCAGCAGGCCCGAGCCGGCCTTCACCAGCAGACCGTCGGAATGGCCGTGGTAGCAGCCTTCAAACTTGATCAGGACGTCGCGGCCGGTGTGGCCACGGGCCAGGCGGATGGCGCTCATCGTTGCCTCGGTGCCGGAGGAAACCAGACGCACCATGTCCATCGACGGGACCAGTTCGCAGAGCAGGTCGGCGATATCGACTTCCTTCTCGGTCGGCGCGCCGAACGACAGGCCATCGACGACGGCAGCCTGAACAGCAGCGATGACGTCCGGATGGGCGTGGCCGAGGATCATCGGGCCCCACGAGCCGACGTAGTCGGTGTACCACTTGCCGTCCGCGTCCTGCACCTTGGGGCCGACACCCTTCTGGAAGAAACAGGGTGTGCCGCCGACCGAGCGGAAGGCGCGGACGGGCGAATTGACGCCGCCCGGAATGTGGCGCTGGGCACGTTCGAACAGTTGCTGGTTGCGTGAGGTCATGACTGGGTTTCCTCGAAAAGACGTTGATAGGCGGTAGCGCGCGCCGTGATGTCGGGGGCGCTGAACAAGTCGGTGATGACGGCGAGCAGGTCGGCGCCAGCGGCGATGAGCGGTGGGGCATTATCGAGCGTGATGCCGCCGATGGCGCAGCTTGCTACGGTCAACCGGGTTTTTGCCGCAAAAAACAAATCGGTTCCGGCGAGTGGGGCGTTCGGTTTGGTCGGTGACGGATAGGCGGCTCCGAAGGCGACATAATCGACTCCGGCCGCCGCAGCTGCCTGCGCGGCAGCCAAGTCGGCGTAGCACGAGGCGCCGAGAATGCGATTTGGACCGAGCATGGCGCGGGCCGCCATGAGGTTGCCGTCATCCTTGCCCAGATGTACGCCGTCGGCTCCGACGAGAACGGTCAGGGCCAGATCGTCGTTGATCAGCAGTTTTGCGCCGAAGCGGCGGGTCAGTTCGCGTAGCGCCCGGGCGCGGGTGACGCATTCGGGCATCGCGCTGGTTTTGTCGCGATATTGAACGATGCGGCAACCGCCGGCCAGGGCGGCTTCAATCTCGCTCAGCAGGCGAGTCCCATCTTCGTATTCCGGGGTTATGGCGTAAAGGCCGCGCAATTTATGCCCCATTGGTCTTGGCTCCATCTTTTTTTTCGGCCTCGTCATCGTCGCCGCGAGCCCAGAAAAAGCGGTCCGGGATGAACTGCCCCATGCCGGCCCGGAAGCCGGCGGCCAAGGCTTGCCACGTGTAATCCTGGGCATCGCGCACGGCGTCTTCCATGCTGGCTCCTCCGGCAATGCAGCCGGCAATGGCCGAAGCCAGCGTGCAACCGGAACCGTGGTAGCTGCCTGGCAGGCGTTCCCATTGGTCGTGCCGAATCTCTCCCTCGGCGCCGTAAAGCGTGTTAACGACGTTCGGAGTGTTTTCATGCGTGCCGGTAATCAGCACATACTGCGCCCCCATTTCGATCAGGCGCTGGGCGCAGACGTCGATCGACGGCTCGCCTTCGTCCTCGTCGCTTTCGGCCAGTCGCCGCGCTTCCGGCGCGTTGGGGGTGAGCAAGGTGGTTTGCGGCAGCAACATTTCGCGGATCGCCGAAATAACCTCCTCGCTCGACAACTCGTCGCCCCGCCCGGAAGCAAGCACCGGGTCGAAGATCACCGGGATTTCCGGGTAGTCCGAAATGATTTCGGCCACCGCAATGACGTTCTCGACGCTGCCCAGCATCCCGATCTTGAAGGCGGCCACCGGCATGTCCTCGAGAACCGTTCGCGCCTGCTGCTCCAGCAACTCGGCGCTGACCGCCTGTACGCTCTGCACGCCCACCGTGTCCTGTACGGTCAGCGCCGTCAGGGCGCTGAGCGGATGGCAGCCAAGACTGACCAAAGTGAGTATGTCGGCCTGCATGCCGGCGCCGGCTGACGGGTCGCTGGCCGAAAAGACCAGCACCATCGGTGGACAGGGCGGCGTGGGGGTGGTGGAATTCATTGTTATTCGCGCCCTTGGCGGGAGCGAAGGGAATTGGGTAAGATGGCCGCGATTTTATCCGAATCTCGAGGTGGCCGAAGTGCTCATCGGAAAGCTGTGACACTGTTATAGGCATTGCCTCGCCGTAATACTTCCGTAGTATGATGCACCGATAACGCCTCCGTCAGAGGCACAGGGGACAGGGAAAGTGGCTGATTTATCCAGACTGCGCGGCGTCAGGGTCATGGTCATCGACGACAGCAATACGATACGGCGCAGCGCCGAGATATTTCTCGTGCAGGCGGGGTGTCAGGTTGTCCTGGCTGAAGACGGGTTCGATGCGCTGGCCAAGATCGCCGACCATCAACCCAGCGTCATCTTTTGCGACATCATGATGCCGCGTCTCGACGGCTATCAGACCTGCTCGCTGATCAAGAAGAATCCCAAATTCAAGGCCACGCCGGTCATCATGCTTTCGTCCAAGGACGGCCTGTTTGACCGGGCGCGCGGTCGCATGGTCGGCTCCGACCAGTACCTGACCAAACCATTCACAAAAGACAGTCTGCTGCAAACGGTCGCCACGTTTGCCTTGCCGGCCGAGACAGAATCCAATACGTAGCTCAGGGAGAGCACATGCCCGTAAAGAATATCCTCGTTGTCGACGATTCGCCCACTGAGCGATTTTTTACCGTCGATATGCTTACCAAGGCCGGCTATCAGGTGACCACTGCAGAAAATGGCGAGGAGGGGATCGCCAAGGCCAAGGCCAGCAAGCCCGATCTGATTCTGATGGACGTCGTGATGCCAGGGCTGAACGGCTATCAGGCAACGCGCACCCTGACCCGCGATGAAGAAACCAAAAATATCCCGATCATTGTCTGTACCACCAAGGGGCAGGAAACCGACAAGATCTGGGGCTTGCGCCAGGGTGCAGTCGACTACCTGGTCAAGCCGTTAAATCCGGAGCAATTGCTGCAACGAATCGCCGCGCTGCCGTAATCCAGATGGCCCGGAAAACCAGTCTTCGTGATTTTCAGGAATATCTGGCGACGCGTCTGAGCAATGCGGCCAAGGGTAAGGGGTCGTCGTCCTGGCTGGGTGTCGAGGCCGGTGGCGAATCCTGGCTGGTTGATCTGTCAGACGGTGGAGAGATCGTTCAGGCCTCTCTGCTGGCGCCGGTCCCCATGACCCGCCCGTGGTTTGCCGGGATCGCCAATATTCGCGGCAACCTGCATGCGGTCAGCGACTTTTCGCTTTTTCGCGGTGGCCCGCCCATCGTCCAGAATGCCAACGCCCGCTTGCTGCTGATCGGTGCCCGCCACGGCGTCAATGCAGCGCTTCTCGTTTCGCGCATGCTTGGCCTGAAAAACCCCGATGATTTCACTGTCGAACCGGCCGATGCTTCGATGCCGGCCTGGGGCAGGCAGCGTTTTGCCGATACGCAGGGAAAAGTCTGGCACAAGCTTTCGGTGCGCGAACTGCTCGCCGATCAGGATTTCATGAATATCGGGGTTTAACAGAGGGCTTTCGCCCCTACCCCAAGTGGAGGATTTCCATGGCTTTCAGTTTCAAGCTTCCGAAGATTGCAGGTGTCGGTGGGGCATCATCCCAGATGACCGTTTCGGCCGATATGCTTCCGGGCAAAATGCCGTTGCCTGCTTTCCTCGCCGGTCAGCCCGTCGTGCAGCAGATGAAGATACTGGGCGGTATCTTCATCGCCCTGCTCCTGCTGATTGCCGGCCTGGTTTTTCACGACAACCGTGAGTCGACCCACAACACGGCTTACATCGCGGCCTCGGGCGAAATGCGCATGTTGTCCCAGCGGCTGGCCAAAGCGTCGTCACTGGCCCTGCAGGGCAATGCTGTGGCCTTTACGCAGTTGAAAGAGTCACGCGAAACCTTCGGCAAACTTTTCGATCAGCTCTCGAATGGTGGCGAAATCGGCAATGTCAGCGTTCCGCCTTCGCCCGACAGTGTTCGTCCGCAGCTTGAAGCCCTCGGGGAGCGCTGGGCGACGACCGACAAGGACGCCGAAACGGTGATTGCCCAGGAGGCTAACCTCGTGGCACTGGGCAAGAACGTCGCGACCATCGATAACAAGAATTCGGCGATGCTTGAATTGACCGAGCAGTTGGCTACCCTGAAGCTCCAGGGCGGCGCATCTTCGCGCGACATTGCCTCGTCCAACCAGCTGGTCATGCTCACCCAGCGCATCGCCAAAAACGCCTCGGCCCTGCTCGTCGGTGATGAAATCAATCCGGAAGTAGCCTTCCTGCTCGGCAAGGATACCAACGCTTTCCGCGATATCCTGGGCGCCCTGAGCAAGGGCGGCAACGATGCCGATAGTCGCAGCAAGCTCGACAATCTGGAGGTGGCCTTCAAGGAGTATCAGGGCGCAATTGCCAGCATTCTCGGCAACATGCAGCCGCTGGTCCTTTCCAAGCAGGCCGGTTCGCGGATTTTCCGCGAGAGCGAGGATTTGCTGAAAGCAACCGACGAACTCGCCGTGGGTTATCAGCAGGGCCTGGCTGAACGCGGCATGTATATCGTGCTGCTGATCGCGCTGACCTTGATTGCATTGGCCACGCTGGCCTTGCTGGCCAAGATTTATCTTGACGATACCGGGCGTCGCGCCGCAGATGCGGAAGACCAGCGTCACGCCTCGGAGCAGACCAACCGCGAAAATCAGGACGCTATTTTGCGGCTGATGAACGAACTGGGCGACCTAGCCGACGGTGACCTGACCGTTACCGCGACCGTCAGTGAAAACATCACGGGGGCCATCGCCGACTCGATCAACTACACCATTGAAGAGCTCCGCGTGCTGGTCGGTCGTATCAACGATGCGGCCAACCGCGTGACTGCGGCAACCGAAATCGCCCGCCAGACCTCGGCCGAACTGCTCGACGCGGCCGAACGCCAATCCTCGGAAATTCAGGAGGCAGGTCAGTCGGCTCTGGAAATGGCCCGTTCGATGTCCGAGGTTTCCGGCAACGCGACGGAGTCAGCCCAGGTTGCCCGGCAGTCGCTGCAGGCCGCTGAAAAGGGTACGCAGGCTGTGCAGGATTCGATCAAGGGCATGAACGAAATTCGCAACCAGATTCAGGAAACCTCGAAGCGCATCAAGCGCCTTGGTGAAAGCTCGCAGGAAATTGGTGAAATCGTGGAACTGATTTCCGACATTACCGAGCAGACCAACGTGCTGGCGCTCAACGCTGCCATTCAGGCCGCCTCGGCCGGCGATGCCGGGCGCGGTTTTACAGTGGTTGCCGAGGAAGTGCAGCGGCTGGCCGAACGTTCCGGCGAGGCAACGAAACAGATTGCGGCGATTGTGAAGACCATTCAGACAGACACACAGGATGCTGTGTCCGCCATGGAACAGTCGACCCGCGGTGTAGTCGAAGGGGCCAAGCTGTCCGATGCGGCCGGTCAGGCGCTGTCCGAGATCGGCGACGTGTCGCGCAATCTGGCCGACCTGATTCAGAGCATTTCCACCTCAACCCAGAATCAGGCGGATTCGGCCACCCAGGTGGCGCGCCTGATGCAGGACATCCTGCACGTTACGGAACAGACAACGGCCGGTACGCAGCGTACAGCGCAGGCGGTCGATGAACTGACCGCGCTGGCTTCCGAATTGAAGGGCTCGGTCGCCGGCTTCAAGGTCGACTGACGATAATCGCGAGAGATTATGAACGCGGCAACGGAATTTGATTTGGGCCCGCTGACGTGGGTCAAGGGCGAAATTGATCTGGCCTTGCAGCGCGCCGAGCAGGCGCTCGACGAGTATGTCGCGAGCGCCGACCGGACGCAGCTCAAGTTCTGTCGGACCCATGTTCACCAGGTGCATGGCGCGCTGGCCATGGTGGGCCTGGAAGGCGTCACGCTGCTGACCGAAGCCACCGAGGCCTTGCTCGCCGGCATGGAGGATGATCGACTGCCGTCCGGGGACGCAGCGGTCACTGTTCTGCGTCAGACCCTGAGTGCCCTGCGCCAGTATCTCGATGACCTGATGGCTGGAGAGCCCAACCATCCGCTCGTACTGCTGCCGGTCTACCAAGAGTTGGAGGCAGCTCGCGGCCTGCCCGGCGCCCATCCCTGCGATCTGTTTTATCCCGATCTCTCGCGTCGTCCGCCAAAACGCGAGGGCGACGTTCCCATCCTTGATTCCGACGAGCTGCTGCGCACGCTCAAGGTCAAGCGGATGCAATTCCAGAAAGGTCTGCTGCGCTGGTTGCGCGACCCGGCCGATGCTGAAACCGGTCGCCGCATGATGCGCGAGGCGATCGCCGAGATCGAGGCCGTCCAGCCGACACCGGCCGCGCGTTCCTTCTGGTGGATTTCCCTCGGTGTCCTTGAAGCGCTGGCTGATCCCGTGCTTGGTGCTGATCCATCGTCGCGCCAGCTTTGTTCCCGCATAGACGCTCAGATCCGGCGTCTGGTTGGCGGCTCGAACAATGTGGCCGAGCGAGTTCTGCGCGAATCCCTTTATTACATCGCCCAGGCCCCGGCTGATCTGAGCCCGGAAATCGCCGAGGTGCAGTCGGTTTTTGCCCTGGCCGATCTGCTGCCGAGCGCGGCTTCCCAGGTCGCACAGTTGCCGCATCACGGTGAATTACGCAAGTTGCGTGAGACGCTGACGGCAGCCGAAGAGTTATGGAACCGGTTTTGTACTGGCAATACGGGCAGCCTGGCCGGCTTTGCCGACAACGCGCGCAACTGCGCCTTGTTGACCGAGGAAATTGGCCAGACCGATCTCAAGCGCCTTGGTCAGGGGCTCGGTGCAGTCGCCAACTGGCTGTCCGAAGACACTTCTCGCTTCAACGATGCGGTGGCCATGGAAGTGGCCACCACTATCCTGCTGCTGCAGAATGCGCAGGAAAATTTCCGGCGTCTGGGCACCGATTTTGCCCAGCAAGTCGACCTCATGGTTGCCCGTCTCTACGCTTGCATTGCCGGCCGGCCGGCGGCCGACGAGGGTATCCCGCTGCTCGACGAGATGACCCGGCGAGCTCAGGAAAAACTGCTGATCGGTCAGGTTGGCCGGGAAATCCAGAATAATCTGGCCCAGATCGAACAGGCGCTCGACGGATTCTTCCGCGATCCGGCCAAGGCACACGACCTCCTCCAGCTTGACAATCCGATCAAGCAAATCAGCGGGGCGCTGGCCATGCTTGGCCATTTTGGCGCGGTCAACAGCCTCAAGGAATGCGCGGCGAGCATCCATCGATTCGCCCAGCCAGACTATCTGCCGGCCAGCGAGGACTTCGAAGCAGTTGCCGACCAGTTGTCTCTGCTCGGCTTCTTTGTGGATTCCCTGCAAAACGGCGAAACCGATTTCGATGCTTTTGTGCGTCGCATGAGTGGCGACGTTTCCGACGAGCCGGTGCCGGAAGCGGAAGCTGCTGCGGCGCCGACGGTCGAGGCGCTCCTGGTCCAGCAGGCGCGCGACATGCAGGTTCTTGCCGATGCGCTCAAGGAAGCACCGGAAGATGCCCGGCTGCACGATGAACTCAAGCAAAATCTGCAGGACATCCAGAAGGATGCCGACCTTGTCGCCAACCGTGAACTTGGCGAGTCAGCCAAGGCGGCGCTGGCTGCCTTGCAGTCCGGTGTCGAGCTCGATGCCGCTTTGTCCGGGCTCATGCCCCTGGCGCCCGATGCGCCGGCGCCTTCCGCTGCCACCCTGCAACTGGCCGAATCGACCCACGAAGAGATCGACGCCGAACTGCTGGCTATCTTCCTCGAAGAAGCCAACGAAGTGCTGGCCACCATCGCTGAGCAGAAAGCCTTGCTGGCTGCCACCCCGGATAACGTCGAGGCGCTGACCACTGTTCGCCGGTCCATGCATACCCTGAAGGGTAGCGGCCGGATGGTCGGCCTCAAGGATCTCGGCGAAGCGGCGTGGGAGCTGGAGCAGACACTGAACCTCTGGCTGCGCCAGGATACGGCGGTAACGCCTGATCTCCAGCGCATGATCGAGGAAGCTCATGCCTTGTTTGCCGAGTGGGTCGTTCATCTCGAGTCGGGTCAGGGCCGGGCTCCCGACCCGACGGCTTTGGTCGCTCTGGCGGCACGCCTGCGTGGCGTCGATGTCCCGGTGGCAGTAACGCTTGAAGAAACACCGGCAACGATAGTTGAGGCAGCACCGCCGGTTGGTGAGCTCGTCGAAGTGCCGGTGCCCGAACTGCCGGAAGAAACCCCGGCATTGCTCGAAGAACAGCTCGAATCACCTGAAGAGCCTGCCGCCTTGCTTGAAGAGGCCCCTCTGGTAGCTGAAGAAGCGCCCGACTTCGCCATCGAACTGCCAGAACTCGAAAGCACCCTGGAGGATGTCGATCAGCCGGTCTCGGAGTCTGAAGAGATCGAAATTCTGGCCTTGCCCGAGGAGCCAGAGATTCTGGCCGAGCCGGAAGACGCTGTGCTACGGTCAACGCCGGAAAACGAGCAAATTTCGAATGTGTCCGTGCCGCCGGCCAGCGAGTCGCCGACGCTTTACGACATATTCCGCGAAGAAGCCCGCGGCCATCTGCAGACGCTGGTTGAGAGTTACGCAGTTATCGATGCCAATCCATCGGCGCCGACCACCTTCGAAATGACCCGTGCCGCCCATACCCTGGGTGGCATTGCGGCAACGGTAGGCCTGATGCCGCTCAATCGGCTGGCCATAGCCCTTGAACACGCCTTGTTGCGGCGTGATGGTTCGGGGCAGGCGGAAAGTATCGAAGGCATTGAAACCGTTCGTCAGGCCATCATCACGCTCGAAGAAATGTTTGCCGGGCTGGCCTTGCAGCGCTCGCCGGACGAGCAGGTGCAGTTGATCGCGGCGCTGGAAGATGTCTTCCTCCATGCCACCCAGCCTGCTGAGGAGGCGCTACCGGCCGGTGCCGAGATCATCGAACTTCCGGGCAAAGCGGCCGAAGTTGCCGAGACAGTGACCGAGTCGGTCCAGGTCATGCCGGCACCCGTGTTGCCGCAACTGAACGACGAACTCGACGAACAACTGCTGCCGATCTTCCTTGAGGAAGCCGTCGATCTGACGCGCGACCTGACCACTCAGGTCCGTGCCTGGCGCAGCGATCTGGCCGGTGATGCGGCGCCGCATGCGATTGCCCGACTGTTGCACACCTTCAAGGGTAGTGCGCGCATGGCCGGGGCAATGAATCTCGGCGAAGCGACCCACCAGCTCGAAGCCCGGCTTGAAGAAATGCTGCGCGCCGGCCACGTGACGCCAGCCTTCATCGACGAAATCGAAAGTGGCTGCGATGTGCTCGACCAGGCCGTCGAGCGTCTGCGCGCCGGTCCTCAGGAGCAGGTTGTTGCAGAGGCGCCAGAAGTGGCCGCCGAGACGCTTTCGGCCGAAGGCCAATCGCCAGCTGCTGAAACCGAGGCGGATGCCGAGGCTGGCGGTCAGCGAGCAACGTTGCGCGTCCGCGCCGATCTTATCGATCGTCTGGTCAGCGAGGCGGGCGAACTGTCGATTGCCCGTACCCGGATCGAAGGCGAAATGCGCAGCCTGAAGGGCTCATTGCTCGAACTGACAGAAAACGTCATTCGTCTGCGCCGCCAGTTGCGCGAAATCGAAATTCAGGCTGAATCGCAGATTCAGGCCCGCGTCGCCCAGACGCCGGACAGCGAGGTTGATTTCGACCCGCTCGAACTTGACCGCTTCACGCGCTTCCAGGAGCTGACCCGCTTCATGGCCGAGTCGGTGAACGACGTGGCAACCGTTCAGCAAAGCTTGCTCAAGAATCTGGACGATGCCAACGCGGCGATTCTCGCCCAGTCGCGCCTCAACCGCAGCCTGCAGCAGGAGCTCATGGGCGTCCGCATGGTGCCGTTCGCCAGCCAGACCGAACGTCTCTACCGCATCGTCCGGCAGACCGCCAAGGAAGTCGGCAAGCGGGCCAATCTCGATATCGTCGGCGGACAGGTCGATATCGACCGTTCGGTGCTCGACAAGATGCTGGCGCCGATCGAACACATGCTGCGCAATGCCGTGACGCACGGTGTCGAGAGCCGTGACGAGCGCCTGGCCGCCGGCAAGGCCGAGGCTGGTGAAATCATCATCAAGCTGTCGCAGGAAGGTAACGAAATCGTTCTGGCCATGAGCGACGACGGCAAGGGGCTCGATCTTGCCCGCATCCGCGCGCGCGCCGAAGCCATGGGCCTGCTCCCGCCGGGGCAGGCGGCCGATGAAAAGACGCTGTTTGATTTCATCTTCCAGCCGGGATTCTCGACGGCCTCCGAAGTGACCCAGTTGTCCGGCCGCGGCGTCGGCATGGACGTCGTGAAAACCGAGGTCGGCGAAATTGGCGGCCGCATCGAAATTCAGTCGCAGCCCGGTCAGGGCACCACCTTCCTGCTTTACCTGCCGCTCACGCTGGCGGTAACGCAGACTTTGCTCGTTCGTGTCGGCAGCCATCTTTATGCAGTGCCGTCGACGATGATCGAACAGGTCAAGGAAATGAAGGAAAAGGCGCTCGCCGCCATTCGCGAAAAAAGCGAGATCGAGTGGCAGGGCAATCGCTACCCCTTCCATTTCCTGCCGCACCTGCTCGGCGACACGGAGGCTGTGCCGGAAGCGCATCGCCAGTACTGGGTGCTGCTCTTGCGCTCGGGTTCGCAACGGGTTGGTATCCTGGTCGATGAACTCAAGGGCAATCAGGAAGTCGTCGTCAAGAATATCGGCGCCCAGCTCGCCCGCGTCGTCGGTATTTCAGGTGCCACAGTGCTCGGCGACGGCAAGGTTGTGCTGATCCTCAACCCGGTCGCGCTGGCCAGCCGGACGACCGTTTCCAGCGTGCATACTGCCGTGCCCACCATGCTGCCGCCGGTGATGACGGAAGTGGCCCACTTGCCGACCGTGATGGTGGTCGACGATTCGCTGACCGTGCGCAAGATCACCAGCCGCCTGCTCATGCGTGAGGGCTATCAGGTCATACTGGCCAAGGATGGCGTCGATGCGCTGGAGCAACTGGTCGAGGTGACGCCGGATGTCATCCTGTCCGACATCGAAATGCCGCGCATGGATGGCTTCGATCTGGTTCGCAACTTGCGCGCCGATGCTCGCCTGCGGTCGTTGCCGGTGGTCATGATCACCTCGCGGACGGCTGACAAGCACCGCAATTACGCGCTGGAAATCGGTGCCAATCACTACCTCGGCAAGCCGTATGACGAAGCCGAGTTGCTCGGCATCGTGGCCGGTTATTGCAAAAAATAGCCTGAATTTCCGGTTGACCGTGGAATGCCACGGTCAACCGGGAAAAATGCCTAATTTTTAAGTATGGCGTAGCGCGCCAAAGTCTTTTCCCGGGCCGAAGCGTGATCGACAATCGGCGCTGGGTAGTCTCTCCCGATCACAACACCAATGTTTTCCTGCTCGAGGCGCCCCATTTGCCACGGCGCGTGGATGTATTTGTTGGCGACTTTGGCCAGTTCGGGAACATAGCGGCGAATGAACTTCCCCTCCGGGTCGAAGCGTTCGGACTGCGTCACCGGGTTGAAAATGCGGAAATACGGTTGCGCGTCGCAGCCGGTCGATGCCGCCCATTGCCAGCCGCCGTTGTTGGCCGACAGGTCGAAATCGTTGAGCTGATCAGCGAAATAGCGTTCGCCTAACCGCCAGTCGATGCCGAGATCCTTGCTCAGGAAGGAGGCGACGATCATGCGCAGCCGGTTGTGCATCCAGCCGCTGTGGTTGAGCTGGCGCATCGCGGCATCGACCAGCGGATAGCCAGTGCGCCCTTCCTTCCAGGCGGCCAGGCCATCCGGCCAGTCGTCCCAGCGCACCGCATCGTAGGCGGGCTTGAAAGCGCTACCGACGACGTGCGGGAAGTGGTCGAGGATCATGAAATAGAAGTCGCGCCAGATCAGCTCGTTGAGCCAGGTCGTGTCCCTGGCGATCAGCGCAGTGCGGACCAGTTCGCGTATGCCGATGGTGCCAAAGCGCAAATGTACCGACAGGTAGGAAACGCCCTTGACCGCCGGGAAGTCGCGCAGGGCGCCGTAGCGTTCGATGCGTCCATGGCGGAACTCCTCCCACAAGGCGCGGGCACCCGACATGCCGGGGCGTATGCCCAAGGTCTCGAGATCGCTGGTTTCGAAGCCGATTTCAGCCAGGCTCGGGATACCCGTCAAGTCACAGTCGGCCAGTTGTCCATGGCACGGCCACTCGACGCAGTCGGCTGCAGTCAAGCGCTTGAGCCATGCATTCTTGTAGGGCGTGAACACCGAGAAGGGATGGCCGGCCTGTGTTAGCACTTCATTGCCATCGAAGACGGCCTGATCCTTGAACGCCTGGAAGCCTATGCCTTCAGCCAAAAGTGATTCCGCAACGGAGGCATCGCGCCGCTTGGCGGCCGGCTCGTAATCGCGGTTGGCAAACACCGCCGACACGCCGAGTTCCTTGGCTAGTGCCGCAATTTCCTCGGTCGCCCGGCCGTGGCGGATGATCAGGCCGCCACCCCTGGCGCGCAGGGCCGCGTCGAGCTCGACCAGCGATTCGCGAATGAAATGCACGCGGCGGTCGCGCCGAGCCGGTAGCGCATCGAGAATTTCAGTGTCGAAAACAAAGGCGCAATAAACCTGTTGCGCCCCGGCCAGTGCCGCACTCAGGGCGGCGTGGTCATGGTCGCGCAGGTCACGGCGAAACCAGACGAGGGCTTTTTCTTTTTTCATGGTTGGTTTGTACCTTCCCGACGATTAAAATTCCAGTTATGGACAACGTCAACCTGACCGACAACTTCCTCATCGCGATGCCGACGCTGGAAGACCCGTATTTCTCGAATTCCCTGATCTACATTTGCGAACACAATGAGAACGGGGCGTTGGGGATCATTGTCAATCGCCCGATTGACATGAATCTGGCTGGCTTGTTCGACAAGATCGACATCAAGCTGGCGGCCGAAAATCTGGCCAACCTCCCGGTCTATTTCGGCGGCCCGGTCCAGCTTGACCGCGGTTTCGTCCTGCATCGTCCGATCGGCAAGTGGCAGTCCACGCTGGCCGTCAACAGCGAGGTCGGTCTGACCAGTTCGCGCGATGTGCTCAACTCGGTGGGCAGCGCCGGCCTGCCGGCCGAAATCATCGTCACGCTGGGTTACTCCGGCTGGGATGCCGGGCAGCTGGAAAACGAGCTGGCCCAGAATTCCTGGTTGACCGTGCCGGCCAAGGCCGAAATCCTCTTCGACCTGCCGCCGGAAGAGCGCTTGCCGGCCGCCATGCAAAAGCTCGGCATCAGCTTCACCCAGCTTTCCGACGTGGCCGGACACGCATGAGCCGGTCAGCTCGTTGATGGGCACCGTCCTCGCGTTCGACTTCGGTGAAAAGCGCATCGGTGTCGCCACCGGCGAAACGATGCTCGGCACGGCCCACCCGCTGACCACTATCCACGCCGAATCCAACGACGACCGTTTCGCTGCCATCGGCAAACTGGTCGCCGAATGGCAACCGGTGCAACTGGTCGTCGGCCTGCCCATGCATGCTGACGGTACGCCACATGAAATGACCCGGCTGGCCACCAAGTTCGCCGAGCGCCTCAAGCGCCGCTACAACCTGCCGGTCGGTTTTGCCGACGAACGCCTGACTTCCGTCGATGCCGAATCCCGCCTTCGTGAAACCGGTCGCAACAGCAAATCAGCCAAGCCGCTGCTCGATGCCGTGGCAGCGCAACTCATCCTTCAAACCTGGTTCGAAAGCCCGCACCATGTCACCCCAGCCTGAAGTATTACCCGATGCCGAGGCGCAGTGTCGCCAACTGGCCGAACTGATTCGTCCGCAACTTTTCCGGAAACCGGCGCTGGTCGGCATCTACAGCGGCGGAGCGTGGATCGCCGGACGCCTGCGCGAATTGCTCGACCTGCCGGAAGACATCGGCCTGATCGATGTTTCCTTCTATCGCGACGATTTCGCCGAAAAAGGTCTGCATCCGCAGTGCAAGCCGACGGTCATCCCCTTCGACGTCGAAGGCCGCCACCTGATCCTGGTCGATGACGTGCTGTACACCGGCCGGACGACGCGGGCGGCGATCAACGAACTGTTCGACTACGGTCGTCCGGCCTCCATCGAACTGGCCGTGCTGGCCGACCGCGGCGGGCGTGAGTTGCCGGTGGCCGCAACCTACGGGGCGTGGGCAGTGGAGCTCAATGACCACCAGAATCTGGTGCTGGGCAAGCAGGACGACGGTCGACTGGTTTGGAGAATGGAAAATGCATAACCCGCAGTTGAACAAGGATGGCGAACTGACCCACCTGCTGTCGATCGAGGGGCTGCCCCAGCGCATCCTGACGCAGATTCTCGATACCGCTGCCTCCTTCATGGAAGTCTCGGCACGCGACGTCAAGAAGGTGCCGCTGCTGCGCGGCAAGAGCGTCTTCAACCTGTTCTTCGAAAACTCGACGCGCACCCGGACGACCTTTGAGATCGCCGCCAAGCGTCTCTCCGCCGACGTCATCAACCTCGACATCAACAAGTCGTCGACGGCCAAGGGTGAAACACTGCTCGACACCATCGACAACCTCGTCGCCATGCACGCCAACCTGTTCGTCGTGCGCCACGCGTCGAGCGGCGCGCCCTACCTGATTGCCGAGCATCTGCAGCGCATCGGCCGCGACGACGTCCATGTCGTCAATGCCGGTGACGGTCGCCACGCCCACCCGACGCAGGGCCTGCTCGACATGTACACGATCCGCCACTACAAGAAGGATTTCACTCAGTTGCGCGTCGCCATCGTCGGCGACATCCTGCATTCGCGCGTGGCCCGTTCGGATATTCATGCGCTGACCACGCTGGGCGTTCCGGAAGTTCGCGCCATCGGGCCGGAAACCCTGTTGCCGAAGCATCTCGACAAGCTTGGCGTGCATGTCTTCCACGACATGAACGAAGGTTTGAAAGACGTCGACGTCGTCATCATGCTGCGCCTGCAGAACGAACGGATGACCGGCGCCCTGCTGCCCTCGGCCGGCGAATATTTCCGCCACTACGGCCTGACGCCGCAGAAGCTGGCGCTGGCCAAGCCGGACGCCATCGTCATGCACCCGGGGCCGATGAACCGCGGCGTCGAAATCCATTCGGCAGTGGCCGACGGGGCGCAGGCAGTGATCCTGCCGCAAGTCACTTTTGGTATCGCGGTTCGCATGGCCGTCATGAGCATCGTTGCGGGGAATTGAGATGAACATCCTTATCCAGAATGGCCGCGTAATTGACCCGAAAAACGGTGTTGACCGCAGTACTTCGTTGTATGTCGTCGACGGCAAGATCGCCGGGCTGGGCGACGCACCGGCCGGCTTTGTCGCCGACCAAACCATCGACTCTGCCGGTTGCGTTGTCTGTCCGGGCCTGATCGACCTTGGCGCCCGCCTCAACTCCATCGAAGCCGAACTGGCCGCTGCCGTTGCCGGTGGCGTGACTTCGGTTGTCGTACCGCCCGATGCCGATCCGCCGCTCGACGAGCCGGAACTGGCAGATCGCCTCGTTCATCGCGCCAAGGAAATCCGCAAGGCGCGCGTCCTGCCGCTCGGTGCCCTGACCTTGGGTCTCAATGGCGAGCGTCTGGCTGAACTGGCCGGTCTCAAGAAGGCCGGCTGTGTTGCCTTCTCGCAGGCCAACCGGCCGGTCACCGATACCGAAGCGCTGCTTCGCGCCATGGAATACGCCGCCACCTTCGGCTTCGCCATCTGGCTACAGCCACAGGATTACTGGCTGTCGCGCAACGGCATCGCGCATGAGGGCGAGGTGTCCAGCCGTCTCGGTCTGGCCGGCATTCCGGTCGCCGCCGAAACCATTGCCGTCGGCACCATTGTCCAGCTCGTGCGCGATACCGGTTGCCGCGTACATCTGACCCGCCTGTCGTCGGCGGCTGGCGTGGCACTCGTCCAGCGGGCGCAGCATGAAGGCTTGCCGGTCACTTTCGACATCGGCGTCCATCACCTGCTGCTGACCGAAAACGATATCGGCTACTTCAACCCGCACGCCCGTTTCAGCCCGCCGCTACGCGCCCAGAGCGATCGTCAGGCCTTGTCGAAAGCCGCCGCTGCTGGTCTGGCCGCCATCTGTTCCGATCACACCCCAGTCGGCGCCGATGAAAAGTTGCTGCCTTTCGGCGAAGCCAAGCCGGGGGCGACCGGGCTTGAGGTTTTGCTCCCGCTCACCCTGAAATGGGCCGAAGAAGCCGGCGTCAGCCTGCCTGATGCGCTGGCCCGCATTACTTCGGCGCCGGCTGCTGTCCTCGGCCTGCCCAGCGGTCAGCTCGCTGTCGGTGCCGCCGCCGATATCTGCATCTTCGACCCGGAAGCGACCTGGCAACTGACGCCGGATGCGCTCAGGAGCCGTGGCAAGAATTCGCCATGGACCGGTTACATGATGACCGGCAAGGTGAAGTCCACGCTGGTTGGCGGACGCGTCGTCTATCAGGCTTGAGGTGGTGCAGCCCGCGCTTGGCGGGCGAGAAATGGTGACTTCGGCACTGATTCGCCTGCCCGTCTGAACTGTTGATTCATGGTTTAATCGCCGCATGGATCCACAGCTCACGACGGCTACCCAGCGCATCATCAAAATCCGGCGCGACTACAACACCTGGGTTGCCAACGAAACCCTGGAAGACTACGCGCTGCGTTTTACCCCGCGCAGTTTCCGCAAATGGTCCGAGTTGCGCGTCGCCAACACGGCCTTTGGCGCGGCTTCGTTTCTCGTGCTCGAAGCGGTCGGTGCGACCATGCTCGTCCAGGCTGGTTTTCTCAACGCTTTCTGGGCCATTCTTGCCACCGGCCTGATCATCTTCCTGATCGGTCTGCCGATCAGCGTCATGGCTGCCCGCCACGGGCTGGACATGGACCTGCTGACGCGCGGCGCCGGCTTCGGCTACATCGGCTCGACGATCACCTCGCTGATCTACGCCAGTTTCACCTTCATATTCTTCGCCCTCGAAGCGGCGATCATGGCCTATGCGCTCGAACTCGCCTTCAAGATTCCGCCGGTCTGGGGTTACTTGATCTGTGCGCTTGTGGTCATTCCTCTGGTCACCCACGGCGTCACAGCGATCAGCAAACTGCAGGCGTGGACGCAGCCGCTGTGGATTTTCCTGCTCGTCCTGCCCTACGCCTTCCTTTTCCTCGAAGATCCGCAGGCGCTGTCCGGCCTCTGGCAATACGGCGGCGAGCGGGGCGGTGAAGCCAGCTTCAACCCGCACCTCTTCGCGGCGGCGCTGACCGTCGGCATCGCGCTGGTCACGCAGATGGCGGAACAGGTCGATTACCTGCGCTTCATGCCGGAAAAAACGCCAGCCAACAATCGGCGTTGGTGGCTGGCCGTCATCATCGGCGGGCCGGGCTGGGTGGTGCCCGGCGTCCTCAAAATGCTCGGTGGTGCACTGCTCGCTTGGCTCGTGTTGCGCAACGGCATTCCCGCCGAAAAGGCGGTCGACCCGAACCAGATGTACCTGATCGGCTTTTCGCACGTCTTCGACAACACGACGCTGGCCGTTGCTGCGACGGCGCTGTTCGTCGTCATTTCGCAGCTCAAGATCAACGTTACCAACGCCTACGCCGGTTCGCTGGCCTGGTCGAATTTCTTCTCCCGGCTGACGCACAGCCACCCTGGCCGCGTTGTCTGGGTCGTTTTCAACACCCTGATCGCGCTGCTCCTCATGGAACTCGATGTCTTCCAGGCGCTCGGCCAGGTGCTCGGGCTTTACTCGAACATCGCCATTTCGTGGATGGCGGCTGTCGTCGCCGACCTCGTCATCAACAAGCCGCTTGGCCTGTCGCCGCCGGGCATCGAGTTCAAGCGCAGTCATCTATACGACATCAACCCGGTTGGCGTCGGCGCCATGGCCATCGCCTCGCTGTTGTCAGTGTGCACCTTCGTCGGGCTGTTTGGCGAGGCGCTGCAGCCGTATGCGCCATTTGTCGCGCTGGTCGCGGCGTTCGTTGCCTCGCCGCTGATTGCTTGGGGAACGGGGGGGCGCTACTACTTGGTCCGCCCCAAAGAGGTTCCCACGGTCAACCGAAAAAAATGCTCAATTTGCGAACGCGACTACGAAGGCGAGGACATGGCCTACTGCCCCGCCTACCAAGGCGTGATCTGCTCGCTGTGCTGTACGCTCGATGCCCGCTGCCATGACCAGTGCAAGCCGGCCGGCCATCTTGGCGCGCAATGGAACGCGGTGCTCCGGCGCATCCTGCCCAAGGCCGCGCTGCCTTACCTTGAGACCGGCCTCGGCCACTACCTGCTGCTGATGACCGGCATCGTGCCGATCCTCGCGCTGATTCTCGGCGTGCTTTATACGCACGAGTTGCTGGCCCTCGGCGCACCCGAACCGGCCGTCATTGCCCGCCTGCAGGACAGCTTCATCAAGACCTTCGCGGCGCTGCTCATGCTCTCCGGGGTCATCGCCTGGTGGATGGTGCTGACCCAGGAAAGCCGGCGCGTCGCGCAGGAGGAGTCGAACCGGCAAACGCAGTTGCTCATGCAGGAAATCGAATCGCACCAGCGCACCGATGAGGCGCTGCAAAAAGCCCGGGTCGTCGCCGAGCAGGCCAACCAGGCCAAGAGCCGCTACATCACGGCGATCAGCCACGAACTACGGACACCGCTCAACAGCATCCTCGGCTACGCCCAGATTCTCGCTGCCGACGAGGACGTCCCGCCCAACCGTGCCCAGGCCGTCAGCGTCATCCGCAAATCCGGCGACCACCTGCTGTCGGTTATCGAAGGCACGCTCGACATCGCCCGCATCGAGGGCGGCAAGCTGACGCTTGACGTTAGGGCGATGGATTTCCCCGAACTGATGCAGCAGATCGTCGGCATGTTCGAGCTGCAAGCGCGCAACAAGGGGCTGAGCTTTGAGTACCGGCCGCTCGGCGAGGTGCCGGCTGTCGTCCGAGCCGACGAAAAACGCCTGCGTCAGATCCTGATCAACGTGCTCGGCAACGCCGTCAAATTCACCGTGCGCGGCGGCGTCACTTTCGGCGTCGAATGCCGGCGCGACATGGCGATTTTTGAAATCCGCGACACCGGCCCCGGTATTCCGGCTGCCGACATGGAGCGCATCTTCGAGCCTTTCACGCGCGGCAGCAGCGTGCAGGCTGGCGGCAGCGGCGTCGGCCTGACCATCGCCCGCATGCTGACCGACCTCATGGGCGGTGAAATGCAGGTGTCGAGCCCGCCGGGCGAAGGCACGCTGTTCCGCATCCGCCTCTTCCTGCCCTCGGTGCATTCGGCGCAGGCGGCGCGGGAACTGCCCAAACTCAACCGCATCGGCTACGTCGGCGTGCGGCAGCGCATTCTGGTGGTCGACAACGAAAAGGTCGACCGCGACCTGCTGCAAAATGTCCTCGAACCGCTCGGCTTCGTTGTCGAGCAGGCGGCCAGCGGCTACGAATGCCTGGCCGCCGTGCCGCGTTTCGCGCCGCACCTGATTTTCATGGACCTCGGCATGCCCGGCATCGATGGCTGGGAAACCATCCGCCGCCTGCGTCAGCAGGGCCATAACGAGGCCAGCATTGCCATCCTCTCGGCCAACGCCTACGACAAGGGGCTGGACAACGATGTCGGCGTGACGCCCGACGATTTCATCGTCAAGCCGCTCAAGGTCGACGAACTGCTCGCCTGGCTGGGCCGCAAGCTCGACCTCGAATGGGTCACCGCCGAAGCACCGGTCGCCGCAACCCCCGCCGCGCCAGCCGAACCCCTGCCGCTGCTGCCGCCTGATGAAACCGAAATGGCCGCGCTCGATGAACTGATCACCCTCGGCTACCTGCGCGGCATCCTCAACAAGCTCGCCGAGATCGAGCGGATGGATGCCAGCCACGGCGAATTCGTCCGCATCCTGCGCGATCTTGCGCGACAATTCCAGTTCGATGCGATGAAGGAAATTCTCAGGAAAATGCGCGATGCCGCCAGTTGACCGGACCATCTCCGACATCGTCCTGATCGTGGACGATGTGCCGGAAAACCTCTCCCTGCTGCACGATGCGTTAGACGAGGCCGGCTACACCGTGCTCGTCGCGACGCACGGCGAAGCGGCGTTGCAGCGGGCACGCCAGAGCCTGCCCGACGTCATTCTGCTCGACGCGCTGATGCCCGGCATGGACGGCTTCGAAGTGGCCCGTCGCCTGAAAGCCGATTTCTCGACCCAGCACATCCCCATCGTCTTCATGACCGGCCTGACCGAAACCGAGCACGTCGTCGCTGCCTTCGCCGCTGGTGGTGCCGATTACGTCACCAAGCCGATCCGCCCGGCCGAGGTACTGGCCCGCATCGCTGCCCACATGGCCAACGCCCGGCAGATGAAGCAGGCGCGCAGCGCGCTCGATGCCTTCGGCCAGGCTACCGTCGCCGTGCGCGCCGCCGACAGCAAGATTGTCTGGCAGACGCCGCTCGCCCGCAGCCTGCTCAACGCCTATTTCGCCAACCCGGAAACGGTCGCCCCGGAAGAGCTGCTGAGTTGGATCGCCGCCGCTCTGCGCGCCCGCGCCGATGGCCGCGATGCGCCGGCCCTGCTCATCGCCGAAGGCAACAAGCGCCTGCTCGCGTCGTTCCACGACCAGACCGGCGACGATGAATGGCTCGTCGTGCTGCGCGAGGAAAACGACGCCTCGGCCGTCGAATCGCTGATCGCCGCCTTCCGCCTGACCCAGCGCGAGGCCGAAGTGCTTTACTGGGTCGTGCAGGGCAAGACGAGTAATGACATTGGCGAAATCCTCGGCAACAGCCCGCGCACGGTTAACAAGCACCTCGAACACGTCTTCGAGAAACTCGGCGTTGAAACGCGCACGGCAGCGGCCAATCTGGCCATGAGCAAGATGCGCGGCGCCTGAGTCATTTCAATTTTGGCCGTTTTTTCCAGTTGACCGTAGCAAGCCCGGTAGACCGTGGAAAATCGCCGGCCTCAATGCCTGAAGTTGTCTGCCGCGATGCCGTGCCGGGTCAGCTTGTCGTACAGCGTTTTCTTCGGAGTGTGCAGCACTTCGGCGGCCTGGGCGACGTTGCCGGCGCACTGGCCAAGCACGCTTTCAATGATCTGGCGTTCGGTTGCATCGACCTGCTCGGCCAGCGACAGCGCGGCTGGTACCGGCACCTCGTTTCCGCGCAGCGCGTCGGGCAGGCCGAGGGCCCAGCGTTCGGCGACGTTCTTCAATTCGCGGACATTGCCCGGCCAGTCGTGGGCCGACCAGCGCGCCAGATCGGCCGGCGTCCAACCCGCCAACGGGCGCTGGAAACGCAGCGCCGCTTCGTGCAGGAAATGCGCCATGAGCAGCGGAATATCCTCGCGCCGCTGGCGCAGTGGCGGCAGGTCGAGGCTGACGACGTTGAGGCGGTAATACAGATCGGCGCGGAACTGGCCGGCATCCGACGCCGCCTTGAGGTCGATCTTGCTCGCCGCGACCAGCCGACAATCGACGGGAATCGCCGCGTTGCTGCCCAGCCGCTCGACGCTGCGTTCCTGCAGCACGCGCAACAACTTGACCTGCAGGTTGAGTGGCATCGACTCGATTTCGTCGAGGAACAGCGTACCGCCGTTGGCGTGTTCGATGCGGCCGATACGGCGTTTGCCGGCCCCGGTGTAAGCGCCCGCTTCGTGGCCGAACAGCTCGCTTTCGAAGACCGTTTCAGGCAGCGCACCGCAATTGATGGCGACGAAAGGGCCGCGCCGGTGGCTGGCTTCGTGGATGGCGCGGGCGGCGACTTCCTTGCCGCTACCGGTTTCGCCATTGAGCAGGATATCGACGCCGGTCGGCGCCAGCGTGCCGACGAGCTGGCGAATGCGCTGCATGATGGGCGACTGGCCGATGATGCGGGCGACGCCGTTGTCGCCGATGCGTTCCTTGAGCTGCCGGTTTTCGAGGATCAGGGCGCGCTTTTCTAGGGCGCTGCGCACGGCGGCGATCAGGCGCTCTGAGGGGAACGGCTTTTCGATGAAATCGTAGGCGCCTTCGCGCATCGCCTCGACAGCCATGGCCACGTCGCCGTGGCCGGTCATCAGCAGCACCGGCAGTTCGCGGTCGTGCTGGCGCAGTTCGCGCAGCAGTTCGAGGCCGTCCTTGCCCGGCAGGCGCACGTCGGTCACCACCAACGCCGGCTGGCCGGCAACCAGCGCGGCAAGCATGGCTTCGCCATCGGCAAAGCCGCGCACCGGGATGTCGGCCAGCGACAGCGCCTGCTCGCAGCCTTTGCGGACGGCTGCGTCGTCCTCAACCAGAAATACTGTCAGTTCAGCCATCGATCACGGCCTTGGCGTAGCTGGCCCGGTCGAGATCGACCGTTTCGACGCTGAGTTGGATTTCCATGCCTTTTTTCCGGTTGACCGTGGCATTCAGCGCCGCCAGCACGGCCTCGGCCAAATGCTGCCGTTCCTCGTCGCTGCGCCCGGCCAGCAGGGCAATGCGGATGTGGATGAAGCCGCGCGCGCCGGGCAGAACGCCGATCTGAAAGCAATCGAGACCGATGGCCCGGCTCTTGATATCCGGCTCGCCGAACAGGCCGGAATCGAAGGCCGCCGCATTGATCGCGGCGAGCGCCACGGTCGGATCGAAATCGCTCAGGTTGCGGGTGTATTCAAGCGTCAGATGGGGCATTGGTCTCTCCAGCAGAAGGCAGGCTCAGCACGAAAACGGCGCCGCCTTCGGGCGCATTGTGCGCGCTCAGCGTGCCGCCGTAACTTTCGGCGATGGTCAGCGACAGGGCCAAGCCGAGGCCGAGGCCTTCGCCGGCCGGCTTGGTGGTGTAGAAAGGCTCGAAGAGGTGGCTGCGGGCGTCGTCCGACAGGCCGGCGCCATGATCGCTGACGGCGATGCTGACGGCGTCGCCGTCGCGCCGGGTCGCCACGTCGAGCACCGGTTCCGGCTGACCGGCCATGGCGTCCAGCCCGTTGCGCAGCAGGTTGACCAGTATCTGCTCCAGCCGACCGGCTTCGGCGACGACCAGCAAATCTGGCGCGGATGGAGCGACGGCAATGCGCGCGCCGATTTCGCGGCGACGCGGCTCGACGATCATCAACGCGTGTTCGATGGCGCTCGTCACCGTTACCGCCTGCGGCGTCGGCGCTTCCTTGCGGGCGAAGGTCTTGAGCTGGCGCACGATGCGCCCGGTGCGGTCGACCAGCTCGCTGATCATCTGCAGGTTCTCGGCGACTTCGTCGTAACGGCTGCGGGCGAGCAGGGCGCTGGCGTTGTCGGCAAAGGTTTGCAGGGCGGCCAGCGGCTGGTTCAGTTCGTGGCTGATGCCGGCCGACATCTGACCCAGCGTCGCCAGCTTGCCGGCCTGCACGGCGGCGTCGCGGGTTTCGCGCAGGATCGCCTTGGTGCTCTCGAGGGCGGCGATCTGCTCGGTCAGATCGGCCGTACGTTCGGCGATGCGGGTTTCAAGTTCGGCGTAGATGCGGCGCAATTCTTCGCGCCGGCGGCTGCGCTGGCGAAAGTGAGCGGCGACGCCGAGCAGGAAGGCAGTGGCGAAGGCGACGGCAGTGGCGGCGGCGGTTGCCGTGCTGCGCGCTTCGCCGGGGTCGCCCAACTGGACGACCTGCCAACCTGAATTGCCGACCGGCCGGGCGTGGATCAGCCATTCGCGGGGCGCCTGTTCGGGCAGGGCGAGGCGGATCGGTTCGCTGGCGTTGAGCGGAATCGTCCGGGTGGCCAACGGCCTGATGGCCTGGTTGCCATATTGCTGAGTCTCGGCCAGTCGGGCACTGACCGCGGCGCTGAGCGGCGCCAGCGTCCGGTAATGCAACTGGCGGTCCGAGGAGAGAAAGACGATGCCGTCGGCATCGGCCAGCAGCAGTGTTTCGCCGGCGCCGGCCATGGCTTGTTCCATGGCTTCCAAACCCACCTTGAGGACGATTACGCCGAGCGCCTTGCCCTGTTCGCGGACCGGGGCGGCGAGGAAATAGCCGGGTTCGCCGGTGGTCACGCCGACGCCGTAGAAACGACCGAGGCCATTCTTCAGCGCGTCGCGGAAATAGGGGCGAAAGGCGTAGTTGTGGCCGACGAAGCTGTGCGGCAGGCGCCAGTTGCTGGCGGCCAGGGTCATGCCTTTGGCGTCGATCAGATAGGTCGCGGCGACCGCGGCGCCCTGCTGGGCGGCTTCAAGGTAGGCGTTGGCAGCGGCGATCCGTTGCGGGTTGCCCGGGTCGCGGAGCAGCGCGGCGAGCGACGGGTCGAGGGCGAGCAGGCCGGGCAGCGATTCGTGGCGGGCCAGCGTGGCGTCGAGCGACAGAGCAAAGGCGTCGAGGCGCTGGGCGGACAGATGCCGGTCGCTGTCCAGATGGATGCCGAAGAAGACGCGGTAGGTCAGCCCGCCGAGCAGCAGGCAGAAACAAACCGCCGCACCGAGCAGGAGCAGGGTGCGGCGATTTCGCCCGGCCGGGCGGGGGACTTGGTTGGGATTCACCCCGTCATCCTACCGATTTTGGCCGTTTTTCTCAGTCGACCGCAGCAAGTTTCATTTCGTCGTTGGCGTGGCGTTCCTGCTCCTCCATGACCAGGCGGCCGAGTTCGCGCTTGAGGTCGTTGAAGGCGGCCGACGACGGATCGCGCGGCCGTGGCATGTCGACGATCTGGTCGCGTTTGACCGTGCCGGGGCGGTAGGTCATGACGACGATGCGGTCGGCCAGGTAGATCGACTCCTCGATCGAGTGGGTGACGAAGAGGATGGTCTTGCCGAGCTTTTCCCAGATGCGCAGCAGCTCGTCCTGCAGGTTGCGCCGGGTCAGCGCGTCGAGGGCGCCGAACGGCTCGTCCATGAGCATGATCGGCGAGTCGAGGGCGAGCACGCGGGCGATGGCAACGCGCTGGCGCATGCCGCCGGAGAGATCCTTCGGGAAACGATCGCGGAAGTCGGTGAGGTGCAGCAGGTCGAGCAACTGGTTCACCGTCAGCTCGATCTCGGCCTTGTCCTTTTTCTGGATTTCGAGGCCGAAGGCGATGTTCTGGGCCACCGTCATCCACGGAAAGAGGGCGTATTCCTGGAAGACCATGCCGCGATCCGGGCCAGGCTTGAGGATCTTCTTGCCTTCGATGACTATTTCGCCGCTCGATGGCGGCTGAAAGCCGGCCACGGCGTTGAGCAGCGTCGATTTGCCGCAGCCCGAGGGGCCGAGCAGGCAGACGAACTCGCCTTGCCTGATTTCGAGATTGATCTCCTTGAGGGCGATCACTTCCCGTTCGCCGGTGCGAAAGACCTTGTTGACCTGGCGGATGTCGATGTGGGTAGTCATGGATGGTCCTAGCGAATGAGTTTGCCTTCGGCGCCGATCATCGTCAGTTCGACAAAGTCGGAACCTTCGTGGCTGCCGGAGGGGAATTTGATCTGGTAGCCACCGAACTCGAAGGGGCCGGCGGCGAGGGCCTTGGTCAGCGTTTCACGGCTCGGTTTCGGCCCGGCGCGGCGCAAGGCTTCGATTAGGACCTTGCCGTAGAGATAACCTTCCATGCTGGAGACGTTGGGCTGTCCGTCGGGCTGGTATTTCGCCAGCAGGCGCTGGTAACCGCGGGTGAGCGGGAGGACGCCCGAAGTCGGGAAAGGGACGACCTGCGTGATGCCGAGGCCACGCGCCAGCCTGGCGCCGATGGTGGCGACCACCTCCCGGTCGTTGGTGACCGACAGGGTGTAGAGCTGGGCCAGTCCGCCTTTTTCCCGATAGGCTTTGACGAAGGCCGCGGTTGCCTTGCTGTTGGCGACGAGGATGATGGCCGAAATGCTCGGTGCCTTGAGTAGGGTATCGACCGCTGCTTCGACCTTGGTCGTGTTCTTTTCGTAGCTGGCGCTGGCCACCAGCGGCAACTTGCGCTGGTCGAGCGCCTGTTGCAGGGCTTTAAGGCCATCCTGCCCGAACGGATCGTCCTGATACATGACGGCGAATCGACTGTTGCCGATGGTGCTGGCAACCTCGATCAGCTTGTCCACCTCGGCGCTGTACGAGGCGCGTAGGTGATAGACCAGGGGATGTGTCGGCTGGCGCAGGGCGGTGGCGCCAGTGCGGACACCGACGACAGGGACGCCGATGTCGTCAATGACGTGCTCCTTGATCAACGCGGCGACGTTGCCGGTGCCGACCAGCCCGAGCAGGGCGACCGGTTTTTCCGGCCGCTTGGCGACTTCGCGGGCCAGGCGCAGGGTTTCGTCGACCTTGTAGGCGTCGTCGAGGGTTTCGAGGACGATCTTCTGGCCATTGATGCCGCCGGCGTCGTTGGCTTCGCGGAAGGCGAGCTGGGCACCCTGCTGGACCTGCCGTCCGGTTTCGGCCAGCGGGCCGGACAGCGGGGCGATCTGCACGACGCGCAACTGGGCATGGGCGGCATCGGCCAGAACGAGGGCGGCGCAGAGCGCAAATTTCAGTGCTGTGGTGTAGCGCATGTTGTCTCCGGATCAGTGTTCCAGGCCACGATGCCAGCGCAGCAGGTGGTTGTTCAGACGGCTGACGGCGGTGTCGATGGCCAGCCCGAGCAGGCCGATGGTGATCATGCCGGCGATGATCTTGTCCGACCACATGAATTCGCGCGCTTCGAGAATGCGGAAGCCGAGGCCGTCATTGACTGCGATCATTTCGGAAACGATGACGACGATGAAGGCGGTGCCGATGCCGATGCGCACGCCGGCCAGGATGTAGGGCGTGGCGGCGGGCAGGATGACGCGGGTGAACATCGTCCATTGATTGACGCCGAGGTTGCGGGCGGCACGCAGGAAGATGCCGTCGACCTGCCGAACGCCGGCGATGGTGTTCATGAGCACCGGGAAGAAGGCGCCGATGGCGATCAGGAAGAAGGAGGGCGGATTGCCCAGGCCGAACCACAGGATCGCCAGCGGAATGTAGGCGATCGGCGGAATCGGCCGGAGGATCTGCATGAGCGGGTTGAACAGAGCGTAGATGCGGGTGCTGGCGCCCATCAGCAGGCCAAGCGGCAGGGCCAGCGCGGCACCGATCAGGAAGCCGGCAACGACGCGGAACAGGCTGGAGTAGGCGTCATGCAGCATCTCGCCGGAAACCAGCCAGGCGAGGTAGCTCTGGCCGGCTTCCTGCGGCTGCAGCGGCAGCAGGTAGGCCCACCACTTGATGGCGACGGCGGTCGGCGAAGGCAGCAGTACCTCCGAGAAAAGCCCGAAACGCGAGCCGGCCTCCCACAGGATGAGGAGCAGCACCGGCACCAGCGAGCCGTGGGCGAAATCTTTCAGTTTCTGCAGCATGGCTTATTTGACCTTGAGGTCGGCCTTGGCCTTCTGCAGCAGGTCGAGCTTGACCCACTCGGCGGCCTTCGGCGGCTTGGCCATGCGGCCGACGCCGTATTTCTGCATGAAGTCGGTGGTGATGTCGATGTGCTCGAGCGTCACGTCGTAGGTGTAGTCGGCGTTGTCCATCGCGTCCTTGAAATCCTGCGCGGTGATCTGACCCTTGAACATCGATTCGCGCACGTACTTGTCGGCCAGTGCGGTGTCCTTGTTGAACAGGGCGGTGGTTTCGACGAAGCATTTGAGCAGGCGCTGGGCGACGTCCTTTTTCTCGTTGTACATCTTCTCGGTCATGACCAGCAGGCGTACCGGCTCGCCCATCGCCGTGCTGTAGGGCTTCATGACCTCGACGCCGAATTTCTTGTTGAGCGCCTGCGACGACTGCGGTTCGGACTGGTTCATCGCATCGATCTGCTTGGCGGCCAGCGCCTGGTTCAGATCGGCGAAGGCGAGGAAGACGATCTGCACATCCTTGCCCGGCTTGTCGGACCAGGTCAGGCCGGCCTTTTCGAGTTCGGCGTAAAGCAGCAATTCGTGGGCGCCGCCGCGGGTCACGCCGACCTTCTTGCCCTTCATGTCCTGCAGGGTCTTGATGCCGGTATCGACGCCGGCGACGATGCGCGCGCCGCCCTTGGCGAAACCGGCGACAGTGACGATCGGCACGCCATTGGCGCGGCCCGAGATGGCGCCGTCGGAGGCCAGCGCGGCGATGTCGATTTCACCGGCGACGATGGCCGGCATGATGTCCGGACCCTTCGGGAACATCCGCTCCTCGACCTTGAGGTTGTACTTGCCGCAGGCTTCCTTCATGTACGACACGGCGCCGTAGTGGGCAAACTTGAGGTTGCCGAGACGCACGACATCGGGCGTCTGGGCCTGGGCGGCGAATGGCACGGCGACGCCAAAGGCGGCGATGAGGGCGAGGCGGATGGTTTTGTTCATGGGTGTCTCCTCCAGATTTTCTCGTGGGCCGCAGGGCGCGGATACCGGATTTATTTGCAGGAGGCGTGCCAGGGTCGGAAAAATCACAAGGCAATGATTTTCAAAGACTATTCGCGACTGTGGCCCCGTGCGTTGTGCAGGAATCCGGAATCGGGCAGGTGGCGTGTGCGGAAATCCGCACGACTCGTCACTGGCCTGCTGCTAGGCTGAATGCCACGGTCAACCGGAAAAAACGGCCAAAATCGAAAGCGCTCGTCGGCATGAAGACGCCGGGTTGGCGGCCATGGCTATCGCCTGCGTACCCCTACGCAATCTAACGTATTTCTCCCGAACAACCCCGGTCGTAATCTGGCGCTGCACTGCAACAACGCAGACCAGATTCCAATTTCCGAGGAGCTTCCATGAGCAATCGTCGCAACTTCATCAAGGCAACCGTTCTTGCCGCCGCCCTGTCGACCATCGGCATGGCCGCCCATGCCGCCGACACCATCAAGGTCGGCGTGCTGCATTCCCTGTCCGGCACCATGGCCATTTCCGAGACCGCGCTCAAGGAAACCGTGCTGATGACCATCGACGAAATCAACAAGTCCGGCGGCGTGATGGGCAAGAAGCTGGAGCCGGTCGTCGTCGACCCGGCTTCCAACTGGCCGCTGTTCGCCGAAAAGGCCCGCCAGCTGCTGACCAAGGACAAGGTTGCCGTCACCTTCGGTTGCTGGACTTCGGTTTCCCGCAAGTCGGTGCTGCCGGTTTACAAGGAACTCAACGGCCTGCTCTTCTATCCCGTCCAGTACGAAGGCGAAGAGCTCGAAAAGAACGTCTTCTACACCGGCGCCGCGCCCAACCAGCAAGCCATCCCGGCCGTCGAATACCTGATGTCCAAGGACGGCGGCGAAGCCAAGCGCTTCGTGCTGCTCGGTACCGACTACGTCTATCCGCGCACCACCAACAAGATCCTGCGTGCCTTCCTGAAGTCCAAGGGCGTTGCTGACGCCGACATCATGGAAGACTACACGCCGTTCGGCCACAGCGATTACCAGACCATCATCGCCAAGATCAAGAAGTTCGCCTCGGAAGGCAAGAAGACGGCCGTCGTCTCGACCATCAATGGCGACTCCAATGTGCCGTTCTACAAGGAACTCGGCAACGCCGGCCTGAAGGCCACCGATGTGCCGGTCGTCGCCTTCTCGGTCGGCGAAGAAGAACTGCGCGGCGTCGATACCAAGCCGCTGGTCGGCCACCTGGCCTCGTGGAACTACTTCATGTCGCTGAAGAACCCGGAAAACGACAAGTTCGTGAAGCTCTACCGCGACTGGGCCAAAAAGGCCAAGCTGCCGAACGCCGACAAGGTCGTCACCAACGACCCGATGGAAGCCACCTACATCGGTATCCACATGTGGAAGCAGGCGGTCGAGAAGGCCAAGTCGACCGACACCGACAAGGTCATCGCGGCCATGGCCGGCCAGACCTTCAAGGCGCCGAGCGGCATCATGTCGAAGATGGACGAAAAGAACCACCACCTGCACAAGTCGGTATTCATCGGCGAAGTGAAGGCCGACGGCCAGTTCAACGTCGTCTGGAAGACGCCCGGCCCGGTCAAGGCCCAGCCGTGGAGCCCGTTCATCGCCGGCAACGACAAGAAGAAGGACGAGCCGGAAATGAAGTAATCCGGCACTACTGTCAGTCGCAGGAACGGGGGCTTCGGCCCCTGTTTTGCTGGCTGAATCCAGCCCGTCAGATTTCACAGCGCTCAGGTGATTACGCCGATGTTTGCCAACCTGCACCAACTATCGCATCACGCCGCCTGGCGCCGCCAGCTAGAGATGATTCTCGAATCGACCGGCGACGGCATCTACGGCATCGATCTCCATGGACGCTGCATTTTTATCAACGAAGCCGGCGCCGAGATGCTCGGCTATACGCCGGATGAAGTGCTCGGCCGCTCGATGCACTACCTGATCCACCACTCGCACGCCGACGAAACCCTGATGCCGGTGCACGAATGCCGCATCTACAAGGCCTTCCAGGAGGGTCATGGCATCCGCGTTGACGACGAGGTACTGTGGCGGCGCGAGGGCAGCAGCTTCCCGGCCGAATACGCCTCCTACCCGATCCGCGATGGCGACACCGTGGTCGGCGCCGTCGTCACCTTCAACGACATCACCGAGCGCAAGCGCACCGAAAAGCTGCTGCAGGAAGCCCACGACCAGCTGGAAAAGCGCGTCCGCGAACGCACCGCCGAACTGACGGCCGCCCACGACCACCTGCGCCAGTCGCACGAATCGCTGCGCCGCCTGTCGGCCCACCTGAACACCGTGCGCGAGGAGGAACGCCGGCACATCGCGCGCGACATCCACGACGACCTCGGCGCTTCATTGACCGCCCTGCAACTGGAAATGAACTGGCTGCGCCAGCGCCTAGGCGACGATGCCGCGATGCGCGACAAGCTCGACGGCATGCTCGACATCGGCAGCCACGCCATGCAGGCCGTGCGCCGCATCCTCAACGACCTGCGCCCCGGCGTGCTCGATCACCTTGGTCTGTGGGCGGCGCTGGAAAGCCTGTTGCTCGATTTCCAGAAACGCTCCGGGCTGAGCTGCCGCTACACCTGCACGCCGGAGATCGAACGCTGCCGCCTTGGCCGCGATGCAGAAATCGCGCTCTACCGCATCGTCCAGGAAGTTTTGACCAACGTCACCCGCCACGCCCAGGCCAAGCAGGTCCAGCTCGACGCCCATGCCGACAATCGCGATCTCGTCCTCAGCATTGCCGACAACGGCCTGGGCATGCGTGTCCCGCCGCAACCCACCTCGTTCGGCCTGCTCGGCATGCGCGAACGGACGCTGGAGCTGGGCGGCACGCTCAATATCGTCAGCAGCCCAGGCGACGGCACGCGCGTCGTGCTGCGCCTGCCCAACGCCATCGCCTGAAATGCCATGACTACTATCCTCATTGTCGACGACCACATGATCATCCGCCGCGGCCTGCGGCAGATTCTTTCCGAATCGCCCGCCATCGGCGATATCCACGAAGCCGAGGATGGTCCGACGGCGCTCCGCCTGCTCCGCTCGACGCCGGTCGACGTGGTGCTGCTCGACATCGCGCTCGGCGAACGCGACGGGCTGGACGTGCTGAAGACCCTGCACGGAGAATTCCCGCGCCTTGGCGTGATCATGCTGTCGGTGTACCCGGAAAACCAGTTCGCCCTGCGCGCCATGCGCGGCGGCGCCCATGCCTACCTGAACAAGGGCTGTAGTCCGGACATCCTGTTCGCCGCCATTGCCAAGGTAGCCAGCGGCGGTCTTTACATCACCCCGGTACTGGCCGAGTTGCTGGCACAAAACGTCCGGGGTGGCCCCGACGACGAAAAGCCGCCGCACGAAGCCCTCTCCAACCGCGAATTCCAGGTCTTGCAACTGCTCGCCCAAGGCCGCAGCGTTGGCCAGATCGCCCAGCAATTGACGCTTTCGGCCAATACCATCTCGACCTACCGGGCGCGAATCTTCGAGAAACTGAGCCTGCACAACCCGGCCGACCTGTTCAGCTACGCGGCCCGGCATCGGCTGACGCAGTGATTTCCGTTTTTTGGCATCTTTTCCGGTTGACCGTAGGAAGCTGCCCGGGCGGTCATCGCGATGATTATCGCCATGTCCAACCGCTAACCGCCGGCCTGCCGATGTAGTGCACGTACTACACGCGAATCACATTTGTCGTGATACACGACAAGTCGCCGTTCATTGAATATGGCTCCCAACAGGCAGTCCCTCGCGGCAATCGCGCCGGCTGCCCGAATCTTCTCTACAGGGAGTCGTTTCATGGCACGCAAGCAGGGGTTCAGGCTGGGCATCTACGTTTTCAAGGACGCCGAGATCGTCGATTACGCGGCGCCGGCCGGGGTCATTTCAGTTGCCCGGCGGCTGGATCCGGAACTCGACACTTTCCTGATCGCCGAATCGATGCGGCCGGTGCAGACGCAGGCCGGGTTTACCGTCCTCCCCAACTACAGCTTCGCCGACCAGCCGGCGATGGATGCCTTCCTGATTCCCGGCGGCTACGGCACGCGGCAGGAGATGAACAACGCCAACCTGCACCGCTACATCAAGGCGCTGCCGCCGGATTGCCTGCTGACCAGCGTGTGCACCGGCTCGTGGATCTACGCCCGGATGGGCCTGCTTGACGGCCTGCCGGCCACCAACCGCAAGGAGCCGGATCGCCTCGAGGCCTCGCACATGGGCAAGACGCCGATCGACCGGCTGGCCGAGATCGCCCCGGCCTGCCGCGTCAGCCGGGCGCGCGTGGTCGATGCCGGGCGCATCGTCACGGCTGGCGGCATCGCTTCCGGCATGGAGATGGGCTTTCACCTGCTGCGCCGCGCCGGCTACGACGAGGCATTCATCGACGATGTCGCCCGCGTCATGGAATACCACCGTGCCTACGAGTTGTATCGGCACGATATCGAATTCAGCGAATTCAACGAACCCGCCCTTTAATCGATTTTCAAGAAGGAGATTGCCATGTCTGCTTTCAAGGACCCATTCAGCGACGGCATCAAGCTCGGCAGCTGTTCCTGCGGCAAGCACCACTCGCAGGCCGCACACGATGCGGCGCTGGCCAAGGCCGCCGATTTGCCGGTCGAGGCCAATGAGGAATCGCTGAACCGCCGCACCATCGAATCGGCGATCATGCGCGCCGTTTTCCCGGATGACGGCGAGCGCCGCCGCTTCCTGCGCGCTGTCGGCCGGTCGACGGCGATGGCTGCGCTGTCCAGCTTCTTCCCGCTCGGCGCGTTGGAAGCGATGGCTCAGGAAAAAGGGCCACTGGAAAAGAAGGACCTGAAGATCGGCTTCATCCCCATCACCTGCGCCAGCCCACTGCTGATGGCCGACCCGCTGGGCTTCTACAAGGCCCAGGGCCTGAACGTGCAGATGATCAAGACCGCCGGCTGGGCGCTGATCCGCGACAAGGTGCTGAACCGCGAATACGACGCCTCGCACATGCTGGCCCCGATGCCGATTGCGATGAGCATGGGCATCGGCTCCAACCCCATCCCGCTCAACGTCGCCACCATCCAGAACACCAACGGCCAGGCGATCACCCTGCACGTCAAACACAAGGACAAGCGCGATCCCAGGCAGTGGAAGGGCTTCAAGTTCGCCGTGCCTTTCGAGTATTCGATGCACAACTTCCTGCTTCGCTACTACGTGGCCGAGCACGGGCTGGACCCGGACAAGGACATCCAGATCCGCGTCGTGCCGCCGCCGGAGATGGTCGCCAACCTCCGCGCCGGCAACCTCGACGGTTACCTCGGCCCTGATCCGTTCAACCAGCGGGCGGTTTATGACGAAGTTGGCTTCATCCACATCCTCTCCAAGGAAATCTGGGATGGCCACCCCTGCTGCTCGTTCGGCGTGCCGACCGATTTCGTCAAGCAGAACCCCAATACCTTCGCCGCCCTTTACCGCGCCATCCTGACCGCCGCCAAGATGGCCCGCGACCCGAAGAACCGCCCGATCATGGCCGAAGTGCTGTCGCCGGCCGCCTACCTCAATCAGCCGAAGACAGTGCTCGAACAGGTGCTCACCGGCAAGTTCGCCGACGGCCTGGGCAATGTGCAGAACGTGCCGACCCGTGCCGATTTCGACCCCTTCCCGTGGTATTCGATGGCGGTGTGGATCCTCAGCCAGATGAAGCGCTGGGGCTACATCAAGGGCGACGTCAATTACAAGGAGATCGCCGAGAAGGTCTATCTGATCACCGATGCCCGCAAGCACATGGCCGAGATCGGCATGCCGGCGCCCAAGGACAATTACGCCAAATTCAAGGTCATGGGCAAGGAGTTCGACCCGATGAAGGCAGACGCCTACGTCAATTCCTTCGCCATCAAGAAGGCCTGACGAAAGCCCGCCATGAAAAAGGAGCACTGGAAGAGCCTGCTGCTGTCGGTGGTGCTGTTCGCCTTCTTCGTCGGCGTGTGGTTTGTTGCCACGCAGCCGAAGGAGAGCGCGCAGCAAGCCGCGGCGCAGGACGAATATGCGGCGCTGATGGGCAAGGGAGCCGCCAAGTCCGGGGGGTTCCCGCCGCCGCAGGAAATCGGCAAGGCCATCGTCACCCACCTGTCCGACCCGTTCAAGGACAACGGGCCGAACGACAAGGGGATCGCCATCCAGCTCGGCCATTCGCTCGGCCGCGTCGGCGTGGGCTTCGCGCTGGCCATTCTGGTGGCGCTGCCGCTCGGTTTCGTCATCGGCATGTCGCCGCTGCTGCACCGGGCGCTCGATCCGTTCATCCAGGTCCTGAAGCCGATTTCGCCGCTCGCCTGGATGCCGCTGGCGCTGTACACGATCAAGGATTCCGACCTCTCGGGCATTTTCGTGATCTTCATCTGCTCGGTGTGGCCGATGCTGATCAACACCGCCTTCGGCGTCGCCAACGTGCGCAAGGACTGGCTCAACGTCGCCCGCACGCTGGAAGTCCGGCCGCTCAGGAAAGCGCTGACGGTAATCCTGCCCGCTGCCGCGCCGACCATCCTGACCGGCATGCGCATCTCGATGGGCATTGCCTGGCTGGTCATCGTCGCCGCCGAAATGCTGGTCGGCGGCACCGGGGTTGGCTACTTCGTGTGGAACGAGTGGAACAACCTGGCGCTGCCCAACGTGATCTTCGCCATTCTCGTCATCGGCGTCGTCGGCATGGCGCTCGACCGCTGCTTCGCCGGCCTGCAAGCGCTGGTCAGCTACACGGAGTAAGACCATGGCCTTCCTGCACGTTGAAAACCTCGCCAAGTCCTACCCCGGCAACGACGCGCCGGTGTTCGAGAACGTCAATTTCACCATCGAGAAAGGCGAGTTCGTCTGCATCATCGGCCACTCCGGCTGCGGCAAGACGACCATCCTCAACGCCCTGGCCGGGCTGGAAACGGCCAGCGACGGCAACCTGACCATGGACGGCCGCGAAGTGATCGGGCCGGGGCTGGATCGTGGCGTCGTTTTCCAGAGCCATGCGCTGATGCCGTGGATGAGCGTCATCGACAACGTGAAGTTCGGCGTGCGCTCGCGCTGGCCAGACTGGAGCAAGGCGCAGATCGAGGCGCAGGCGGCCCAGTATCTGGAAATGGTCGGCCTCGGCCACGCCCTGCACAAGAAGCCGAGCATGCTCTCCGGCGGCATGAAGCAGCGCGTCGGCATCGCCCGGGCCTTCGCTATCCAGCCCAAGATGCTGCTGCTCGACGAGCCCTTCGGCGCACTCGATGCGCTGACCCGCGGCACGATTCAGGACGAGTTGCTGAAGATCGTTCAGGCGACGGCGCAGACGGTATTCATGATCACCCACGATGTGGACGAGGCGATCCTGCTCTCCGACCGCATCCTGCTGATGAGCAACGGTCCGCGGGCGCGCATCGCGGAGATTGTCGAAGTGACGCTGCCGCGCAGCCGCACCCGCCACGATATGCACCACGACCCGCGTTTCTACCGCATCCGAAACCATCTGGTCGATTTTCTGGTCAGCCGCTCGAAAGACCCGAAGCCGGCCGGCGAAATCCATCCCCCGGTCGTCCGCCCCGGCGAAGACGAACCGGCCACCACCTCACTCGCTGCTTAATTTCTCAAGGAGACCCACCATGAACCGCGAAGAAGTCACCGACCTGATCGTCACCCAGAAAGTCAAAAAGAAACTGACCTGGGCCCAGCTGGCCACAGTGGTCGGCCACAGCAAGGAGTGGAGCACCGCCGCCCTGCTCGGCCAGATGACGCTGACCGAAGCGCAGGCCAAGGCCGTCGGCGTCGCGCTTGATTTGCCGGAAGATGCCGTCACGCAACTGCAGGTCGTGCCCTACAAGGGTTCGCTGCCCACCGCCGTGCCGACCGACCCGCTGATCTACCGCTTCTACGAGCTGATCAGCGTTTACGGCACGACCTTCAAGTCGCTGCTCCATGAAGAATTCGGCGACGGCATCATGAGCGCCATCGACTTCAACATGGACCTGACCCGCGAAGCCGACCCCAAGGGCGACCGCGTCAAGATCACCATGAGCGGCAAGTTTCTGCCCTACAAGACTTACTGAGCCAGGCTGGTCGGAAGGGGTAGCCGGGCGCCCTTGCTTCCGGCTGGAAATTTCAGCCAGACGCCAGGCGCACCGAAACAGCAAGGCCTTCTCGGCCTTGCCGTGCATGGGTGAACAGAATGTTGGCGTTCTTGCCTGGTCGCTTGGCCTTGTCTAGCGCCTGATCGGCATTCCAGAGTGGAACAGAGACCTCGTCTGCGCCGAGGACCGGCGATGACAGGGCGGCGCCGATCAGGCATAGTCGGCCCCTTGCGCATTCCCGATGAAAAGCAGTTCCCATGACAACTGACACGCGGGCAAACATCCGTCTGGCCCAGCTCCACCTCTATGTGGACATCCACCTGCACGATCGCTTTCTGGCTCCGCCACTGGCCCTGGTGGTCGCCGCGCTGCTCACCAACTGGGTGCCGGTTGCCTGGGCCGCCGCCTGGGCCGGTGCCGAACTGCTGATCATTGCCAACTACATTCGCGTTTACCGCGCCTTCAAGCGCAGCAACGCCACGCCGCGCGACGAGCCGGGCTGGGCCCGACGGATCGCCATCGCCCACGGCGCCCACATGCTGGCCTGGTCGTCGCTGGTTTTCTGGGCCTGGCAACAAGGCAGTTTTCCCAGTCTGGTTTTCATCATGCTGGTGCACATCGGCCTGATTTCGCTGACCACCTCGATGAGCAATGCCCATCTGCGCATCCTCGCGTTTGACATGATCTTTCCCATCCTCGCCCTGCTCGGCCCGCCACTGCTTGAATTCAGCTGGTTCAACGTCGGTCTTTGCCTGCTCGGCGCTGGTTTCAGTGCCTTGATGCTGCTCGTCGCCCGGCAGATCAATGCCTATTCGACCGAGGCCCTGCAACTGCGCCAGCGCAACGAGATACTGATCCGCGAACTTGAATCGCAAGCCTCACGCGATTCGCTGACCGGCCTGGTCAATCGCCGCTATTTCCTCGCCGAGGCCAACAAGAAACTTCAGGCAGCACAACGTTCCCCGCAGGTCCTGGCCCTGATGATCATTGATCTCGATCACTTCAAGCAGGTCAATGACCAGTACGGCCACCTGGCCGGCGACGAGGTGCTGGTGGCCGTCGTCGATGCCTTGTCCCGGCATCTGCGCACGGGTGATTGCCTGGGGCGGCTGGGCGGCGAAGAGTTCGCCCTGCTCCTGCCCGAGACGACGCAGGCCGAAGCGATGGAAACGGCAGAGCGCCTGCGCCAGGCGACGGCCGCGCTGCACCTCGACATCCAGGGTCACCCCGTGCAGCCGACTGTCAGCATCGGCATTGCCTTGCTGCAGAAGGAAGAGCACAGCCTGTCCAGCCTCATGCATCGGGCCGACCTGGCGATGTATGCGGCCAAGACCCATGGCCGCAACCGCGTGGTCTGCGACACGCCGGCCGTGTCGCCCGAGATGGTGAGTCCACGCGCAAACGCGGCAGCCATCCCGGTCTAGGCGGGAGTGAAATAATCCGGATCGATTGCCAGTCGACCGAACGGGGGCCGAGGCCCCCGTTTTCAATTTTGGGCAAAATTTCCGGTTGACCGTGGGAATGGGCGCCGGGCCTGCATTCCGGCCTGAGCGCCCGGCGGTGCTATGGAACGCTGTTTTTGACCACGGCCGTTCAGCCCTTGGTGATGATCACTTCGAGATACTCGCTGGGCACCACCAGTGAGGCCTGACCCGCTGTGTTGAGTTCATCGAGCAACATTTTGATGTCGCGCTCGAGCTCCTGCTGGCCCGCTGCATCCAAGGCGGCGAAAGCCTTGTGCGTCGGTCCGTAGTAATCGCGGAACACTTGCAGCCAGTGCGCTGCCGAGCGATAACGGAAATTGAACAGGCGCCGCTCGCTGCGGATTTCTGCGGCGCGGGAGCCGAACAATTCGACGATGTGCGGCTCGGTTCCCCACAGCACGGGAGATTTGAGCCCAGCCGGCGGTGGTACATGGGCGCTGATGGTTTTGAACAGCCGACCGATAAAGCCCTGCGGAGTCCAGCTCGCCAGGCCGATGCGTCCGCCCGGGCGCAGCACGCGCAGCATCTCGTGGGCACAGCGGGCGTGATCCGGGGTGAACATCGCGCCGAAAGTGGACAGCACGACATCGAAGCTGCCGGTGTCAAACGGCAGTTGTTCGGCATCGGCGACCTCGAACTGCACCTGTTGGCCTTCCGCCAGGGCGCGTTGGCGTCCTTTGTCGAGCAAGGCGGGCACGTAGTCGGTCGATGTCACCTTGGCGAAGCGCCGTGCCGCGGCCAGCGTGGCATTGCCATTGCCCGCCGCGACATCGAGAACGTCCGTGCCGGCATGGACATCGGCCGCTTCGGCGAGCGACTCGGCGACGATCTGCAAGGTGGTGCCGATCACCGAGTAATCGCCGCTGGCCCAGGTTGCCTGCTGGCGTTGCTTGATCGCGGCGTAGTCCGGCGGCGTGGTCGGGATGTGGAGAGTGGAAGTGGTTGGGGTGGGGGCTTCGATAACGAGATTCATGGCGTTCTCCTTGTATTGAATGGCAGCCGCTGGGCTGGCCAGAAGCTGGAATTGCCGTCGGCGCTGCAGGGTGACGACGAGTACATTATTCGAACTTTCGGCTAGTGATACTTCTCCAACAGTCCTCCAGTTTTGCTTGTAAGTCCGCCTTTTCAATACCGACCGATCGGCGGCTATTCGCTTTTCTTCGAGGCGTCGTCAGTCATGAAGCATGACCCTTTGTCCGATGTGCTGAGCAGCGTGCGACTGCACGGCGCCATCTTCTATTACGTCAGTTTTGGCCAGGACTGGGCGGCCGAAACACCACCCTCGAGCCAGCTTGCCGAGGCCTTGATGCCGGGTACCGAACATGTGCTGGCCTACCACCTGATCGCCAAGGGCGGCGGCTGGGCGGCAACCGACGGCGAGCATCCGGTTCGCCTGAACAGCGGCGACATCATCATGTTTCCGCGCGGCGACCGGCATGTGTTGTCGAGCGCACCGGGAATGCACGCGCAGCCGGACAACGACAACTGGCATTTCACGACGCGCAACGACCCCAAACCGATTGCCCTGGCCTACCATCAGGGCGTCCTGCGGCCCGGCTCGTCGCAGCCGGCCGACGAGGCTGAAACCGTGATCATCTGCGGCTTCGTCGGCTGTGACCTGCGTCCCTTCAATCCGCTGATCGCCGCCTTGCCGCGGATTTTGCACCTGGCCGCAAATAGTGTTGGCTCGTGGGTGGCGCCGGTACTCGACCAGGCTGTATCCGAATCCCGCCAGAGCCGGGCCGGCAGCGCGGCGGTACTCGAGCGGGTCAGTGAAATGGTTTTCGTCGACGCCGCGCGGCGCTACCTCGAGTCCTTGCCCGCCGATGCCTCGGGCTGGCTGGCCGGACTCCGCGACCGCCATGTCGGCAAGGCGATCGACCTGCTGCATGCCCAGCCGGCCGAGATGTGGACGATCGACAGACTGGGGCGCCAGGTTGGGCTGTCGCGCTCGGCGCTGCACGAACGCTTCGTTGAATTGGTCGGGCAGCCACCGATGCAGTATCTGACCAATTGGCGTATGCAGCGTGCCGCCTGCCTGCTGCGCGAGGGTTCAGCGAACGTGGCGACGATTGCCCTGGAGGTCGGCTACGATTCGGAAGCTGCCTTTGCGCGCGCGTTCAAACGCACCGTTGGCATGCCGCCAGCGGCTTGGCGGCGGACCCAGAACGCCTCACGACAGGCACGATGAGGCAAGCGTGGAGCTGCCCGACAGCGCAAGTGCTGCCGCGTTGCGACTTGTTCTTGGGCGAGACGGGGGCTTGGCCCCGGTTTTCATAACCTCACCTTCTCGAGCTGCCCGGTGCGGACCCGCATGCCGGGTGGTGTGGCAGGGGCGCAGTCTACAGCGACTCCCCTCTATGCCGATTTGGCCAGAATTTCCGGTTGACCGTGGGATTGGACGCGCGGGGTTCAGGCAGCCCGTTTGGCATCGAAAGTGCTTATTCCCTGCCGGATGCGACGATGACCGCAGTTTTGTCTGTCATTTGTCGCACACTCATCCCGCCCTTGTTGCATTCGATACTACGGAGAGCGTCGTGCCCGTACTGACTGAAAATACCACCCTGATCTCATTGAAATCCGCCAAACCGACCGGCCTGGGCATGACCCAGCTCGGCATTCCCGTGCTCGACAGCACTCAGGTAAAGAAGGGCAAGCTGCATGAGTTTCTGCAGTCCACCGAGGACGGCAAGGTCGGCCGCCGCTACCAGAACATCCGGGTGACCGCGGTCAGGACGGCCGAAGGCGGGGTCGAGTCGGCCAAGGTCTTCCTGCAGTTCGAGGTCTTCGGCGACGACAACGTGCCGGAAGGCGTCTGCGGCGGCTACACGGTGGCGCTGCTGAGCGGCGCGGACGCTCTGCTGACCCTGCCGGCGAGCAGTCTCTTCCTGCCCTATGGCCGCGCCTGGTACGAGAACCAGGTGGTCTTTGACGTGCCGCTCACCATCTTCGACAAGGCAGACAAACTGCAACTCACGCTTGCGGCCGATCAGGTGCGGGCAATCTGAGCGCTGACGAAGGTTCAGGCGGGCGGTGCGATGCCACTGGCCGCCAGCTGTCGTTCCAGCGTGTCGGCGGCGGCCGCGATATCCAGCACGCGCCGGCGCATCAGCGCCAGCATTTCGCCGAGCAGCACGGCCGGTGGCGCTTCCATGACGCCCAGGCCAACCAGCCAGCTGGCCAGGGCAGCCTCGTTGCGGCCCAGGGCACGCGCGGTTTCGCGTTGCCAGTCGCTGCCGTAGAGCAGGCGCGCGTTGTCGCGAAAAATCTGGCGAGCCGTTTCGTCGGCGGCCGTGGCGTCAAGCGGCAGGGCCGTGCTGCCGGCCACCTCGGAGGCTACTGGCTGCATCTGCATTGCCTCGGCCAGACGGCTCAGTTCGGGCAGGATGGAGCGCACCAGTTCCAGGCCGCTCAGCGGCACGATCCAGCAACGGTGCTTCGCACTCCAGCGCGTCTTCGGCACCCAGCGCAGCATGCGCTCGATGGTGTCGGTGTACTCGGCCTTGATGACGATGGCGCGGTCGGTGGCATAAACCCACGGGTTGGCAGGCAACGGATGGGTGGTGAGGCGGGAGAGGGCTTCTTCGTCGGTCAGCATGGCAGGTGGCGTGCCGGGTTATTCCGGAGGCACAGCCGCAACAGGACTACGACTTGCCAGTTGGCGAGACGGAGGCCTTCGCCGCCGATTTTGATTTTGGCCATTATTTCCGGTTGACCGTGGAATCGCCGTTTTTGCAGTACGGGCGATCCACGGTCTCCGGCCGGTGCCTCAGACGCGCAGCAGGGCCTTGACCAGGCGCTCCGACAATTGGTCTTCGGTGAACTGCGGTTCGTTCGGCGGGTAGAGGGAGTTTTCTTCGATCTCGAAACCCTCGGCGGCGGACAGGGCACGGAGTTCCTTGATTTTCAGGCAGGCCTTCAACTGGGCGCCCAGTTCGGGATTGGCCTTGGCTTTTTCAGAAAAGGCCTTGATCGGTGCAACGGACATGATTTCTCCTTGGGTTAAAACAAAATGGGCAGCGCTTGGGCAGCCTGATCAGGCCGGGTAGTCGAGCGTTTCCGGATCGTCCCCGGCGTTCTGAATCACGGCCTGGGCCAGCTTGCCATCCGAGTGATAGTGGTAATCGTGACAAACCTCGATCTCGCCATAAACCACCTTCTCGCAGCGCTTGAGCATGCCGCCGGCGTCGAACGCCCCACGGTAGAAGGTGTTGCGGTTGCGCATGTCGTCAGCGGCGAGTTCGCCAACCAGGTTGAGTGGCAGGCGAGCCCCGCTGTAGCTCGTGAAGTAGCGGATCGTCAGATCGGAGGAGTTCATGGCTGGTTCAGGATTGTCGGATAAACCACAAAAACCCGCCAAAAAAGCAGGTCAGGGACTGAACTAGCAAATTCAGGACCAAGGCGCGCCCGCCGGTGCCAAAGCCGGCCGGCAGCCACTACGCAATTCATCGTATTCCTGATCGCCGGCCTGCCCCGTAACCTGTCGTTGCACTGCACAAATTGCGGACGGGAAATTGATGAAAAAAACGCTAATTGCTTTATTGCTCAGCCTCGGCAGCCTGTCGGCGCAAGCCGCGCTCGACCCGGCGCAGGTGCGCCAGCTGGCCGCCGAGGATTCGACCGACAAGGTGGCGGCTATTCGCCAACTGACACAAACTGCCGACCCGGACGCCGTGCGCGTCCTCAAGGCGATGGCGGAAGACAGCCTGTTCCTGGCCGGCGACAAGGTGGTGATCATCGACGGCGACAAGGCTTTCGACGGGGCGACCGGCGAAGCGATCAAGATGCCGGCCAATCCCGAGTCGCCGACCGTCAACAACCGCATCCGTGGCGAACTGGCCAGCGCGCTGGCCGCGCTCAAGCTGTTCGATGCCGACGCGACGGTTCGCCTCGCCTCGGCCCAGAAGCTGCAAAGCCAGGTAACCCCGGAAATGGCCCCGCTGCTGGCCCGGGCGCTGGACAAGGAAACCGACGCGCAGATCAAGGCCCTACTGACCCTGGCCCACGCCCAGGCAAATCTCGCCAACACCGACCCGGCCGCCCGCCTCGCCGCCGTCAAGGCGCTGGCCGAAACCTCGTCGCCGACGATCAAGAGCGTCCTGCTGCCACTCACCGAAAAGGCCGGCGAGCCCGACGACAAGGTGCGCTACGAAGCCATCGCCGCGGTGAAAGCCATCGACAGCCGGCTGGCCATTGCCGAAAACGTTGGCCGCGCCTTCTCCGGCCTGTCGCTCGGCAGCATCTTGTTGCTCGGCGCGCTAGGCTTGGCCATTACCTACGGCGTCATGGGCATCATCAATATGGCGCACGGCGAGTTGCTGATGGTCGGCGCCTACGCCACCTACGGCATGCAGACGCTGTTCCGCGCCTACTTCCCGGAGGCCATCGACTGGTATCTGCCAGCCGCCATCCCGGTCGCTTTCTTCGCTGCCGCACTGGTCGGCGTCGTCATGGAGCGCACGGTCATCCGCTGGCTCTACGGCCGCACGCTGGAAACCCTGCTCGCCACCTGGGGCCTGTCGTTGGTGCTGATCCAGTCGGCGCGCGTGCTGTTCGGCGCGCAGAACGTCGAAGTCTCGAACCCGAGCTGGATGTCGGGCGGCATCGAAGTCATGCCCAACCTGATCCTGCCGTGGAACCGCATCATCATCGTCGGCTTCGCCATGTTCGTCCTGCTGCTGGTCTGGCTGCTGATGAACAAGACGCGGCTCGGCATGTTCGTCCGCGCCGTGACGCAGAATCGCCCGATGGCCGGCTGCGTCGGCGTGCCGACGGCGCGCATCGACACCATGGCCTTCGCACTCGGCGCCGGCATCGCCGGGCTGGGCGGTGTTGCGCTGTCGCAAATCTCCAACGTCGGCCCGGACATGGGCCAGGGCTACATCGTCGATTCCTTCATGGTGGTCGTCGTCGGCGGCGTCGGGCAACTGGCCGGCGCGGTGTGGGCGGCGCTCGGCCTGGGCATCTTCAGCAAGCTGCTCGAAGGCTGGGCCGGGGCGGTCATCGCCAAGATCAGCATCCTCGTCTGCATCATCATCTTCATCCAGAAACGGCCGCAGGGCATCTTCGCCCTCAAGGGCCGTTTCGTCGAGTAAGGCTGAACCATGCGCAAACCTCTCACCATTCGCATCCTGTCCGCGCTGGACAAGAAAAGCTGGCTGGCGCTGGGCATCTTCCTCGCTCTCGCGCTGGTCGTCGTTCCGGTGCTCCACCTCAACTTCCCGGAAGACAGTGCCCTGCACGTTTCGACTTACGCCATCACGTTGATCGGCAAGATCATGTGCTACGCGCTGGTCGCCGTGGCCATGGACCTGATCTGGGGCTACGGCGGCATCCTGTCGCTCGGCCACGGTTTGTTCTTCGCGCTCGGCGGCTACGCCTTCGGCATGTACCTGATGCGCCAGATCGGCCGCGACGGAAGCTACGGCGCCGACCTGCCCGATTTCATGGTCTTCCTCGACTGGAAAGAACTGCCCTGGTTCTGGCTCGGCAGCGACAGCTTCGGCTGGGTGGCTATCCTGGTCATGGCGGTGCCGGCGCTGGTCGCCTTCGTCTTCGGCTACTTCGCCTTCCGCTCGCGGATCAAGGGCGTCTATTTTTCGATCATCACCCAGGCCCTGACCTACGCCGCGATGCTGCTTTTCTTCCGCAACGAAACCGGCTTTGGCGGCAACAACGGTTTCACCGACTTCAAACGCGTGCTGGGTTACAGCGTCACTTCGTCGGAAACCCGGCTCGTGCTGTTCGGCCTGACCGCCGTGATGCTTGCCGTGACGTTGGTCTTCTCTGCGTGGCTGGTCAAATCCAAGTTCGGCCGGGTGCTGACCGCCATCCGCGATGCCGAATCCCGCGTCATGTTCATCGGCTACAACCCGCTCTGGTACAAGCTGACCATCTGGGTCATCTCGGCCGTGCTGTGCGGCATCGCCGGGGCGCTCTACGTGCCACAGGTCGGCATCATCAACCCCTCCGAAATGTCACCCGGCAACTCCATCGAAATCGCCATCTGGGTCGCGGTCGGCGGGCGTGGCACGCTGATCGGGCCGATCATCGGCGCCTTCGTCGTCAATCTGGCCAAGAGTTGGTTCACCGTCAGCTTCCCCGAATACTGGCTGTTCTTCCTCGGCCTGCTCTTCATCGTCGTGACGCTGATGCTGCCGCAAGGCCTGGTCGGCCTGTGGAAGAAAATCATGGCGAAGAAAGGAGCCGAAGCATGCTGAACACCGTCGATCTATTTGCGGACGACCGCCCGGAAGGCAGCGACGGCGCCGACCAGATGGGCCACCTCGTTACCGGCGAGCTCGACCTCTCGCACGGCGTCGCCCTCTATCTCGAAGACATCACCGTCAGCTTCGACGGCTTCAAGGCACTCAATAATCTCAACCTGGCGATCAACGCCGGCGAACTGCGCTGCATCATCGGCCCGAACGGCGCCGGCAAGACGACGATGATGGACGTCATCACCGGCAAGACCCGGCCCGATTCCGGCAAGGCCTTCTTCGGCCAGTCGATTGACCTGACCCGCCTGACCGAACCGGAAATCGCCCACGTCGGCATCGGCCGCAAATTCCAGAAACCGACGATTTTCGAGCAGCACACCGTCTTCGAAAACCTAGAGCTGGCCATGAAGACCGACAAACGCGTCTGGAAAAGCCTGATGGCCTGGCTGGCCGGCGACGAGCGCGACAAGATCGCCGAAACCCTGCGCCTGATCCGCCTCGACGGCGAAGCCGACCGCCAGGCCGGCCTGCTCTCGCACGGCCAGAAACAGTGGCTGGAAATCGGCATGCTGCTCATGCAGGAACCGAAGCTGCTGCTGCTCGACGAACCGGTCGCCGGCATGACTGACGACGAAACCATGCGCACCGCCGAACTGTTCGTCTCGCTGGCCGGCAAGCACTCGCTGGTTGTGGTCGAGCACGACATGGCCTTCGTCGAAAAGCTCGGCGGCCTCGTCACCGTGCTGCATGAAGGGTCAGTGCTGGCCGAAGGCGATCTGGCGACGGTGCAGAACGACCAGCGCGTCATCGAGGTGTATCTCGGCCGCTGAGTCGGCCACCTTGCGGATTTCAATTTTGGGCATTTTTTCCGGTTGACCGTGGAAACCCCGGCAGCCAACCCGAACAGGACAAAACATCATGTTGAAAGTCGATACCCTCAACCAGGCCTATGGCGGCAGCCACATCCTGCGCGGCCTCAGCTTCGAGGTCAAAACCGGCGAAGTCACCACCCTGCTCGGTCGCAACGGTGTCGGCAAAACGACCCTGCTCAAGTCGCTGATGGGCCTGGTCAAGACCAAATCCGGCTCGATCACCTTTGACGGCAAGGACATCACCCACCTGCCGCCGCACGAACGCGTCAAGGCCGGCATCGGTTTCGTCCCGCAAGGTCGCGAGATCTTCCCGCGCCTGACCGTCGAGGAAAACCTGCTCATGGGCCTCGCCACCAAACCGGGCAGCACTCCGATTCCGCAGCGCATCTTCGACATGTTCCCGGTCCTCAAGCAGATGATGCACCGACGCGGCGGCGACCTCTCCGGCGGCCAGCAACAACAACTCGCCATCGGCCGCGCCCTGGCCATGGGCCCGAAACTGCTCATCCTCGACGAACCGACCGAAGGCATCCAGCCCTCGATCATCAAGGACATCGAACGCGCCATCCGCATGCTGGCCGAAACCGGTGAAATGGCGATCCTGTTGGTCGAGCAGTACTACGACTTCGCCGAATCCCTGGCCGACCAGTACCTGCTCATGGAACGCGGCGAATTCATCATGCGGGGGAGGGGTGAAACGATGCCGCAGGACGGGGTGCGGGAGGCGTTGGCGGTTTGATCACTGAAGCTACCGTACCCAAAGAGGCCGATCAGCCAGCGATCCATTGCCGCTTTTCACAAGACCCGATGAAGGCCGCTAGCGCTCGGATTTTACGAGGTTGAGCGCTGTGAGGTGCATGCCAACCATGTGATACGGCTCTGGTTGCTCAGATCCACAGCGACCAGCGCCACAGGTTCGCTTACCAGAGAACTTCCACCCCCCATCAACCTCATCAATGAACTGATCCTTCACCAGTTCTTGAGTTTGTTCATATCGTCGCCAGAGGTCTCGGCGGTTGGTGCTTGATGCCGCCACCAACAGAGCACGCAGGCCCTCTGCTTGTTGCCACCAATACTTGTCACGATCAGTTGAGCCGTCAGGATAGGCTCGGTTGAATATGCCACCTTCTATTTCATCGTAACCAGCTTTTATTGCGTATTTCAACAATCTTTCTGCCACATCACCATACAGCGCAGGTAGCCCTCGGCGCTCCGAGGTCGCAAGCAGGTGGCTCCATTCGAATTGATGGCCCAGATCGATGTAGCCGCCCTTTTCCTTGGTGGGAAGCGCCTTCCAGTGCTCGTCATACCACTCCGGGATGTAGGCCCCGCCATCATTTTGGCCCTCAAGCAATTTATAGAGTACGAAGTTTCCAACACTTTGTGCACCAGCCACTGCTCGTGGGTCACCTGTTGCATCAATGAGCGCAAGCAAGGCTTCAAACATGTGCATGACAGGATTTTGATTTCGCAAACTACTTGATGGGCCAAAATCACGAGGGGCCTCAGGCCGAAACCCGCCATCGGAATCCCTCAGGTGCTTGTTAATGTCGCTCCACGCCGTTAGTGCGGCCGCTCGGAATTTCTCCTCCTTTGTCACACGAGCAACGTGAGATAGAGCGAAAAGCGCAAAAGCATGACCATACGTATTTTTGCTCTCGTTGATTACCTTGCCATCATCCGCAACACTCGAAAAAAAGCCCCCATATTGAGGATCGTAGAATCGATTGAGCAAAAACTCCGTACCTCGTATGGCTGCGTCCAAATAGTGCTTGTCGCCGGTGATTTCATATCCAACGATCATCGTAAATAGAAGGCGACTATGAGTAGTCAGATCCCCGCCCTGAGTAGGCATGGCTTTCCACTGACGATCAAATCTGCTTAAAAGAAGACCAGATGGTGTTGGCGCTATGGCTAACCAACGAGTCAGATGGGCATCAAGATCTTGTTTGTGCCATTTGGCGACGATGAATTGACCGTTGCTTGCCGGTCCTTCACATCCGCTCAGAAAAAAAGGAGTAACCAACAGGCAGAACAAATAAAACAGGCCGGCAAAGACTGAATTTGACGGAAATTTTCTCTTATCGTTCATGAGCTTATACTTTTCGAGATTCCAGTAAGTCGGTTTTAAGACTTCCCAAAGTTTAGCTCCTTGCAGAATAGCATTTGTCATCGCGTTCGGTTTTGTCTTGAAAGGCAGCAACCCCGCTAAATAGGGTCTGCGCATTCCTGCGTATTCCCCGCCGCCTTTTCTTTCCCGGATAATCCGGCCATGACCTCGCGCCTTCCCGTATCGCCGCCGGAGCATTCGCCGAGCTGGCACGCCGAGTTGCATCTTGGCTTCGCCCGCCATGGCGAACGCACGGTGTTGCGCGAAAACCGGCATCGGGGGCCGCTACGTGTGCAGAAAGCGCTGTATCCGGAGGGCGATGCGGTCTGTCAGGCCATTGTGCTGCATCCGCCATCAGGCATTGCCGGCGGTGATCATCTGGCGATTTCAGTCGAGATTGATGCTGGCGCCCACGCGCAACTGACGACGCCGGGGGCGGGCAAGTGGTACCGCAGTGGCGGCGCCGAGGCTTCGCAGTGCATAAGCTTCAAGGTGGCCGCCGGCGCCACGCTGGAATGGCTGCCGCAGGAAACCATCATCTTCGACGGCGCCCGGGCGCGAATGGAAACCCGTGTTTCATTGGCCGCCGACAGCCGCTATATCGGCTGGGACATCCTGTGCCTTGGTCGCGCGGCGGCTGGCGAGCGTTTTGAAAATGGTCGTTTTGACCTGTTTTTTCGGGTTGACCGTAGCAATCAACCGATCTGGCTTGAACGCGGCGGTTTCAACGGCAACGACGCGATGTTGAGCAGCCCGGCCGGCTGGGCTGGCGCCACGGTGTGCGGCACCTTGCTGTGCGCTTTTCCCGAATTGCCGCAGCAGTCAGCGGCCCTGCTCGAAGCCTGCCGCAAGATCGCTCCCGCCGATGGCGCCAATCATGGCCTGAGCGCCTTGCCCGGCATGCTCGTCGCCCGCTACCTCGGCGACAGCGGCGAAGCCGCCCGATTGTGGTTCGCCGACCTGTGGGCCATCCTGCGCCCGGCCTGCTGCGGTCGACCGGCAGTTACCCCCCGAATCTGGAATACCTGAGGAGTCTTCATGGAACTGACACCCCGCGAGAAAGACAAGCTGCTGATCTTCACCGCCGGCCTGCTCGCCGAACGGCGCATGGCCAAGGGCCTGAAGCTCAACTACCCGGAAGCCGTGGCGCTGATCACCTGCGCCATCATGGAAGGCGCCCGCGAAGGCAAGACCGTTGCCGAGCTGATGCACGCCGGCACGCAGGTCCTGAGCCGCGCCGAGGTGATGGACGGCATCGCCGAGCTGATTCCTGAGATTCAGGTCGAAGCCACTTTTCCGGACGGCACCAAGCTGGTCACCGTGCATAACCCGATTGTTTGAGGAGCTGACATGATCCCCGGAGAACTCCTCGCCGAACCCGGCGAACTCGAACTCAACGCCGGCCGGCCGACCATCACGCTGGTCGTTGCCAACACCGGCGACCGGCCAATCCAGGTCGGCTCGCATTATCACTTTTATGAAACCAACGCCGGCCTGAGCTTTGACCGCGAAGCTGCCCGTGGCTTCCGCCTCGACATCGCCGCCGGCACCGCCGTGCGCTTCGAGCCTGGGCAGACGCGCACCGTGCAACTGGTGGCGCTAGCCGGTGGCCGCAAGGTCTATGGTTTCCGTGGCCTGATACAGGGGGCGCTATGAGCACGAAAATTACCCGCCAGGCCTATGCCGAAATGTTCGGGCCGACGACCGGCGACCGCCTGCGCCTGGCCGACACCGAACTGATCATTGAGGTTGAGAAGGACCACACGATCTACGGTGAAGAAGTGAAATTTGGCGGTGGCAAGGTCATCCGTGACGGCATGGGACAGAGCCAACTTGTTTCGGCGGAAACCGTCGATACCGTCATCACCAACGCGCTGATCGTCGACGCCGTGACCGGCATCATCAAGGCTGACATCGGCCTCAAGGAGGGCCGCATCGCCGCCATTGGCAAGGCCGGCAACCCGGATATCCAGCCCGGCGTGAGCATCGTCATCGGCCCCGGCACTGAGGTTATCGCCGGCGAAGGCATGATCGTCACGGCCGGCGGCATCGACAGCCACATCCATTTCATCTGCCCGCAGCAGATTGACGAGGCGCTCTACTCGGGCGTCACGACCATGATCGGCGGCGGCACCGGCCCGGCGACCGGCACCTTCGCCACCACCTGCACGCCGGGTCCGTGGCACATCCACCGCATGCTCGAAGCCGCCGACGCTTTCCCGATGAACCTCGGCTTCCTCGGCAAGGGCAACGCCAGCCTGCCGGAAGCCCTGCGCGAGCAGGTTGAGGCCGGCGCCATGGGGCTCAAGCTGCACGAAGACTGGGGCACCACGCCAGCCGCCATCGACTGCTGCCTGACCGTCGCCGACGAGATGGACGTGCAGGTCGCCATCCACTCCGACACGCTCAACGAATCGGGCTTCGTCGAAGCGACGCTGGGCGCCTTCAAGGGCCGCACCATCCATACCTTCCACACCGAAGGCGCCGGCGGCGGCCACGCCCCGGACATCATCAAGGCGGCCGGGCTGCCCAACGTCCTGCCCAGCTCGACCAACCCGACCATGCCGTATACGGTCAATACCATCGACGAGCATCTCGACATGCTGATGGTTTGCCACCACCTCGACCCGAGCATCGCCGAGGACATCGCCTTTGCCGAAAGCCGCATCCGCCGCGAAACCATCGCCGCCGAAGACATCCTGCACGACCTCGGCGCCTTCTCGATGATGTCTTCCGACTCGCAGGCCATGGGCCGCGTCGGCGAAGTCATCATCCGCACCTGGCAGACAGCACACAAGATGAAGCTGCAGCGCGGCGCGCTCCCCGAAGACAACGCCCGCAATGACAACTTCCGCGTCAAGCGCTACATCGCCAAATACACCATCAACCCGGCGCTGACCCACGGCATCGCGCATACTGTCGGCTCAATCGAAGTCGGCAAGCTGGCTGATCTGGTGCTGTGGAAACCGGCCTTCTTCGGCGTCAAGCCGAGCCTGATCCTGAAAGGCGGCATGATCGCCGCCGCCGCCATGGGCGACCCCAACGCCTCGATCCCGACGCCGCAACCGGTGCATTACCGGCCGATGTTCGGCAGCTTCGGCAAGGCGCTGAAGACCTCGGTGACCTTCGTTTCGCAGGCGGCGCTCAAGAACCCGGCCGTCGCCGCGCTCGGACTGAGCAAACCGCTGATCGCCGTCTCTGGCACGCGCACGCTCAAAAAATCGGACATGGTGCACAACGGCGCCACGCCGGAAATCACCGTCGATCCCGAAACTTATGTCGTCAAGGCCGACGGCGTGCATCTGGTCTGCGAGCCGGCGACTGAACTGCCGCTGGCCCAACGCTACTTCCTGTTCTGACATGCTGATTCTCAACCAACGTACCCAACAGCCCGCCACCGACTCGGTCGCCCTCGCCTACGACGAACGCAAGCGCAGCCGCCTCAAGGTGACGCTCGCTTCCGGCGCCGAAGCCGGCATCTTTCTCGAACGCGGCGACCATCTGCAGGGCGGCGACAAATTGCTGGCCGAGGAGGGCAGTACCGTCGTCGAAATCCTCGCCGCCCCGGAAAAGCTCATTGAGGCCGTCGCCGACAGCCCGCAGCTCTTTGCCCGCGCCGCCTACCACCTCGGCAACCGCCACGTTCCGGTGCAGATTCTGCCGACCGAAAACGGCGGCAAGCTGCGCTTCCAGACCGACCACGTGCTGGCCGACATGGTGCGCGGTTTGGGCTGTACGGTCAGCGAAACCGAAGCTCCGTTTCAGCCGGAATCCGGCGCCTATGGTTCGCACGGGGGCCACCACCATCATGATGACAATGAGCCGGCCCCCGACCTGCACAACCCAGGTCACGGCCCGCATCGCTCAGTGCCTAAAATCCACCAATTCAAGCCGCGCTAAACGGGGAATTTGTCGACATGCCCTACGTCAACGTTCAAATCACCAAGGGTGCCACCCGGGCACAAAAGGCAGAAATCGTTCGTGATATCACCGACTCGCTGGCCCGTGTGCTGGGCAAGAAGCCGGAGCACACGCACATCGTTATCCAGGAAATCGACGACGAGAATTGGGGCTTCGCCGGGCTGCTCACTGACGACTGGAAAAAGCAGCAAGCGACCGGATGAATCCAGCTTCGTCAATGCTCCAACTCGCCCGCCTGCTGCAACTGGCCAGCCCGGCCCTGCCGGTCGGCGCCTACACCTATTCGCAGGGGCTGGAGTGGGCGGTCGAGTTCGGCATCATCCGCGACGAGGCGGGGGCGGGGCGCTGGATCGCTGACCTGCTGCACCATGGCATCGGCAGTTACGAGGCGCCACTGGTCGTTGCCTTGATGGCAGCCTGGTCGGCCGACGACATGGCCGAGATCGACTGCCTCAACGCCGAATTCCTGGCCAGCCGGGAATCGGCCGAACTGCGCGCCGAAACGGCCCAGATGGGTTTCTCGATGCGTCGCCTGCTGCGCGATCTGCGCGACGATTCGCTAAGCAGCGTGATGACCACGGTCGAAGCTCTGCCCGAAGTGGCGTTTCCGACGGTCTGGGCCGGCATCGCGGCCGCCTGGCAGATCGACCCGGAAGCCGCGCTCACCGCCTACCTCTGGTCATGGGCCGAAAACCAGGTGATGGCTGCTCTCAAGGCAGTGCCGCTCGGCCAGGCAGCCGGACAACGCCTGCTGGCCGATCTCGGCCGGCAAATCCCGGATGTCACGGTCAACCGGAAAAATTGGCCAAAATCGAAATGGTCCAATTTCACCCCGGCCTTTGCTATCGCCTGCGCCCGCCACGAAACCCAATATTCACGTCTCTTCAGATCGTAAAATCATGAGCAAACAAGCCTTACGCGTTGGCATCGGCGGCCCCGTCGGTTCCGGCAAAACCGCCCTGACCCTCGCCCTGTGCCAGGCCCTGCGCGAGCAGATCGACATGGCAGTCGTCACCAACGACATCTATACCGCCGAGGACGCCAAGTTCCTGGTCAATCACTCGGCGCTGGCACCCGAGCGCATCATTGGCGTCGAGACCGGCGGCTGCCCGCATACAGCCATTCGTGAGGATGCCTCGATCAATCTCGAGGCCATCGATCGCCTGCAACGCGCCTTTCCCGATGTCGAGCTGATCCTCGTCGAATCGGGTGGTGACAACCTCGCGGCGACCTTTTCGCCTGAACTTTCCGACCTGACGCTCTACGTCATCGACGTCGCCGCTGGCGAGAAAATCCCGCGTAAGGGCGGGCCGGGTATCACCAAGTCAGACCTGTTGATCATCAACAAGATCGACCTCGCCCCGATGGTCGGTGCCTCGCTCGAGGTCATGGCGCACGACGCGAAGGTTCAGCGCGGCGAGCGGCCCTTTGTTTTCTCCAACCTGAAGACCGGCGAAGGTCTGGACAAGATCATCGCCTTCATCCGCGAACGCGGGATGCTTTAAGCGCCCGAATTTACGCCGAGGCGAAAGCGGCAATGGCGCCAACCTCGGCGCCCTGAACTTCGAGCACCTTGCGCCGTGAGGTCTGGCCGCTTTTCAGGTTGACCGCCGACTTCGGCAGTTTCAGCGTTTCGGCGATGAACTTGACCAGCGCCTCGTTGGCCTTGCCGTCGACCGGCGGCGCGGCGAGGCGGATTTTCAGCGCGTCGCCGTGCAGCCCGGCAAATTCGGTCTTCTTGGCGCCGGGCTGGATGTGCAGGGTCAGTGTGATACGGCCGTCGGCGGCCAGCCGGAACCAGTCGCTCACAGGAACATCAGCACCGCTTGCAGGAGCAGGATGGCGACGAGCGGCGACAGGTCGATGCCGGAAATGCTCGGAATGAAGCGGCGGATCGGGTCGAGCAGCGGCCGGGTCAGCTGGTGGGCCGGGGCCGACAGCGGCGAGTAGGGATTGACCCACGACAGCACGGCCTGCAGGATCAAGGCGCCGATCATAATGTAAACGGAGAGGCGCAGCAGGCCGCGCACGGCGATCCAGAGAATCGTCAGCACCAGACCGGCGCCATCAACTTCACCGAAGCTGACGGAGGCGCCGACGATGATGCCGGTGAACAGCAGTTGCAACGCCAACGCAGCAACCAGGCTGGCCCAGTCGAAACCGCCGGCGCCGGGGATGACGCGGCGCAGCGGTTTGACCGCCCAGTTGGTCAGTTTGATGACGAAATCGCCGATCTGTCCGCCAAACGAAACGCGCAGTGCCTGCATCATGAAACGCAGCAGAAATAGCGTGCAAAAGAAGCTGACGACGGCGTCGAGCAGGAAAACGATGGCTTGCATCAATCGGCTCCGAGAATCTTGCCAAGTTCCTGACCGCGCGCCGCAGCGGCCATGCAGCCGGCGACGATGCCTTCCTTGACGCCGCGTTCGGCCATGACGTTGAGGGCGGCGGCAGTTGTGCCGCCCTTCGAGGTGACGCGTTCGCGCAGGATCGACGCCGGTTCGGTGGACTGGGCAGCCAGCGCGGCGGCACCCTGCACCGTTTCGATGGCCAGCAGGCGACCCTGTTCCGGCGTAAAGCCGAGGTCGGCGGCGGCCTGTTGCAGTGCTTCGATGAACAGAAATACGTAGGCCGGGCCGCTACCGGAAATGGCAGTCACGCCGTCGATCTTGGCCTCGTCCTCGATCCATACCGTAGTACCGACGGCGCGCAGCACGCGATCTGCCGCCGCGCGCTGGTCAGCGCTCACTTCCGGCAGGGCGCACAGCCCGGTGATGCCGGCGCCGATCAGGGCTGGCGTGTTGGGCATGCAGCGGACGATCTGGCGATGGCCACCGAGCCAGCGCGACAGGGCCGTCATGTCGAGCCCGGCAGCGATGCTGATGACCACAGCCTGGCCCAGCTTGCCGACGAGCGGCGCGACGGCCTCCTTCATCTGCTGCGGTTTGACGGCGAGCACGAGGATGTCCGGCGCGGCAGGCGCGCTGGCGGCACTTTCATGGCAGGTGACCGCGTACGACGCGGCCAGCTTGGTGCGCGCTTCGGCGCCCGGATCAATGACATCGATATCGCTGGCCGCGAAGCCCTGCTTGAGCATGCCGCCGATCAGCGCATTGGCCATGTTGCCGCCACCCAGGAAAACAATCTTCATCTGTAATTTCTCTCACCAAAAATGGCCGTGCCGATGCGGACGATGGTCGCGCCCTCGGCCACGGCTGCTTCAAGATCGTGGGACATGCCCATGGACAGGGTGTCGAGCGGTATGCCGGCCGCCCGGATATGGTCGTAAATTTCCCATACATGGTGGAACTGCGCGCGTTGGGCGGCGAGGTCGTCGGTTGGCTCGGGGATGGCCATCAGGCCGCGTAGCTGGAGGCCGGGCAGGGCCGCAACGGCTTGGCACAAGGCCTGCGCTTCATCCGGCGCGCAACCGCTCTTGCTGGCTTCGCCGGAAACGTTTACCTGAATGCAGACCTGCAAGGGCGGCAGGTTCGCCGGGCGCTGGACCGACAACCGTTCGGCAATTTTCAGGCGTTCGATCGAGTGCACCCAGTCGAAGTGCTCGGCGACGGCACGCGACTTGTTGCTCTGCAGCGGGCCGATGAAATGCCATTCCAGATTGCGCCCGGCAGTTGCCGCAACCTTGTCAATACCTTCCTGCACGTAGTTCTCGCCGAAGGCACGCTGGCCGGCATCGGCAGCCTCAAGCACGCTGGCCAGCGGCCAGGTTTTGCTGACCGCCAGCAGGCGTATGCTTTCCGGTGAACGGCCGGCAAGCACCGCGGCATCGCTGATACGGGCCTGGACAGCTTGCAGGTTGTCGGCGATTGCGCTCATAATCCATTGGGAATTAACAACAAACCAAGTATACACGCGCTCCGAGGACGATCCGCATGGACATCACCGAACTGCTGGCTTTCAGCGTCAAGAACAAGGCCTCCGACCTGCACCTGTCCTCCGGCCTGCCGCCGATGATCCGCGTGCATGGCGATGTCAGGCGCATCAACCTGCCGGCCATGGAACACAAGGACGTTCATGGCATGGTGTATGACATCATGAACGACGGCCAGCGCAAGATTTATGAAGAGACGCTGGAATGTGACTTTTCCTTTGAAATCCCCAATCTGGCGCGTTTCCGGGTCAATGCCTTCAATCAGCATCGCGGCGCTGGTGCCGTCTTCCGGACCATTCCGTCCAAGGTCCTGACGCTCGAAGAGCTCAACTGCCCGAAGATTTTCAAGGAAATTTCCGAGTATCCGCGCGGCATCGTTTTGTGTACGGGGCCGACCGGTTCCGGCAAATCGACGACGCTGGCGGCGATGGTCAATCACGTCAATGAAAACGATTACGGCCACATCCTGACCGTCGAGGATCCGATCGAATTCGTCCATGAATCGAAAAAGTGCCTGATCAATCAGCGCGAAGTCGGGCCGCATACTCTGTCCTTCGCCAACGCCCTGCGTTCAGCCCTGCGCGAAGACCCGGACGTCATCCTGGTCGGCGAAATGCGTGACCTGGAAACCATTCGCCTGGCGCTGACTGCGGCTGAAACCGGCCACCTGGTGTTCGGCACCCTGCACACCTCGTCGGCTGCCAAGACGGTGGACCGCGTAGTGGACGTCTTCCCGGCGGCGGAAAAGGAAATGGTCCGCTCCATGCTCTCCGAATCGCTGCGCGCAGTCATCTCGCAGACGCTGCTCAAGACCAAGGACGGTACGGGCCGCGTTGCTGCACACGAAATCATGATCGGCACGCCGGCTATCCGCAACCTGATCCGCGAAAACAAGATCGCTCAGATGTATTCAGCGATCCAGACCGGCCAGAATTTCGGCATGCAGACACTGGACCAGAACCTGATCGATCTGGTGCGGCGCAATGTTGTTTCAAGTGCCGAGGCGCGCTTCCGTGCCGCCAACAAGGATGCCTTCCCGGCTTGATCGGGCGGCCAACAGAATAAACGAGGGGAAAGTATGGAACGCGATCAGGCAATGAAATTCATGCACGATCTTTTGCGTCTGATGTCGCAAAAGAAAGGCTCCGACCTCTTCATCACCGCCGGCTTTCCGCCAGCCATCAAGATTGACGGCAAGATTACGCCGGTCTCGAATCAGATTCTGACACCGCAGCACACGGCCGAACTGGCGCGTTCGATCATGAACGACCGCCAGGCTTCGGAGTTTGAAGCGACGAAGGAATGCAACTTCGCCATTTCGCCGGCCGGCATCGGCCGTTTCCGGGTCAATGCGCTGGTTCAGCAGGGTCGTGTCGGTGTCGTCTGCCGGACGATCAACATGAGCATCCCGACCCTAGACGAACTGCTCTTGCCTCCCGTGCTCAAGGATCTGGCGATGACCAAGCGCGGCCTGATCATCTTCGTCGGCGGCACCGGTACCGGCAAGACGACGTCGCTGGCAGCGCTGGTCGATTACCGCAACGAGAATTCCTACGGTCACATCATCACCATCGAAGACCCGATCGAGTATGTGCACGAGCACAAGAACTGCATCGTCACCCAGCGTGAAGTCGGCGTTGATACCGATGACTGGGGTCCGGCGCTCAAGAACACGCTGCGTCAGGCGCCGGACGTCATCCTGATGGGCGAAATCCGCGACCGCAACACCATGGACTACGCCATCGCCTTCGCTGAAACCGGCCACCTGGCCTTGGCTACGCTGCACGCCAACAGCGCCAACCAGGCCATCGACCGGATCATCAACTTCTTCCCGGAAGAGCGTCGTCAGCAATTGCTCATGGACCTCTCGCTGAACCTGCGCGCCTTGGTTTCGCAGCGCCTGATTCCGAAAAAAGATGGTCGTGGGCGGATGGCGGCGATCGAGGTCATGCTCAACTCGCCGCTCATTTCCGATCTGATCTTCAAGGGCGAGGTGCACGAGATCAAGGAAATCATGAAGAAATCCCGCGAGCTCGGCATGCAGACTTTCGACCAGGCGCTGTTCGACCTCTACGAAGCCGGCAAGATTACTTACGAAGATGCGCTGCGCAACGCCGACTCGCTCAACGACCTGCGCCTGCAGATCAAGCTGCATGGCAAGGAGTCGAAGGACCGCGATCTGTCGACCGGGATCGGTCACCTCGACATCGTCTGATCCAAAGGAGCTTCTCATGCCTGCCTTGAAACATTCCGTTTTTGCGATTTTTTTCGGGTTGACCGTGGGATTCGCCCAGGCCGGGGCGCTCGATGCCATTTCCAGCGGCGACGCCAGCGCCGGCGTCAAGGAGGCGCTGGCCAAGGGGGCTGATTACGCTGTCGCGTCCCTCGGCAAGAATGGCGGCTTCCTCGGCAACGACAAGGTCAAGATCAAGCTGCCCGGCTATCTGGAAAAGGCCGATTCGGCCCTGCGCATGTTCGGCCTGGGCAAGCAGGCTGACCAACTGGTCGAAACGATGAATCACGCGGCTGAAAATGCCGTGGCCGAAGCCAAGCCCATCCTGACCGAATCGATCAGGAAGATGAGCATCAAGGACGCCAAGGACATTCTGACCGGCGGCGAGGACAGCGTGACGCAGTATTTCAAGCGGACCTCGACCGATCAGCTGACCGCCAAGTTCAAGCCCATCGTCAAGAAGGAAACCACCAAGCTCAAGCTGGCCGACCAGTACAACAAGTTTGCCGGCAAGGCAGCGAGCGCCGGTCTGGTCGATAAACAGAATGCCGACGTCGACAGCTACGTGACGCAGAAGGCCATGGACGGCCTGTTCCTGATGATCGCCGAAGAGGAAAAGAAGTTGCGCGCCAACCCGATGGGCGCCGGCAGCGATCTGCTGAAAAACGTCTTTGGCGCGCTGAATTAAAGCTATCGGCTTTAAATGCCGTAATTGGGGGCAAGGAGCCCCCAATGAAACTCACCCGTTTGTCGAGCACCACGCAACGCGCCACTCGTGAATCGAGCGAGCGGGTGCGTCCGGTCGACAACGAACAGATTCGGCGGGTCGAAGTCATGGAAGGCATCGAAGGCGATCGCCAGCGCACGCTGCAACAGGAGATCGCCGAAGTTGACCCCGGCGCCGTCGGCGACTTTCACGGTCAGGAACGCGTGCTGCAAGGGGCGCGCGACGTCGCGGCGCAGCTGCTGGAGATGGATGTCGGTACCGACAGCCTGATCAAGCCCGGTGTGCCGCTGGACCGCCTGATCGGCATCGACGACTCAGTTTGAAGCGGCTTCCACGGTCAACCGGGTTTACTTCGTGAAACGTAAAAATGGCCGATTTTCAGCATTGAGTCGGTAGGTTAGAATCAAGGCAACCTATCCAGCGCGCCCCGCCTCGTCGGGGCGCCGTCATTTGCAGAGTCATGTCCGGCCTCAATCAACCGCAACGCGAAGCGATCCACTACCTCGACGGCCCCCTGCTGGTGCTGGCGGGTGCCGGATCGGGCAAAACGCGGGTGATCACGCAGAAAATCGCCTATCTGGTGCAGAGTTGCGGCTTCAACCCGCGCAATATTGCCGCCATCACCTTCACCAACAAGGCGGCGAAGGAAATGCAGGAGCGCATCGGCAAGCTGCTCTCCAAGCAACAAGCCGACGAGTTGCAGATTTCAACCTTCCACTCGCTGGGCGTCCGCATCCTGCGCGAGGAGGCCAAGGCGCTCGGCTACAAGCCGCGTTTCTCGATTTTCGATTCGGCTGACTGCGCAGGCATCATCAGCGAAACGGCCGGTACCGTCGACAAGGCGACGCTGCGCATCGTCCAATCCACCATTTCCAACTGGAAGAATGGGCTGATCACCCCAGAAGCGGCGCGCCATCTGGCTACCGACGAACATCAAAAGCTGGCCGCCCACGCCTACCTGTCCTATGAAGCGACGCTCAAGGCCTATCAGGCGGTTGATTTCGACGATTTGATTGGCTTGCCGGTCAAACTGTTCAGCGAGCATCCGGAAATCGCCGACAAGTGGCAGAACCGCCTGCGCTACCTGCTGGTCGATGAATACCAGGACACCAACGCCTGTCAGTACCAGCTACTCAAACTGCTGACCGGCGTTCGCGCCCAATTCACGGCGGTGGGCGATGACGATCAGGCGATCTACGGCTGGCGTGGCGCCGATATCGAGAATCTCAAGAAACTGCCGACCGAGTTTCCCGCCCTCAAGGTCATCAAACTTGAGCAAAATTACCGGTCGACCGTAAGAATCCTCAAGGCCGCCAACAACGTCATCTCGCACAACGAAAAACTGTTCGACAAGAAGCTGTGGTCCGATCTTGGCTACGGCGAACAGATTTCCGTTACGGCCTGCCGCGACAACGATGCCGAGGCCGAAGGCGTGGTCATGAAACTGCAGGCGCACAAGTTCGAGCATCGCGCCAAATTCAAGGATTACGCCATCCTCTACCGCTCCAACCACCAGGCGCGGATTTTCGAGGAATACCTGCGCGACCACCGCATTCCCTACCTGCTTTCCGGCGGCAAATCCTTCTTCGACAAGGCCGAAATCAAGGACATCACCGCCTACCTGCGCTTGTTGACCAACGAAGACGACGATCCGGCCTTCATTCGCGCCGCCACGACGCCCAAGCGCGGCATCGGTGCGGCGACGCTACAGGTGCTCGGCATCTATGCCGGCGAGCGCCACGTCTCGCTCTTCCAGGCCGCCTTTGAAGAAGGCTTCGCGCACCGAGTCCAGCCCCGTCAGCTCGACCCCCTGCTCGAATTCTGCAACTTCATCAACCGCACCCAGTCACGGGCCAGCAAAGAGCCGGCGCATCAGGTCCTGCCCGACCTGCTCAAGGCCATCGATTACGAAACCTTTCTCTACGACCACGAAGAGGAGCGCACGGCGCAGACACGCTGGGCCAACGTCTGCGAATTTGCCAACTGGCTCAACAAGAAGGGCGAACAGGACGGCAAAACGCTGGTTGATCTGACCCAGAGCATCGCGCTGATCAACATGCTCGACAAGAAAAACGACGACGAATACGACGCGGTGCAACTGTCGACGCTGCATGCCGCCAAGGGGCTGGAGTACAAGAATGTCTTCCTGGTCGGCGTCGAGGAAGGCATCCTGCCGCACCGTGAATCGGTCGATCCGGCCAAGCTCGAGGAAGAACGCCGCCTGATGTACGTTGGCATCACCCGCGCCCAGCACACCCTGAATATCTCTTACTGCGAACGCCGCAAGCAGGCCCGCGAATTCGTGCCCTGCGAGCCATCGCGCTTCATCGACGAAATGGGCAAGGAAGATGTCCGTTTTACCGGCGGCAAACAGGATATCCCGCCTGACAAGGCCACCGGTAGTGCCCGGCTCGATGCCATGAAGGCCATGCTGGCCGGAAACAAGCGCTAACCGCTTGGTAACACTGCGTTACAACGGGTTACGCTGCTCATGACATCCGGGCAGTAACCAGTCGCGTTATTCGGCACAAGGCAGCGCAATTTTGCAAAGCCGGATCAAAAACCGAATTAACAACACTGGAGAATCAAAAATGACCAAACAACTCGTCGCCATCATCCTTGCCACCGCTTTTGGTGTTGCCCACGCCGCTGACGTCAAGCCGGCCGCCGCTGAAGTGAAGGCTGCTGCCCCGGTTGCCGCCACCGTCAAGGCTGAAGCCCCGAAGGGCGCCGAAGCAGTCAAGGCGCCGGAAGCCAAGCCGGCTGTCGCCGCCCCGGAAATGAAGAAGGACGAAGCACCGGCTGCCGCCAAGCCCGCTGCCAAGGTCAAGAAAGCGAAGAAAGTTGCGAAGCCGGCTGAGGCCGCCGCACCTGCTGTCGTACCGGAAGCCGCAAAGGCCGCCGAACCGGCCAAGAAGTAAGGAATCCGCAGGACGTCAGTCGCAGCCCTCCAAAAGCTGCACTGGCCGGGGCGCTCACGAGGCGCCCTTTTTTACGTCAACGAAAAAGGGAGGCCGCAGCCTCCCTCGATGTGAGCGGCGAAGCTTACTTCGCCTTGCTCATCACGTATGCGACAACACCCTTGATCTCGTCGTCGGACAGCGTCGTGCCGCCCTTTGGCGGCATGGCGTTCTTGCCGTTGGTCACGCTCTTGATCAGGGCATCCTTGCCCTGGGCCAGACGCGGTGCCCAGGCACCCTTGTCATCAATCTTCGGAGCGCCGGCCGCGCCGGTGTTGTGGCAGGCGCCGCAAACCGTGTTGTAAATCGTTGCGCCATCACGGGGACCGCTGGCGGCAGGCGCTTCGGCCTTGGCCAGTTCAAACCTGGCAACCGGCTGAATGCGAATATCAGCTTCGTCGGCAGCGTTGCCGGTGTTCGCCTTGGAACTGCCCTTGTTGGCGGTCAGCGGGTAAATGACAGCGATCAGAAGGGCGGCGACGATGATCGTTGCCCACATGATGCTCTTGGAAGAATGTTGCTCGGCCATGCTCAAAACCCCAGTGCATTGTTTAAAAAATGCCATTATAACGGCGTGGGGCGGCGGCTGAGCAAAAAAAACCCCGCCAGCGGCGGGGTTGAAATTCTCGAAAGGGGGAGTTTCGAGAGGAGGGGTTCAATGCACAACTGCAGTCTAGGTTCCCGCGCTCTCAAAGTCTGTCGTTCTTTCGTAGCCTTCTGTAACAAAATGTGGCTGTATTAAATTTGTGCGATGCACAAAGTAGGCGAACGGGCATAAAAAAGGCACGGAAATGCCTTTCGGGCGTCCCGTGCCGATGGCCTTTGGCCGCTCTTTCGGCTGCTCAGCTTTCGATGCGGCAGATCTGGACGGCGCTTTTCGGAACCTGATAGTCCGTTGCCAGCTGGTGCATGGCGATGTCTTCAATCGCTTCGCCTTCGCTCACGACGAAATGGCGGGCGCCCGAGTAGTCCTGCGGGATGCCGGCGCGGTCCTGAGTGATGCGGTAATGGATCTTGACGTTCATGGCTGTTCTCGATTTATGGACAATTATTGTTTCTGCCAGTCGAGTATAGCCCCAATATGTTGCGGCGCAATATCGGTTTACCACAGGTTTTTGCGCGCCTGTCGGGCTCAGCTTTTCGCCAGGTCGGCTAGGGTGTTGAAATTGCCGAAGGCTTCGCTCTGGTCGGAAAAATCGACTTCGACGGCGCCCATGTCGGCACACCATGCGGCAACCTTGCGTCCTCCGCCCTCGAGATAGGCTTGCAGCTGTCCGAGAAGCGAGCTTCGGCACAGGCAGAAAACCGGGTGCAGACGGCCGCCGGCACTGGCGATGGCCAGATTTGCGTTGGCGCTCTGCAGCGCGCGGTGCAGACGATTGACCAGATCGAGCGGCAGCCTGGGCGAATCGCAGGGCGCTGTAAGTACCAGGGTCGTTTGGGCAGCAGCGAGGGCGGCATGCAGGCCGGCGAGCGGCCCGGCAAAGCCGGTGATATGGTCGGCCAGCACCGGGTAGCCGAAAGACGCGTATTCCGCTTCGCTCCGGTTGGCATTGATCAACAGATGGTCGACCTGTGGGGCCAGGCGTTTGGCGACGTGCCAGACCAGTGCCTTGCCGTCATAGAGCTGCAATCCCTTGTCGACGCCCCCCATCCGTGTTCCCCGTCCGCCAGCCAGGATGACGCCGGTAATCATGTCTTCGGGGTGTCTGGAGGCAGGGGTGGGCATTCGTCGTTGGTCACATGCTAGGATGGGGCATTATGTCCGAACTGGAAAAACTTGCCGAAGGTCTTGGCCGCCTGCTCATCGAGCGCGGCGAATGGCTGGCCGCTGCCGAGTCCTGCACCGGCGGCTGGCTTGCTCAGTCGGTGACGGCGATTGCCGGCAGCTCGACATGGTTCGACCGTGGTTTCGTGACTTATTCCAATGCCGCGAAGGTCGACATGCTGGGCGTTCCCGAAAGTATGCTGGAGCGTCATGGCGCGGTTTCCGAAGCGGTGGCGAGAGCGATGGCTCAAGGCGTTCTGACGCATAGCCGGGCTGACTGGTCGGTGGCGATTACCGGCATAGCCGGGCCGGGTGGCGGTTCGCCGGAAAAGCCGGTGGGCACGGTGTGTTTTGCCTGGGCCCGCAAGGATGGGGGATGCGAGGCGCAGAGCTGCCTGTTCAGCGGTGATCGGGCGGCGGTTCGCGAGCAATCGGTGCGTTATGCGCTCAATGGCTTGATTGACCGAGTGGGAGCGGCTGTCTGTAGCGCTTGAGGCGGTCGGGGTTTTCCGGGAAACTCGGAAACAATACAAAACAAAAATTCGAAAAAAAGAACTATGCAAAATCGGTCGGGAGATATCGATGCGTTACGTTGAGCTGAATCGCGAATCCATCGATCAGGCGCTGAACGAATGGTCTCCAAGGCAGGCCGGGGCGGGTATTGTTGCCTTGTTGCCGGAGGCGGAAAAGGATCATCTTCCCGTCTTGCAGGCAGCCTGTCGGCAACGTGGTCTGGCGCTGGTCGGCGGAATTTTTCCAGCCCTGGTCGGGAATCAGGGTTTCCTGACCCACGGCGTTTGGCTGCTCTGCTTCGATCAGATGCCGCCGCATTTCTTGTTGCCGGCACTAAACACGGCGGCCGATGCCGTCGGGGCAGTGGTCGCTGCGGCTCGACAGGGCTTGAAAGTCTATCCGCCCGGGGCACCGAAGCCGACCTTGTTCATGGTTTTCGATGGCATGGTACCCAACGTCGCCAGCCTTCTCGATGGTATCTACCTGGAATTGTCGAATCGCGTCGAGTACGGCGGCGTCAATGCCGGCAGCGAGACTTTTCTGCCTATGCCCTGCCTGTTCGACGACAGGCAGGTGCTGGGCGATGGCGTCCTTGGCCTGCTGCTGCCGGGCTCCATGGCGCCAACCCTTGAGCATGGCTTCGAGCAGCCGGAGCGGGCGATGAGCGCGACCTCGACCGCCGGCAACCGGATCGCCATGATCGACTGGCGGCCGGCATTCGAGATCTATCAGGAAATCATCAAGGCGCAATACGGCATCGACCTGAGGCGCGACAATTTCTACGAGTACGCAGTGCATTTCCCCTTCGGCCTCCTGCGCGCCAATGGCGATGTTGTGGTGCGCATTCCTGTCGCTTTGGCCGATGATGGGGCGTTGTATTGCGTCGGCGAAATTCCCGAGAACGCCATGCTGGTTTTGCTGCAGGCGCCGGCTGCCGGGGCGCATGGCTGCATTGGGCGGCTGGCTGAGCATCTGCGTAGCGCCCATGGCTCGCTGCAGGGGACGCAGTTGCTGACCTTTTATTGTGCCGGTCGGCGCATGCATCTCGGCGACGATGCCGAAAAGGAACTGGCCGAGCTGCAGGCGGCAACTCGCGTTGGCGAACTGGCCGGCGCCTTGTCGCTGGGGGAAATCGGCAGCACGGTGCGCTGGGGCTACCCAATGTTCCACAATGCGACGCTGGTCTGTTCGCCCTGGCCTGTGCCATGAATCGCGAACAGATTCTGAGTGTTCTTTACGATCTGTCGCTGACTATCGGCGGCGAGGTCGGCCTCGACAGCCTGCTCAAGAAAACGCTGCAACGCCTGCTTTTTCATACCTCGTTTCCGGCCGGTGTGGTCCTGGCAGCGCCGAAAGTCACGGAGTTCGGGGTGTCGGCCACGCTGGAAACTTCAGTCGGCGACTACCTGCTGGCCGAACGCCACGGGACGACTTTCAACTTGCCGGCCGGCTTGCTCGCCGGCAAGGTCCAGTTGCTCGACGACGCCGTTCTGCTCCGTTCATTTTCGCTGGACGAGGCTTACGTGTATTGTCTTCGTCTGCCGGTTGATGCGCAGTACACCATCCTGCTCCTGTCGCCCGCCGCACCGGCCTCCGAGCTCCCGCTGACGCAGATATTCCAGCCGGTGCTGGCCAATCTGGCCAAGGCGGTCATTCTTTGTCGCAACAACGAGCGATTGACCCAGGCGCTGGCCAATGACCGCGATGACGCGCGGGCCGAGCTGGCGGTGGCACTGGCCCAGAGCGAGCGCGAGCGGGCGTTTCTCGATTCGCTCTATGACGCGATTCCCGACCTGGCCTGGGTCAAGGATCCAGACGGCGTATATCTGTCCTGCAATCCGACCTTTTCGCGCCTTTATAACGCCAGCGAATATGACATCGTCGGGCGCACCGACGATGATTTTGTCAGCCAGGAACTGGCCGAAACTTTCCGCGCCAACGACCGGGCGGCGGCCGCTGCCGGTGGCCCGACGGTTAACGAGGAGTGGCTGACTTTCGCCGATAACGGCTATCGGGGTCTCTTCGAGACGATCAAGACGCCGATGCGCGACAAGGATGGGGAGTTGATCGGCGTGCTTGGCGTAGCGCGGGAGATTACCGAGCGCCGGCGGGTCGAGGAGGCATTGCGCAACAGCGAGGCGGAACTGGAACAGCATCGACGCCATCTTGAAGCGATGGTTGCTGAACGTACCCGTGACCTGGCGCAGGCCAATGCCCGGCTGGAACAGACCCAGTTTGCGATGGACCGGGTCGGGCTGGGCATCCATTGGGTCGATGCTGACGGGCGTTTTGTGTACGTCAATCATGTCGCGGCCGAGATACTCGGCTATTCGGTCGACGAGCTGCTCCAGCTCAGCGTGCCCGATATCGACCCAGCCTTCCCCCAAGGCGGATTTGTCGAAGCGACGGCGGAAATGCGGCGGACCGGCCGCGCCAGCCTGGATTCCTGGAACCGGCACCGCGACGGCCACATGATTCCGGTGCACCTCAACGTTTATTATCGGCCGGAGACGGCAAGCGAACCGGCGCGTTTCATCACCTTCGTCAGCGACATCAGTGAACGCCAGCGGGTCGAGCAGGAATTGCGCGAGGCGAAGGATCTGGCTGAATCAGCGACCAAGGCGAAGAGCGCTTTCCTGGCCAACATGAGCCATGAAATCCGGACCCCGATGAACGCCATTCTCGGCTCGGTTTACCTGATGCGCCGTGGCGGCGTGGACGACGCCTTGAAGGTGTCCCTGAATCGCATCGAAGCCTCCGGCCAGCACCTGCTGGCAATCATTGACGACATCCTCGACTTGTCGAAGATCGAGGCGGGCAAGCTGGTGCTTGAAGAGGCGCCGCTCATGCTGCCCCGCCTGATGAATGAAGTCGCGGAAATGCTGGCCGGGCCGGCGCGCGAGAAAAACCTGGCCTTGCGCGTCGAGTCCGCGGTCCTGCCGGGCGGCCTGCTTGGTGATGTGACGCGGCTGCGTCAGGCGCTGCTCAACTACGCCAACAATGCGATCAAATTTACCGAGAACGGCACGATCAGGCTGTGTGGCAAGGTGCTTGAGGAAGATGCCGAAAGCGTCCTGGTCCGGCTGGAGGTTTCGGATACCGGCATCGGCATCGCGCCTGAAGCCCTGGCCCGCCTGTTTTCACCTTTCGAGCAGGCCGATACGTCGACCACCCGAAAATACGGTGGCACCGGCCTCGGGCTGGCGATTACCCGGCATCTGGCGACCTTGATGGGCGGGGAATCGGGGGCCGAGAGTACGCCGGGCAAAGGCAGCGTGTTCTGGATCACGGCGCGCCTGAAGCGGCAACCGGACGATGGCGCTTTTCGGTCTCCCCTGGCGCTGGGCAGCGACGTCGAGGCCATGCTGCGCAGCAAGTTTGCTGGACGGCTAGTCCTGCTCGTCGAGGATGAGCCGATCAACCGCGAAGTGGCGCAAATGCTGCTGGAAGATGTCGGCCTGGCCATCGATGTGGCCGAGGATGGCGTCGAGGCAGTCGATAAGGTTTCCCGGAACAACTACGGGCTCGTCCTCATGGACATGCAGATGCCGCGCATGGACGGGCTGGAGGCGACCCGGCGTATCCGTCAGCTGCCGGATCGCCAGAAGGTGCCGATCCTGGCGATGACCGCCAACGCCTTTGCCGAAGATCGCGAGCAGTGTCTGCAGGCCGGGATGAATGATTTCGTCACCAAGCCGGTCAATCCGACCTTGCTCTATACGGCTCTGTACCACTGGCTGGGCGGCACGACGAGCACCTGAACGAGGTTTTCCGGAATGCTACGGTCAACCGGAAAAAACGGCCAAATTTAAAGTTTTAAAGCCCCGCTTCGGCGGCGATTTCCTCGAGCAAAGGGGCGACCAGCTTGGCGGCGGGGCCTTTGGGCTGCCGATAGCTTACCCAGGTGGTGTTCTTCTCGCCGGGCAGCGTGTAGATCGAGATGGCGAATGGGCAGAACACGATGTTGTGCGGGTCCATTTCCATCATCTTGCGCGACAGCCCGGCCGAGCAGAATTCGATGATTTCAGCCTGCTCGAAGATCTGGCGCGTCGCACCGATATCGGCGCCGGTACGGTTCAGCATGTCGGCTATGTGCGAGGTGTAGTTGATCACCAGCCCGCGGTTTTCGATGGCCATGACGACGGCGTCGCGGGTATCGGCAAAATTGCTGGTCAGCTTTTTTTTGACCATCCACTCTTCGGCCTGGGCCAGCGTAGCGGCCAGTGCAAAGCACAGCAAAAATGTGAAGTGGCGCATGCTGGCTCCTGTATTAGCGATATCTGATGTGCTCATTGTAGGCGATGTCCTTCGCCTGCGCTTGACGCTCAAAAACGGCAAAAACTTATTCGGGCAGTGGCTCGAACAGCGCCGCGAGATCGTCGGTGCCGAACTTGACGTCAACGCGATAATCGTCGGACAGGATGCCGGCCGCCAGCTCGGCCTTGCGTTCCTGCAGGGCGAGAATCTTTTCCTCGATACTGCCGCTAACGATCAGCTTGTAGACGAATACCGGCTTGTCCTGGCCGAGACGGTGGGCGCGGTCGGTGGCCTGGTTTTCGACGGCCGGGTTCCACCACGGGTCGTAGTGGATCACGGTATCGGCCGCGGTCAGGTTGAGACCGACGCCGCCAGCCTTGAGGCTGATCAGGAAAATCGGCACTTCGCCATCCTGGAAGCGGCGGATCGGCACTTCGCGGTCGACAGTATCGCCGGTCAGCGTGACGTAGGCGATGCCCATCTTGTCGAGTTCGTGCTCGATCAGCGCCAGCATGCTGGTGAATTGCGAGAAAACGAGGACCTTGCGGCCTTCGTCGACCAGTTCGGGCAGCATCGCCATGAGCAGGTCGAGCTTGGCCCGTTCTGGCACCTTGCGGGCCGCCGTGGCCTTGACCAGGCGCGGATCGCAGCAGACCTGACGGAGCTTGAGCAGGGCATCGAGGATGACGATCTGGCTACGTGCGAAGCCGCGGTTGGCGATTTCGTCGCGGACCTTGGCATCCATCGCGGCGCGCACCGTTTCGTAAAGATCGCGTTGCGAACCTTCGAGTTCGACGCTGCGGATGATGATGGTTTTCGGCGGCAGTTCCTGGGCCACGTCTTCCTTCTTGCGACGCAGGATGAAGGGTCGGATGCGGCGGGCGAGCAGGGTGCGGCGACGGAGGTCGCCCTGCTTCTCGATCGGCGTCCGCCAGTGGCGGGTGAACTGCTTGCTGGTGCCGAGAAAGCCGGGCAGCAGGAAGTCGAACTGACTCCACAGTTCGCCGAGGTGGTTTTCCAGCGGCGTACCGGTCAGGCACAGGCGATGCCGCGCATCAACCTTGCGCACGGCCTCGGCGCTCTGGCTCTGGGCGTTCTTGACCGTCTGCGCCTCGTCGAGAATGAGCAGGTGATAGCTGTGCTGCATCAATTCTTCGGCGTCGCGCCAGAGCAGCGGGTAGGTGGTCAGCACCACGTCGTGCTGCATGATCTCCGGGAAGCGCACCTTGCGTTCCGGGCCGTGCAGCGACAGCACCTTGAGGTCGGGTGCAAAGCGTGCCGCTTCGTTCTTCCAGTTGAAGATCAGCGAGGTCGGCAGGATGATCAGGGCCGGCTTGTCGAGGCGTCCGGCTTCCTTTTCCATCAACAGGTGGGCCAGTGTTTGCGCCGTTTTGCCGAGGCCCATGTCGTCGGCCAGGATGCCGGACAGTTCATGCTCGCGCAGGAACTGCAGCCAGGCCAGGCCTTCCTTCTGGTAGGGGCGCAGTTCGAGCTTGAAGCCGGCCGGCGGTTCGACGTCGCCGATGCCCTGCGCCTTGAGCAGGCGCTCGGCCAGCGCCATGATGTCGCTCTGGCCGCGGAACTGCCAGCGGCTGATGTCGGACAGTTCAGCCAGGCGTGGCGCATCGAAGCGCGACAGGCGCAGGGTGTTGCCGCCGGTAAAGCCGTCGAACAGGTCGATCAGCGTTGCGGCCAGCGGTTTGAGGCGGCCGGCCGGGACGCGCAGACGCTTGCCGCGGGGGGTGTAGAGATCGATGCCTTCGTCGTCGGGCACGCGTTCGAGTTCGGTCGCTTCGAGCCAGCGCGGGTCGGTGCGGAAAAGATTGGCCAGCAAGGGAGCGAGCGGCAGGCGCTCGCCTTCGACCATGACGCCCATGTCGAGGTTGAACCAGCCGTTGTCGGCCTCGTAAAGCTCGGCCTCCCAGCCATCGACTTCGATGACGTGGTGGCGGAAATCCTCGGGGAACTCGATCTGCCAGCCGGCTTCCTTCAGGCGCTGGGTGCCGTCCTGCATGAAGGGTACCCAGCTGGCCTCTTCGGCCAGCCCGTAAACGCCTTCCGGCGGGCTGCCGAAGGTGTGCAGAGTGTGCCCGGGAACCTTCTGCAAGCCACAGCCCTCAAGCGCCAGCAGCGACTTGGCTTCGTCGTCGGGGCGGCGCAGCAGGCGGATGGTTTCGCCTTCGGGCAGGGTGATGAATTCACTCTTTTCTTCGGGGCGAACGTCGGCATCGCCGTAGCGGAAAATGACCTTGGCGACATCGAAGGGACCGCCGCCGAAGTTCTGCGGATAGTTACGCCAGGCTCGTTGGCCATGGGTGTGCAGGGTTTCGAGTTGCAGGATGGGAATCAGTGGCGCGTCGACCAGGCGCAGGCGGGCGCCGGCATCGGAGCCGGGCAGCGGCAGGTCGGGGGCCAGTTCGGACAGTGCCTCGGCAACCAGCGCAGCCTCGTTGGCTGATAGCGGTGGCAGCGAGAACAAACGGGTGATCACGTCCGGATTGCCGGTGACTTCGAGCGGCCCGGCTTCGCCCTCGGCCAGATCGATGTACCACGGCGGATCGACGGCGACGACCATCTCGGCCGATGGCTCGGGCTTCAAATGCGGCCGCTGGAAACCCATGCCGTCGACCTGCCAGCCAATGCTGGCCGGCCGGGTCGGGCCGGCGTTGAGCGGCAGGCCGAGATCGTCCTCCGGGTAAAGCCGGTGGCTGGCCGCCATGCGCTGCAGAATTTCGGCGCCATTCTTGGGGCCCAGTCCAAAGGCACGTAAGCCGGTTTCGTGGCCACGGTCGGCCCAGATCAGGCGCAGGATGCCGAGGTCTTCTTCATTGACGAACTGCGGCGGCGTGACCAGCGCGCGGTCCACCTTCCACCATTCCTCGGCGTTTTCCGGATATTTTCCCTTGCGGATCTCGATGCCGAACTGGCGCTTGTCGGCCGTCCATTTCAGAATGTAGAAAAGCTGCTGCCGGGCGCTGGCCGGCCGCGCCTTCTTCTTGGCGACGGCGACCGAGACGCGGCGCAGGTCTTCAAGCCAGGACAGGGCGCTGCCGCTGACGTGCTCCTTCGGATTGCGCTCTTCGATAGCCTTGAGCAGCATGGCGGCAACGTGCTTGCAATGCTTGCCGGCCGAGCAGGTGCAGCGGCTGATCACCGCCATCTCGCCGCTCTGGGCCTGGCTCAGATAGGCCTGTACGACGTAGGGCTCGGTGGACGAACCGGGCACCAGGGCGCGCATCTGGCTGCCATCGATGCTCAGGTCGCGCACCAGGTCGACATAAGGCCGGGCCTTGTTGATGTCGCGCGTGGCGAACCACTCGGCGACGTTTTCTTCGGTGAAGGTGGTGAGGTTGACTACGGCCATCGGCGGTCAGGCAAACAGGGCGCCGACAAGCAGGGCGAGGAGCAGGGCGATGATGGACAGCCAGCGGTTCTGCTGTTGCTGGACGGCGATCAGGCGATCGATTTGTGGTTGCAGATCGGTCTTGGCCGGCTGGGCCAGCGCCTGATGGACAAGGCGCGGCAGTTGCGGAATGGTGCGGGCCAAATAGGGGGCTTCCTGTTTGAAGCTGCGGATCAGTCCGCGCCAGCCAATCTGCTCGCTCATCCAGCGTTCGAGGAAAGGCTTGGCGGTGGTCCACAGGTCGAGTTCAGGGTCGAGTTGGCGACCGAGTCCTTCGATGTTGAGCAAGGTCTTTTGCAGCATGACCAGTTGCGGCTGAATCTCGACGTTGAAGCGGCGCGAGGTCTGGAACAGGCGGAGCAGCACCTTGCCGAAGGAAATGTCCTTGAGCGGGCGGTCGAAGATCGGCTCGCAGACGGCGCGGATGGCTGCCTCGAACTCGTCGACGCGGGTGTCCTTGGGCGCCCAGCCGGATTCGATGTGGGCTTCGGCAACGCGCTTGTAGTCGCGGCGGAAGAAGGCGAGGAAGTTCTGCGCCAGGTAATTCTTGTCGGAGTCGGTCAGCGTGCCGACGATGCCGAAATCGAGCGCGATGTAGCGGCCATCGGGGGCGACGAAGATGTTGCCGGGGTGCATGTCGGCATGGAAAAAACCGTCGCGGAAAACCTGGGTGAAGAAGATTTCGACGCCGGCCGCAGAGAGCTTGGAAAGGTCGATACCGTCGGCGCGCAGCCGGTCGATCTGCGAGATCGGCGTGCCTTTCATGCGCTCCATGACCATCACGGTCGACGTGCAGAAATCCCAATAAATCTCGGGAACAATGAGTAGTTTGGAGTCGACGAAATTGCGCCGCAGTTGCGAGGCGTTGGCCGCTTCGCGCATGAGATCGAGCTCGTCGCGCAGGTATTTGGCGAATTCGGCGACCACTTCGCGCGGCTTCAGGCGCTTGCCGTCGGCCCACAGCTTTTCAAGCAGCATGGCTAGGTTGTCCATGAGCGCCAGGTCGTGCTCGATGACCGAGAGCATGTTGGGACGCAATACCTTGACGGCCACTTCATGGCCACCGTCGGTCGCGTGCAGTCTGGCGAAATGGACCTGGGCGATCGACGCCGAGGCGATCGGCGTCGGGTCGAATTCGGCGAAGACTTCGCTGGCCGGCCGGCCATAGGCTTTTTCGATTTCCGCCAGGGCGAGGTCGGAAGCGAAGGGTGGAACGCGATCCTGCAGCTTGGCCAGCTCGTCGGCGATGTCCATCGGCATGAGGTCGCGCCGGGTCGACAGCACCTGGCCAAACTTGACGAAAATCGGGCCGAGCGATTCAAGGGCGAGGCGCAGGCGGACAGCGCGCGGCGTGGACAGGTCGCGCCAGAATTGCAGGGCGTTGGCGAGGCGTACCAGTCGACCGCTCGGCTCGTGTTCGAGCACCATTTCGTCGAGGCCGAAACGGCTGGCGACAGAGGCGATCTTGAGCAAACGAAAGAGACGCATGTGGACTGTAAACGCCGGCTGGACCGGGCAAAATCGCTAAACGAGCATGTTAACACGCCAACGGCGGTTGCGCCCCCGTGATTTGCGACTGTTTGAGTCAGCTGGGGCCGCACCAACAATCTTGCAAGGTGGCATGGGCAATAGGATAAACTCGATATTGAAACCTGCCGGTGTCATGCTTAGCCATCATTAGTTATTCGAAGCGTCGATGAACGAACCGAAACACCCCTCCGTTATCGCCCGCGAGGCGCTCAGGCGTCTGGCGACCAGTCAATTGGCTCCGACGCCGGCCAATTACCAGGCTTGCTACAACGAAATCGCCAATCTCCCGAACACCCCGGCTTTTCCCGAAGCGCAGCTGCGGGAGTTGCTGGGTGAATTGCCGGCCCGGAACACGGCGCAGGGAAAACATCTCGACAAGCTTTCTGCAGCGATTGCCAAGCGTAGCTGGCAGGGGGTCAAGGAGTCCTTGGCCGCCTTCGCTCAAGCCGGCGAGCCACACCTTCACGAAGAAGTAGTGCATGCCTTGGCGCCTGCCCTGCCGGGTGAGTTTGCCGGCAAGCTGGCGCGATTTGTCGAGTGCGTGCTGCCGGCGCTCGGCGATGAAGATTCGCGAATCCTCAGCGTGGCAGGCGAGCTGCTCCTGTTGCTGCGGCAGCCGAGGGTCGAGATCGGGCAGGTGCAGGCTCTGTTTGGCAGCCTGACACACCAGGCTGTTTTTGCCGCCGAGGAGCAGGTCGAGATCAAGGGCTCCCTGCTCAAACTCCTACACCTGATTATTGAAAACATTGGCGAATTGAGTACGGACGACAGTTGGCTCAAGGGGCAGATTGACGGCCTGCTGGCCAGCGTGGCGCCGCCCTTGACCCTGCGCCATCTCGACGAAATGGAACGGCGTCTGCGTGACGTCATGGAAAAACAGGGGCGCGCCAAGTCGCGCTCGGTCGAAGCGCAGGCCGAAATGCGCCATATGCTTGCCGAGTTTATCGAGCGTTTGGGCGTGATGAACAAATCGAGCACCGAGTTCGAGGGGCGTATCGAAGCCAGCGCCCGTCAGATTGAACAGGTCTCCCGTATCGAGGATCTGAAACCCTTGCTCGACGACGTCATCGTGGCGACGCATGCGATGGCCGAAGAGACGGCAAGCTCGCGTGAGCAACTGAAGAGCCTGCAGGAAAAGGTGGTGGTTACCGAGGCAGAGCTCATCCACCTGCACCAGGAGCTGGATAGCGCTAGCGCCCTTGCCCGCCATGACCCGCTGACCGACGCCCTGAATCGGAAGGGGCTGGAGGAGGCCATGGAGCGGGAGATTTCGAGCATGCGGCGCAAGGAAGTACCGTTGTCGGTCAGCCTGCTCGATATCGACAATTTCAAGAAGCTCAATGACCGCCTTGGCCATGAGGCCGGCGATCGTGCCTTGGTCCACCTGGTCGACGTTGCCCGGCGAACCATGCGGCCGAGCGATACGCTGGCCCGTTATGGCGGAGAAGAGTTTGTCGTGCTGATGCCGGACACGAAACTTGAACAGGGCATTGAGGCCATGGCCCGCCTGCAGCGGGAGCTGACCAAGGCCATTTACATGTCGGGCAGCGAGAAAATCCTGATCACCTTCAGCGCCGGGGTCGCCCAGCTGGCTGTCGACGAGTCCGGTACCGATGCCATCCGGCGTGCCGACCAGGCCATGTATCTGGCCAAACGCGCCGGCAAGAACCGCGTGATGGGCGGCTGACGGCTCATTTTTCGATGGATTTGAGTCACTGTTTTCCGCCGGTTGCCGCGCCGTCGGCGCGCGTGCTGGTCCTTGGCAGTCTTCCCGGCAAGGCATCGCTCAATGCGCAGGAGTATTACGCCAACCGGCAAAACGCCTTCTGGCGCATCATGGGCGATCTGATTGGTGCAGGGCCGGACCTGCCTTATGCCCAGCGGCTGGAGAGCTTGCGCTCGGCCGGCATTGCGCTGTGGGATGTAATCGCCGCCGGTGAGCGTCCGGGCAGCCTCGATGCCAACATCGTCAAACACTCTGTTTGCGTTAACGATTTTTTGGCCTTTTTTGCCGTACACCGTGGGATTCGTCATGTTTTCTTCAATGGCGGGGCGGCTGAGGCGACTTTTCGCCGCTATGTCTTGCCCAGTCTTCAGGATTTGAACCTGCAGCTGGTCCGCCTGCCGTCGACCAGCCCGGCGCACGCGGCGAGCAGTTACGCCGACAAGCTCGCGGCGTGGTCGGTGATTGTCGCGCCAGCCAAATAAGTAGGGATCGGCAGCGTATAATCGACGTTTTGCAATTTTTGCCCCACGAATCAATGCCCCTAGACGTCAAAACCCAGCTGACCGCCCTTCTGCAACAGGCGCTGGCCAGCGTTGCGCCGACCGCAACCGATACCCCCATTCAACTTGAGCGGCCGCGCGATCCGACGCACGGCGACTTTGCGACCAATCTGGCCATGCAACTGGCCAAGGCGCTGAAGAAAAATCCGCGCGAAATTGCCCAGCAACTGGTGAATGAATTGCCGGTCTCGGCCCTGGTTACCAAGGCTGAAGTGGCCGGCGCCGGCTTCATCAATTTTACCCTCGATGCCGGGGCTAAGACCCGCGTTGTCAAGGCTGTGCTGGCCGAGGGCGAGAATTTCGGTCGGTCTACGCTGGGTGGCTGGCAAAAGGTGCAGGTCGAATTCGTTTCGGCCAACCCGACCGGCCCGCTGCACGTCGGCCACGGCCGTGGCGCGGCTTATGGCGCGTCCTTGTCCAACCTGCTGACTTTTGCTGGCTGGGATGTGACCCGCGAGTACTACGTCAATGACGCCGGCCGGCAGATGGATATTCTCGGCTTGTCGACCTGGCTGCGTTACCTGGCGCAGAACGGCGTTGACGTGCCCTTCCTGCCCAACGCCTATCAGGGCGACTACGTGCGCGACATGGCCAAGCAGATGAGCGCGGCGCACGGCACCAAATACGTCCGTCAGGCTGCCGACGTGCTCGCCGGAACGCCCGGTTTGCCGGATGCCGAGCGGGCCGACGACGAGGCCAAGCGCCAACGCGACCAGCATCTCGATGCCCTGATCGCCAACGCCAAGACCTTGCTCGGTGCTGACTGGACCTACGTCCATCAACATGCCTTGTCCGAGCAGTTGGCCGACTGTCGTGACGATCTCGAGCAATTCGGCGTTCATTTCGACGTCTGGTTCTCCGAGCAGGCGCTGTTCGATACCGGCCTGGTCGCCCGTTGCGTCGATCTGCTCGAAAAAAATGGCCATCTGTACGTGCAGAATGGTGCCCGCTGGTTCAAGTCGACCACGTTCGGCGACGAGAAGGACCGTGTCGTCCAGCGCGAGAACGGCCTCTATACCTATTTCGCTTCCGACATCGCCTACCACCTGAACAAGTTCGAGCGCGGGTTCGACAAGGTCATCAACATCTGGGGCGCCGACCACCACGGCTACATTTCCCGCGTTAACGGGGCGATCACGGCTCTCGGGCTGGACGCCAGCAAGTTGCAGGTGGCGCTCGTCCAGTTTGCCGTGCTCTACCGCAATGGCCAGAAGGCGTCGATGTCGACGCGCTCGGGCGAATTCGTCACCCTGCGCGAGCTGCGCGGCGAGGTTGGCAACGATGCCTGCCGTTTCTTCTATGCCCTGCGCAAGTCCGACCAGCACCTCGATTTCGACCTCGATCTGGCCAAGAGCCAGACCAACGAAAACCCGGTCTATTACATCCAGTACGCTCACGCCCGCATCTGTTCGGTGGTCAATCAGTGGGCCGGTGATCAGGCTGCGCTGGCCGATGCCGATCTGTCGCTGCTCAGCAATCCGCGCGAACTGGCCATTGCCAGCAAGCTGACCGAGTTCCGCGACCTGATCGACAACGCCGCCCGCGAACTGGCGCCTCACCTGATCGCCTTCTACCTCAAGGATCTGGCTGGTGAATTCCATGGCTGGTACAACGCCGAGCGCATGCTGGTCGACGATGCGGCGCTACGCGATGCCCGCGTCGCGCTGGCCATCGCCGTGCGTCAGACGATACGCAACGGCCTGACCATTCTGGGTGTCAGCTGTCCGGAATCCATGTAAGGAATTGCCATGAGTCGCGATATGAAGCCCCGCAAGAGCCAGCCGGCGAAAAAGAAGGCGGCTGGCGGTACGCTGGTCGGCATGTTCATTGGCCTGGTCATTGGCATTGGCATGGCGGCGGGTGTCGTCTGGTACCTCAACAAGTCGCCGTTGCCTTTTGTCGAGCGGGCGCAGCCGCCGGCTCGGGCGGACGGAGCCAATGGCAAGAACGGTCAGCCGAGCCAGCCGCTGGCGCTGCCCGGCAAGCCAGGCGATCCGATTCCGGAAAAACGCTTCCAGTTCTACGACATCCTGCCCGGCAAGGCCGACGCCGTGCCCGACAAGGCGCCCAAACCGGACGCCAGGAAGGAAGAGCCGAAGAAAGAGGAAGCGAAGAAGGAAGAGTCCAAAGAGTCGAAGACCCCGCTCTTCCTGCAGGCCGGTTCGTTCAGCACGGCGCAGGATGCTGACAACCAAAAGGCCAAGCTGGCGTTTATGGGTATAGAGGCCGTTGTCCAGCAGGTGATGATTCAGGACAAGACCTTCTATCGGGTCCGTGTTGGTCCCTACACGAAGATCGATGAATTGAACAAAGTACGCGCCGAGCTTGCCAAATCAGGCGTTGAAGCCCAACTAGCCAAATAGGAGTAACGAATGAAGGATGCACGTCGCAGTTTCGTCGGTTCCATTTTTGCCCTTTTTTTCGGGTTGACCGCAGCAATGCCGTCTTTTGCTCAGGGCGCCGCTTACACTCCGATCAGCCCGGCACAGCCGACTGAGGATGCTGCAAAAATCGAGGTTCTCGAGTTTTTCAGCTACGGCTGCCCGCACTGCGCCGATTTCAATCCGCTACTGACCGCCTGGGCCGCCAAGTTGCCGGCCGACGTGGTCGTCAAGAAAGTGCCGATCACCTTCGGGCGCGCTGCCTGGGCCAATATCGCCAAGCTCTATTACGCGCTGGAAATCACTGGCGACCTGCATCGTCTCGAGGCTGACGTCTTCCGGGCGATTCATGGCGAGCGCGTCAATCTGTTCGACGAAAAAACGCTGACCGAATGGGTCGTCAAAAAGGGTGTCGATGCGAAGAAATTCGGCGAAACCTTCAATTCCTTCGGTGTCATGAGCAAGGTCAAGCGTGCCGACCAGATGGCGCAGGCCTACAAGATCACCGGCGTGCCGGCTCTGGCCGTCGAAGGTAAATTCCTGATCGGCGACATGGGCTTCAACGAGAAGCTGGCCGTTGCCGACAAGCTGATCGCCCAGGCGCGCAGCGAGAAAGCTGGCAAGGGCGCCGGCAAGAAATAATTGACCCTCAAGGTCTTCATCACGGGCGCCTCGTCGGGAATCGGCGAGGCGCTTGCCGTTTACTACGCCGCACAGGGCGCCACCCTGGGCCTGGCAGCGCGCCGAAGCGAGTTTCTCGAGGCGCTGAACCAGCGTCTGGGCGGCCAGCATGCCTGTTACGCGCTCGATGTCAGCGATGCCCCGGCCCTGCATGCCGCTGCCACCGATTTCATTACCCGCTTCGGCGCCCCGGACATCATCATCGCCAATGCCGGCGTTTCGGCCGGTACGCTGACCGAATTCGAAGAAGACCTCGAGGTCTTTCGCCGGGTCATGGATACCAACGTTTTCGGCATGGCGGCGACCTTCGCGCCATTCATTCCGGCGATGAAGGCAGTGGCTGGCGATGGCCGCAAAATGCAGCGCCTGGTCGGCATCGCTTCGGTTGCCGGCATCCGTGGCCTGCCGGGCGCCGAGGCTTATTCGGCCTCGAAGGCGGCGGCGATTGCCTATCTGGAAAGCCTGCGTCTCGAAATGCGTCCTTACGGCATCAGGGTCGTCACCATTGCGCCAGGTTATATCGAGACGCCGATGACCGAGATCAATCCCTACAAAATGCCGTTCTTGCTGCCGGTCAATCAGGCCGCATCCCGTTTCGCGGCCGTGATCGCGCGGGGCACCAGCTACGCCGTCATTCCCTGGCCTATGGGCATCGTCGCCAAAGTCCTGCGCGCTCTGCCCAACTGGCTATACGACCGCCTGTTCACAAGCGCCCCGCGCAAGCCGCGCGGCTTGTTAAAATAGCCCGATGCTAGAACTCAAGATCAATGGTGAAGCCCGCCAGTTTTCCACGGCGCTGACCGTGACCGGACTGATTGAGCAACTCGGCTTTACCGGCAAGCGCATCGCCGTCGAACGCAACGGCGAAATCGTCCCCAAGAGCCAGCACGCCACGACGGCGCTGGTTTCGGGCGACCAACTTGAAATTGTCGTCGCCGTCGGCGGCGGCTAAGGAGTAGCTCATGCATCAACTGACTATCGCCGGCAAGGCGTACCGTTCCCGTTTGCTGGTCGGCACCGGCAAGTACAAGGATTTCGCCGAAACCCGTGCCGCCATCGATGCTTCCGGTGCCGAAATCGTCACCGTGGCCATCCGGCGCATGAATATCGGCCAGGACCCGAGCCAGCCCAATCTGCTCGACGCCCTGCCTCCCTCGCAATTCACCATCCTGCCCAACACCGCCGGCTGCTACACCGCCGACGATGCCGTGCGCACCCTGCGTCTGGCCCGCGAACTGCTCGACGGCCATCCGCTGTGCAAGCTCGAAGTGCTCGGCGATCCGACCAGCCTCTTCCCGAACATGCCGGAAACCCTGAAAGCGGCCGAAACCCTGGTCAAGGATGGCTTTCACGTCATGGTCTACTGCTCGGATGACCCCATTCAGGCCCGGATGCTCGAAGAAATCGGCTGTGTCGCGGTCATGCCGCTCGCTTCACTGATCGGCTCCGGCATGGGCATCCTCAATCCGTGGAACCTGCGCCTGATCATTGACAACGCCAAGGTGCCGGTCATCGTCGATGCCGGCGTCGGCACGGCCTCCGATGCGACGGTGGCGATGGAGCTGGGCTGCGACGGCGTGCTGATGAACACCGCCATCGCCCATGCCAAGAATCCCGTTCTCATGGCCAGCGCCATGCAGAAGGGTGTTGAAGCGGGCCGCGAGGCTTTTCTGGCCGGCCGCATGCCGCGCAAACTCTACTCGGCCGACCCGTCGTCGCCGACTTCCGGATTGATCGGCTCATGAGCGATACCCCCCTGATTCAACCGGCCGCTGTCGGCGAAGGCGTCTACGAAGAAGGCCGCGAAGGTTACGGCCACATCAAGAGCTACGTCCGCCGCGCCGGCCGCATGTCGTCGGCGCAGGAAAACTACTACGCCGAGATGATGCCCAAGATCGGCGTCGTCTACGCCCCGCAGCCGATTGACCTGGCTGCGGTCTACGGCCGCAATGCCCCGAAAATCCTCGAAATCGGCACCGGCATGGGTGAAACCACGGCCAAGATCGCCGATGCCAACCGCGACAACGACTATCTCGGCGTTGAAGTGCACGTGCCGGGCGTTGGCGCCTTATGCAAGCAGATCGCCGAGCGCGATCTGAGCAACCTGCGCATCTGCCAGCACGACGCCGTCGAAGTCGTTCGCGACATGCTGCCGGAAGCTTCGCTCGATGGCGTCCATGTCTTTTTCCCCGACCCTTGGCACAAGGCGCGGCACAACAAGCGCCGGCTGATCCAGTCGCCCTTCGTCGCGCTGCTCGCCTCCCGCCTCAAGCCGGGCGGCTATTTTCACTGCGCCACCGATTGGGAAGAGTACGCCCATCAGATGCTCGAAGTGCTCTCGGCTGAACCGACTTTGGTTAACAGTGCCGACGGCTTTGCACCGCGCCCCGAATACCGCCCGCTGACCAAATTCGAGAACCGCGGGATACGCTTGGGCCATGGCGTTTGGGACGTTATTTTCCGAAAAAAATAGCTGGCAGATTAATGGCGCCTGAGTAGAATGAGAATCGGGATTTGTCAGAAAAAATGAGGAAATCATGAAAACAACGAAAATTGCTTCCGGTGGTTTGTTGCTTCCCTTCCTGGTAATTGCGCTGTCTGCTGCACCGGCATTTGCCGCTGATCGTTCTGGCAAGGAAGTCGTCGAAACGGTCTGCGCCGGCTGTCACACCACGGGCAAGGACGGTGCGCCCAAGATCGGCGATCAGGCAGCCTGGGCAGAGCGCGCCGCCAAGGGCCTGGACAAGTTGACGCAGAATGCCATCACCGGCGTCCGTAACATGCTGGCCCATGGCGGCCAGGCCGCCTTGAGCGATCTCGAGATGACCCGTGGCGTCGGTTACATGGTCAGTGGCGGCAAGGCAGCCGATGCGAAAAAGCCCATGAAACCCGCGAAATCGCGCACTGGCGAGCAGGTGGTTCAGGAGCGCTGCCAGGAATGCCACGCCAGTGGCAAACAGGGCGCGCCGAAACTGGGTGACATGAACGACTGGAAACCGCGTCTGCAAAAGGGTGTTGATCCTCTAATCAAGTCTGCCATCAGCGGCCACAACTCGATGCCGGCCCGTGGTGGTCTGGCCAATCTGAGCGATGCCGAAATGAAGGCTGCCGTCGAGTTCATGGTCAGCAAGACGGGCGGCGCTGCCGCCAGCAAGTAATAAACCTCGGCGGTCTGCGGGCCGCTTGATCGGCAAAATGCCGGCATCAATCGATGTCGGCATTTTTATTTTTGCCGGGGCAAGACGGCCGCCTGTTCAGGCATTTGACGATGCGTCTCTGGATGGTAGTCGTCGGCTCGTCATGCGCCAACGTTGGCGGGCTGTTAAACTCTCGCGCCTCAATGACAGCAAACCGGGAATGATTCATGTGGTTCCGTAATCTCCAGCTTTACCGCCTGCCGACGCCGTGGAATATCGACCTCGCCAAATTTGATGAACAACTGGCCCGCGGCCCGTTCGTGAAGTGCCCGAGCAACCAGCCGATGAGCCGGGGCTGGGTGTCGCCGCGCCGCGATGGCGCGCTGGTCTATTCGCTCGGCCAGCAGTGGATGATTGCCCTGAGCGTCGAGCAGCGTCTGCTGCCGTCGTCGGTGGTCAATGACGAAGTCAAGGAACGCGCCGAGCTGGTCGAAGCCCAGCAGGGCTACGCGCCGGGCCGCAAACAGTTGAAGGAATTGCGCGAACGCGTTACCGAGGAACTCATGCCGCGCGCCTTCACCCGCCGCCGCACGACCTACGTCTGGCTCGACCCGCAAAATGGCTGGTTCTGCGTCGATGCCGGCAGCCCGGCCAAGGCCGAAGAGGTCATCGAGCATCTGCGTCATTGCCTCGACGACTTCCCGCTGACCATGCTGCACACCCAGGTTTCGCCGCAAGCGGCAATGGCCGCCTGGCTGGCTGGCGGCGATGCCCCGGCTGGATTCACCATCGACCGCGATTGCGAACTGAAGGCGGCTGGCGAGGAAAAGGCGGCCGTTCGCTACGTTCGCCATCCGCTCGATGGCGACGAGATCAGCGTCGAAATCAAGGCCCACCTGGCAGCTGGCAAGATGCCGACCAAGCTGGCCCTGACCTGGGACGACCGCATCTCCTTCGTGCTCGGCGAAAAGATGGAAATCAAGCGCCTTGCCTTCCTCGACCTGCTCAAGGAAGAGGCCGAGAAATCGGCAGAACACGCCGATGAGCAATTCGATGCCGATTTTGCGTTGATGACCGGCGAACTGTCGCGTTTCCTGCCCCAGTTGCTTGATGCGCTGGGCGGCGAGGTCGTTGAAGAAAAATGAAAGACATTGACGCCTGCCCCTGTGGCAGCGGCAGGCGTTATGCCGAATGCTGCGGTCAACTGCATTTTTCGGCCAAAAATGAAATGACGCCCGAGGCGCTGATGCGTTCGCGCTACAGCGCCTACGTGCTCAAGCTGGCCGATTACCTGCTGGCCAGTTGGCACCCATCGACCCGGCCGGCCAGCATGGACCTGGCCGAAGACGATGGCACCAAATGGCTCGGGCTGGAGATCAAACGCTGCGAGCAGCAGGATGAAAATCACGCCACCGTCGAATTCGTCGCTCGCTACCGCATCGCCGGGCGCGGCCACCGACTGCATGAAATCAGCCGCTTCATCCGTGAAGACGGCCGCTGGTTCTATGTCGACGGCGATATCGATCCAGGCACCATCACCGCTTGACCGGGCGCCCGCGCCCACCCTCTGAAGAAAACGAATACCCCATGATCATCCTCAAGAACGTCACCCTGCGCCGCAGCTCGAAAGTGCTGCTCGACAAGACCTCGGTCACCATCAATCCCGGTGAGAAGGTCGGTCTGGTCGGTCGCAACGGCGCCGGCAAATCGACGCTGTTCGCGCTGCTCAACGGCACGCTGCATGAGGATGGCGGCGATTATTCGATCCCCAAACAATGGCAGATGGGGCAGGTGGCGCAGGACATGCCGGAAACCGAGCAGTCGGCCACCGATTTCGTCATCGACGGCGACACCAAGCTGCTCGCCGCCCGCAACGAGGTGCACGATGCCGAAGCCAGCGACGACGGCATGCGCATGGCCGAAGCCTACATGGCGCTTAACGACGCCGGCGAACACGACGCCGAAGCCCGTGCCCAGTCGCTGATCCTCGGTCTAGGCTTCAAGGTTTCCGAGCTGCACAACCCGGTCAACAGCTTCTCTGGCGGCTGGCGCATGCGTCTGCAACTGGCGCGCGCGCTGATGTGTCCATCCGATATCCTGCTCCTCGACGAACCGACCAACCACTTGGACCTGGATGCCCTGGTCTGGCTCGAGGCCTGGCTCAAGCGCTATCAGGGCACGCTGGTCATGATCAGCCACGACCGCGAATTCCTCGACGCCATCACCAGTGTCACACTGCACATCGACAACGCCAAGCTGGTCCGCTACGGTGGCAACTACAGCAAGTTCGAAGACATGCGTGCCGAGCAGATGCTGCTGCAACAAGCGACGATGGCCAAGCAGGCCGAGAAGATCGCCCATCTGCAATCCTTCATCAACCGCTTCAAGGCCAAGGCCAGCAAGGCCAAGCAGGCGCAGAGCCGGGTCAAGGCGCTCGATCGCATGGAAAAGATCGCGCCGGTGCTGGCCGATGCCGAATTCACCTTCGAATTCCAGGAGCCGCAGAACCTGCCCAACCCGATGCTGTCGATGATGGATGTCACCATCGGCTACCCACCGGCCGAAGATGCGCCGGCCGGTACGCCGCCAACCGTCATCGTGCGCGGCATCAACCGCTCGGTGATGGCCGGCCAGCGCATCGGCATCCTTGGCGCCAATGGCCAGGGCAAATCCACGCTGGTCAAGACCATCGCCTGCGAGCTGGCGGCGATCAGCGGCGACCTGACCGAAGGCAAGGGCCTCAACATCGGCTACTTCGCCCAGCAGGAACTCGACGTGCTGCGCCCGCAGGACACGCCGCTCGAACACATGGTGCGGCTGGCCAAGGAAGCGATTGCCAACGGCCGCAGCAACGTACCAGGACGCGAGCAGGAACTGCGCAATTTCCTCGGTACCTTCAATTTCGGTGGCGAGATGGTCAAGCAGGCCGTCGGCACCATGAGCGGGGGTGAAAAGGCCCGGCTGGTGCTGTGCATGATCGTCTGGCAACGCCCCAACCTGCTGCTCCTCGACGAGCCGACCAACCACCTCGACCTCAGCACCCGCGAAGCACTGGCTGTCGCCCTCAACGAGTTCGAAGGCACCGTCATGCTGGTCAGCCACGACCGTGCTCTGTTGCGCTCGGTCTGCGACGAGTTCTGGCTGGTTTCCAAGGGCGGCGTCGCGCCGTTCGACGGCGATCTCGAAGACTACCAGCGCTACCTGCTCGACGAAGCCAAGCGGGTACGCGAAGAGGCGTCAGCGGCGCAGAAGAAGCTGGCTGCCTAGAGCCGCCCGCTGCTTACAAAAAGCGTTCGAGCAGAACGTTGAGAAAACGCCGGCCCTTCGCGGTCGGCGCAATTTTTTCCGGGCCGACGACGAGCAGGCCATCGGCCTCGGCCGCCTTCAGTTCCGACTGGATGCCGATCAATGGCTGGGCCGTGCGCGCCTCGAACAACGAGGGGTGAAAGCCGTCAGCCAGGCGTAGCGCGTTCATCATGAACTCGAAGGGCAGGCTCTTGGCCTCGACCTGCGTTTCGTCCTGAATGGCGTTGCCGCTACGGATATTGTCGAGGTAAGCCTTCGGGTGTTTCCAGCGCATCTGGCGCAGCACGCGGTCGTGCAGGGTCAGCTTGGAGTGGGCGCCGGCTCCGATGCCGAGATAGTCGCCGAAATACCAGTAATTGAGGTTGTGCTTGCACTGCTTGCCTTGCCGGGCAAAGGCCGAGGTTTCGTAATTGCTGAAACCGGCGGTGGCCAGACGGGCCTCGATGCTCTCCTGCATGTCGGCGCAGATGTCGCTTTCGGGCAGTTCCGGTGGAAAGGCGGCGAAGCGGGTGTTCGGCTCCAGCGTCAGCTGGTAGCAGGAGAGATGCGAAGGTGAGAACGATAGCGCGGTTTCGACATCAGCGAGCGCTTGCTCATGCGTCTGGCCCGGCAGACCGTACATCAGGTCGAGATTGAAAGAGTCGAAATGCTCGCCGGCCAGTTGCGCCGCGCGTCTGGCTTCGGCGGCGCCGTGGATGCGGCCGAGGGCCTTCAGATGCTCGTCGTTGAAGCTCTGAATGCCGAGCGATAACCGGTTGACACCGGCCGAACGGAAGCCGGCGAACTTCTCCGCCTCGACCGTGCCTGGGTTGGCTTCAAGCGTGATCTCGGCATCCGGCGCCAGCATGGCGAGCGCCCGGAAGGCGGCGATCAGTTCGTCGATGGCTGCCGGCGACAACAGGCTGGGCGTGCCGCCGCCGAAGAAGACGCTGACTACCGGCCGGCCCCAGATCAGCGGCAGGGCGGATTGCAGATCGGCGATCAATGCATCGACGTACTCACGTTCGGGAATCGTGCCGTTCGCCTCGTGCGAGTTGAAATCGCAGTACGGGCACTTCTGGACGCACCATGGCACATGGACGTAAAGCGCCAGCGGCGGGGAAACGCGGAATTCCAGGTTTGTTACGGTCGACCGGGAATTTTGGCTAAAAATGGGAATCGTGCGTGCCACGGAATTACAGCGTCGGCAGGCGCGAGATCAGTTTTTGCATGGCCTGGCCGCGATGCGATAACTGGTTCTTGATCGCGCCATCGAGTTCGGCTGCGGTCTGGCAATGCGTCGGGATGTAGAACAGCGGATCGTAGCCGAAACCGTCGGCGCCGCGCTGGGCGTCGAGGATGGTGCCGTGCCACTCGCCTTCGGCGATGATCGGCTGCGGATCGTCGGCCGAACGGACGAGGACCAGCACGCAGGCGAAATGGGCGCGCCGGTCGCTCTGGCTGGCGAGGTCGGCGAGCAGTTTTTCGTTGTTGCGGGCATCCGATTTCGGTTCGCCGGCATAGCGGGCGGAATAGACGCCGGGGGCGCCGCCGAGCGCGGCAACGCACAGGCCCGAATCGTCAGCCAGCGCTGGCAGGCCGGAGGCTTCCGCGGCGTGCCGAGCCTTGGCCAGCGCGTTTTCAACGAAGGTGCAATGCGGCTCTTCGGCTTCCGGAATGCCCAGCTGGCCTTGCGGAATGACTTCGAAGCCAAGCGGCGCCAGCAGCGCGTTGAGCTCCTTCATTTTCTTGGCGTTGTTCGAGGCCAGGACGAGCTTTTTCATGGCGGCGCTCACGCAGCGAGGGCGCTTTGCTGGGCGGCGGTAAGCTGGCGAATGCCCATCGTCGCGAGGTCGACGAGCACGCTCATCTGCTCACGGCTGAACGGTTCGCCTTCGGCCGTGCCCTGGATTTCGACAATGCCGCCGTTGCCGGTCATCACAACGTTCATGTCGGTATCGCAGTCGGAGTCTTCCGGGTAGTCGAGGTCGAGGACCGGGGCACCCTTGTAGATGCCGACCGAAATGGCGGCAACGTGGTCGCGCACCGGGTTGGCCGGCAGCTTGCCGGCCTTGACCAGCCCTTCGCAGGCTTCGTAGAGGGCGACCCAGGCGCCGGTGATCGAGGCGCAGCGGGTTCCGCCGTCGGCCTGCAGGACGTCGCAGTCGAGCGTGATCTGGCGTTCGCCCAGCGCCTTGAGGTCGGTTATGGCGCGCAGGCTGCGGCCGATCAGGCGCTGGATTTCCTGTGTCCGACCGGTCTGCTTGCCCTTGGCCGCTTCACGTGACGAGCGGGTGTGCGTGGCGCGCGGCAGCATGCCGTACTCGGCCGTCACCCAGCCCTGGCCCTTGCCGCGCAGGAAGGGCGGCAAGCTTTCCTCGACGCTGGCCGTGCACAGCACGCGGGTGTCGCCCATCTCGATGAGCACCGAGCCTTCGGCGTGGCGCGTGAAATTGCGGGTGATCTTGACGGTGCGGAGCTGGTCCGGCTGGCGTTGGCTGGGGCGCATGGTTTTCCTTATTTTTTCGGGTTGTATTTGTCGATGGCGGAGCGGATTTCCTCGATCGCCAGCTCGATTTCGTCGTCGCTGAGGTCGCTCTTGTAGGTCGGGTTGCGGCCGAATTCGTCGAGGCGCGTGGTGACTTCGTCCTGGGTCATCGTCTGGGTCGAAATGGCGCTGCTCGCCGTCTCGACGTAGGCGTCCTCCCAGCGCACGGCGACGACGGACAGGTTGTCGCCGTGGGCGCCGCCCTTCAGTTCGGCCTGGTTGAGCAGCATCGGCACGGTTTGCAGCAGATTGGAGCCCTTCAGGGCGGCGGCCATCATCTCGCCGGGCATTTCACCCCACAGGCCGTCGGTGCTGAGCAGGATGACGTCGCCGTGGTCGAGCGGCGTCTTGCGCGAAAACTCGATTTCCGGCGGATGCGGGCTGCCCAGGCAACTGTAAATCTTGTTGCGGTCCGGATGAAACACGGCTTGCGCCTCGGTGATCATGCCTTCTTCGACGAGCAGGCGGATGCGCGAATGATCCTTGGTCTGGGTGATGACCTTGCCGTCGCGGATCAGATAGAGCCGCGAATCGCCGGCGTGCGCCCAGTAGGCGACGTTGTCCTGGACGATACAGGCGACGCAGGTGGTGCGCGGCGTATCTTTCAGGCGATGGCGGGCGGTGTAGTCGAGAATGGCATGGTGGGCGTTGGTCATGCCCTTTTGCAGAAAGCGGAAGGGGTCGCCGAGCACCGGACGCGCCTCGCGCTGGAAAGCATCGGCCAGCGTCTGAACAGCGATCTGGGCGGCGATTTCGCCGTAGTGATGGCCGCCCATGCCGTCGGCAACGACCATCAACAGGGCGTCGCGCGAGTAGCAATAGGTCGTCCGGTCCTCATTGTTGGCGCGGCCGCCCTGACGGCTTTCCTGATAAATGGTGAATCTCATTGCATCGGCTTCCTGAGAATATCGACGAAACGGTTAATCCAGCTCGGCGACGGTTTCGGGCGGGGAGGGGTGACGGTCTCGACGAGCGCTTTTTGCAAGGCAAAAACGCTTTGCGGACGGTAAAGATGGTTGAGGTTGAGGCACCAGTCGATGATCTCAAGCAGCCGGTCGGAAAACTGGCCGTCCCAGCGCATCATGGCCGGCGCCAGGGTGTCCTTCTTCATGCGCGCATCGGCGGCTTGCGGCGCGCTGCCGGCCAGGCAGGCATACATCGAGGCGCCAACGCTGTAAATGTCGCTCCACGGCCCGAGATCCTTGCGCGAGCCGTAATGCTCGGGCGAGGCGAAGCCGGGGGTGTACATCGGCTTGAGGATAGGCTGGTCGGTGATCAGCGTCTGGCGGGCGGCGCCGAAGTCGATGAGAACCGGCGTGTTGTCGCCGCGCAAATAAATGTTCGAGGGCTTGAGATCGAGATGCAGCAGCTTGTTCGAATGTACCTCGCGCAGGCCGTTGAGCATGCGGGTGAACACGCCGCGCATGAAGCGCTCGGATATGTGCCCCTGATGCTTCTGGATGAACTCCTGCAGCGTCCGGCCGTGTTCGTACTCCATGACCATATACACCGTGTCGTTGGCGCGAAAAAAGTTCAAAACGCGGATCACGTTGGGGTGCGACAGGCGGGCCAGGGCGCGGCCTTCCTCGAAAAAACACTTCATGCCATAGCGGAAGGCGCCCAGATGTTCGGCCGTGATGACCGGATTGATATCCCCGCGGGTGCGCAGGGCCAGGCTGTTGGGCAGGTATTCCTTGATGGCCACCTGCCGGCCGGCCGTGTCGGTCGCCAGATAGACAATAGAAAAGCCGCCGAGCGAAAGCTGGCGGTCTATTGTGTACTCTTCTAGCAGGTGGCCGTTGGGTAACGGCTGATTGGCTTGTTGCGCCATGGAGCTCGCGGTTATGATGCAATTTCAGGCATTTTCGGGCGTGTTGTCCGGACTGTAAAGCAAGGGATTCCCGATAATGATTTGTAGTATGACCGGTTATGCCGTTAAAACACGTGATTTAGAGCACGGAACGCTGCAACTCGAGCTAAAAAGCGTTAATTCACGCTATCTTGATTTTCATTTTCGCGTTGCCGAAGATCTCCGCGCGCTGGAAATTCCGCTGCGCGAAGTGCTCGCCGCCCGCATCAATCGCGGCAAGGTCGAGTGCCGTCTCTCCTTCAACGCGGCGGCTGCCCGGGCCGACCAGCTCAAAATCAATGGCGAACTGCTAGCCACGCTCAAGTCGCTGAACGAGCGCGTGCGCGGCGAGATGCCCGAGGCGATGTCGTTGTCGGTCAACGAAACCCTGCGCTGGCCAGGCATGTTCGGTGAACAGAACGTCGACTTCGCTGCCCTGAGCCCCGAAGTCATGGCCCTGGCGCGCGACGCGCTGGTCGATTTCACGGCAACCCGCGGCCGCGAAGGTGACAAGCTGGCTGAAACCATCATCGACCGCGTCAACGCCATGCGTGACATCGTCCGCCGCGTCGCGCCGCGTATTCCCGAGGCGCAGGCCATCTACACCGAAAAGCTGCGCCAACGCCTGACCGAAGCTCTGGGTGGTGCCAGCGACGATCGCGTGCTGCAGGAAGTCGCCGTCTTCGCAACGCGCATCGATGTCGCCGAAGAGCTGGCCCGCCTGACCACCCACCTCGATGAAGTCGAGCGCGTGCTCAAGCAGGGCGGCGCCTGTGGCAAGCGCCTCGATTTCCTGATGCAGGAACTCAATCGCGAAGCCAATACGCTCGGCTCGAAATCGGCGATCACCGAGGTGTCGCAGGCCTCGATGGAGCTCAAACTGCTCATCGAGCAAATGCGCGAGCAGATCCAGAACCTGGAGTAAATCGGGAGTGGCGCGTTGGTCTGCGGACTGAGCAGACCAATTTCAATTTTGGCCGTTTTTCCCGGTTGACCGTAGCAAATAGGTAATCCCGCCGCGGCGGGCGTTTTTCTGAGGTATCCCATGGCCGGAAATCTTTATGTGGTGGCCGCACCGTCCGGTGCCGGCAAGACGACGCTGGTTCGACTGCTCCTTGAGCAGGAAAAAACAGTCCAGCTTTCCATCTCCTACACCACGCGGGCGCCGCGCCCCGGTGAGGAAAACGGGCGCGAATATCACTTCGTCGATGCCACCGAATTCCAGGCCATGATCGCCCGCCAGGAGTTTCTCGAATGGGCCGAAGTACACGGCAATTTCTATGGCACCTCGAAGAAATGGATCGCCGACCAGCTGGCGGTGGATCGCGATGTCCTGCTCGAGATCGACTGGCAGGGCGCCCAGCAGGTGCGGGCCTTGTTTCCGCAGGCGATTGGCGTCTTCATTCTGCCGCCGTCGATGGAAGAACTGACCCGCCGTCTGACCGGTCGCGGCACCGACAGTGCCGACGTCATTTCCCGCCGTCTTGCCGCTGCGCAGGCCGAAATGCGCCATGTCGGGGAATTCGACTATGTTATTATTAACGACCAGTTGGCTCAGGCTCTGGATGATTTGCGTGCTGTTGTACGCGCCTCCCGTCTGAGCTTTGGGGCCCAGCGTGCCCGGCACGCCGCCCTGTTTCAAAGAATGATCTGATTTTTGAGGTTCCCATGGCTCGCGTTACCGTTGATGACTGTCTGAAAAGAATTCCCAATCGCTTCATGATGACTCTGGCTGCCGCCCACCGCGCCCGTCAGCTGGCCAATGGTGCGACACCGCTGGTCGACGGTGAAAAACACAAGCCGACCGTTGTTGCGCTCAAGGAAATGGGCGCTGGCAAGATCGGTCTGGAAGTGCTTAACCGCGGCCAGTCCTGAAAGCAGGGGCGGTGAAGACTGATGGATTCCGTGCCGTCGCCTCTGCCGCCTGTTGAAGAGGAACCCGCCTACCGGGTTTTCCTCGATAGTCTCGATTACCTTTCCCCGGCTGAACTAGAGAAAATCAAGGCTGCGTATGCCTACGCAGCCAAGGCGCACGCCAGTCAGCGGCGCATGTCGGGCGAGGCCTACATCACGCATCCGCTGGCCGTGGCCGGCGCTGTCGTCGAGTGGCGGATGGATGTCGACGCGATTGCCGCGGCGCTGCTTCACGATGTGCTCGAAGATACCGGGACGACCAAGCACGAGCTGGCCGAGAAATTCGGCAAGGAAGTCGCCGAGCTGGTCGATGGCCTGTCCAAGCTCGACAAGATGGAATTCGCCTCCTACCAGGAGGCGCAAGCCGAGAATTTCCGCAAGATGCTGATGGCCATGGCGCGCGATTTGCGCGTCGTGCTCATCAAGCTCGCTGACCGCCAGCACAATCTGGCGACGATGTCGGCCATGCGCGCCGACAAACGCGCCCGGATCGCTCGTGAAACGCTTGAGATCTATGCGCCCATAGCCTTGCGGCTGGGTCTCAACAAGCTCTACCGCGAGTTGCAGGATACCTCGTTCCGGCTGATTCACCCGCATCGCGCCGAGGTGCTGACCAAGGCGCTGACCACCGCGCACGGCAACCGTAAGGAACTGCTCACCCGGATTCTCGACGGCATCAACGACAAGCTGGCGCATGCCGGCCTGAAGGCCGAGGTGTTCGGTCGCGAGAAGAGCCTGTACTCGATCTTCCGCAAGATGAAGGACAAGCACCTGTCGTTTTCGCAGGTGCTCGACATCTACGGTTTCCGCGTCGTCGTCGACAATGTGCCGACCTGCTATCTGGCGCTCGGTGCCCTGCACAGCCTGTTCAAGCCGGTACCCGGCAAGTTCAAGGACTACATCGCGATTCCCAAGGCCAACGGCTATCAGTCGTTGCACACGACGCTGATCGGCCCCTATGGCACGCCGGTCGAAGTGCAGATCCGCACGCGCGAAATGCACAATGTCGCCCAGGAAGGTGTCGCCGCTCACTGGCTGTACAAGGACATGGACGAGTCCAGCGCCGATCTGCAGATCAAGACGCACAAGTGGCTGCAATCGCTGCTTGAAATGCAGACCAGCGACTCGGCCGAGTTCTTCGAAAACGTCAAGATCGACCTCTTCCCGGACGAGGTGTACGTCTTCACGCCGAAGGGCAAGATCATGGCCATGCCGCGCGGCGCGACAGTGGTCGACTTCGCCTACGCGGTGCACACTGACGTCGGCCACCACTGCTCGGCGGCTCGGGTCAATCACGAGCTGGCACCGCTGCGCACCGATCTGCGCAACGGCGACCTGGTCGAGATCATCACCTCGCCGCAGGCTAGCCCAAACCCGGTGTGGCTGACCTACGTCAAGACCGGTCGGGCCCGGAGCAAGATTCGCCATTTCCTGCGCACCATGCAGAACGAGGAGTCGGCACGCCTCGGCGAGCGCCTGCTGCGCCAGGAATTGCTGTCGCTCGGCGTCGTGCCGATTTCGATCCCGACGGCGGCCTGGGAGCAGATGGTCAAGTCGGGGGGGCAGAAGAATATCGAAGAGGTCTATACCGAAATCGGTCTCGGCAAGCGTCTGCCTTCGGTCGTCGCCCGTCGTCTGCTGGCCCGCGAAGACATGGCGCACGATGTCCCGAACGGCATGGCGCTGGCCATCCATGGCACCGAAGGCATGGCCATCCAGCTGGCGCGCTGCTGCCAGCCGATTCCTGGCGATCCGATCATCGGCTCGATCCGCAAGGGCAGTGGCCTGATCATTCACACGCACGACTGCGCGACGATCCGCAAGTCGCGTTCTTCCGAGCCACAGAAGTGGATTGATGTCGAATGGGAGCCGGAAGAAGGCAAGCTGTTCGATATCCGCATCAACGTCGAGGTCAAGAATGCACGCGGCGTGCTGGCCCAGGTTGCGTCAGCCATTGCCGAAGCCGGTTCGAACATCGAGCATGTTTCTATGGACGCCGACCCGGAACGCCTGTTTACCTCGCTGCGCTTCACCATCCAGGTCGCCCATCGCAACCATCTGGCGGCGGTCATGCGCGGCATGCGCCACATCCCGGAAGTCACCCGCATTACCCGTGAAAGGGGAGGCGACACTTGAGAGTGCTGGTGCTGGGGGCCGGCGTTGTCGGTACAACGAGCGCGTGGTATCTCGCTCGTGCCGGCCATCAGGTGACGGTCATTGACCGCCAGCCGGCGGTCGCTGATGAAACTAGCTTTGCCAACGGCGGGCAGATTTCCGTTTCTCACGCCGAGCCGTGGGCCAATCCGCAGGTTCTGAGCCACCTTGTGAAATGGCTGGGGCGCGAAGATGCACCCTTGCTCTGGCGCTGGCGAGCCGATCCGGCGCAACTGGAATGGGGCCTGCGCTTTCTTGGCGAATGCCTGCCTGGCCGGACCCGGCGCAACATTGCGGCGATTGTCGCGATGGCGCTGTACAGCCGCAGCCGCTTGCAGGCGCTGCGTCAGGAATTGGCGCTGGAATACGATCACCTCGAGCGCGGCATCCTGCACATTTACACCGATCGCAAAGAGTTTTCGGCGGCGGTCGAGGCGGCGCAGCTGATGCGTCAGTTCGGGCTGGATCGTCTCACGGTCGACACCGAAAAATGCCTGAAAATAGAACCGGCGCTGGCCGGCGCCAAGGCGCTGCTGGTCGGCGGTGACTACACGCGTTCCGACGAAACCGGCGACGCCAAGAAATTTACCTGTGCCCTGGCCGAGCGGGCAACGGACCTCGGCGTCGATTTTCGCTTCGGCACGGCCATCGAGCGCATTGCTGCCGGCGGTAGCCAGATCGCCGGCGTCGTCGCCCAGGGCCGGAACGGGGCTGAGTTGCTGACAGCTGACGCCTATGTGGTCGCGCTGAGCAGCTATTCGCCGCAGTTGCTCAAGCCGCTGGGCATCCGCCTGCCGGTCTATCCGGCCAAGGGCTATTCGGCGACGCTGACGCTGGCTGAAGATAGCGTGGCGCCGATGGTCAGCGTCACGGACGACGAGTGCAAGCTGGTCTTTTCCCGTCTCGGCAACCGCCTGCGCATCGCCGGTACGGCCGAGTTCACCGGCTTCAATCTCGATCTCAATCCGGTGCGTTGCCAGGCGTTGATCACGCGCACCCGCCAGCTTTTTCCCGAACTCAAAACGCTCGGCGAACCGGAGTTCTGGTGCGGCCTGCGCCCGGCCACGCCGTCGAACGTGCCGATCATCGGCCGGACGCGCTACGGCAACCTGTGGCTCAACACCGGCCACGGTACGCTGGGCTGGACGATGGCCTGCGGCTCGGCGGCCGCCCTGGCCGACCTGATGAGCGGCGCCCAGCCCGAACCGGATTTCCCCTTCGTCAAATGCTGATCGACACCCACTGCCATCTCGATGCGGCCGAATTCGATGCCGATCGCGACGCGGTATATGCCGCGGCAACGGCGGCGGGGGTGGGGCGGATCGTTGTGCCGGGGGTTACGGTCAACCGGAATTTTCAGCCAAAATCGAAAATTGCCGACTATCCGGCCTGCCTTGAGGCCTACGGAATCCACCCGCTCTACGTCGACCAGTCCAGCCCGGAAGACCTGTCCCGGCTACGCGGCTGGCTAGAGCAGGCGCCGCCGGTTGCCGTCGGCGAGATCGGGCTTGATTTCTACGTAAACGGCCTCGACGCCGAGCGTCAGACCCACTTTTTCGTCGAACAACTGAAGCTGGCCCGCGAATTCGATCTGCCGGTACTGCTCCACGTCCGCCGGGCGATCGATCCGGTGCTCAAGCAATTGCGCCGGATCGGCGTGCGCGGCGGCATCGCCCACGCCTTCAACGGCAGTCGGCAGCAGGCCGATGAGTTCATCAAACTCGGCTTCGTCCTCGGCTTTGGCGGGGCGATGACTTTTGATGGTTCGACGCGCATCCGCGAACTGGCGCGCACGCTCCCCCTCGAATCCATCGTTCTGGAAACCGACGCGCCGGACATTCCGCCGGCCTGGCTCAACGGTGGTCGCAATGCGCCAGACCAATTGCCGCGCATCGCCGCGGTACTGGCCGAGTTGCGCAATATCTCACCGGCCAGCCTGGCGGCGCAGACGACCGCCAATGCACGGGCCGTGCTGCCGGCCCTGCACGCCGATATCTAAGCAGGCTGGCGCGGATTACTCGACGACGACCAGGGGGCGGATATCTGCTTCGGCCTCGATCTTGATGAGCCGGCCGCTGTCATCGAAAATCGCATCGAATTCACCCCAGCTGTTCAGCCAGTAGCGCCAGGTCTTGCTCTCCAGGTTCGGATTCTCGTCGCTGACCGGATAACCGACTGCCATGATCACCTGCTCGCGGGTCATGCCCTTGGTCAGGCGGGCCGTGCCGATGGCGTCCTGGATCTTTTTCGGATAGGTCCGCAGTTTCTCGAGCGGATCCTGGTCGACGATGTAACGCTTGGCAAAGGCGTCGAGCGGCGTACTGCGGCTGTAGTCGTTGCCGATGTCCTGCTTGCGCCCGTTGATCACGACATGGACGCGGTTCTTGCCGTAGCCGTTCATGGTCAAGGGTGTGCCGGCGGGAATCATCGTCTTGCCTGCGTCGAGGTAGTTGATATCGCTGATCCAGGCACCATCGGTGCGCATGTTGCAGCACAGGAAACCGGCGGTTTGGGCGGTGGCGCCCGTTGACGCAAGCGCGGCAAGGCAGAGCATCATGAAGCGTTTCAAGTGTTGTCTCCTCAAGGCAGCGGTGGGGAGCCCAATCCTAGCATTCTCACTGCATATTACTGAAGCGGGCTTCGGGGCAGCCACGCGGCCCAGCTTGCCTGCCGTACACGGCTGCAACGGTGGCCAGTGACTGACGCATCCTGCCCGGCATTTGATCGCCGTCAACATTCCAGCAAAAGTCCTAGGGGTATTTCCCCGTTTTGATCTGCGCTAAAGAAGCCTCGCCTTATGGGCGTAGATTGCCCTCGCTGACATCTAATCGACTGGGCGTGGTATGGACATGAAAGTTTCCTCCGGCATCAATATTTCCAGCGTCATCCTTGGCGTTTTGCCCGCCGACGCGGCGGTGGTCAGCAAGAGCCTGCGCGAACTCGAGGGGGTCGAGGTCCATGCGGTTGGCGAAGATGGCCGGATGATCGTGACGATCGAATCCGGCGATCAGGACAACACCAGCAATATCTTTGAGGCGATACGCCAGACGCCGGGGGTTATCTCGGCCTCGCTGGTTTATCACCAGTACGAATCCGATCCAGATGAGGAGGCCTGAGATGATCGAAGTGAAACTTACCCGGCGTGATTTCATCAAGAGCAACGCAGTCGCGGCGGCCGCTACCGTCGCCGGCATCAGCGTGCCGAACGCCGTCATGGCGCAGCAAAAGGGCAGGGACGATGGCGTGCGCTGGGACAAGGGCGTCTGCCGTTACTGCGGTACCGGTTGCGGTGTGCTGGTTGGCGTCAAGGAAGGCCGCGTCGTGGCCACCCAGGGCGACCCGGATGCGCCGGTCAATCGCGGCCTCAACTGCATCAAGGGCTATTTCCTCTCGAAGATCATGTACGGCAAGGACCGCCTGATGTCGCCGATGTTGCGCATGAAGGACGGCAAGTACGACAAGAATGGTGACTTCAAGCCGATCACCTGGACCCAGGCCTTCGACATCATGGAAGAAAAGTGCAAGGGCGCGCTCAAGGAAGGCGGGCCGCGCAATATCGCCATGTTCGGTTCCGGCCAGTGGACGGTGTGGGAAGGCTATGCCGCCGCCAAGCTCATGAAGGCCGGCTTCCGGACCAACAACCTCGACCCCAACGCCCGCCACTGCATGGCCTCGGCCGTTGCCGGTTTCATGCGCACCTTCGGCATCGACGAGCCGATGGGCTGCTATGACGACGCCGAACACGCCGACGTTTTCGCGCTGTGGGGCTCGAACATGGCCGAGATGCACCCGATCCTCTGGTCGCGCATCACCGACCGCCGGCTCAGTGCCAAGAACGTCAAGGTGCATGTCCTATCCACTTTCAGTCATCGCTCCTGCGAACTGGCCGACAACACGCTGATCTTCAAGCCACAGTCCGATCTGGCCATCCTCAACTACATCTGCAACCACATCATCCAGACCGGTGCGGTCAACAAGGATTTCGTCGCCAAACACGTCAAGTTCGCCAAGGGCGTGACGGATATCGGCTACGGCCTGCGGCCGAATCACCCGCTCGAAAAGGTGGCCATGAACAACGGCTACCCGGGCGAAGAAGGCAAGCCGAAGGGCAACCCGAACAACTCGACGCCGATGACTTTCGACGAGTTCGCTGCCTTCGTCTCCGAATACACGCTGGACAAGGCGCACGAGATTTCCGGCGTGCCCAAGGAAAATCTCGAAGCGCTGGCCAAGGCCTACGCCGACCCGAAAACCAAGGTCGTTTCCTACTGGACCATGGGCTTCAACCAGCACACCCGCGGCACCTGGGTGAACAACATGATCTACAACGTGCACCTGCTGGTCGGCAAGATTTCCGAGCCGGGCAACGGGCCGTTCTCGCTGACCGGTCAGCCCTCGGCCTGCGGCACGGCGCGCGAAGTCGGCACCTTTGCCCATCGCCTGCCGGCCGACATGGTGGTGATGAATCCCAAGCACCGCGAACTGTCGGAAAAGCTCTGGAAGCTGCCGGCCGGCACCATTCCCGACTGGATCGGCCTGCACGCCGTGGCCCAGAGCCGCGCGCTGAAGGACGGCAAGCTTGGCTTCTACTGGACGTCGACGACCAACAACATGCAGGCCGGGCCGAACGTCAATGAAGAGATTTATCCGGGCTGGCGGAATCCGAAGGCCTTTGTCGTCGTATCCGATGTTTACCCGACCGTGTCGGCCATGGCCTCCGACCTCATCCTGCCTTGCGCCATGTGGATGGAGAAGGAGGGCATGTATGGCAACGCCGAAAGGCGCGGCCAGATGTGGCGCCAGCAGGTCAAGGCGCCGGGCGAAGGCAGGTCCGACCTCTGGCAATACCTCGAATTCTCCAAGCGCTTCAAGATCGAAGAAGTCTGGCCGGCCGAGTTGCTCGACAAGAACCCGGAGTACAAGGGCAAGACCATGTACGACGTGCTGTTCGCCAACGGCCAGGTCAACAAGTTCGGGCTGGACGAGGTCGCCAAGGTTAACGCCCACGGCATCAAGGACTACATGAACGACGAGTCCAAGGCCTTCGGCTTCTATGTGCAGAAAGGCCTGTTCGAGGAATACGCCAGCTTTGGTCGTGGCAAGGCGCACGATCTGGCCAACTTCGACGTTTATCACAAGGCGCGCGGCCTGCGCTGGCCGGTGGTCGATGGCAAGGAAACGCTGTGGCGCTTCCGCGAGGGTTACGACACTTATGTGCCGAAGGGCGAGGGCGTACGTTTCTACGGCTATCCGGACGGCAAGGCCATCGCTTTCGCGCTGCCTTACCAGCCCTCCGCCGAAATGCCGGATGCCGAATACGACCTGTGGCTGTGTACCGGCCGCGTGCTCGAACACTGGCACACCGGCTCAATGACGCGGCGCGTCCCGGAACTCTACAAGGCGATGCCGGATGCCGTGATCTACATGCACCCGGAAGATGCCAAGAAGCGCAGTCTGGCCCGCAACGATGTGGTCAAGGTAGCGACCCGGCGGGGCGAAATCCAGTTGCGGGTCGAAACCAAGGGGCGCAACAAACCGCCGCTTGGACTGGTCTTCGTGCCTTTCTTCGACGAACATCGTCTGGTCAACAAGCTGACCCTGGATGCGACTTGCCCGATCTCGAAAGAGACCGATTACAAGAAGTGTGCGTGCAAGGTGGTCAAGGCTTGAGGGACTGACCGGAAGAACAATCAGGGAGTGCCGAACGGGTGGGAGCGGGGCCCACCCGTGACGGCTGAACTGGACAAGTGAAAGAGTGATGACAGCAAAAACCCCAAAAAGCGGTGCGGCGCGCCGCCAGTTCATATTCGACTCGGCCAAGATGGTTTGTGGCGTGGGTATGCTTGGTCTCGGGCTTGGTTTGTACGCCAAGCAAGCGAAGGCCCTGCCGGCGCTTGCCCTGCGTCCGCCCGGCGCGCTGCCGGAAGATGATTTCCTCGGCGCCTGCATTCGCTGTGGCATGTGCGTGCGCGACTGCCCCTACAACACGCTCGAACTGGCCAAGCCGGAAACGCCGGTGGCGACCGGCACGCCGTTTTTCAATGCGCGCAACATCCCGTGCGAGATGTGCGATGACATTCCCTGCATCAAGGCCTGCCCGACCGGCGCGCTGGATCACAGCCTGACCGACATCAACAAGGCGAAGATGGGCGTCGCCGTGCTTATCGACCACGAAACCTGCCTCAATTTTCTCGGCTTGCGCTGCGACGTTTGCTATCGCGTTTGCCCGGTCATCGACAAGGCGATCACGCTCGACATGGTGCCCAACACTCGCACCGGTCGCCATGCCATGTTCCTGCCGACCGTCCATTCCGAGCACTGCACCGGCTGCGGCAAGTGCGAGAAATCCTGTGTCCTCGAAGAGGCGGCCATTCGCATCCTGCCGCCCAAGCTGGCCAAGGGCGAGCTCGGCAAGCACTACCGTATCGGCTGGGACGAAAAATCCAAGGCCGGCCATTCGCTGATCGACGAATCGAAAATGGTGGACCTGCCCGACCGCTTGCCGGATGGCGCCGTCCTGCCTGGTCACTACGATCCGGCCAGCGGCCACACCGAGTCCATGCGCGGCATGCCGGGTAGTGAAGCCGGCGCCATTCCGAGTCTGCCGCCCGGACTGGGGGGCAAGCCATGAGCGCCGTCCAGAACAAGCGTATCGGGGCCGAAGCGGTGGCCGAAAAAGGCTGGCTGCGGGCCCACAAATGGCTGATCCTGCGCCGCATCTCGCAGTTTTCCATTCTTGTCCTGTTCCTCGCCGGGCCGTGGTTTGGCCAGTGGATCGTCAAGGGTAATCTGGCCTACAGCTACACCCTCGGCGTGTTGCCGCTGACCGATCCCTACGTTGCCCTGCAATCGATGGTGACCGGGCATTTGCCGGAAACCCTGGGTCTGGTCGGCATGGCCATCGTGCTAGTTTTTTACCTGTTGGTTGGCGGGCGGGTTTATTGCAGCTGGGTCTGCCCGGTCAATATCGTCACCGACGCCGCCGGCTGGCTGCGCAACCGTCTCGGCATCAAGGGCAGTTCGCAGCTTGGCCGCAATACGCGTTACTGGATACTCGGCATGACCTTCGTCGGCTCGGCGCTAACTGGCGTCGTGCTCTGGGAGCTGATCAATCCGGTTTCCATGCTGCATCGCGGCCTGATTTTTGGCATGGGAATGGCGTGGACCGTGGTGCTGGTTGTTTTCCTGTTCGACCTGTTCGTGACGAGTCGCGGCTGGTGTGGCCGGCTCTGCCCGGTTGGCGCTTTCTACAGCCTGCTCGGTCGCTGGAGCCCGGTCCGGATCTCGGCACCGGCGCGTGCCGCCTGCAACGACTGCATGGACTGCTTCGAAGTCTGCCCCGAACCGCAGGTCATCAGGCCGGCGCTCAAGGGGGAAGGCAAGGGTGTCGGCCCGGTCATTCTGAGTCCGAACTGTACCAATTGCGGTCGTTGCATTGATGTCTGCTCGAAGGAGGTCTTTACCTTCGGGTTGCGGTTCAATAACCCGGTTTCCACTGCCCAGCCTGCGGTGACGCAGTCGGAAGCCCGCTGATTATCGAGTTCAAGAGGAGGAGCGCCCATCATGAAATCAACGCTGAAGACGAGATTTGCCATTCTGGCAGCCGCTGCTTGCTGGGCGCTTTCCGGTCCGCTCGCGCAGGCCCAGGAATCACCCAGGCCGATGCGGGGGGCGGACGTGAGCGCGACCGATCAGGCGCCGGAAGCCAAGAAATACCTGGGTGGCAAACCGGGCGGCCAGGAGAAAGTGGCGCGTACCTACCGCGACCAGCCGCCGGTCATTCCGCACGCGGTCGAGAACTTCGATGAAATTACCCTCGAAGAAAACCAGTGCCTGAGCTGTCACAGCGCCGATACCTACAAGAAGAAAAAGGCGCCGAAGATCGGTGACAGCCACTTCCGCGACCGTGAAGGCAAGGTCCTGCCGACCACCTCGTCGCTGCGCCACAACTGCACCCAATGCCACGTCCCGCAAGTCGATGCGCCGCCGCTCGTCGAAAACGAATTCAAGGGTGATCTGGCTGAAGGGAAAACCGCCAAGGGCAAGAAAAAGAACTGAAGCAGCAATCAATAACGAAAAAGGGAGCCGAGGCTCCCTTTTTTGCTGTCTGGCCGGTCTTTTCAGTTTCGTCGCTGATTGCTGCGGTCAACCCGAAAAAACGGCGAAAAATGAAATGTGCTATGCCGTCTTTCAGGCCTCGGCCAGCACGCCGCGCATTTTCTGCAGGGCCTTGACCTCGATCTGGCGAATCCGCTCGGCCGAAACATCGAACTCGGCGGCCAGATCGTGCAGCGTCGCGGCTTCGCCTTCCGGCAACCAGCGGGCTTCGACGATGCGGCGACTGCGCGGGTCGAGCGCGGCCAGCGCTTCGTGCAGACCTTCGTCGTGCAGGCGGGCGACGGCCTTGTTTTCGAGAACGCGGGTCGGCTCGTAGCGCGAGTCGGCCAGGTAATCGATCGGCGCAAAGGCCTCGTCGCCGTCGTCAGGATTGCCTTCGAGAGCGATGTCGCGGCCCGAGAGGCGGGTTTCCATCTCGACGACTTCGTCCTGCTTGACGCCCAGACGCGCTGCGACTTCTGCTGCTTGCGTGCCGTTCAGTGTATCGACGCCTTCGTAATCGCTCTTCAGGCTGCGCAGGTTGAAGAACAGCTTGCGCTGGGCCTTGGTGGTGGCCACCTTGACCAGACGCCAGTTTTTCAGGATGTACTCGTGAATCTCGGCCTTGATCCAGTGCATGGCAAACGACACCAGACGGACGCCGCGCGTCGGGTCGAAGCGCTTGACGGCTTTCATGAGGCCGATATTGCCTTCCTGGATCAGGTCGGCATGCGGCAGGCCGTAGCCGAGATAGCCGCGGGCAATGGAGATGACGAGGCGAAGGTGCGAAAGCACGAGCTGACGCGCCGCTTCCACATCGCCTTCGTTGTGGAAACGCTCGGCCAGCCGGATTTCCTCGGCCTCGGCCAGCATCGGATAACGGTTCGCCACCTGGATATAGGCGTCGATGTTACCAATGGCAGACGGGATGGGAAGTGTCAGGGCATGGGTCATAGCGTAATGTCCTCCTTCAAGTTACATCCATATATTAGCACTCGCTGCCTAAGAGTGCTAAGTGGTGGAAAAAGTTTCCGGATGCGCGGCTGTTCCAAGCAATTAATGTCGAAAACTGATCATTAAAGTCGCAAACTCTCTTATAAAGTCGAAAACTCCCTAGCAGGTCCTTAGATTAAGGACGTCGCCGTTATGTCCAGTAGCAGTTTGGTTAAAGCAGCGTCTGCGGGATCAAGAACTCGGTCATGCAAGCTCAGGACTTTTACGTCGAATCGTGCAGACCAGAGGCAGACGACAATAGCTACTTTCATTTGGCATTCTTGGCCGACAGGGAAGTTACAATACGGCAGCATACCCTCCTCCAAGAAAGCAGATGGGCAAGAAATTTTCAGATGAAATTGATTACATCCCGGACGCAATAGCGTGGGCGCTAGATGAGGACGTCAGGTTCCTTACCCGCTCGCTCGCTGCCCTGTCAGGGAGAAATCTGATTGGAATTGGCTCCGGGGGCTCTTCAACGGCCGCTGCATTCATTGCAACGCTGCATGAATCCTGTTTTGGCTTGCTCTCCAGAAGTACCACGCCAGGAGAGTTTCTCGCCCATCAGCGTCCGATGGAGAACGCCAGCGGACTACTGATATCCGCCGAAGGAAAGAATCTGGACATCTTGGCGGCAGCTGATCGGATCGCATCATTTGAGCTGCCCGGCCTGGCAATCGTTCTCCGCCCCAACACCCCGTTGGCTACGAAATGCCGAGAAACAGGAGCCGCAACTGTTGCATCTTTCCAAATGCCTTGGGGGAAAGACGGCTACCTAGCGACTAACTCTCTCATTGCAACAATGATCCTCGTCACCAGAGCTTATGGGATAAAAGGAATCGAGAAAATACGTGAGGTCGACCGGAATTGGCTGATGGAGCGGCGTGCCAATCTAGTCGATCAGGGTCTGTCGGAACACATGGCGTCTCGAAAATCGCTTGCAGTTCTCTACGGGACTGTAGGGCGCATTGGCGCTATCGACATTGAATCCAAACTTGCCGAGTCGGCGCTGGGAGGATGCGAATTAACCGACTACAGGCAATTCGCTCATGGACGCCACCTCCAACTCGCCGAGGTCCGAAGCGCTCCCTGCTTTCTTGCATTCCATTCTGCCAATGACAAAGCGCTATGCGACTCGACTCTCGAATTGTTTCCCCGGGAGGTTCCAATAATCAAAGTCGAGCTTCCAAACGACCCCATATTGGCAAGCTTGGTCAGCGTCATTGACGCAATCTTGATAACTGACATTCTGGGCCAGCATCAGCAAAGAGATCCTGGGCAACCTGTAGTGTCCAGTTTCGGACGCAACATTCACGCCCTGGACGTCAAGAAATTGCTCCCTTTGGCAGATTCGGAACAAATATCGTTGCGGCGCAAGCTTCGTTGCAACGTTGATCAGGTCTATCGGACGGCCGCTTGGACAACCGCTGCCATCGAGTTTTGTGAGCGACTGAGGAATGCCAACATCAAGGCACTGGCCTGTGATTTTGATGGGACGTTCTGCGATACCGATCTCCGATACGAAGGACTCGACGAACGGTTAATTTCCTCAATTGAAGACTTGGCTCGGAATGGCACCATCATTGGATTCGCATCCGGGCGAGGTGATTCGCTTTATGACGACCTTCGGAAAAAGCTAAGTTCGGACACGTGGTCAAAGATCATCATCGGCTACTACAGCGGTTCCGTTATTGCCTCACTTGATAGCGAGAAGTTCGAGGAACCTGCGGGTGACCCGCGCTTTGATGACCTAGAGCAATGGCTCAAGGATGTAGGGATTGTGGCGAATCTTGAAACGACTCCTAAAAATCGCGGGGGCCAGATGAGCCTTCGAATGCAAAACTTTGGTGCAAAGCATCGTGCCGTTGCCGGAATCAGGCATTGGATACAACGAGGAAACCATAACGGATGGCGTGTATTCTGCTCTGGACATTCAATCGATGTGATCACTGAAAACGTTGGTAAAGAAAACGTGGTACGAGCGATCGCACACTATGCCAATGCCGATCCGATGACCGAGACACTCAGAATCGGTGACTCAGGAGACTTGGACGGTAACGACTTTGAACTTCTGGACAGTGGTTTAGGTTTGAGTGTTGATAGCGTATCGCCATTTCCAGGCACTTGCTGGAATCTACTGCCACGCGGCTACAAAGGTGTCACTGGAACGCTTCTCTATATGAATTCCTTGCAAAGAACCGATCAAGGACGGTGCCTCTCATCAACCCTTATGGACGGCCTGAGCGAAACGTTGCGTAAAGGGGGCAAGCAATTGTGAAAGCAAAACTCGCAATGCGCCTTTTAGCAGACCTTATGGACTGGGATGAGATCCAAGCAACAGCGGAGTTCTCCTGGCTTGCCCTTTTAGTTGAAGCCAAATATGACCACTACCAAGGCTACAGCCCCGGCGCCCACTTCTTCGCAAATCTGCTGGCTTGGATTGGGCAGTTCAAACAAGAAGACAGGAAAACGGCATACAACTTTCTGCGAAACCGCCTGATCTATGTTTGCCAAAGGGAAATGCACCATTTGGTAAACCTAACTATGCCGTCCATTCAGGAGGAAATGCGGCGACAAGTTGCGGCCGAACTCAGCCTCCCTTACTACAAAACATGGGGAAATGTTCAAGCAGAAACACGTCTCAAGCTCATGGGCATACGAACGCTTTACGTCGGACTAAGCGATGGCGCAAAAACGGACGTCTTCCGTCGAGAAAATGAAGGCCACGTCTCAAATGAGCAGGTAGTTGCCGCTAGCGAGATATCGGATGAGAAGTGGAAGAAACTCACCAAAGAGCTTCGGAAGCGTCTTGACTTGAATGGTTTCAACGCGGAAGAAGCATTATTTGAACGAATATGCCTGCTCGATGATTTCACAGCCTCCGGAACCACATTAATTCGACATGAGGAAAACGAGTGGAGCGGCAAAATTCCTACTTTCTGCCGGCAAAATAAGGACCGTGTTGGAACTGGTCAAGATAAGGCAATTGCCGAAGGCTGCTGGATTCACGCTCATCACTATCTCTCATCGGATAAGGCGTCTTCGATCACCGTTAACAACGCAGATCAATATCAACGCGAAAATCCAAAATTTAAGCTCGTACTTACGTTTTCATATGTTCTTGGTAGCGATATTGTTATCGATGACGCCAGCCTACCTGAATTGGTAAAGCTCTTCGCCGATCACTATGATCCTTCTATCGAGGACAACATCGTTGGGAAGAACATCTGGTTCGGTTACAAACAAGGTGGACTCCCTCTAGTCCTCTACCACAACACACCCAATAACTCCGTTGCCCTGCTCTGGGCATCGTCGACAAGCAGATGGGCAGCGCCAGCCCCCAAAATGAAACCGCTGTTCTCACGCAAGAAACGCCACATCGGTCATGGATAACCCTTTCAAAAAGCGGGCAACGGAATACTTTGAAGATCCCGCCAGCCTAATATTAGTTCTAAGCCCGGAACCCCTTCGGCGGTTCTTTGAGGGCAACGTAAGTGCATATTTCGACCGCCTGGTGACTGTCGTCGGCACACCCGGGAGTGGCAAAACGTCAATTGCACGCCTGGTTGAATTCGACACTGTTATTGCTCTTCTCCGGTCTTTACACAGCAAAGACCACAAAGACTTGGCTCAGACACTGGGCGAATGCGAGATGCTCGCCGACTCTCGCCCCAAGATTCTTGCCTGCCGCCTGCCGACAACTTCGGACGTCAGAAATATCTGGGAACTCCCCTATTCGGTAAAGATTCGGCACGGACTATTGCGTTCCTTGATTCAAGCCCGAGCAGTTCTTGGTTGGCTACGCAAACTTGAAGGGGTTGGCGTCGACCTTGCACGGATCAGAATCATCGCTCGCGAGCAATCTGAAGTTCAGGCCGGTTTGATTCGCACAGCAGACCCACTTGCTTTCAGAGCCCATGCACGCGCCGTCGAGGAAAAGGTCTTCAAGATTATTACCGCCCTAGTTCCGCCCAGTGAAAGAGAACTAGCTACTTCAGGTCCAGAAACTACCTATGAGGCGTTTCAAATCATTGAATCCTTCTTGGTCCCAGAAATTTCTGGAATCCAAGGCGGGGAATTAACGCTCCGACCGCTATGCATTGTCGACGACGCGCATGAATTGCATCCAGACCAATATAGCGAAGTCGACTTATGGCTCAAGAACCGTGAGATCAAGGTTGCGCGTTGGTTGATGACCCGGGTAGATGCTGTTAGCCCAGAAGCTCTTCGGAAAGCGTTGCAGGTGCCGGAATCCGGTCAATTTGGAAGTACAAAGGATCGAGACTGGATTCTTCAGCTAATGCAACGCGGCACGGCGGCGACAGAGAAAAGGGCATATCGGGCGACAGTCAAAGATATTGCTCGACGCTATATCGACCAGATGCCTGTCTTACGTCGGCGAGGAGTTCAATTGGACAATTGCCTTGCTGCCGCATCACCGGAACTCACCGCAGGCCAATTTAAAGACCTGGAAAAAAGCGTTTTGACGGCAGCAAAGGCCTCAGGCTTTTCTCATGAGCGATTGGATCAAATCAGGTCGTGGATCCCGTCAAATTTAGGAGCAGACGAAAAGCTAGCTCTCACTCGAATTCTGATACATCGGGAGATGCGCCGAACTCCCCAAGCGGAACTGTTCGCCGCGGAGACTCCGGCACCTGAAACCCTGCCAGAACCGCGCAATGTCGGCTCACAACTCATCAACGGCGCGGCCCTTCAACTATTCCATGAGTTTGGAAAGCCTTTCTATTACTCGTTCGAGTGCTTGGCCGATGCTAGTGGAGAGAATATTGAACAGTTCATTCATCTCGCCGGTGTCTTGGTCGATCAAATCGAAACACGGGTTGTTAGAGGACGCGATCCCAATCTAGATGCCAAGGCACAAAACTCAATTCTGATTGAAGCAGCCAAAGGAGCAATCCGGAGTTGGAATTTCCCTCACAGTTCTGAAGTGAGACGTCTTATCGAGTTCATTGTAGAGCGTTGCAAGCAACGGACTCTCGCACCAAACGCGCCGCTGGATGATGGGGCAAATGCCTTCGGAATCCCGCAGACCGATATGGAGCGCTTCCAAAGGGATGGCGGGAAACTGGTTCCCGTTCTGCATTACGCACTGGCCTATAACGCAATCACGCTACACGAGAGCTACGAGTGCAAACGGAAGACTTGGTGCTTGTTCCAGCTTGGGGGGCTTCCCATCCTCGCTAACGGGCTTACATTCAGTAAAGGCGGATTTTGTGAAGGATCACTTTCGGAATTGATCGAGAGCGTTGCAAAATGACTCGTTTTACCTCCGACCGTTGTTTTGCCCAAAGTGGCAAAGATGTCCTTGAGTTTGCTCGGGACTACTTTCCTCGCACTCAGAAAACGCTACTCATTTCAACTCTCGGGATTCAGTCTCAAAGCCTTTATTTCCCTGCGGAAATTTTTTCGCGGTTTTCCAATGTTGATATTCGAGTAATAGTCGAAAAACGTAGGGAAACAGCCTCGCTGTCGGAAATCGGTCGATTACATAAGGCCTACGTGCAAGAGGCGGTTGGCAAAGATGTGCAGTTCGTCGAAGTCGACATTGTTGCCGATGATGGCGCAACAATTGGTGGCCGGAATGCTGTCATCAGAGCCGCAGAATGGTATAAGCAGGGCTATACGGACATCGTGATTGATGCTACGGGGATGTCCCGGGGAGTGTGCTTTCCACTGGTCAAGCAGGCGATCGAGATCGGCCTCAATAGGAGAGCAAATGTCCACCTGCTGGTCGCCTCCTCTGACGCACGTCGCATAGAGCTAACTTCGGAATCCAGTGACCGAGCCGAGTGGATGCATGGATTTCAACGATCGATGGGCTTGGATAGCACTGCAGACAATTTGAAATTATGGGTTCCTCAACTCTCGGAAGGTGCATCCAGCCAAATGGAACTTATGTACCGAGCGCTCTCATCGTCATCCAGCGTTGCGGAGGTCTGTCCGATTGTCCCGTTCCCATCCAGAAATGCAAGACGCGGTGACACACTCTTGTTCGAATTCGAGAGAGACTTCCACGGAGATTGGGACTGCAGCCATCTGAACGTGATCTACGCACACGAGTCGAATCCCATGGATGTTTTCAATTCGATTTGTAAAATGGTGGCAGCGAGAGAGGAAGTGTTTACCGCGACGGAACAAAAAGCCATAACCGTGCTCTCACCTTGCGGGTGGAGGATCGGGAGCTTGGGGATGCTCTTGGCCGCAATCGATCTTGAACTGCCAATGCTTTACGTGGAAACGATAAGCTATAATGTTTCGTCCACCGTCCCATCGAAGGTCGAAGTACAGGAACCTGACCACTTGTGGCACATCCTGCTTGCCGGAGCGCCTTATGAGAACTCACAACTATAACGCGGATGCTGTGCAGAAGGCTCCCCGAGTTGTTGGGACAGGCCTGGTAGCCTTAGACGTCCTCATTCACGAACATAGCCAGCCTACGGATACCGCTCTTGGAGGTTCTACAGGCAATGTTTTGGCTATTCTTGCGTTTCTCGGATGGTCTGCGGTTCCGGTAGCCAGGCTCGGCAAAGATTCTGCAGCCCAACGCATCAAGGGAGAGTTTGCTTCCCTCAACGCTGACACTCGATTTATCGCCCAAGAGGACTCAGCGGCCACGCCGATTGTCTATCAATGGCCAGGGGATGGAGAGAGAACTCACAAATTCAGCTTCTCATGCCCTTTCTGTGGCTCCAAGCGCAACTTTGTGCCGGGTAGCGATACAACATTCTGTATGCATGTCCTGGAGCAGATCAACTCCACAGATGTGTTCTACTTTGATCGAGTTACACCGTGGGCGCTTACTCTTGCTGAAGCCTATCGTCAGCGGGGAGCCTTAGTCATGTTCGAACCATCGACCATTGGCACCGACTACGCGGCGTTCCAGCAAGCAATACGTTGTTGTAACGTGTTGAAGTATGCAGATGACCGCATCGATCAATTGGAATCCTTTGATCGGCATATGGTTGATGTCGAAATACAAACAGCTGGAGCAGAAGGCTTGCGCTTCAGACTTCCCAATTGTGGCGAGCAAGCCTGGTATTCCTTGGATGCTCTGAAAGTCTCGAATGTCGCAGATACGGCAGGGGCTGGTGACTGGTGTACCGCAGGTTTTCTGTATTACCTGAGCGCGAAGGCCGGCGTTAAGGAAAAGTCACCGCCAAAATTAACTAGCGCTTTGCGTTATGGCCAAGCGTTGGCTGCGTTGAACTGCATGCAATCGGGGGCTCGCGGGCTTGCTAGGCTATTGAACGAAGATTTTGTGAAAGCCAGATTGGCTCAATTGCTTGATGCTGATTTATTCAACGGCAGCTTATATTCGGCTTGGCCTCCCGTTTCCGAAGACTTTCAAACCTATCTTCGCTTTAGCTCCCCGTTACCAGCCCCCCGCGACGCCGCGGGGGCATGGGCGATAAACCTATGCTGCAAGCCCCTCACGAGCTGAATTAGATGCCTCCTCTTGGAGTTCGAGTTGCCTGATCTCCTCACGAACCTCCATTAGCAACGTTCCAAGCATATTTTTCCCAACGCCGTTGACCTCGCCCCACAGACGGTTGACCGCGTTATCGACGGTCGCAGACTCCACCAAGCGAGCATCTCCTGTACTTAGCAGTAGCTGCTTAAGGTCGTCATGCTGAGTGTACTTTGCCAGCAATACTCCCTTCATTCTGGCGAATTTTGTCTTTGACCAGTTTGGCGCGATATCCCACGTATAAAGCCCGTGAGCTGCCATGGCTACAAGCGATGGGCTGGGAGCGCTCAAAATCCAATCTCGAACCGCTTCCTTTCGTGCTTTCCCTGCCTGATATGCATGCTCTGCGGTCGGGTATTCCACATCCTCAAATGTGATGGCGCGCCTAAATAGGTTACTGAACACACCATAGGGCTTTTCATTTGCCCGATAAAACCGAATCTCGTCATTTGTCGTGCCAGTTACTCTCACCGTGAGCTCAAGGGGTTTACTTCGCGAGTTAGACGTCTTCGGCATTCTTAATCTCCTCTGAGTGAAGCAAATCGGGGTCAATCCCGACGGATTCACAGTGTTCAAGAACCAAAACCTCAATAAAGTTCGTCAGACTCCTTCGGTCGCGCTTCGCGGCCACCTCAGCGGCTTTCTTTACGCGTGGTTCGACTCGAAACGTCATCGATACCGTTTTAAGTTTTGGCTTTCCTCTAGGCATACCAAATTGTACAGTATTTATACTGTATATATCATGTAAAAATGCAGTAAATGTACCGCATTTTAATGTTGATTTGCAGTTCAATTATGAATTCTCACAGTAGCTAGCAAATTTTCAGCAGTGACCGAAAGGAGGAGTTCCAGCCAAGCATTAGCAGCATGAACTCCTTAGATTGCGTGGGTTTGGGAGTGCTTTAAATCGTCCAAGGCAGCCATCAGCACCAGTTCAAAATTTGCCGCTGATTTCCTCGGTAAAACGAAATGGCGATGATCAGATTATTGATATGTAAATATCGATTGTGTAATACTTAATGCATGATTTCATCAGCGCAAAAAGCACGGGCCATTCGAGCGGCAGAAAGTTGCAAGCGATTGGGCATTACGCAGCAACAGATTGCCGACGCTTTGGGTGTCAGCCAAGGGCAGGTCAGTCGGATTCTGGGTGCCAAAGGCATCCGTGCCTCACGCTTGTTCGAAGAAGTTTGCCTATATGTTGAAGGCTTCGAGCACGGGGTGACGGTAGATGCCGTTAAGGCAAACGATGAATTGATCGAGGCGGTGCGTGACACCTGGGATGGTTCGGCACAGCATGCCAAAGGTCTGGCGGCTGTGATCCGTACGCTGAGCGCCCTTCGGCCACGGCAGGGTAAGTAACTATGTTAGTTGTTCCTGCCCTCTTGCCGGATGAGATAGCACGTGGCTATCTTGGCCGTATTGGTCAGTACAACGGCCTGCTCGATGAAGTGCAAATTGGCATGATGTTGCGGCGTTTTGTGGGCAGCGAAGCCGTCAGTCGTCGTGAGCATGCGGCGCTTGAGTTATTGGCATCGGCGGCGCAAATCGATTTGTTGGCATTCCTTCGGCACCACACGTTATTGCCGTACCGGAAGATTGTCTCGCTGCACCGTGACCAGGATGCGCAATCCTGGTCGCATCGCTCGCTGCTGTGGTCCCAAGGCATGAAGGCATTGCGTACCGCTGCCTATTTTTGTCCGGAATGTGTGGGCGAGGACATCGATTTCCATGGTCAAAGCTATTGGCGTCGTCAACACCAGTTGCCGGGACAACTCCTGTGTGTCAAACATAACTGCGGGTTGGGCTATGTCGACTCGGACAATGCCTGGCTAAAGCCACCTTCGTTTTTCCTCGAAACAGCATTTGAGGTGCGTGACGAATGGGTCAGGTTGGCCATGCAAAACCCATTGCAGCAGCGTTTCTTCGAGATTTGGTCCGGCTTGGCCGAGCAGACTCCTTCCATCTATTCCGGGGTGGCTTCCCGGGTCTTTCGGGAGAAGGCGCGGGCATTGGGATTTGCTACGCGACCGGGACAAACGGATAGGCCTTGGCTCAGCGACCGTATTGTTGAATCATTTGGGAGCCAGTGGTTGGCTACCCTTTGCCCTATTCTGGCCGCTAAAGTTCCCGGGGCCGAATTTCCGAGCATCGATCGCCATATTCTGGCCAAGAATGGAAAATCGCTGGCGCATTATTATGCGCTGATTGCAGCACAACTTTTCGATACGGCAGATGAGGCTTTGTTGGCCTTGGTGGCCGCGCAGTCATCTGATTTCGGCCGTACGGGGAGCGTTGACCAATGCCAGGTGACAGAGGTAACTGATAGCGAGTTGATCGAGGCTTATGTCATGGCCGGAGGATCCCATTCGAAAAGTGCGCGGGTCGTTGGTTTGGGAGAGCGCACTGCTGCACTCAGACTCAAAGGGCTTGGTCTGCCGGCGCTCAGCAAAGGTGCCCTGGTATCGCTCCATGCTTTTTATTTTGAGCAAAACAGTATCGACGAGAGCGCCAAAGCGGGCGGACTGACGGTCGAACAACTGCTTGATCTCCTGCGTCAGATTGGGGTGTCTTTCATTAGGGCGATGAAGCGTATTGTGATGGTACCTTCCGAGATAGGGCCAGGGTCTCGCGGGCAGCGTCCAAAAGCCTTGAATCCCCATGAGCTGAGTGGCTCCGAGGCAGGAATCAAGTTCAAATTCGCACCACAAAAGAAATGCGTGAGGCGTCATTTAAGTCAGATAGGCCTCCCGGAGGGCGCTTCACCCCCCGGGAAGTATCCCTTCAAGCTTGCTCAAGCGTTTCCGCGCTAGCGCATCGCTGCCCAGAAGGACGCCCATAAATTGTCGTCGCGCTGCATCAGGTCCTCATAGCGGGAAATCAGCTTTGGGTCTTTGCTTCGCAGGGCGGCAACAGCCGGTTTGACCGGTGCCAGATAGGTATCTCCGGCCCGCCTAAAATCCTCCGCACGAAGACTGTCGTCATCGCGTTCGAAGGCAACACGATGGGCGGCGACCCAGAATGCGATGATCAGACGGGGAATGCCACCCGTCAGTTCGAGGATTAGGCTAGCGAATTCCCGATCGATTTTCACGGGCGTGGCGACAAACTGGTATAGGCCGATTGCATTAAGAAAGCCCCCCTGGTTTTTACTGTCAAAAAACAACGGATCGTCGGCTGACTGGAAGGGCGGAATAACGTGGTAACCCCCGCCGACAAAGCGCTGGGTATTGGCAAAGCGCTTCATGAGAGCGCCAACGCCATCGGGTGTGCCGGACAAAATGATCGGAATCTGCCACGTGTTGGTCAGGGTCAGGATCCATTTGAGACACTGATCCTCGATGATGCTCAGCTGGAGTTCGGCGGCATCGGGAGATTTGGTGCGACGCTTCTTCAAGGTGGGCAACTTGAAGAAGTTCTGAACTTCGTCAAGGTGGAGTGCCCCGAGGAAATGGGCCGAGGCCACCTGCCGCCATTCGTCGAGCATTTTCTGGCCATCGCGACGGTTCTTTGCCAGGCTTGCCGTGAAACGGTTTTGCCAGCCGGCGACGTGCTTTTCCATTGCGGCATCGAAGCTGCTCATCAAATTGGCGGCAAGATCGTCGGCCCGCCCGCTGGAGGGGACATCGACTGACAACCAGACCAATTGCTGGTGCTTCCCAACCAGTTTGGGAAAGCAGGGGTGTTCGATCACCTGGCTGGGGCCAAGATCGAGCGCCCGGAGAATTGCCTGGGTTTTCCCGGTACCCGAGTGCCCGACGATCACAGCTGCCATGGCGGGCGCCCTTGGGGTCTTGTGGCACATTGCCTCGCCGCCGATCACGCTCCAAGTATGCGTAGCAGACGGATCCTTGTAGCGATAACCATCCCTGAGCATCAAATCGATTGTTTCCTGAACCCGCAAGCCATCCAGGCTGGCAACATGAATGTCGCGCAACTGGATGACGTAATGCATCCTGAGGTGCTTCGGCACCTTGCCCGGATCGCGCGGGCGAGGTGGCATAAAACTGAGGCATTGTGTAGCTTGGGCGCGATCCAGTATGGGGCCGAGCGGTTGGACGAGAATATTTCCTGCATAAGGATCAAAAAGCTTCGGGTCATTCATGAGTAGCTCCTTCGGCGTTGGCCGCTGCGAACAGGGCGCTCATCATTTTTTGGTGGGCGGCGCGTGCCGGATCATCACTCTGGTCAGGCGGTGGAACAGCGTCGGGAGTTGTCATAAAAATGGCCGATTCGAGGCTGCGGGCCTCAGTGATGCTCGGCATCGTGCCACTATGCTTCTGGATGGCCTCGGCTGTGAGTTCCTTGGCGCGAGCGATGATGTCCATGGCCTTTTGCCGTGATTCCAGAGCCATCATCAGGCGAATATGCTCGTTTTGCGCGTTTCCAAGTTTGCCGACCGTGAAGGCATCGATCGCCTCGTCGAAGGTCAGTTCTGGGGAGGCGGTCGAATTATCCGACAGATGCAGATCAAGCAGACCGGTACTGGCAGGTGCCGGCGTCCAGATGCGTGAGACTGAGCCGGGGAAGTAATTTGCCTGGATGTCCCAAGCGCCAAAATTGCGGGCCAGCGCTGTCCACTGCTGCTCGTCGACCGTCGGTGACTCGTATTGCATACCGAGCAGCATGACGCCGCGTCGGGTGACATGAGCCGGCTCGGTGGGCAGCAAGTTGGTCACCAACTCCGAGAACGACAGATTCCGGCGGACGCCGATACCGACTTCGTGGCCATAGCGCCACAGTCCGGCCGGGCTGGGAAAAACGCCTGCGGCAGCCATATGGGCATCCAGGCGGCCTTGGCGCGGTGCTGTCAGATTGTAGGTGGTGAATATCTGATAGAGATAGGCGACATATTCCGGGATGGTCAGTACCGCCTTGGTCGGATCAAACTGCCTGAGCTCAAATTCAACCCTGCGCTGATCGATGGCGCCGGGAACGAAGTAATACTGCTGATCCTTTTCGATCCGGTGGATGACCTCGACCAGACCCTTCAGGTCGGGGCGGTAGGGCGGTGCATAGCTCATGCAGGGAATCAGTTTAGCCCCGGTAATCTTGGCTGCCTTGGAGAGGTACTCCCCACGGTCGCAAAGCAGGGCCGCACACATGGTGGGAGCCGGATAGAGGGAGGGCATCACCTCGTAGCCCCAGAGTTCACCAATCAGTTCAGGTGCAGCCGTCGCGCAGAACAGGGCAACTTTCGCCATGGCCCAAGAAGGGCCATCCAGGCAGACATAAAAGCCAACGATGGCAGTCGACCAGATGTCGACAATGATGTAGACGATGGGTCGGCCAATGATCCACGCGCGATTTACGCTTGATCGAAGGTAGATGTCGCCGATGCTGGAGTCGATTGCCCAGGTATGTCCTGGGCCGACAACGCCTTTCCAGTTGCGGCCAATCAGGCCGCGCAAACTGCGGGCGAAATATCCCTTGGTTGTTTTTTCCAGCAAACGCTGAAGCCGTGGAATTTCACGCGTGAGAACCCGTCTGATCTGTCGTGCATTGGGATAGTCACCTAACGCGGGCTCAATCAGTTCGAGCTTGCCATCGACCTGTCGGTAGCGGGTGATAAAGGCGCTTTCGACGATTTGCTTACAGCGCTCGGGCATCGGCGGCTTTGGGCTGGGAATGCGTTTGTCGGCAGCCAAAATGGCCGTTGTCCACATGCTGCTCATGCCAGGTTGTTCCGGCGCAACAACCTGTCCATAGGCGAGCGCAACCTTTTCCTCGATGGTCTTCGCCCCAGCCTTTTTGCGGCCGCCGGGGTCGCAAGGACGGGCTACGTTGGGCGCGCCGCATTTGCTGCTACGGTTAGGGCGCAGGCTGGATTCCGTGAATCCATACCGGCAGAGCAGCGAGTAATTTTTTCGGACAAAAGCTTCACTGCACCCGCTGGCTACAACCTCATTTACCAAGCCGCCAATGCCTTTGTGGATCAGGACCATTTCCCGGAAATGATCAAAATCCAGAAAAGGGGCCATCTGTGATTTCCGGTATTCAAAGACTGCTTCGTCTGCGGGAGAAAGTGCGTAGTTTTCCTGCTCGATGTCGATCAAAGTGATCTCTACGCCCTCCTTAAGTGCCTGCAACTCATTGCGATCCAGCCATAGGGTTTCCCCAAGCATGAGGGGTGGGGCTTTTTTCCGCTTGTTCTTGGTCTGGGCAAGCTTCTTGCGACCTCCTTTAGCTTTGCGCGATTCCTCAGGGGGGTCGAGGCGAACAACGGCCGTCTTCCCGATCTGTATCTCGTCAAGTACGACCCGATAAATGCCAGTATCTTTTCCATCCAGGATACGGAACGAGGCGTTGTGGATCAGATCCATGCTGACCTCCGCGATGCGATGGGGTTTTGTGCGACAAAGTCGGCTTCCGGCAGCAAAATGACAGGCTGGTGTGGTCGCCAACCGCGCCGAAGTTTCATGCGAATCTTTCCAGTAAGGACGGCTTGCCAGAATGCACGTTGCGCCAGGTCGATTTCACCCAACTTGAGTGTTAACTGATTGAGGATGTAAGTCAGTGAACGGCCAGGGAAATTTCGCACAGATTCTGCGGCCATCTGTTGGGCAGATTCTGGTGCCGGATCGCCCTGCATCCACGGCATTTGCATGCGCAGGTTCAGGCCAACGTCCGCGTCATAGAGCGCCGGGGTGATCAGCAACCAGGTGACGCCACGAGTCAGCCAGTATTCACGCTCGATCGCCAGTAGTTGCCTTTTTCGCTTGTGGCGGGCTTCCTCTTCAGTTTTGACGGCAATGGCCAACAGTTCGATGGCGCCGGCCTCGGTTCGTAGCGCGAGGAGAAAATCGGTGCTCATCACCCAGTCTGCCGATTCCTTCCCTTCAGAGGTGATGGGGTGTCGGATACCCAATTTCCGAGCGATTGCCTGTGTGCCGGGAAAGCGTTGATCGCCGGCGTCTACCAGGTAGGCCCCCATTTCGTGCGCCGCTTCTTCGAGAGAGAGTGGGAACTGCTCGCGTACGTCGATCAGGTTGAGCAGCATCAGTATGAAAAACAAAATGACCCACTCATGGTCGCTTAATAGGTCGCGTTGCCGGTCTTGCCACATTTGCAGATGTGAGCGGCCGCGGCTAGACGGGTCGCCGCGGCTGACACAGTGCCAGGCAATGTAATCGGTGAAGGTGCCAAGGCCGCGGCCCTGGCGGTGAAATCGTTGCAGGACTTGTGGTGTGAACCGCTTGGTGGTTCTCATAAGAAAATCTCCATCTCGTCGGGTGAGCGAGTCCCTCGCTCACAGACTTGCTTGCGAAAAAACGAAATGGGGGATTGACGGACAGCGGATGCGTCCTTAGACTTTGGCTTGGATCAGCTTAGGTCTGGGTTCCCCCCAGCTAGTTGGTAAAAACGCGAGGTTTAGGCCCCTCGCGTTTTTTTTCGTCGGTCAGTTAGGTGCTGGTTGTGAGTCCTCCTGGATAGGTCAGTCGATCAGATGCGAATCAGGCCAGTTGTGTGCGCCTCTGGCGCTGCTTAATTGCTGATTTCGCGGATTCTTGTGCGTAGCTCTCGCACAAATCGAGTTGGCATGGCGAGTGCGGCTCGCCGAACATCGGCAATGAGGCCGGATACTTCGTCGGGAAGGCCTGCGTCATCTTTGAGTAGCCCCCTATTCAAGGCGGCAAGTTCGTGCAATTGCTTCATTTCATCGGCGCCTAGCCCAAGAGCGCTGACGATTCTCGCCAGGGTGCTATTCGGCGGTGTGGTGCTGCCACGCTCGATGGCACCATAGTAGTTTGCGGAGATGCCGGCAGCTGACGCGATCTCGCTACGCCTTGCGGCCATTTCCACTCTGCGTTTCGCCAGAAATTCGCCAAGGTGTGAGGCACTTTGAGTGGTAGGTTGCATGACTATCTCCAGATAGGGAATTCGCATGAGCGTAGTGATTGCCTTGGTGATTGGGTAGGTAGAAACTCAATGGCTTGTCCGCTTGCTTCTGCGTATGCAACTTTTCGATTGCAAGTCATCATGAGAGAAAAAATTAGTCCGCTGCTTGAAGGTCAGAAAATCAGATTTATAGCTGCGCGTAATCACTTCAAACACATGATTTTGCGAGGCCTTCACATTGCGAACAAACCGCAGACAGTCTCCCTTCTTGGTGATCTGGCAGATATGGACAGTCTGATTGCAGATCGCACGTGGCAAAGCTGGTTTTCATCTCGGCCACCGATACCCAAGCCCTCGAAGATCAGTTGCCTTGATCAGTACATCGCCCAGATAAAGGTGGGTGGTCAGGCAATGCGCGCTGAGGGCATATCTCCGGATTTTAGGCATGGGTATTTCTGCGAACTTGTCCATGGGGGCTTGATGGCGCAGATGTTGGTGACCACTGAAGCATCCAATCCGGTTCACACGCTCATGCGTCGAGCTCAGGAATATCAGCCGGCGAGTCCCTTGCATTTGCATTTTGATGCGATGGAGGCAGCAGGATGGCACCAAGACTACGGCGATGTTCCATGGTCAATGGTGGCCGCCATTGCAGCTGATCGTGTTTTGCAATTGCTGGACGATCGGTGGTCGCCGCGCTCGGGCAGTGTTTATTCAGGATTCTGTTCGGACTTGACTCTTAAATGGTCGGAGGCAGATGAACAGCAGCGTGGTGAAATCAGGCGTACGCTTGCCAAGATGCGGCCGGATCCGTTCGAGCGATTGATGGCTTGCGGGGCATCGCCGAACTGGCGACGGCTAGAGGTGAGTTCGGATGTGTCGCATGAACACGTCTATAAGCTGTTGTTCGCGTTTGCTGCAGATCCAGATTTCCTCGTCAAGGATCGATTAAGTGCGTGGTCGCTGGACTTGGCAACATCGGCATTGGCCATGCACGCATTAGCGTGGACTGACCGCTATAACACCATGTCACTTGGTATGTCGCCGGAGTTGCAATATTGGGTGGCCTTCCATGAAATTTTGTTCAGTCCAGATCCGCTGGAGGTTGATCATTGGTCTATTACGAGTGTGATGGAGAACTGGCCGGCGGATTGGTCGGAAAGGTCGACGGCTGTGCTCGCGAAGGCGAGCGAAACCTACGCTAATTTGTTGGGCGATCTAGGCCTTGAACCTCGCCATATCTGTGCGGGCCTCCTCAATACACGGGAGGAACGGCCATTGGTTTTCAATTAACCGTCTATGCTGCTGCCCGTTCCTTTGCCTGATGAGTTGTTCGTCAGTGTCTTGGCTCGACTGGGACGACTCAATGGAGTGAATGATCTTCGGGAGGTTGCTGAGCACCTTTTGGGTTTGAAGCGGTGCCCATCATTTATTGATGCCAAGCTGAACCTGCCCGACTTCTGCCTTCGTCTTGGCAATGCCTATGGCGATCCGGAAAACCTGTTGGAGCGATTGACTGCATTTAGCGCTAGGCGAAGCTTGGGGGAGATTGAGGATCAGGCGTGGAAGTCGCTAGTCCTTGGCGAGGAATGTATTTCCCTTGGGGAGCTAACATTCTTTGGGGTAGTGGAGTTACGCTTTTGCCCGTCATGCCGTGAATCGGATATCGAATGCGGTGGCGTGGCTTACTGGCACCGTACGCATCAGCTGCCAATCCTTCATCGTTGCGTGATCCATGGTGACCGGCTGAAAAGAGCAGTGGTCAAACGGGCGGCGTTACATCAATCATTTCCGCTGCCAGGTGACTTCCCAGATGACCGCGCAGTTGAGTTGCCGGTCGTATGGAATGATCATTTTGAAATGGAACTGGCGGTGTTTTCGGACGCGCTGTTGATACAAGCACGACCGCGCCAAGGCCTTGTGGGGCAGGCTCTACTGGAGGGCTTGTGGGAGCGGAAATTTCTGAATAGCAAAGGTTTGCTCCGAGCCAGTGAACTATTTGAGTCCCTGATTCCAAGAATATTCCATGACGTTCGACTCGAACTTTCAAAAGAGTGCTTGGGAATTATCCGTCAGATCGTAAATAGTATTCGCGAGCCGACGAAGGGTATGGCATTTGGGCGGGCCCTACTGCTATGCGCATTGTTTGGCCATTGGCGCATTGTGGCAGAGCGTTGCAAATGGGTTGAGGCTCTTGGGAGATCAGTTCAGGACCGCATCCATGATCCGCGCAGACAGGAACAGGATGCTAGGAATGTGAAAGAGCGATATAGGGAAAAATGTCTTGCTTACATAACAAGCAACCCTGCTCACTCACGTCTGGGTTTTACCAAGCAAAATTATCGAAGTTTTCATTGGTTGCTTCATAATGATCGAAGTTGGCTTGATAACTGCCTCCCGGTGGCGGAGCCAGATATGGATCAGCTTACCTTGATTTAATTCCGGAAATGCCAGCTTCTCGGCCTTATGCAAAGCTTTCCATAAGGCCGATTTCCTGTCAGTGCTTGAGTTTGCATTGTGGCGCGTACACGTCCGACAGACTATTGCAAAATCGGAGTTCTATCTGAGTATCTATTCGGCTAGCCCGACAGACTTTATTCCCCGGATTTAAAGCCTGTGTTAACCAACTAGTTTTGAAAACTTACTTTGCGAATTGAAATGGATTTAAAGACAGACGATCTTGTCGGCTACATCATTAAAAATGTCAAAAACTCACCCACGCCGTTGATGACAAAACGACATGCCGCAGGGAGTTAAAGTTTAAAATCATTACTTATACCCTGCTAGAGCGCGTTTAAATTTGGCCAGTTGGTAATATTAAACGCGCTCCGCCACGTTAAGCGCCGATTGGACGTTCGCGATCACATTGAACACAGAAATTTCTGTCATCCGGAACCGTGTTGCCACACTTACACTTCCACTCCAATTTTCTACCTGTATATGGCTTATATCTCAGCATGCCAAACTCCTTGTCATAGAAAATGGTTAAATATTCGAATCGGCACTATGCCAAAGCTTGGCTTAAATCGTCAATCAGATCTCCTCCATCTTCTAAGCCAATCGATAACCGGAGCATTGCATCCGAAATACTACGCCTTGCGCGCTCGTCAGGCGTCTGTCCGTGATGAGTAGTAGTGCAGGGCTGTGTCACCAAGCTTTCGACACCACCCAAGCTTGGTGCCAGCGCAAATAGCTTTAGGCGATCAGCAACGCGAGTCGCATCTTCGCCCGTGCCCTTAATTTCGCCGGTTAACATGCCGCCAAAGCCTCTCATTTGTTTTTTCGCCAACTCATGGCCAAGGAAAGTGGTAAGCCCTGGGTAGAGAACCCGCGCTACTTTCGGATGCGCCACCAGTGCTTCGACAATCAGCTAGGCATTGGTGTTCTGCTGGTGTACCCGGACCACCAGCGTACGCAAACTACGCGCTAGCAGTGAGGCCGTTTCCCGTGAGATCGCAGACCCCAGGTTATTGCGCCAGGTCCAGATCGGCATCAGCAATTCTTTGCTGCCCATAATGGAACCAGCGGTGAGATCGCTGTGGCCGCCAAGATATTTGGTGTAGGAATGAACGACAAAGTCCGCGCCAAGCGGTAATGGCTGCTGATTGACGGGCGACGCAAAAGTATTGTCGACCGCGAGCAATGCGCCGTGTGCGTGTACTTTCTTGGCGATGGCTTGAATGTCGAAAATTTCTAGGTTCGGATTGGTCGGTGTCTCTAAAAACACCAGACCGGCGCCCTTGGCCAAGACTTCGTCGAGACGGTTTATTTCGTTGCCGAGCAGAAAGTCTGTCGAAATGCCTAATTGCGATTCTTGAAATACGGCGGTAGGCCTTCCAGCTTGCCCTCGGCTTGGCTGCCTATCGAAGTTATTAAGGCGGTTTGCCATGACCAGGAATTGCGCTGAACTCAAAAACCGGCCTTGTTGCCGTTGGCCGCATACATTTGATAGATGTTCTCAGCCATCACAGGGATGTCGATAGGGATCGGTCCCTATTGTCGCTGCAAAACATTCGGTTGTAGGCAGCCCCCTTACAACCTTCACCCCTTTTTTTTGCAGCGGTCGTGATGCGAGCTTCGCTCCATGAACTTCTGGAGCACGGCAATGAAAATTGTGGTGAAAATGGATCTTGAGCAGGGACGCGGATCGATCTGCTGGAAAGGCGCCAACTGGCGCCTGGTCTGGTGGCCATGCGTTACCGTGGGCGGCCTGCTCGTCGCCGGCAATCTGATGGGTGATCGTCTTGACCCGCCAATAACTCAAACAAATACGGACACCACCAAGCCGGCGCCAACGCTAAGGTTTTCGATTTCGATTCGCATGCTCGCTTTATAAGCCATCGCGTTGAGACCACTTTGACATTGTCAGACACAATCAACGATCGTTCGTCCCATTAGTCCAACGCTTGCCGCACTAGCGCGTCAAGCAAGGCTTGCGAAGTACGTTCTACCGAGAGCAACTCTCGATCTCGTGCGTCTATGAATCCATCCGCGATGGCGCGATCGAAAAACCGTAGCAAAAAATCAAAGTAACCCTCTGAATTCAGAATCCCGATCGGTTTCCTATGCAAACCAAGCTGCGCAGTCGTCCAGAATTCAGAGAGTTCGTCCAGCGTGCCCGCTCCGCCGGGTAATGTAACAAACGCATCTGACAGCTCCGTCATACATGCCTTACGCTCTGATAGGGACGTCGTGACGATCTGGCGTGTGAGCCCCGGGTCTGCAATCTCCTGTTCAACCAAGCCCTGAGGGATAACACCAATGCACTCACCACCTGCAGCCAGCACTGCATCTGCGAGCGTTCCCATCAGCCCAACGCTAGCGCCACCGTAAACGAGCCCAATTCCTTGATGGACAATCGCTTGCGCGAACTCCCTAACGTGAGCCGTGTATCGCTCCGACACGCCAGCGCGGGCGCCACAAAAGACGCATATCCATCGGAGTTTCATAGGGGCACGACTCACGAGAGCTATAGAAGAAAGAGCTAGGCTGCCTATTTCGGACTGGAAACCTGCTGGATGGTCAAGTAACTGGGGTAGGTGGGGGCACCGACGCTGTCGAACTCTTCATAGTTGCGGTATTTGCAGACGGCGTCGTAGTCCGACTGGGTCACGGCGACGGACTTGGTACGGCAGTCTTCAAACAAATACAGATAATCGCTGCCAGGGACAAAGCGGCTCAGGGTATTGAAGCGGCCCTCGCGTCTGTTCCGTGATCGTGCTCCGAACAAGTCACGATAAGAGTTTTCGTCAAATTGGTGGGCCAGCCTCCTACGCACTTCGGATTTCATGATTCGCCCATGCTGACCGGCCGATTCGATAGCGTAGATATTGGCAAACAAGACAACCATCCTAAGGACTTCTGTACTCTCCAATGCCGATAGATCCGGATAGATGGCTTCGATCACATCGCTGACAGCTGGCCTGTGAGCATGACGATCCTCTTCCTCGTCTTGCGCTTTGATGACGTTGAGAGCACGCGTGAAGGTCGATTCGCAGCACAGTGTGTTGAGCCAAGCGGCAATTTGTTCGGCCACCTCCGAATGGCGCCGTCGACCTTGTTGCAAGAAGGCGTCAGCAAACAGCGAACGCACACTGATACGATCCCGCCAATTGGCACCGACAATGTCAAGCGCCAGTGCATCGCCAACCTGCCCGCAGGCACTTGCGATTTCGCGTATTGCAGCCAGCAGGGTTTCTCGATTGGTGATGGCAATTTGCTGCGCCAGGACGGCGTCACAGAGGCGTTCGCGATAGTCCTCAATGCCTGTGTCCAGCGCGCGCGGCACGGTGGTCCGTTGGTACTCGCTGAACCTGAGAAGTTCTTGGTCGTAGCGTAGCGTTCCTTGCCGAAGATTGAGGAAGGAGGATTGGCGTGTATTGCCGCCGGCAAGGGGGCTAATCCTCGATAAGATCAAGCCCATAGACAGCAAGAAGAATGGATGGGATCGTAGTTCGAGGCTGGCCATGTGGCCTGAATAGACGACGCACGAAATGATGGTGCGCTTGCCCACGAAGGGCAGGGCGAACAGCGGGCCGACCGGGACAATATCCGAATTCGTCGCCTTAGCGCCGGCGATATTGGCGTCCTTGTCGAAGGAGACGTCGACCAGCAAGATATCCGCACCGTTCAGTTCGCCCTCCATACTGAGGCAATGCTGCACATCGTTCCACGAGCGGATCGGCTGGATGTTGATAAATTCGCGCAGGTTAGGAGAGTGCTCGTATTCGTCGGGCAATTGGTCGTCGACCACCAGTACGTCCAACTTTCGGGGATACGCGTTGCCGCGGGAACTAGCGTTGGGATGCAAGGGGCGGGCTGTCATGACGCTCTCCTGTGGGGTGCTGTGCGCTAGTATCGCGCTGGGATGGTGTAGGCCGTGAGGGTGGTAATACGTTCGACGCGGAAAGTACCATCAGCCAGCGCACGCGATTGCGACTGCACGTGTGGGTCGACATCGATGATCCGCCCGCCCTGCTCGTGAAAACTCTCCTTGACCATACGCATCATGGCCGCCACGGATTTGCTGAAGAAGGTTTCATTGCAGGCGGCCGTCTCGATCGATATCTGGTGAATGTTCAATACGTTGTCGTGGCCACTAACAAAAATCTCAATACCAGGCATGCCGGGGGCATTATTGTGCGCACGAATATTGCGTACTGGCGGCAAAACGAAGAACAGCAATACGATCATGCGTAGATTTTCCAGCAAGGCATAGGGCGACCTGCGTCCCTTCATCGCGAAATAGCTACGAAAATAATCTTCACACTCTCGCAGTGACGGCATGTTGGTCAGCGTCCAGTATGCTTTGGTGCGTGCCACCATGTGCACGGCCAGATACAGCGCGTAGCGGGTTGTGGTGGCGTCAGGATCCGATGTGAAAGGGATACGCTTGGGGTTTTGATCGGCCAGCCAGTACATCGCTTGGGTCATGGCGCTGGTGGTGGCCACCTCCCAATTCAAGGTTTCCAGCTTGTCGCTGAACTGATCAAGCGCCTCTGCATTGGGCAGGGCGTTTCTGGCGTCGATCAGCAAGTCGTTGGACAGAATTGAAATCGCTTGGATGGTGTTCTTGAATTCATGGGTCAGGGTCTGGGCGATCTGGTTCTTGACCTGCCCGTGATGCAGTGTGGCTTGGGTCGCCTCTTGAAGGCAAGCGAGTAAATTGGACAGCGCACTGTCGAAATCGCGTTTGTAGCTTTCCGGCGTGTCGTCGCGCTGACGGTCCAGCTTGAGCACCACGAACATGGACGCGGCCCATAGCGGCGGCGTTTCGCTTTCTTTGTCAGGGCCGCCGCTGTAATAGATCCATACGAGCCGGGTATCGGCGTCGGGAGCATGGCCGAATTCAGCGGCCATGGCGCCGGTCACTTCTGCCGTAAAAGTGGCAAAGCGTGCTTCGCCCGATTCAACGGTCTGCCCCAGCGATGGGTCGGGCCGGAATGAGTCCGCCCAAGTGACGACCTCTGGCGTGTGCTCTGGGCACGAGGGGATGGGCGCGGCAGACTCGTGGTCAAGCGCGCACATGTCGATATAGAAACGACGACTGTAGATATCCTTGAAGCTGAGCAGGCTGCGCTGGTCGCCGCTGGCAAAGAAACGCTGCAGCGCCGTACGGTACCAGTTGTCTTTATCGGTGCCATGGGTTACGCAATAGCACACCTGTTTCCCGTCCTGGCTCCAGGTTCCGGTTGGTCCGGGGCTCAGCCAGACGAGGTCAAAGGCGAACACTTTCAAGGGGCGTACTTGTTGCTCTGGATTCAAACTGACGGCGGGACCACAACCGTTGCGCTCGAAAATATTTATCGCCTGCACCAGGATGTAGTGACCGTTGCTCGGTTTAGTGGCCAGCAGTTCGGTGATCGAGCTGGAAAAATAGGCAAGTCTGCTTGGAGATCCGGCGTTGAACATGGTATCAACTCTCGCTGCGCTTTTGCCAGCACAGGAGATGCAGGCCAGGGCCTTCCTGGCGCGAACCAAGCGACACAGGATCGAAAACGGTTTCTTCGAGCAGTTGAAAGCCCTGCGCACGGGCCGCTTCCTTGAGCACGTCCGGATGGCGCAGCACACGGAATAGTTCTGCTTCGGTCAGGGTGCCGTTGATCAACAAGCCCTTGCTGATGACAATTTCCGCGCCCTCTACGCCTTGGACTCGGATATCGGCCCCGTAACGCAGCATTTCGCGCTGGTAATCGAGCGTCGCACAAATGAAAATGGCACCCTCGCGCAATACGGCTGCGGCGGATCGAAAGAATGCCGCCGGGAGGCCGGCCTCATCAACCACGAAGACAGACGTGGCGCAATCGAAGACGTGGTCTTCATCGTGCAACTGGGCGGCAAGATCGTCTTCGATGTCGGCGATGTGGAAGCGTATTTTTGGCCATCCGGTGAAGTCGCTGCGCTTGGCCCGCGCGATCATTGTGGGGCAGAAGTCGACCCCCGCGATGTTGGCCCAACGGCGCGCTTTGCGCAGGTTGACTAGCAATTCGCCGGAACCGCAACCGAGGTCGATGACGCTGTGCGCGCCGGTATCGCTGGTGTGGTGCAGCACGCCAGCCTGGACGCGAGCGTGCACCTGCAGGTGGAAGGAATCGTCGTGGGCGTAATCACGCCAGAAGCGTGACAGCGAATTCCAACTCGCCAGGCGCGTCTCCTTGAAGTGTTCTGGAATTCCCTGGGTGATCTTCATGGCTTGCTTTCCTGCGCAAGCTGGTTGTACGCATCTTGCAGTGCGGCAGGTGCCCAGACCTGATCCAGCGTTACTGACTGGGGCGCGATGACCTTGAGCTCTTCCAGCCCGCTGATCATGGTTTTCCATGCGGCGTCATTGCACTGCAAGGGTTTGCCAGCGGCTCCAGCGAAGTAAGGCAGGCCCAATTCTAGCGCGCGGCTTTCGCGGGCGCGGTCGATCTCCGGGAAGCTGGCGGCCAGGTCGGCCACCGCATCGTTCGGCGCGTGTAACGCGAACTGCCAGCCCTGGACCAAGGATTTCAACAGGCGAACGACAGTGGGTCGCTCCCGCGTCAGGGTATCGCGCGTAGTGAAGTAGACGGTCCCCAAGAAGGCCACACCCTCTGGTTTGATAATGCGGTAAGCCACTTTTTTCTGTTCGAGGCTGACGGGCTCGTCGAAGATAAATGCGGGCCGCACGGCATACTGCTTGAGCAGAAACGTTTGCAGGTCGAAGGGCACCGGGATTTCTTGCACGGTGGCGCGGTCGATGCCGGCACGCTGCATCATCAACTGGTAGATGCGTTCGGTATTGGTGCCAGGCAGAATTCCGACTTTCTGCCCAACAAAGTCGCGCGGCGTGCGAATGTGCGATTGTGCGTCCACCAGAAACACGGTGGGCGATTGCTCGTTAACCACGCCAATGGCCACCAAGGGTGCGCCCTTGGCAATCGCGGCGACCAGCAAGTCACCGCCCACGACGCCGAACTTCGCTGTTCCGGCCAGTACGAGTTTGATGGGGTCTACTTGTTCGGAGCCGGCCACCACCGTCAGTTGGAGGCCGTTCTTGGCAGCGAATCGACGGCTGGCGGCCACTTCCCCAGCATAGCCAGAGTATGGGATCCATTCCTGCTGAAGGCTGACTGCTTGCACGGCGCTTGGAGCGTCCGGCACGGACTTCGAGCAGGCGGCGAGTAAGCCGGCGCAAAGGGCGACGATGGTGAGGGTGCGTAAAACGTTCATTGATTTCTCCTTTGATACCACGGCCCGAGGTTACGCTCGGCAGCAACCGCAATGCCATACAGCAAGGCCGACAGCCCTGCTCCACAAAAAATCCCAAACATCATCAGTTCAGGTTCGAGCCGCTTGGCGGCGATGAATATGTCTTTACCGATGCCCCAGGTGGCGCCGTTGAATTCGGCCACGATCGCACCTATGACGGAAAACGGCGCCGCCACGCGCAAGCCAGCGAAGAAATAGGGCAGGCCATAAGGCAGGAAGACATGGCGGATAACCATGTGCTTGTTCGCTTTGAACATCGCCATCAGTTCCAGCGCGGGCCGCGGTACTTCGCGCATCCCGGTCAGGATACTGGTGACGATTGGAAAGAAGGCCATCAGCGCGCTAAGCACGATCTTACCCGAGACGCCAGGGCCGAATATCAGGATAACCATGGGCGCCAAGCACACGAAGGGGATTACCTGCGACCCCAGTAACCATGGGTAGATAGCGCCGGCCACGCGGGGCCAATGGGCGGCGCACAGGCCAAAGCCCAGGGAAAACAGCGTGGCCGCCAGCAAGCCAACGCTCGCTTCGAGCCCGGTATACGCGGTCGAGCGTACGATATCGGCGGCGTGCTCCAGCCCATACGCCAGCATGGCGGACGGCGTGGAGACGAGCAGGCTGCCGGTGGTGGTGGCCCCGACCAATTGCCATAGCGCCAGGATGCAGGCCACGGCCAGGATGGCAGGCCAGCCGCGACGCAGGAGAGCGGACGGCGTCATCATGCTAAACCTGCGCCAGTCCGGTGGGCGCAGCCATGGCATTGGCTAGGATGCGGTCGCGCAAGGCGCGTACCGGGTCTGGCAGCTTGCCTGCATCGTCGATGGCGGGAAGGCCGCGCGTGTCGAAAACCTCGACGTTGCGCGATGGCGCGAGCACGACCACTAGGTCGGCATATTGAAGGGCTTCGACAACGTCGTGTGTCACCATCACGCTGGTTGCGCCCAAGCGCCGGCAGGTCGCGCGTATCGTGGTGTTGAGCGTGGCGCGCCGCACCGGATCGAGCGCGGCGAAGGGCTCGTCCATGAGCAGCACGTGCGGCGGCAGGCACAGCGCTCGTGCGATGGCGGCGCGCGCCGCCATCCCCACCGACAACTGGTATGGAAACAGGGTGGCGGCATCGCCCAGGCCGACCATCGCCAGTTGGGTATCGATATGGTTGTGATCGACCACGCGGCCGTGCAATTCATAGACGAGTTCCAGGTTGGCGCGCAGCGATAGGTGCTGCCACAGCGTGGCCTTTTGAAACAGGTAGGCCAAGTGGGTCGAGCCATAGTGGAAAGCCGGCGGCCGGGAATCGATCAGGACATGGCCACCATCTGGTTCGATCAAGCCGGCCATCGTCCGCAGCAAGGTGGTCTTGCCGGTACCGGATTGCCCGACCAGTGCAACGGCGCTACCTGACGGGATCAAGAGGTCGACGCCATGCAGGACCGCCTGATCACCCAGTTTCACGCGCAATTGATGGATATCGATTTGCATAATTGCCTTATACAGCAGGGGTATTCACGCTGCTTGACAAGGCTAGACAAATTGTCATGCCAATGATGTATGACATCACCAGACAATTTTTGTCAAGAATCGCACTCCCGTCGTCACGACCGCTGATGGCCTCATCTCTAGAATTTCCTCATGCACTAGCCGAAGTTGGCCTGGCGCAACAGCGTGACGACTAGGCCTGGATGCGGAAAACTACTTCCAAAGCATAGTTGTTTCACACCAACCACGACCGCTCAAGGAGCCTGATATGTCCACTAATACCCCCGATTGGTTGCTGCGGTTGTTCGGCCTGTACTCCCGGACTCCCCGTGGCCTTGCCCAACGTGATGCAGCAGCCAAGCTTGCGCGGATTGAATCCAGGAAGTTGTCTTCGTCTTCTGTGAAACAAAAGCTCTCCCCCGAACCGGCTTAGGAGGGGCAAATGCAATCTAAAAAAGAAAATCATCGCAAAGGCCGCTGTGTTGAAACGCATCACGCGACTGTTCGTCGCCAGCAGCGTGGAATCCCCGGGTTTGTTGAGGAAATTACCTTGGCCAAAGGATGCCGGGAATGGACAAGAGACGGTTGCCAACGCTGTTATCTGACTCGCCGGCAACGTGAAGAGCTGTGGGAATCGGGCATCGGTCGCCAGTTCGCCTTCAACACTGTTTTCATCTTAAGCCCATCGGGCGTTGTCTTAACCGCTTATCACCAGAGTTAACCATAAACCCACCAAGGAGCCGATATGTCGACCTTCTGGAAATTCGCTAGCTGGACTGCCCGTCGCCACGCCCGTCTTGGAAATCCCTTGGGCAAGATGACGATTCCCCTCTTTGCCATTGGCCTTGCTCCGCAGACGCCTCAAGTCCCGAAAGTGCCGCAGTCCGTTCAAGAAGTCCCGGCTCATGGCGCTGACAGCACTCCCTTAATTCCGCAAGTTGCTCAAGTCTAATCGAGGAGAAGCACCATGACTGCAGAGGTCTTGAACTTTAACGACGCCAGGGCGCAGCGCTCCGCGCTGCCCATTAGCAGGGAGCCGGCGCAGCCCTTGTTCCACGTCTACGGCTCGACTGACGTTACCCCGTACGAAGCCAATGTTATCGGTGAGACAGCCGAGAAAATTCACGCGACGGAGGAAAAAGCCCAGAAGGAATCCAAGGGGCTGCGGGAGAAGGTGTGCGTCATCGATATTCAATTGCAGAACCTGCTCATGGAGTTCAATCACCATTTTAGGGTGTTGGCCGAACTTGGGTTTCCGGAAGTGAAGCCATTTATTACTCCTACGCTACTTTACTTCCTTCTGGGGTTCATCTTTTTGGCAGAAATTCCACTGCAGGCCAGCGTTCTGGCCGGTTTCCGTATTCTGGATGACACAGAAATTTACATCGTTGCCTTAGGTATGGCCGTTTTGTGGTTGCTTGCTGGGAAGGCTATGGCCACCGGAATCCGTCGTTTGGAATCCAGTGACAGTGACCGCCGAAAGGAAGCGGCGATGTTGATTTTCGCTGGCATATTAGCCATGTTGGCTCTCATAGCAATGGCTATTGCTCGCCAGAGCTTTGGGGAACAGCAAGTTGCGACGACAGGGACTAGCGTGATGAGCGGTGCCACGGCAACCGGCCTGCTTTTGTTGCAATTGGCATTTTTTGCCATCTCTGTATTTGTGGTTTACATATCACTTCCGCGAAATCGCCAAGCCGGGGAGAGCCGCTCCATCACCACCCGCTTGATCCCCAAGATCATGAAGCTGGCTGAGCAGCGGGAGAAATACTCGTCCCGGTACAACGCGATTCAGCGGATCAGTACGGCCAAGGTTGAGCAGCACAAGGCCTTTGCCAGAAGGTTGACCTCGGAATATTTCGAGGAACTGCACACGAGGGGAGGCGGCAATCTTGGCCAGGCCGCTCCCTGGCAGGAGGGCTGGTTTCCTCCGCTTTCCCTCGGTGCGCCTCTCGAAGAGCACCCCCCGCTTCTACAGGACACCTTGGCAAAAATCGCTTCCTTCCATCAAACCAAGTAAGACTAAAGGAATATTCATCATGAAAACTATGTTCCAGAAGCTCTTCCAGATGGTTTCCACGACTCTGGTTGTCGCCCTTCTTCTTACCCACTCTATGCTGGCCCAGGCGGGCCTGGGCAACCTGGTAGACAAAGTATTGGGCCGCACTCCTCCGCCTCCCCGCCTGACCGTCTTCCTGATCGACCGGACCGGCTCGATCACAAAGGACGATCAGCGGTTGTATACACAGGCGATCGACAAGGCGGCTGCCGATCTGACCTTCGGTGATCGCTCGGTTGTTGCGGATATTTCGGGGCTGCCCATCAGCCAGTTTAGGACAACAGCCGACATCAGCCTGCCGCCCCGTAGCGGCCGGCGTTTTGACGATGAACGGGCGACCACAGCTGCTCGCTCACGCCTCCAGGAAACCGCTTCTAGCCTGATCGGTACTACCAGCCCCGGTAACGGCACTTATATCCTCGATACCCTCGGCGCTCTGAAACCAACCATCGATAGCGCCAGGAAGGCGGGCATGCGCCTGCGCATCATGATGATGACTGATGGAATTGAGCAAAATCGTGAATTTGACCTCACCCGGGTTAGCCTCGCTCAAGCGAAAACGATCGTAGCCCGCCGCAAGCAGCAAAATCTCCTGCCCGACTTGAACAGTACGGAAGTAATCATCGTCGGTGCGGGGGGGGAGGACAGCAGGAAATACGCCATGTTTGAGTCGTTCTGGCGGGGGGTAATCGAGGGGCAGGGTGGGCTGTTGGTTCACTACGGCCGCACGGTACCCATCTTCTGATTCTCGATGCTGACATTAAGTAGAGAGATGCCGAAAAGCCTGTTCATGCCCCACCGAATACTAGTTGATAGGTTTTTCGGCTCCTCAAAATAACGTCGTAATCCCAAAAAGGAATCGATCGTGTCTTATCAAGAAAGCATTTTGTCTATGGCTAATGGCGGAGATGCAATTCATATTCCCCCGTTGGACTGGTGATGTGTTTTTCAGAGGATTGAGGCAATCACCCTGCATCAAAGCCGAATTGTGATGGAGCAGCTTGGGTTATTTCGGCAACAAAACTCAGGCAGATAGCTGAGGTAATTGAAATGGCGAAAATATTCGATATATACCGTTCGGGGCACAACCGGGGCATCCAGCACGGCTTCGCTGGTCAGCGCAGGCGTGCTGACTGGGAACTGCGTATGCTGACCAGCCCGCTGACGTGGCTACCCGGAACGAACACGGACTCCTACGTTTGCGGTTATCAAGATGGGTATGCGCTAGGTATTTCTATGCGAAATGGGATGCGCGAACTTGTGCTGGAATAATTCCACGAGCGCATCTGTCGCCGTTCTCGATTTAAAAATTGGTCATTCGATGGCAGTTCGCGCGCTTGCATATTGGTGCTTACTCAGATGGAGATATCAATGAGACCATCCTCAAGAAATTCCATGCCCCTCATTATGGGGAGTGATCCAAACGAAATCTGGGCGCAGGCCCGTCACAACGCCGAAACAAATTCGGAGTGCCGTGTACTCATGGCGGAAATCGGAGGGATTGCTGAGGGCCGAATGGTGCAGAGTTCCTTTCGCGAATTGGCCAAAGCAGTACGCCACTGTTTGAGAAAGTCTTCTAATAAGCGGGCTACTATATCTGCCATAAAGACATGGAGTGTGGCCTGGCCGATGGGGAGCGATTGTGTCTGGCTACCTGTGCTGGCCGATGGGGAGTCAGAGTTAAAACAGCATCCTGCCATTTCCCGATGGCTGTCTGAGCCGGGAGCGCCCTGTCCCTTCTCGTCTGATACGATTAAAAAATTAGCATGGGCGTCCATACAACAAGAGTTTTGGAGTCCAAATTCCGGCCAACCGCATGCCCTTAGGTATGTGCACGAATACGGTCGCCAGTTGGAGCAGCAGTTGAGAAGTGGGGCCACCACACGGGGAAGTCTACGTTTACACGCCCCTGGGGTCTTCCAGATCTTTAGACCGAGTGCCATTTATCCTGGGCGATATGTTGTTGGAATTTTTGGTGTGGCTTTGGTTACCGATTATCCATGCAACGAATTGCCGGAAATTGATAACCGGAATTGTGCTGGATTCGACGTTTTACGCACGGTTGAAGTGCATCGTGTTGCCCCCGACGACGACGTCGACATGTCGAACCAATCGCACAACCTCCTCGCTGCTCCTAGTGCTACTGACATTCATTTCGGGTATTTGGTCAAGAAATCGCACAATATCATTTGCCATTCGTTTAACGCTGTAACTTGCGCATTCCAACTTACGATTTTTCGTGACTACCTACTTAGTGAGCCGCCTCTGTCTGAGAATATGAATTCCGGTATGCAGACTCATAAACGTGCTCACTTGCAGATGGCTACCGGTGTCTCAGTTGGGGCAGATTTTTTCTGTGTTCCGACAGTGATTTTGAGAATCAATAATATCGATCTCGTCGGCATCCGTGATGATAATGAGTTCATCGCTCGTTTGCGTGGAATCCGTTTTTGGGAGAGTGCTGGAATATTCACTGCAAAAAATATCCCAGATTTTATACTAAGACAGTTTATGATAATTAGGAGGCAGATTGATTTGCGAGAAGGTACCTTCACTAACTTGGGTTAGCAGTTGTCTATGCTGGGCTGAGCGTTATTAGCGGGCTGTCATTACCATGCCCAGAAATATATTCTCCCATTCGTCGTATTTCTGAAGCGCATCGTCAAGGGGCTTCCGCAAGCTCATCTCCGGAATGATCCCGTTCGGCCAGTGTTCCTTGATAGTCCGAAACGCGCACTTTGAGAGTGCATCGGGTAGCTGATCAGTAAAGTTCTTGAGGTCGCCAGAGGCTCTGGGGATCTTGATCAGAACAACCAAGTTCATGGCAATGCCCCGCATCGTTTCCGAAACAATCCGGGCGTCCAGAGCACTATCAGCGATAGTTGGCGTTCCTGAATTGTCGATCGCACATTCATGTAGCCCATCTGAAAGCATCACCAAACTATCGATCAGGTGCGTGAGTGCTCGGATATGTTGATCAACCACCAGCCTCTCATAAAGTCCGCGGTCATCAAAAATTTGCGGATCCGCTAAGACTAAGGAGACAGCAGCCCAGGGAATCGGAATGGCATCCTCACAGATGCTTCCAGATCGCTTGATGGGGCAAAATTTCAGCGTATAGAAGCCGTATTGGCGTGGGCTGGTCGAGGATTCCCAAATGTAGCTCGCTGCGTCATCCAATCGATATTTCCCGCTGGGATCGGTGACTACGATCTGTTCTTCCAAGTTCATCCCCCATGGCCAGAACACCATCTGATCCGAATGTGACTTCGCTATTTTGCCTTCGAAAATAGCGAGGGTGCCGGAACGCGCGGCCTCGATAGACCACTGCATAGATCGATATTGCCACCACAAAAAATGCTGTATAAATAGCTGTGCCTTGATCGATTCATCAGCCGCGGGCTTGTCGCGGCGGAAGGTAAATGGGGTTAGCGAGACACCGTCAGGCGAAACCACACCCCAGCGCCCACTCTGCTCCTGAACCAAAAAGTATCCGGCATGCTCACTCAGCACATCGCGCCATTGCGGCATCAGCACCCATTGGTTGTCAGGCCCAAGAACCCCAACCAGGGTAGATGGAGTCCTAACAATACCTTCCGTTGGTGCCTCATTCGACGTGGCGACAATTAAGCCTCCTTCAATTTTCCGAATTTCCATTCGTCAATTTTCCTGCAAGCAATGTTAAAACTGGATTGCGCGAAGCCATCCCAGCGAGAGGCAGTTTAGGATGGCTCGATTGCGTGCTGAACCGCTAAGTTTGTTGGCGCGCATCATTTAGCCCCGAAGTATCGCTGGAAAATGGCCTCCCAATCCAAATACTTATCGAGCGCATGGCTATGAGCTGCATGAACAGATTCCGACCACTCGGCCCGATCTTTCGGGTGCTGAGCCCTGCTGTTTTCCACGATGACGAACGAAGGTCTATCGTCCCCGGAAGCTTCGACTCGGGTTGCAAGCAAGTTGGGAAAATCAATAATCGGCAGGTCGTGTTGTAGGCGAACCAGAATAAATTCCCTGTCGATACGCGGTTTATACAATGTCGCAATCTCAGCGAGGCGGGAGAGCAGCATGTGGAGATTGCTACCGCTCTCAAGCACTGGGGTGAAGGTGCTGGTTGCTTCGCTATCGATGAGGTCGATGCATGGGGATAGTGCATCCAATAAGCGATTGATGGCATCTAGGTGCTCGCGATTCTGGAGGAATTCAACCTGTCGCCGCTCAGTTTCATCTCCGAATTTCGGTGAGGGATGGTCAAGCGCTAGGGCATCCCAGGGAATGTGGATGTCGTGGTAGCCAAATTCACCACCATCGCAGAATTCGCATCGAGATGGGGGTTGACGGCCTGTTCCAGACATTCCGTATCCGGGGCCGCGATGCAAAACATGATTCGCTCGTCGGAGGCTGCCATGTCGCGGAATCCTTGTTCTATCAGACGCTCGTTGGCGAGGTAGGCATAGAAACCGCATTCTGTGGTCGAAAACCCGTTTCCTTGGGTGACTTCCATGATGAGCGATTGGTGGGCGTAGCGGGCGAGGCGCCATTCGGGGCGCAAGGCTCGCCAGATGACTTGGCCAAGACTGACAGCACGCTGCCCCGGCTCCGGGGAGAGGAGCGTGATCAGCTTGTTGACGCGCCCGAGTAATGCTTTTTTCAGCGGCTTGTAGCTCTTTGGGCTGACAACGAAGCAAAAGATCAGTTTGGGCTTTGCTGCAGGTTCAGACTGAGGGTAAATGGTCATAAGGTGGTTAATGCATGTTTATATGCAGAGTCCGACTTTGTGTGTGACTTGGATGTGTCACGGTAGCGTTCGCGCAATCCGGAAACCATAAAACCCGGTTTTGAAATCCGGCCAGCTTTGCTTTCGTGCGGCAGACCGAAGCTCACGCGAACTAATGACCCAACCGCCACCCCGGAGCTGTCTCACACATTCATAACTGGGCAGGCCGCGAGCACTGCCATCGGTCGGCGCTCCATTATGTGTTCTGGCCCATGGGTCTTCCACCCACTCGAAGACATTTCCGTGCATGTCATGTAACCCAAAGGCATTGGGTGAGAAACAACCAACGGGGCAGGTGCCTTGACCATGGCTGAAATCAAAACAAGCTTGATCTGTCGTGATTTCATCACCTGTACTGAAGCGGGTGCTAGTTCCTCCCCTGCAGGCATATTCCCATTCCGATTCCGAGAGCATGCGAAAGCCGTACTGATGGCCTGTTTTTTCATTCAGCGCATTGAGATAGGTCTGAACGTCGTTCCAGCAAACATTGTCGACCGGGTGGTCAAGGCCACGTTGATGTTTACTGGGGTTGCTCCCCATCACCGCCAACCACTCATACTGTGTTACCGGATAACGACCCACTGCCAGCCAGTAGTCGATCTTGACCCGGTGCTGAGGACGCTCGCTGTCATTTGAGTCGGCTTCTGTTTCGGGGGCTCCCATGATGAACTCTCCGGGCGGTATCACGACAAGGGTGGGAATGATGCCATCGCCGGGCAGTACCTCTCCCTGGCGCCAAGATTGGGGAGTGCCAATTTGCAGTTCGCTCATCGTTGCCCCCGAATCTTGCCCAGCAGTCTCCGTTCCTTGGCTTTACCCAGTACCCAGCAAAGGATCAGTGTGGTGTTTGCGGGTTGGCATTGCTTGAGTTCCTCGCGAGAGGCTTCAAGCTGGGCGATCAGTCCGCTCATGTCGAGATTCGTCTGCTCCTTATCCTTGTTGCGGATGTAAGCATTCAGCGAATCGAGCAGCGCATGAAACACCTCTTCGCTGGCAATGCGTTGGGTCAGCCGCGAAAGTTCCTCGCCGATATTCTCCGGTGGTGCGCCATCGGCAAGGCAACCGGTTAGTAACAGGAGTTGGCGCTTGAAACGGAGGCCTTCCATGTTGCCGGAAATGAGCCATTCGATCTGGTCGGTCAGAATTGAATCCATTTTGTTCTCCGGTCAGGTATTTGCGGGTTCGGTCGACGCCAGGCGGGCGAACTGGCGATCAGGTTCGGGTGTCGTCTGAGCTTTTTCGGACTCGATGATTTTCTCGACCAATCTGGCAAAAACCGGTGCCGCCGTGTTGCCGGCCAGCTTGATTTGGTTGTCGGGGAATTCGAGCAGGACCCCAATCAAGTAGCGAGGTTGTTCAGCCGGGGCCATGCCGATGAAGGCAGTGACCGGGTGTCCGTTGCTGGCGATGGTGGTGCCCGTTTTGCCTGCAACCATGACGCCGGGCACTTGCGCCAGTGGCGCTGTTCCCGTTGGACCAGCGGCGGAGTTGAGAATGTCGCGCATGGTTTTGACCGTGCTTTCCGACAGTATTCGCGTCGAATGTCCTCGCCCTGGGGTTGACGACTCGATCAAGCTGAGGTGTTCCAGTTTGCCGCCGTTGGCAAGTGGCAGATAAGCGCGCATGGCTTGCAGCAGATTGGTGGTGATGTGCAGCCCCGGTTGCGCATGCATCTGCGGCGTCCAGTTCGACCACTTGATCGATTCGTAGTCCATGTTGCCGATGAGGCCGCGGATGTGTAGCGGTTCGCCAATGCCCAGATGCCGTGTGACATCGCGTAATTCAGCCAGCGGCAGCGAGAGCGCCAATTTGGCTTGGCCGATGTTGGACGACTTGGTGACGATCTCGGTCAGGGTGAGGGTATCGTTCGGCGAGACGTCTACGATGGTGGTTTTGCCAATGTTCAGCTTGTGGCCGATGCTAATCGTCGTGGCGGGTTTCATTCGACCGGTTTCGATCATATGTGCAGCCAGCAAAGGCGTCAGCAGGCTGCCGACCGGAAAATTAATGCCGCGTGCCCGATTTAGGATGCGCTCAGGCTGGTACGGATTGCGGTAGCTGCTGTCGTAATTGGCATCGAACCCGGGCGAACTGACCATGGCCCGGATTTTTCCAGTGCTGGCCTCGATGACGACAGCAGCGCCACCCTTAGCGCCATGGCTGGCAATGCCTTCGTTGAGCGCGGTGATTGCAGCATGCTGAATTTCGGGGTCGAGCGTGGTTTGCAGCGGAGGCGGATCATCGGCATCGCTTTTGGTTACCATATGAAGAAGCATCAGGTTTTCTGCCAGCTCGAGCCCATCCTGCCCATGGGTAGGGGCGGCGAGTGAGACAAAGCCCAAGGGATGGGCAAAAAGCCCGCCTTGCGGGTAATGTCTGGCTGGACGTTGGGTCAGTTTCAGACCACTTAAACCGGTAGCGGAAATTTTTTCTGCCACCTCGGGCTTGATGGCCCAGGCGAGGATTTTTTGCTGCTCGTCAGATTTGCCATAGCCGTTTATCCGGCCTTCAACGATGGTGCGTAACTGTGGCCACTCCGCCATTGCGCCGAGCAGTTGGGTACGTCGTTGCTGATCGTTGGGCTCCGCAGACGCCGTTGATGGCCCAGGGTTGGCGGGTGAGGTTCCCCAGAATTGTTTGGGGATGAGCCACAGGTCGAACGCTGGTGTCGAGGTGGCAATGGGTGTGCCGTTGCGGTCTGTGATGCCGCGCCGAACGATCTGCTTTGCCTCTGGCGCACGGTTGGCGGCGTAAACATCCTTGGCGCTATCGATGGCGAGCAGCAGACCAAAGCTCACAAGCGCAGCGAAACCGGTGAGTGCGCCGGCCGTTTGCCAGACTCGATGGGTGCTGATCGGCTGCATTTCGTGCGCCTGAGCGTTTTGCCGGTAGGCAAGGAACATGATCCCGGTCAGGCATGCCGACAATAGCCACCAGGCGGCATTTGTCGTCAGGGGCGGTAGCACCAGCCCGAAGGATTGGCGCGTCAGGCCAAAATTCCAGAGTACGTTCCCTAGGGCTGAGATACCGTGGAGAGCAACGAGTGCCAGGCCCAAGCGTTTCATACCTGGCGAGAGATGTATCCCAGGGGCGATGCGTATTAGCCAGGCATGGATTTGTTGCCAAAGCATGAGCACGGCGCTGGCAACCAGTGCAGCGGGTAGGGCGCCTTGCCAGTGGGAAATACGGAGCAGCATCAGGTTATTGATCCGCTCCGGTAGCGTGTTGCTGGCTTCGCCCAGCAGGTGCACGCCAAACAACGTGCGCAAAACCAAGCCATGGTCGTAATGACGCCCCAGGAGGTCGAGTGGGCCGCTGAAATCAGCCATCAGGCGGGCCAGGCGATACGGGCTACCTTGGAGAAGCGAGGCAAGCAGCGCAGTAAAACCCAGTAGTCCGGCAAGTAGGGCGCTACGCCAGAATCTATCGGTCGAGTCACCATCGGGTGTGCGCCAGATCAGCACAATAAAGCAGGCGGCCGCAAAAAGGCCGAGGGCACCGCCGGCGGGGAGGGTAAGCCAGGGAAAACCGGAACAGACAAATGTCCAGATGGCGGCCTTAAGCCAGGTTTGGCGGTCGGTTGCTGTTGTCTGGCGGTTGTCCTGCAGCTTCGGGAACTGTCCCGCTGCGTAGCAGAGTCCCAGAATAATTACGACGCCTGACCAGGCTTGGGCGATCAACAGGCCATGGCGTCCGTGACCAACCAAGTGATTGAGTATCCACAGGTTTGTCAGGGTGATGCCTGCGGCGATAGCCAAGGATGCCATCCATTTGAAGGTTGAGGTAGTCATGGTCAAATCCCTTGGCGTAGAAACTCGGGAATTTCCGGTGCACCGGAATGGCGGAGCTGCGTTTCGCCGTAGACGTAATCCACGACGGGTTGGTGTCTGGGCATGGTTTTGAGAAATCCCTGCAGGCGTTTGCTGGACTTTCGTTTTGCGCTCCCCATGGCTTGAATCATGGCGGTTTCCTCGGCTACATCGGCGGTGCCGGCACCACGATGCAGCGCCAATGCATAGGCGCCGATGACGCTGGCAGCAGAAAGGCGCAGCACGATTGGAAACTCGTCGGGTAGATTGGTGAATGAGCTGGTTTCGTCAGTAAAGACCTTTTCCAGTTCATCGCATTGGAAAAGCGACAGCGTGGGGAGGGAGTCAAAAATCCGGGTTTTCTCTTCCAGACTGAGCGACAAGGCCCCCAATACCATTCGACTGAATTTTTTCGTGTCGAAATCGCTGACAAAAACCGGCGGGATTACGGCCTTTTCGACGAAATCGTCGATAAAGATATCCGGGAAGTCTGCGCCGCAAAGGAACCAAGGTTTTCTAATGCTCATGATTGTTCTCCCGATTGGATCGTGGGTGTTTGCTCGGCGTGAAAGCCGGCAACCAGTTCGGTAAACTCTTCGCCGCTGATGTGCTCCTTCTCAAGCAGCATGTCGGTGAGGAAACAGACCAATGGCCAGTGTTCCTGCAGCACCTGGATGGCTTCCTTTTCGGCTTCCTGCAACCAGATCTGTGTTCTTTCCCAGGCCTTATGTACGAGGGGGGCTGGGATGTTTTCGCCGAACTCGCTGAAGCCGAGAATCGATCCTACGGGCATCTCCGCGTCTAGTCCGCTGTAGGCGACGGCGCGGTAGGCTGCGCGGGTGGCAACGCTGAGATCGGATGTTGCGCCGGAGGAGCGGCCTTCATCGCCGTACGCGATCATTTCGGCGGCGCGCCCGGCCAGACGGCAGGCGAGGAAGTTACGTACCGCGTTGGGCGTTTCTTCAGCCAGTTCAAAATTCTCGGCATTCACCGACACAAAACCAGCCGCATTACGCCGCGGCGTGATGGTGACTACTTCGAGAGGCAAGTCGGGCTGGCGGATAGACAGCAGGACGGCGTGGCCGATTTCGTGCAGGGCGATGCGGCGGCGGGTGTTGGCATCGAATTTGAGGCCGCGCCGCTTCTCGCCAAACTTCTGCGTGTTGATCTCATCGATGACTTCTTCAACACTCAAGGCGCGATCCGACTCCAGACGCAGGCGGCGCAGTCCCGCGGCGCGCACGATTTGCTCGAAGTCCGCGCCGGTCATGCCGTAGGTTAGTGGTAGCAGGCGATCGATTGCCTTCGGCGCAAGCTTCGCAACCTTGGTCAGGCGCTTCATCATGCCGGCTCGCGCCTCGCGATCCAGTGCGCCGCAATAGAATTTGCGGTCAATACGGCCCGGGCGCACCACGGCCTCATCCAGCGAGTGCGGGCGATTGGTGGCCAGAATATGGAAGATTTCCTGTCCCTGAGCGAACCCCTGGATGCTGGTCAATAAGGTGTTTATCGCCGTGTCGTGTGCAGCGCCGTTCTGGCCACGCTTGCCGATGACATCGACTTCATCGATGAAAATGACACACGGGGCAACGCTCCGGGCGATTCGATAGAGCTCGGAAATCCGTTGCGGGTAAAGGAGGTCTGCTCCGGTCACCGCGATGAAGGGCAGGCCTGCTTCCCCGGCAAACGCCTGGGCGAGCTTGGTTTTCCCGGTGCCTGGCTCGCCGTAGAGAAGCGCACCTTTCGGGAGATCGATACCGATTGCGGAAACCAGCGCTGGGCGACGCAAATAGCCGATCATTTCGCGGAAGAAGTCTTTGGCCTCGGTGTGTCCGGCTACATCGGCAAACCGGACATCGGGAACGCTCGCTTCAAGGTGGATTTCGCCGGTAAAGTCCTTCAACCGAGGGGTCTTTTGCAACCTGACATCACGCACGATGAAACGTACTCCGTTGACCTCATCTTCTTCAATCGAGACGGCGTACAGAACGCTTTGCGTCTTGCGTTTGAGTGTTGCTACAGGATCGTTTCCCAACGCGTCGAGGATCTTTTCCAGCTGGTCGATGGCCTCCGGGGAAATATCCAGTTTGGCGGATGCATCGGTTTCGTTGTTGATGCGCCAGCTTGCGACGTCGGCAAATAAACCTTCCTCAAAGGATTTCGCGTTGCAGGCGCTAACCCCTTGCGTTGGCGCAGTCCGCAACAAGTGAAGGTCGGCGATTGCACGCGCATTTTTTACTGAGAGCTGACAGCCAAAGCGTCGGCCAATCTTGCGGCTGGCTTGCTGCAATCCGTCCTTGGCTGCTGCACGTAAATCGACCCAGGAAACAGGGGGCAGGCGAACGAAGGATTTCCCGATTGTGTCGAGGAGCGGTCCATGGAAAACAGGCAAGGTCTCCCCCCGAAATTCCTGTGTCGCGTCGCGCATGGCCTCGAGCAGCAAGTCGTGGCCATGCGCGTCGAGAAATTTTTGGTAGTCAGGATTCTGGTACCACTGGCTACCTTCGCTGCTGGCATTGAAAACGAACACGGCTTGCCTGCAATCGACCGTGGTGGGGGAACGCTTGCTGCTTCCTCGCGGTGGGCCTTCGTCGGAGTCTTCAAGTCCGAATTGGTCAACCCACTTGCCCGTCGTGAGCGGCTGCATGAAGGCTTCGAGAACCCTGGGCAGGCTACGGTCGGCATTGTGGACGACGACGACTGCTTTCGGATGCTGGTGAATGAACCCCGTCGCATCCCCCGCTCGGGAGCCCGACCAATAGGGCTTTGATCCCCGAATGCTGGCTTCTTCTCCCTCATTTCGATATTGGGAAAGGTCTAGTTCAAGGGGGGCATAACCAAGTCCCGCCATGGCTTGCGCGATCGCTGAACTCATTTCCCGGCAGCCGCAGCCGTGCGGCCCATGAAGGAATAGCGATACCGGTAACGCTCGATTTTTGTCCGTTAAGGCAATGGCCAACTGCTGCGCGGCATCCTGTGCTGCCAATCCCTGACCAGGGATTTTCTTCCCAGCGGCCAACAGCGTTCGGAATACATGTTGCAATTGGCCTTGGCTGGAAAGCGGGGCCAGAGACAAGAAATATTCGTAGCGTTGGAGTGCCTTCTTGAACAAGGCACCAGGGTTATCCTCGAAGCGCAGTCGTTGTTGTCCGCTATTGTCAATGCTAAGCAGGCTCCGGATTTCCGCTTCATTGGCAGCTGGGGGAAGTTCGCCCAACTCCTTGGTCAGGAATTTTTTTGCCTCGGAACGAATCTCGAGGTAACGCAACGATTCCCGGAAATCTTCCAGTGTGATGTGGGTAGCCTCGCGGTCGCGCCGAAACACGCATTTGCGAATAACGTCCACCACAGGCGCCCATGCGGGGTCGGCCAAGGGGTTGGGCAGGGTCTTGTTGCGATCAGTTATTTGCTGGCTCATTTTCAGATCTCCAGGGAGGCGATATCGATGTCTTGCGCCCGTGCCACCGTTTGCAGCAATTCAATGTCGGCAAGCGTCGCTGGCTCGTCGGCTTTTGCGAGGTAAGCAGTCAAATCGCTCATGGTCGCCAAGCGCTGTGTTGGCGTTGGCTTGTTTTTCTTCTTGTTGCGAGCAGTGGGTTGCTTTTCGTCATGCCAATCAATTCCTGGGGTGACAGATATCGGGGCTTTCTTGCTTGGTTTTCGTGTCATGTTGATCTCCTTGTCATCGCTTGATTGGTTCGTTATCTCGCAGTGCGACCCGATCAGGATTCCTGTGACTGTCGGGAAAAAATTTGGCGATCAGGCCTCGCGATCTGCTGCTGGATCGTTCGTCTTGCAGGTTGCGTCGAACGCTTTCCAAGGGTGCTCACGTAACACCCTATGAATTGATCGCTGTAATTCGGCATGCGGCGTCTGCGCCACCTGCAGCAAATCCCTTGAATGGCGGACATAGGCCGTGCATTTGGCAGCGCTCCAGGCGGGCGCTGGTCCGCTTAGTAAATTAGCTAGTCGGTCTGCGAGCTTGATTATTCGGACTTCCGCTGGTGCGGAGTGCATTTTTCGGAGTTGCGCGGCTTTGCGTGCTTCACTCGTCACCAATTCTTGTGAATCGGAAAGCATGACCACCCAGTCATGTACCGGCTTGCCTAATTCATGCAGTATGTTGTGACGAAGTTCTTCGCGTCGACTCGGGTTGTCTTCTAGTGCGTCGTGCAATAAGCCCGCACAGAGAATGGACACGTTTCTAATGCCATGCAGCTGAAGCAGATGTACGACATCGATTGGATGCCATAGCGCAGGGGTTCCATCTAGGCGTACTTGGTTGTGGTGCGCCAAGGATGCCAAGCGCATCGCTTTGATGAAGGAATAAGCCTGCGTTTTAGCCCAATTGCACTCATATGGTTCAGACATGCCGATTCTCCTTTTGCAGCGTTGAAATTGCCTTTTAGGCGCTGCTCGTTAAATCGGATGCTGAAGTGCAAGATCTGAAATACAAAGGGGCTGGTAATGCAAGATCAACGGCAGATCTTGCAAATGGGACTGCTTGACCTTAGGTTTAAGGATCAGGAGTATCTAATGGGGCCGGGCGATTCACACCGTCGAATAACCGGAGGCGGAACAACAGCGATTTTTTTACCGGTGTGCAATTACGGCGATCAAATCGGGTTTTCGACTTTAATTGTTGGGGCGATGGGGTTTTGCTACCGGTCGAGGCGTTGAGTTTTCGACATTAACAATTTAGCCTTCAGGATCAGTAGTCTTGAAACCCACCTTAATCCACGATGGTAGTTTTCGACACTAATTGCTCAGAACAGCGGCGTAATGGAGACAAATCAAGCCGGCTCAAGCTGCCGGGTAAAACGCGCCAGCACATGGCCAGTCATGCCTTTGGCCAATTCCTCTTCGCCATGAAAAACGGTGCCCAGCTTGTCCTTGCGCAGCATCTCCGACTCGGCCTCGCTGTGGGTGCGCAGGACGATTTCGATGTCCGGGTTGAGGGTCCGTGCTGTGTCGACCATCTGGCGAACGTTGATCGGGTCGGGGCTGGCGATGACCAGCATGGCCGCGTCGGAGATATGGGCCTGAATCAGTACCGAAGGCTCGCTGGCGTCTCCGGAGACGGCGGCGATACCCTTGTCGCGCAGGCTCTCGACCAGTTCCCGGTTTTGCTCGGCGACCACGTAAGGAATCCCCTGGCGATCCAGCGCCTCGGCAATCCGCCGCCCGACCCGGCCGTAACCGACCAGGACGACCTGCTTTTCGAGAAACTTGCGCTCGGTACTCATCGGCAGTTCGGCAAACGGATCGCCGCGTTGCTCGAGCTCTCGAGCCTTTGCTGACCTGCCTAGCGCCCATCTCCGCAGCGGTTCGATGGCCGAGAACATCAGCGGGTTGAGGGCAATCGAGATCAATGCGCCGGCCAGGATCAGGCTCATCCCTTCGCTCGTCATCAGGCCCAGGGACTGGCCGAGCCCGGCCAGAATGAAGGAAAACTCGCCGATCTGGGCGAGGCTGGCGGCGACGGTCAGGGCTGTATTTAGCGGGTAGCGCAGGGCAAGGACCAGCGCCATTGCGGCCAATGTTTTGCCGAGCATGATGATGGCGACGACGCCCAAGACCTGCCAAGGCTTGTCGACCAGAATCGACGGCTGGAAAAGCATGCCGACCGAAACGAAGAACAGCACGGAGAAAGCGTCGCGCAGGGGCAGGGATTCTTCGGCCGCCCGATGACTGAACTCCGACTCGCGCATGACCATGCCGGCGAAGAAAGCGCCCAGCGCGAACGACACGCTGAACAGCTCGGCTGCGCCGTAGGCGATGCCGATGGCCGCGGCGACGACGGACAGCGTGAACAGCTCACGCGAGCCGGTGGCGGCAATGTGCCAGAGCAGCCACGGGATGAGCTTGCGGCCGACGAGCATCATGAGGCCGATGAAGGCGCAGACCTGAAGCAACGTCTTGGCAATCGCCAGCCAGACTTCCGGATTGCCGCCGGCAGACTGCGCCTCGCCGCCGAGAATGCCGGCCAGCGGCGGCAGGAGAACGAGGACGAGAACCGTGGCCAGGTCTTCGACGACCAGCCAGCCGACCGCGATCCGGCCGTTCATGCTGTCGAGAACGCCTCTGGCTTCGAGCGCCTTGAGCAGCACGACGGTACTGGCGCAGGACAGCGAAAGACCGAACAGCAGGCCGTGCCCCCACTCCCAGCCCCAACCCCAGGCCACGGCCATGCCGAGCAGGGTGGCGCAGGCCATCTGGACGACGGCCCCAGGCACGGCGATGCGCTTGACGGCCATCAGGTCGCCCAGCGAAAAATGCAAGCCAACGCCGAACATGAGCAGCATGACGCCGATTTCGGACAACTGGGCGGCGATGTGCATGTCGGCAACGAAGCCCGGTGTGGCCGGGCCGATCAGGATGCCGGCGGCGAGGTAGCCGACCAGCGCGGGCAGTTTCATGCGCTCGGCGGCAAAGCCGAGGATCAGGGCGATACCGAAGCCGGCCGCCAGTGTGGTGATCAGGGGGATGTTGTGGTCCATGGGGGCCTTGGTGAATCGATTGTTTGCTTTTACCGGACGGTCCTCTTTCGGACAAGCAGGGCGGCCCGAAGATTCCCTTCAGAAAATCCGGGCGCTTCAGTTCCGGACCGATGGCTTGGTATAGTCGCGAACCGGATTCGCTCCTGCCATCGCTCAATATCGTGTCCACCAACGCCTACCGCGGCCGTTTCGCCCCATCGCCCACTGGTCCCCTGCACTTCGGTTCCCTGGTTGCCGCCGTTGGCAGCTACCTCGATGCACGCACGCAGGGCGGCGTATGGCTGGTGCGCATGGAGGATGTCGATACGCCGCGCAACGTGGCGGGGGCGGCAGATGCCATCCTGAACACGCTGGAGGTTTTCGGCTTTGAATGGGACGGGCCGGTGTTGTATCAGAGCAACCGGTTCGATGCCTACGCAGCGGCGCTGGCGCAATTGCAGGGTGCCGGTCTGGCCTACGGCTGCGCCTGTTCGCGCAAGGAGATCGCCGATTCGGCGACGCGCCCGGCGATTGATGGCGGGCTGGCTTATCCCGGCACTTGCCGCACCGGCTTGCCAGCCGGGCGGGAGGCGCGGGCCTGGCGGCTGCGCGTCAATGATGAGGAAATCGCCTTCGCTGATCGCCTGCAGGGACGCGTCGCCCAGCATCTCGAAAGCGATGTCGGCGACTTCGTGCTGCGCCGGGCCGACGGTTTGTTCGCCTATCAGCTGGCGGTCACGGTAGACGACGATTTTCAGCAAATTTCGCAAGTCGTGCGCGGTGCCGATCTGCTCGCCTCGACACCGCGCCAGATCTGGCTGCAACGCTGTCTGGGCTTTGCCACGCCGAGCTACGCCCATCTGCCGGTGGCGGCCAATGCGGCCGGTGAAAAGCTGTCGAAGCAGACGCTGGCTCGGCCTTTGGCGAGCGATATCGCGGCGGCCGAGCTGGTTCGGGCCTTGGATTTTCTCGGTCAGGCGGCGCCGGCCGAACTGGCACAGGCGACGGTCGCCGAGGTCTGGGCCTGGGCACTGAAGAACTGGTCGTTCGAGGCCATTCCCCGGCAACCGGCGATCATCGTTCCTCTGGCGTAGTTTCTTCGCTCTGCCAGTGGCGCTGGCTGTAGCCGGCAATGCCGACCATGGCGCGGACCAGCCCGTAGGCCAGCCAGCGCAGAAAGCGGGAGTGGATGGGCTGGCGGGACAGTTCTTCGGCGAGCAGTTCGCGGGCGCCGCTGGCCATGGCGCTCTTCAGGCTGGCTTCGAGTTCGCCGGCAAAGCCGGCATCGCGCACGACGAGATTGGCTTCCTTGGCCATGAGCAGGCTGAACGGGTCGATGTTCGATGAGCCGACGGTGGCCCACTGGCCATCGATGACGGCGACCTTGGCGTGCATGAAACTCTTTTCGTATTCGAAGATACGAATGCCCGCCGCCAGGGCCGTGGCGTACAGCGTCTGGGTGGCGTAGCGAAATAGCTGGTGATCGCTCTTGCCCTGGAGCAGCACGGTGATGCGCACGCCACGCTGGGCCGCGCCGTAGAGCGCCCGGCCGAAGCGGATGCCGGGCAGGAAGTAGGCGTTGGCAATCAGGATGTCGTGCTTGGCGTTGTCGATGGCGTCGACATAGGCGTGCAAGATGTCGTTGCGGTGGCGGATGTTGTCGCGGATCAGGAAGGCCGCCGTCTGATTGCCGGCGAGTTCGCAGACCGGCGCGGCGACCGGAGCGAGGCGGAAGCGCCGCTTGAAGTTGACCCATGACACGGTTTCCCACATGCGCCGCGCGGCGTGGTGCACCTGGTGGAGGACCGGCCCTTCGACGCGCACGGCGTAGTCGTAGTGCGGGCGCATGTCGAACGGTGCATTGTTGTCGTCGATGATATTGATGCCGCCGACGAAGGCAGTACGGGCATCGATGACGACCAGCTTGCGATGCAGGCGACGCAGCCGGTGGCGCTTGAAGTGGTAGCGGCCGATCTCGGGCCGGTAAAACATGGCGCGCACGCCTGCTGCGGTCAACCGGGAAAAATAGTCAAATTTGAAATTGCGCGCCCCGAAGCCGTCAACCGTGACATTGACCTGGACGCCGCGATCGGCCGCCCGGCACAGGGCGCTGGCCACCGCCTGGCCGACCTCGTCATTGGCGAAGATGTAGCTTTCTAGGTAGATCTCGACTTCGGCGGCGTCGATGGCGGCGAGCAGCGCCGGGAAATAGTCGTCGCCCGAGTTGAGCAGAGTCAGCCGGTTGCCCGGCACAAACTCAGCGGCCATGCCTGGTCAGGTGAGCCGACAGCGCGGCGTGATCGGAAATGGCTGACCACGGCTTGCCGTGATGGACTTCGGTGCTGATCACATCGAAGCCGCGCACGTAGATGCGGTCGAGGCGGAACATCGGCATGGCGGCGGGGAAGCTGCAGGCCGGTATGCCGCTGGGTCCGCAGAAGACTTCGCGCAGGCCGAGACGCCGAGTCAGGTCTTCGCCGACCCGGTTGCGCCAGTCGTTGAAATCGCCGGCGACGATGAGCGGGGCGTCGGGTTCGGCCAGGTGATCGAGGTAATCGGCCAGCGCCGCCATCTGCTTGCGCCGCGAATAACCAAACAGCGACAGGTGCACGCAGACGCAATGCACCGTCTGACCGCCCGGCAGTTCGATCCGGCAATGCAGCATGCCGCGCTTTTCGAAACGCAGGTGGGTGACGTTCTGGTTGTGCGTATGCAGGATGGGGAAACGCGAGAGGATGGCGTTGCCATGGTGGCCATGATCGTAGGCCATGTTGCGGCCATAAGCGGAGGACGCCCAGACGTCTTCGGCGAGGAATTCGTGCTGCGGCGAATCGGGCCAGTCGTCATGCGTTTCGGCATGGCCGAGGTGCAGCCCCTGCACCTCCTGCAAAAACACGATGTCCGGGTTGAGATGACGCAGGCGCTCGCGCAGCTCATGCACCATCATCCGCCGGTTGAATTGCGAAAAGCCCTTGTGGATGTTGTAGGTCGTGACATGCAGCGCGGGCTGGGTCATGGCGGTGTCAGGAAATCGCCAGCATGCGGTCGAGGGCCAGCTTGGCCAGCGTTGCTTCGTGGGCCGGTACGGAAATCTGGTTGACCACCTTGCCGTCGACCAGGTTTTCGAGTGTCCAGGCCAAGTGTTGTGGGTCGATGCGCTGCATGGTCGAGCACATGCAGACGGTGGTGGCCATGAACTGGACGATCTTGTTCTGCGGCAAAACCTCTTTGGCCAGACGGTCGACCAGGTTCAGTTCGGTGCCGACCAGCCAGCGCGTGCCTTCCGGCGCTTCCTTGATGGTTTTGACGATGTGTTCGGTCGAGCCGACGTAATCCGAGGCGGCGCAGACTTCGAAATTGCATTCCGGGTGGGCGATGACCTTGCCTTCCGGGTATTTGGCGCGGAAGGCGTCGATGTGCGATTTCTGGAACATCTGGTGCACCGAGCAGTGGCCCTTCCAGAGCAGGATCTTGGCCTTCTTGATCTGGGCCGGCGTCAGGCCACCGAGTTCGAGGTCGGGGTCCCAGACGACCATTTCGTCCATCGCGATGCCCATGTTGTGGCCGGTCCACCGGCCGAGATGCTGGTCGGGGAAGAACAGCACTTTCGGCCGCCGTTCGAAGGCCCATTTGGCGATGGTGCCGGCATTCGACGAGGTGCACACGATGCCGCCATGCTCGCCGCAGAAGGCTTTGAGATCGGCCGCCGAGTTGATGTAGGTGACCGGGGTAACTTCCTCTTCGGCGTTCAGCACGCTGTTCAATTCGCGCCAGCAACGCTCGACCTTGGCCAGGTTGGCCATGTCGGCCATCGAGCAGCCGGCCGCGAGGTCGGGCAGGATGGCCTTCTGGTGCGGGGCGGTCATGATGTCGGCGACTTCGGCCATGAAGTGCACGCCGCAGAAAATGACGAATTCCGAATCGGTCTGCGAGGCCAGCCGCGACAGCTTGAGCGAATCACCGGTCAGGTCGGCGTACTGATAGACGTCGGCGCGCTGGTAGTGATGGCAGAGGATGACGGCCCGCTTGCCGAGCTTGGCCCGGGCGATACGGATGCGTTCATGGCAGGCCTCGTCGGAGAGGCGGTTGAAGGGGTCGAAGGCGATGGTGGCTGTTTGCATGCTGTACTCTGATCTTGGGCCATTTCATTTTTGGCCGTTATTTCCGGTTGACCGTGGGATTATCCCTGAATCCACGGCATTCCGGCCTTGCGCCAGCCACCGATGGTGTTGCGGTGCCCATTGGCATCCTTGTCGCCCTCGAAGCCTTCGAGGATGTTATAGCAACTGTTGTAGCCGGCTTCGGTGGCGGCGGCGGCCGCGGCGACCGAGCGCACGCCGCTGCGGCAGAGGAACATGACCAGCGCTTCGGGATCGACCTGACGCTTGAGTTCGGCCATGAAGTTCGGGTTGCGCACGCCGCCCGGATATTGATTCCACTCGATCTCGACGGCGCCGGCGACCCGGCCAACCCAGTCCCATTCGGCCCGGGTCCGGACATCGACAATTTTGGCGCCGGGCGCCAGGCGCAACAAGTCGCCCGCCTCTTGCGGCGTCAGTTCGCCCTGATAGGGGCGGCCAAGGGCTTTGCCACGCGCCTGCGCCAGACTGAGTATTTCGGTTAACTTTCCCATAATGTCCAACTGTTAAAATTGCACGTTAATAGTATAGGGCAGACATCATGGGACTTGAGCATCACCTCGCCGTCTCCGCTACGCCGGCCGAGCGTTCGGCTGCGGCGCAGAAGGCGACCTGGGTCAGCGTCGCGGTCAATCTGGTGATGACCGTCGCCCAGCTGATCGTCGGCTGGCTGGCCCATTCGCAGTCGCTGGTCGCCCACGGATTGCACTCGTTCTCTGACCTGCTCTCTGATTTTCTCGTCATTTACGCCACCCGGCAGAGCGCCCACCCGGCCGACCGGGCCCATCCCTACGGCCACGCCCGCGTCGAAACCGCTGCGACGCTGGTGCTCGGAGCCTCGCTGACTCTGATCGGCGGCGGCATCCTTTGGGAATCGGGCATGCGTCTTCAGCACATCGAGGCCTTGCCGACCGTCGAACTCGCTGCCTTCTGGGTGGCGGTCGCCACGGTGCTTTCCAAGGAGGCCCTGTATCGCTACCTGATTCGCGTTGCCGAAAAACTGCGTTCGCAATTGTTGATTGGCAATGCTCTCCACACGCGGGCCGATGCGGCGTCAGCGCTGGTCGTCGTGGTCGGCATCGGCGGCGCGCTGATGGGCTGGTCCTTCCTCGACCTGCTGGCGGCGGCGCTGATGGGTTTCATGATCCTCCACATGGGCGCCCGTCTGGCCTGGGGAGCCATCAAGGAACTGATCGATACCGGCCTCGACGACGTCCAGGTCGAAGCCATCCGGAAGACGCTGCTGGCGACGCCGGGCGTGCGTGATCTGCATCAGCTGCGGACCCGGCGCATGGCGCATCAGGCCTTGGTCGACACTCATGTTCAGGTCGATTCCCGGATCAGCGTTTCCGAGGGGCATCGCATTGCCGAATCGGCGCGCGCCAGGGTTCTGCGCGAACATCCGGAGGTGCTTGACGTGCTCGTGCACATCGATCCCGAAGACGACATGGATCCGGATAGCTACGCGACCCGCCTCCCGGCACGCGATGCCTTGCTCGGCGAATTGCAGCCACTGCTCGCCGGTCTGCCCGAACCGCAAAAAATCGTCCTGCATTACCTGAAAGGCCAAGTGGAGGCCGAAATCTTTTTCAGCCACGACCTGTTTCAAAACGGCGAGGCGCTTCGTCAGGCCGAGAATCTTCTGGTCGATCGCCTGAAGTTGCACCCCTTGATTCGGCGCGTATCCCTGAATTGCCTTGTTGCACCAAATTAGTGTGTTAATTTTGTGTGTTGCACAATCGCGGTGCGTCAATTCTTTGCTTAAACCCTGCATCCCGTTGTGGCAAAATACAAAGATTACTCGCCGAGCTTTGGCATGCTTTCTGCTAATGTTCCGAGTTGCGAATTTTTGATTGTCGCCGGATCGCCCGGCAACTTGTTTTCTTAGGAGATTAAGGCATATGGCAACCCCGCAAGACGTCATCAAGATGATCAAGGAAAACGACGCCAAGTTCGTCGATTTCCGCTTCACCGATACCCGTGGCAAGGAGCAGCACGTGACTGTGCCGGTTTCCGCCTTCAGCGAAGACAAGTTCGAGAACGGTCACGCTTTCGACGGTTCCTCCATCGCCGGCTGGAAGGGCATTCAAGCTTCCGACATGCAACTGAACCCGGATCCGGCAACCGCCTACATCGACCCGTTCTTCGACGAAACCACCGTCGTCCTGACCTGCGACGTCGTTGACCCGGCCGACGGCCGTGGCTACGACCGCGACCCGCGTTCCATCGCCAAGCGCGCTGAAGCCTACCTGAAGTCCTCCGGCATCGGCGACACCGCCTACTTCGGTCCGGAACCGGAATTCTTCATTTTCGACGGCGTTGATTGGTCTGTCGACATGTCCGGCTGCTCCCTGAAAATCCACTCCGCCGAAGCGGCTTGGGGTTCGGGCGAGAAGAACGACGGCAATGGCTCCACCGGCCATCGTCCGACCGTCAAGGGAGGCTACTTCCCGGTTCCCCCGGTCGACAGCCTGCATGACATCCGTTCGGCCATGGTGCTGACTCTGGAAGCCCTGGGCGTCCCGGTTGAAGTTCACCATCACGAAGTCGCCACTGCCGGTCAGTGCGAAATTGGTACCGTGTTCAACACCCTGGTCAAGCGTGCCGACCAGACCCAGATCCTGAAGTACGTGGTGCACAACGTTGCCCATCAGTACGGCAAGACCGCCACCTTCATGCCGAAGCCCATCGTTGGCGACAACGGTTCCGGCATGCACGTCCACCAGTCCATCTGGAAAGACGGCAAGAACCTGTTCGCCGGTGACGGCTACGCTGGTCTGTCTGACACCGCCCTGTTCTACATCGGCGGCATCATCAAGCACGCTAAGGCCCTGAACGCCATCACCAACCCGGGCACCAACTCCTACAAGCGTCTGGTCCCGCACTACGAAGCCCCGGTCAAGCTGGCTTACTCGGCCAAGAACCGTTCTGCTTCCATCCGCATTCCGTACGTTGCCTCGACCAAGGCTCGTCGTATCGAGACCCGCTTCCCGGATCCGATCGCCAATCCGTACCTGTGCTTCGCCGCGCTGCTGATGGCCGGCCTGGATGGTATCCAGAACAAGATTCACCCGGGCGATCCGGCTGACAAGAACCTCTACGACCTGCCGCCGGAAGAAGATGCAAAGATCCCGACCGTCTGCGCCTCTCTCGAAGAAGCCCTGGCCGCGCTCGACAAGGATCGTGACTTCCTGACCCGTGGCGGTGTCTTCTCCAACGACTGGATCGATGCCTACATCGCCCTGAAGATGGACGAAGTGAACAAGGTTCGCATGACGACCCACCCGGTCGAGTTCGATCTGTACTACTCCTGCTAATCAGCCGGAAAAGCAAAAAGGGCGGGATTTCCCGCCCTTTTTTTGTTTACTTTTTCCAGGCTCGGCCGTTAAGTCCGGTACACTCAAAAAATTGACAGGAATGATGACGATGATGCGCAGTCCGCTTGCCCTGCTTATCGCTTTGTTGCCGCTCTCGGTTTCGGCCCAGGCGATTTACAAATGTGTCGATGCCAATGGCAATACGACTTATGCCAGTGCCCGGATCGACAAGAATTGCAAGGTGATTTCCAGCGGTCAGGAAAATGCCATGCCGGCACCACCCAAGGCCAAGCCGGCGGCGGCCAATCCCTCACCGGCAGGCTTCCCGCGCGTACAGGAAGACACCCAAAAGGCGCGCGACGGCGATCGTCGCCACATCCTCGAACAGGAGCTGGCTGGCGAGCAGCGCAACCTGGAGCAGGCGCGCAAGGATTTGTCTGAACAGCAGGCCGCCGGTTCGAGCAACGACCGTCTTGCCCCCTACCGCGACCGCGTCGGACAACATGAGCGTAATATCCAGGCGATTCAGAAGGAGCTGGGTAACCTCAGGTAGCTACCAGTTATCAAAATCGGGCTATTAGGGGAATTTTGAGGGCGCCGAGGCGCCCTTTGCTTTTACTTCCAGCTAACAGCTCGATCCTTGATCCTGTCTTTAGGATCCTCTCTCCTGACCTTGTACCAGGCCGCATAAAGCGCCGGCAGGAAGAGCAGGGTCAGCGCCGTGGCGACGATCAGGCCGCCCATGATGGCGACGGCCATCGGCCCGAAGAAATCGTTGCGCGATAGCGGAATCATCGCCAGTACCGCTGCTGCAGCAGTCAGCACGATGGGCCGGAAACGGCGCACCGTCGACTCGACAATCGCTTCATGGCGCGGTTTGCCGGCCGCCATGTCCTGCTCAATCTGGTCGACGAGAATCACCGAGTTGCGCATGATCATCCCGAACAGCGCAATGGTGCCAAGCAGGGCCATGAAGCCGAAAGGTTGCCGGAAGACGAGCAGGAACAGCGCAATGCCGATGATGCCGAGCGGTGCCGTGAGCAGCACCATGATGACGCGGGAAACGCTCTGCAGCTGGATCATCAGGATCGTGATCACCGCCAATACGAAGAGAGGAATGCCGGCCATCACCGATCCTGAGCCTTTTGAGGATTCCTCGACCGAGCCGCCGGTGGCGATGTGATAGCCGTCGGGCAGGCTGGCCTGGATGGCATTGATCTCGGGCTTGATGCGGTCGACGACGGTGGCCGGCTGAATCTTGCCGTAGAGATTGCCGCGCACCGTGATCGTCGGCAGGCGGTCGCGGCGCCAGATCAGTCCTGGCTCGAAGCTGTGTTTGAGGCGCCCGATCTGGCTCAGCGGAACGCTCTTGCCGGCCCGTGTCGGTACCGACAGATCAGCCAGTGACGACAGGTGGCTACGCTCTTCGCGGTCGCCACGCAGTACGACATCGATGCTCTTTTCGCCTTCCCGGTAGCTGGTCACCGTATGGCCGTTGAGCGACATGTTGAGTAGCGCGGCGATATCCTGGCTGGAAACGCCGAGCAGGCGCGCCTTGTCCTGATCGATTTCGATCTCGACCGACTTCGACAACTCGCTCCAGTCGACGTTAACGTTGGATAATTCCGGATTCTCGCGCATGATCGTGGCGACCTTGGCAGCTGCCTGGCGCAGCGTGGCGACGTCTTCGCCGGAAATGCGGTATTGCACCGGATAGCCTACCGGCGGGCCATTTTCGATGCGGGCGATGTTGCCGCGAGCGGCGAAACTGTCATTTTCGAACAGCTTGATCAGTCGACCGCGGACGGCTTCCCGGGCCTCGACGTCGCGCGTGACGATGACTAGTTGGCCGACATTGCTGGCCGGTAGTTGCTGGTCGAGGCCAAGGTAGTAGCGCGGCGCTCCGGTCCCGACAAAGGCCGTGTAATGCTCGAACTGGTTGAATTCCTCCTTATCCTTGTCTAGCCACTGTTCAAGGCGCTTTGCCTCGGCGTCTATGGCGGCTATCGATGCACCCTCGGGCAGACGCAGTTCGACATTGAGTTCAAGGCGGGTCGAGTTCGGGAAGAACTGCTTCTGAACCTTGATCATGCCGACGATGGACAGCACAAAAAGGATGATGGTGACGCCAATTACCAGCCAGCGTCGTCCGACGCACCAGCTGACCAGTTGGCGAAAGCGGGTATAGAACGGCGTGCCATAGACGTCATGGTCTTCGGCGTGGGCCGGGCCATTCAGGCCGAGCTTGTCGAACAGGCGGGCAAGGCGCGGCAGGCGTTTTTCCAGGCGGCTGCTCTGGTGTACTGCGTGCGGGTTGGGCAGCAGCTTGTAGCCGAGCCAGGGAATGGCAATGACGGCGGCCAGCCACGAAATGAGCAGGGCGACGGCGTTGATCTGGAAGAAGGCGAAGGCATATTCGCCGGTTGATGACTTGGCCAAGGCAATCGGAATGAAGCCGGCGACGGTAACCAGCGTGCCCGAGAGCATCGGTCCGGCCGTGCTCGTGTAGGCAAAGGAGGCGGCACGGGTGCGTTCCCAGCCCTGCTCCATCTTCACCCACATCATCTCGACGGAAATAATCGCGTCGTCGACGAGCAGGCCGAGGGCCAGCACCAGCGCGCCAAGCGACACCTTGTGCAGGCCGACGTTGAACAGATACATGGCGAGAAAGGTAGCTGCCAACACGAGCGGGATGGAGATGGCGACGACCAGGCCGGTGCGGATGCCGAGGCTGATGAAGGTGACGAGCAACACGACGATGACGGCTTCGGCCAGCGCCTGCGTGAAGGCCTTGACCGAACGGGCGACGGCTTCCGGCTGGCTGGTCGCTACACCAATGTCGACGCCTACCGGCAAGGCTTCCTGCAGCTTGGCGATGCGTGTGTTCAGGGCCTTGCCGAGCTCGATGATGTCGCCACCCTTGGCCATCGAGACGCCAATGGCGAGGGCAGGCTTGCTGCCAAAGCGGACTTTGGTGCTGGGCGGGTCGATGGTCCCGCGTTTGATGTCAGCGATATCGCCGAGCCGAAAACTGCGGCCGCCCGCCCGGATCAGCGTATCGGCGACGGCCTGCACGCTGTTGAAAGCCCCGCCGGGCCGAACCTGGATGCGCTCACTGGTAGTCTCAAAGAAGCCGGTGCCGGCTACGGCATTCTGCTGAGTCATCGCAAGGGTAATGGTTGCCAAGTCGATGCCGAGCGTGGCGAGCTTGGCGTTGGAGAGTTCGACATAGATCTTTTCGTCCTGGATGCCGAAGATTTCAACCTTGCCAACCTGCGGTACACGCAGCAGTTCATCGCGAATGCGCTCGGCCTGGTCCTTCAGTTGCGGATAATCGAAGCCTTCCGCGGTCAACGCGTAAATATTGCCAAAAACATCGCCGAACTCGTCGTTGAAGAAAGGTCCCTGAATGCCGGTGGGTAAGGTGTGGCGGATATCGCCGATTTTCTTGCGCACCTGGTAGAACACGTCGGGCACAGTGGCCGGCGGCGTGTTGTCCTTGGCGAAGAACATCACGGTCGATTCGCCGGGCCGGGAGAAGCTGGAAACGCGGTCGATGTAGGGCGTTTCCTGCAGTTTTTTCTCGATCTTGTCGGTCAGTTGCTGCTCAACCTGACGCGCCGTGGCACCTGGCCAGAAGCTGCGGATCACCATGATCTTGAAGGTGAAGGGCGGATCTTCGGCCTGGCCGAGTTTGCCGTAGGCAAAAACGCCCATCAGCGCGATGGCGAGCAGGAAGTAGCCGACCAGCGTGCGGTGGTGTAGCGTCCAGTCGGACAGGTTGAAGCGGTGGCTCACGATTTAGCGCTGCCGATCCGGGGTCGTGGCGGGCCTGGCTTGCACTTCCTGACCGTCGACCAGCTTGCCGGCGCCGCTGATGATGACCAGTTCGCCGGCCTCCAGTCCGCCGCTCAATTCGACGCCATCTTCGCGGAAGCGGGCAACCTTGACCGGGTGGGTGGCAACTTTGCCATCCCTGACGACGCGGACCAGCGGACCTTGCCCGACATCAATCACGGCGCTCAAGGGGACGAGAAGCGAGCTTTCCATTGCGTCATCAAGGGCGACGCGTGCCGTCATGCCGAGACGAACCTCGGGCGGTGGGTTGTCGATGCGAATGCGCGCTGCGTAGGTGCGCGTTGCCGGGTCGGCGGCGGGCGAAAGTTCGCGCAGTTCGCCGCGCAAGATAATTTTCGGGTCGGCCCACAGGCTGATGGCCAGATTTTTAGCGGCTTTCAGTTCAGCCAGACGGCTTTCGGGAATGGCAATGGCGACTTCCTTTTCCTCCGGGCGGGCGACGCGCATCACGGCCTGGCCGGGGCTGACGACCTGGCCAGCATCGGCGAGAACGGCCGTGACGATGGCTGGAAACTCGCTGCTCAAGGTGCCGTAGCTGGTCTGGTTGCCGCTGATCCGGCTCTGCGCACGGGCTTGTTCAAGGCGGGCCTGGGCGCTCTTGTAGGCATTGTCCTTGGCGTCGAAAGCGGCCTGGCTGACGAATTTTTTGGCAATCAGGCCGGCGTAGCGTTCGCGTTCGGCGCGAGCCGTGGTGTGCTCGCTTTCGGCGCCTGCTAATTGAGCGCGGGCGGCAGCGGCGGCCAGTTCGAGATCGGCCGGATCGAGGCGGGCCAGCGGCTGACCGGCCTTGATTTCGGCGCCGGCGTCGACCAGGCGGGCGGCAATCTTGCCGCCGACGCGGAAAGCCAGATCGACTTCATGTCGGGCGCGGATTTCGCCGGTATAGACGCTGCCGGTCAGCGGCGCACTGGCAGCGGCCTGGACCAGCACGGCGCGGGGCGCCGGTGGCGTGGCATCGCCAGCCTGACAGCTGGCGAGAACGGTAGCTGCAGTAACCAGCAAGGCGGCAACACGAGGAGCGGTCTTGATCATATTGGGGTCCGGTGGACAGTGTCCGGATGATAATGAACGATTGGTCAGTAACGCAAGTTATCATCAGTAGGGGGTGCCGAATCGCTACAATGGCGGGCATGAACGTTACTCATTCTTCCTTTGCCGGCCTTGATCTGCTGGCTTCGGCGGTGCTCCTGCTGGATGACGCACTGGCCATCCGCTATATCAATGCGGCGGGCGAAAACCTGCTGGCCGTGAGCAGCCGTGCCGTGATCGGCCAGACCCTGACGACAGTCTGCACCTGCTCGGCGAGCTTGCAGTCGGCGCTCGATAATGGCTTGAACAACAACTGGGGCTACACCGGCCAGAATGTCGAATTGAAACGCAGCGATGGCGAGGTGCTCAACATCAACTGCACGGTGACGCCGCTACGCCCGGATATCGCGCCGGGCGTTCGCCTGCTGCTCGAGCTGCAGCCGATCCAGCACCATCTGGCAGCAACGCGTGAAGAGCGCCTGATCGAGCAGCAGCAGGTCAGTCGCGAGCTGATCCGCAATCTGGCCCACGAAATCAAGAATCCGCTCGGCGGCATTCGGGGGGCTGCGCAGTTGCTCGAACACGAACTGGCCAATCCGTCGCTCAAGGAATACACGCAGGTCATCATCAAGGAGGCGGATCGCCTTCAGGATTTGATGCAGCGCTTGCTCACCCCGCATCGGGCGATGTTGCCGACGACGGTCAATATTCACGAAATCCTCGAGCGGGTGCGCAGTCTGCTGACTGCCGAGTTCCCGGGGTCGCTGAGCGTTCGTCGCGATTACGATACGAGTCTGCCCGAACTGGTCGGTGATCGCGAGCAGTTGATCCAGGCGGTCCTCAACATTGCCCGCAATGCGGCGCAGGCCATGGGCGGCGAAGGGGAAATTGTTCTCCGGACGCGCTCCTTGCGGCAGGTGACGCTGGCCAAGAAACGCTATCGGCTGGCCATGGAAATCAAGGTCATCGACAATGGCCCGGGCATTTCCGACGAAATCCGCGAACGCATGTTCTATCCGCTGGTTTCCGGGCGCGAGGGGGGGAGCGGCTTGGGACTGACCATCGCCCAGAATTTCATCCAGCATCATCATGGCACGATCAATTGTGTCAGCCGGCCCGGCCACACGGTCTTCACGCTCAATCTGCCGGTTGAGCAGGCTTGAGTCTTGCTTCTGTTAAGGCCATTCTGAACACATAATGAGCCAACAAAATATGAAACCGGTCTGGGTCGTAGACGACGATCGCTCCATTCGCTGGGTGCTGGAAAAAACCCTGTCCCGCGAAGGTATCCCTTTCAAGAGTTTTGCCTCGGCCAGCGAGGCCATTTCGCAGCTCGAACAAGGCATAGAACCGCCGCAAGTGCTGATGTCCGACATCCGTATGCCCGGCCAATCGGGGCTGGAGCTGTTGCAGGAGGTGAAAACCCGTTTCCCGTCGGTGCCGGTCATCATCATGACCGCCTACTCCGATCTGGAAAGTGCGGTCGCCGCCTTCCAGGGCGGCGCCTTCGAATACCTGCCGAAACCCTTCGACGTCGATCAGGCGGTCGAACTGATCCGGCGCGCTATTGATGAATCGATGCACCAAAGCGGTGCGGCGGAGGAAGAGGGGCTGGTCCCGGAGATTCTTGGCCAGGCGCCTGCCATGCAGGAAGTCTTCCGCGCCATCGGCCGGCTGGCTTTGTCGCATGCGACGGTGCTGATTACCGGCGAGTCCGGTTCCGGCAAGGAACTCGTAGCGCGCGCCCTGCATCGCCATAGCCCACGGGCCGACAAACCGTTCATTGCCATCAATACGGCGGCGATTCCCAAGGACTTGCTCGAGTCGGAACTGTTCGGCCATGAGCGCGGTGCCTTTACCGGCGCCCAGGCCCAGCGGCGTGGCCGCTTCGAGCAGGCCGAGAGCGGTACGCTGTTTCTCGATGAAATCGGCGACATGCCGGCCGAACTGCAAACCCGCCTGCTGCGCGTCCTGTCGGATGGGCATTTCTATCGCGTCGGCGGTCATTCGCCGATCAAGGCCAATGTGCGGGTCATTGCGGCGACGCACCAGAACCTCGACACGCGGGTCAAGGATGGTCTGTTTCGCGAAGACTTGTTCCATCGCCTCAATGTCATTCGCGTCCGTCTGCCGGCCCTGCGTGAACGGCGCGAAGACATTCCCTTGCTGGCTCGCCATTTTCTGCAGAAGAGTGCGCGGGAACTGGGTGTCGAAACCAAACGTCTGACTGAAGCTGCCCTCAAATACATGAGCGGCCTCGATTTTCAGGGCAACGTTCGCCAACTGGAAAACCTCTGTCACTGGCTGACCGTCATGGCACCGGGGCAACAGGTCGATATCAGTGACCTGCCTGGCGAATTGCGCGAGGCGACGCCGGTGTCTTTGTCCACCGACTGGGAAAGCGCGCTGGAAGGCGAGGCCGACCGCATGCTGGCGCGTGGCATTCCGGACATCCACGGCGTTCTGTCGCAGGTTTTTGAGCGCATCCTGATCTCCCGGGCGCTGGCCCATACCGGCGGCCGGCGGATCGAGGCGGCGCAGGCGCTGGGCATTGGGCGCAACACGATCACCCGCAAGATCGCCGAACTCGGCATCGATGGAGGCAAGGAGCACGCAGCGGAGTAAAATCCGCGGCATGACACTGATCGATCCAGTCTTGATTAAAACGCGGCTGGCCGGTTTGGCCGGCCGCTTTGATGTCGACGCGCTGGACGAATGCGACTCGACAAGCAGCGAACTGATGCGTCGGGCCGAGCGCGGTGCGCCGTCCGGCTCGGTCGTCGTCGCCGACCGGCAAAGCGCCGGGCGCGGGCGACGCGGGCGGAGTTGGCTGTCATCTCCCGAATCCAGCCTGACTTTTTCCTTGCTCTGGCGATTTCCCGGTAACGCGGCCGGTCTGAGTGGCTTGTCGCTGGCCGTCGGCGTCGGTCTCGCTCAGGCCATGGAAAATCTGGGCGCCAAGGGTGTTTGCCTGAAATGGCCGAACGACGTGCTGCTGCGTTCCGGCGACGATTTCGCCAAGCTGGCCGGCATCCTGATCGAGCTGTCATCCGACCGCCGTGGTACGCAGGCGATTATCGGCATCGGTCTCAATCTTGCGCCACCAACGGGCGATCTGCCGCAGCCGGTGGCCGGTTTGAGCCAGGCTTGTTCGCACGCAATTGATCGCCACGATGTCTTGGCCGCCATCCTCGGCCAGTTGGCGGCTGTCCTCGACACTTTCACGGTAAACCGGTTTTTTGGCCTAAAAATGAAATGGCAGAGCTACCACGCCTGGCAGGATCAGGCCGTGCAAGTCCTCGGTGACGGTGAAGATCCAAGGCGCGGCCGCTGTCTCGGTGTTGATGACGATGGCGCCCTGCTGCTCGAAACTGCGGCCGGGGTCGAACGCATTTTTTCCGGCGACGTCAGCCTGCGCCGCGCATGATCGTCTGTCTCGACAGCGGCAATAGCCGCATCAAATGGGGCGTGCATGATGGCAAACAATGGCTCGCCCAGGGCGCCGTTGCCCATGCCGAGGTCGAGCAGTTGCGGCAACTCGTCGGCGACTGGCCGCATCCGGCCAAGGTAATGCTGGCCAATGTTGCTGGCGCCGAGGCTGGCGGACGAATTCGCGAGCAGCTGGCACCTTGGCTACCAGTGTTTTCTGAAGCCCGCTCGGAAGAGACGCGTTGTGGCGTGACCAACCAATATCGCAATCCGGCCCAACTCGGCGTCGACCGCTGGTGTGCTCTGATCGGCGCCCGTGGCCTGAGCCGGACGGCGGCTATCGTGGTCATGGCCGGGACGGCGACGACCGTCGATACGCTCGACGCCGACGGCAATTTCCTCGGCGGCCTGATCCTCCCCGGCGGCGAGCTGATGCGCCGCGCGCTGGCCGTGGACACGGCAGCATTACCCTTTGCCAACGGCAGCCATGCCGACTACCCGCGCTGCACCGACGACGCCATCGTCACCGGCTGCATCGAGGCGCAGGTCGGCGCCGTCGAACGCGCCTGGCAGCGACTTGGCAATATCGACAAGGTCTGCCTGCTGTCCGGCGGCAATGCAGCCAGTCTGGCCCCGCATCTGGGTATCCGCTGGCGTTCGGTAGCCAACTTGCCGATGGAAGGTTTGCTCCGCCTGGCGCTCGACGCTTGAACAAACCCCGGCGAGCGGTGACAATCCGCTGTCATTGCGCTTCCTCCGGGAGATTCCATGTTCGATCCGGTCATCAGCAGCCTGCCGGCCTTTGCCGGCTATTTCGCGACAGCCGTCGGGCTGCTTGCCGTCTTTCTCGTGCTCTATGTCTTCGTCACGCCCTACAGCGAGCTGGCCCTCATCCGCGAGGGCAATACGGCGGCGGCGATCAGCCTGGGCGGGGCCATCATCGGCTATGCCTTGCCGATCGCGGTGTCGGTGGCGGCCAGCCATAACATCTACGTCATGATCGGCTGGGGCGTCGTTGCCTGTGTCGTCCAGCTCATGGCCTACATCGTTGCCCGCTTTGCGCTGCCGCAGATCAATCTGAACATTCCGCAGGGCAAGGTTGCCTCCGGGATATTCCTCGCTTCGCTTTCCCTCGGCATCGGCATTCTCAACGCCGGCTGCATCGCCTGACCATACAAGGAGAAAACTCATGGCTCTGATGGACTTCATCAAGAAACAGTTTATCGACATCCTGCAATGGACCGAGGATGGTGACGGCACTCTGGCCTGGCGTTTCCCGATGGCCGAGATGGAAATCCAGAACGGTGCCAGCCTGACCGTGCGCGACTCGCAGGTGGCAATGTTCGTCAACGAAGGCACTGTCGCCGATGTCTTTGCGCCCGGCATGTACAAGCTGACGACGCAGACCCTGCCGGTCCTGACCTACCTGAAAAACTGGGACAAGCTCTTTGAATCCCCGTTCAAGTCCGATGTTTATTTCTTCTCGACACGCACCCAGATCGACCAGAAGTGGGGCACGCCGAACCCGATCACCATACGCGACAAGGAATTCGGCGTCGTCCGCTTGCGTGCCTTCGGCATCTACTCGTATCACCTGACCGACCCGAAGACCTTCTACCAGAAGATTTCCGGTACGCGCGATGCCTATGGCCGCGAGGAACTCGAAGGCCAGTTGCGCAACACCCTGGTCGCCGGCCTGACCGATTTGTTCGGCGAATCCGGCGTGCCGTTCATCGACATGGCGGCCAATCAGGACGAATTCGGCAAGGCGATGTTCACCAAGGCGGCGCCGATGTTCGCCGAGTACGGTCTGGCCCTCGATTCGCTGGTCGTCCAGAACGTCTCGCTGCCCGAGGAACTGCAGAAGATTCTCGACCAGAAAATCGGCATGAACATGATCGGCGATATGCAGCGCTACACGCAGTACCAGGTCGCCAACAGCATTCCCGATGCGGCGAAGAACGAGGGTGGCCTGGCGGCGATGGGCGTTGGCCTGGGGGCCGGGGTCGGTTTCGGCCAGGTGGTCGGGCAGGCCATGGCCGGAGCGCTACAGCCGGGTACGGGCGCAGCAGCGCCGGTCGCCGCTTCCGTCTCGGCTGACGAAGTTGTGGCAACGCTGGAAAAGCTGCATGGGCTGGTCGAAAAAGGCATCCTGAGCCAGGCCGAGTTCGACGCCAAAAAAGCGGAATTGCTCAAAAAACTGAGTTGACCGTAGCAACGTGGCTGTCACTGCCCACTGCCCTTCCTGCGGGGCGCCGGTTGTCTTCAAATCGGCGTCCTCGGTCTTTGCCGTCTGCGAATACTGCCAGAGCACGCTGGTTCGCCACGACCAGAATCTCGAAGACATCGGCAAGATGGCGGCGCTGGTCGAGGACCGTTCGCCGCTGCAACTGGGGGCGGAAGGCAGCTACAAAGGCGTCCATTTCGCCCTGATCGGGCGCATCCAGATCAAGTACAGCCAGGGCATCTGGAACGAGTGGCACCTGTTGTTTGACGACATGCGGACAGGCTGGCTGTCCGAGGCTGGCGGTGAGTATGTGCTCACCTTCGCGCAGTTCGTCGCAGAGGCGCTGCCGCAATTTGATGACCTCAAGATCGGCCAGCGCTTCGTACTGGCCAGCCAGACGTGGACGGTCAGCAATATTGAGAACGCCGAGTGCGTGGCCGGCCAGGGCGAGTTGCCGTTCAAGGTGGGGGCCGGCTATCCGGTTGCTGCGGTCGACCTGAGAAATCAGGCCAGTTTCGCCACGCTGGATTATTCGGAAACGCCACCCCTGTTGTTTGTTGGTGAGGCGGTCGAGTTCAGTTCGCTGAAAATGGCCAACCTGCGCGACGGCATGGCCGTTCCGACCAAGGCGGTCGAGGCCCGCGTTTTCCGCTGCCCAAGCTGCGGTTCGCCGATGGCGGCCCGCTCGCGGGAAATTCTCGCGGTCGGCTGCGCTTCCTGTGGCGCCGTGGTTGATGCCGCGGACGAGAGCTACAAGATTCTGTCGAAGTCGCTCGGCATGCGTGACGAGAAATATTCGGCACGCCTGCCGCTGGGCAGCAAGGGGCGGCTCGAGGGCAAACCGGTCGAGGTCATCGGCTTTCTCGTCAAACGCTGTGTGGTCGACGGTCTGGCCTATAACTGGAGCGAGTACCTGCTGGCCGGCGAGCATGGCAGCTATCGCTGGCTGACCGAATACAACGGTCACTGGAATGTCGTCGACGTGCTGTCCAAACCGCCGGCTGGGGGAATCATTGAAGTCGATAATGTTCGTTTTGGCGGGCAGTCCTTCAAGCATTTCTCGACCACGCAGGCAGCGGAGGTCGTTCAGGTGGGCGGCGAGTTTACGTGGCGGGTCCGGCGCGGTGAAACCAGTCGCGTCGTCGATTACGTGGCGCCGCCGCTCATCTTGTCGAGTGAATCGACGGGCAATGATCTGACCTGGTCGCAAGGCAACTACGTCGAGCCTCAAGTGATCGCCGAGGCTTTCAAGCTGAAAGCAGATTTGCCCGAGCCGACAGGCGTTTTCGCCAACCAGCCGAATTCGTGGAGCGAGACGAATCGGCGGATTTGGGGGCTGTTCTGGAAGCTGGCGCTGGCCGCCATTCTGGTTCAGGCCTTCTTCATTTTCGTTTCCAGCGGCAAATTGCTGCTGCGCCAGGATTTCACCTTCGAACCCTTGCGCGGCGACGAGGTGCAGACCCGCGAATTCGAGATCACGGGCAAGCCACGCAAGATCGCCGTGCACAACCAGACCTCGCTCGACAACAACTGGATCGGCCTCGACATGATGCTGGTCAACAAGGTGACCGGCGCCGCCTGGCCAGCCGCCCGCGAGTTGTCGTTCTACAGCGGTTATGACGACGGGCGGTGGACCGAGGGCAGTCAGAGCGACGAAATCGTCTTCCTGAATATTCCGGCCGGTACCTACTACCTGACGCTCGATCCGGACATGGCGCCAGACAAACCGATGGCCGTGCGCGACCGTGTCGAAGTGCATACAGCCGGCGCCGGCTGGTCGAATTTCGTCTTGGTGATGATCTTCCTGCTCATCTTTCCGATTTTCAGCGCCATGCGTCATGCCGCCTTCGAGGCGCGGCGCTGGGCCGAAAGCGACCATGCGCCGGTGAGCAGTGATGATTCGGATGGAGACGACTGATGTTCGACAAACTCACCCTCGCCACCGGTGTCTTCGCCGTGCTGTTCTTTGCCTACGCCCAACAGCAGGGCTGGAACATGTTCGACAACGTGGCCAATTCGAGTCATGGCGGCTCCGGCAGCAGCCGGACTTACCACAAGTAGTCGGCTAGTCCCCACCTCCGCCGCAACCACCGCCACAGCCTCCACCACCGTCACCTCCGCTGTCGGCGCTTCCAGAGTCACCGGAGCATCCGCCGCTACTACCGCCGCAGCCGATGTGGCTGGCGCAATAGCCGGACCCCGCCGCGCCGCCGCTGGCCGCCAGACAGTCCAGTTGATAGACGAAGCCGCCGGCAATGCCGAGTGCGGCGTCCAGAGCAAACAGGCGGGGCAGGCGCTCCGGCTTTTTCGGGTTGATCTTCTCGTGGGCGCAAGCCAGCCGCCAGGCGCGCTTGAGGCCGTCGCTTGCCTGCGTCGGCGTGCGCATCGCCTCGGCCGGCGTGTGGTGCAGGAAGCGGCCGAAGGCGTGGCGGCAGAACTTGTCGTACTGGCGCGTGAACAGGATGAACTCGTGCCAGGCGTCGTCCGCCGCCTGCGACGGCATGGCGACCATGTGCCGGCCAGCCTTGCGGCAGAGCTGAAAGTAATCGTCGAGCGCCGCGAAAACTTCGTTGCGCTGCTCGGCACTCAGTTCCGGTCGGCGCGCCGCCAGCCGCTTGTCGAGAAAACGCTGGTAAGGATAGGCAGCGATATACGCGCCGCGCCGCTGCCGGCTCCAGTTGCGCCAGAGCAGCACGCTAGCCAGAACCAGCAGTGAAATGAGGACGATCTTGCCCATGCTCAGCCGTTGATGTCGAAGCAGAGATATTTGATTTCGAGGTAATCCTCAATGCCGTATTTCGAGCCTTCGCGCCCGAGGCCGGATTGCTTGATGCCGCCGAAGGGGGCGACCTCGTTCGAAATCAACCCGGTATTGATGCCGACCATGCCGTATTCGAGGGCCTCGCCGACGCGCCAGCAACGGCCGACATCGCGCGTGAAGAAATAGGCAGCCAGGCCAAACTCGGTGTCGTTGGCCATGGCGATGGCTTCGGCCTCGGTCTCGAACTTGAAAAGTGGGGCGACCGGGCCGAAGGTTTCCTCGCGGGCGACCTGCATGGCGGTTGTCACGTCGGCCAGCACGGTCGGCTGGAAGAAGTTGCCACCGCGTTCGTGACGGGCGCCACCGCACAGCACGCGGGCGCCCTTGCTGAGCGCATCGGCGACATGAGCCTCGACCTTGCTCAGGCCGGCAGCGTTGATCAGCGGGCCTTGCGCCACGCCAGCTTCGGTGCCGTCGCCAACCTTGAGGCCACGCGCCTTCTCGGCGAATTTCGTGGCGAATTCCTCGTAGATGCCCGACTGGACGAGAAAGCGATTGGCGCAAACGCAGGTCTGCCCGGTGTTCCGGTATTTTGCCGCCAGAGCGCCGTCGACCGCGGCATTGACATCGGCGTCGTCGAAAACGATGAACGGCGCGTTGCCGCCGAGTTCGAGCGACAGTTTCTTGATGGTCGGCGCGCATTGCGCCATGAGCAGGCGACCGACCGCGGTCGAGCCGGTAAATGACAGCTTGCGGACGATGGGGTTGGCGCACAGTTCGCCGCCGATTTCGGCCGGTTTGCCGGTCACCACGTTCAACACGCCGGCCGGGAAACCGGCCTGTTCGGCCAGCACAGCCAGCGCCAAGGCGCTGAGCGGTGTCGCTTCGGCCGGCTTGATGACGACCGGGCAACCGGCGGCCAGGGCCGGCGCGACCTTGCGGGTAATCATGGCGAACGGGAAATTCCACGGCGTGATCGCCGCGCAGACGCCAATCGGCTGCTTGATGACGATCAGGCGGGTGTTCGATGCCGGGCTGGGAATACTCTCGCCGTAGGTGCGCTTACCCTCTTCGGCAAACCATTCGATGAACGAGGCACCGTAGATGACTTCGCCCTTGGCTTCGGCCAGTGGCTTGCCACATTCGGCCGTGATGATCTGCGCCAGGTCGTCGACGTTGTCGAGGATCAGGCGGTTCCAGCCCTGCAGAATCTGGGCACGACGGCGGGCGGTCAGGGCACGCCAGGCCGGCCAGGCAGCATTGGCGGCATCGATGGCCCGACGGGTTTCAGCCGCACCGCAGAGTGGTACTTCGCCGATCTGCTCGCCGCTTGCCGGGTTGATCACGGCGAAGGTCGAACCATCATCAGCAGCATTCCAATTTTGGCCAATTTTTCCGGTTGACCGTAGCAGATCGGTATTTTGCAGATTCATGGTCTTGAAAATTCCTGTAAAAACGGTAAGTTGCAAATTGTTCCAAGAAGGCACTGTGGCTTGATGCGTATTCCCGTCCTGATTCCAATCCTCCTGTCAGCCTTGTTGCTGGCTGCCTGCTCTGGCCCGGCACCGCGTTCCTCGGACTCGGCGGAAACTATAACGCAAGCGTCGCGCTCGGTCAGCGAGAAGGGCAATGAAGTGGTTTTCTATGCCATGGGGCTGATCGATACCGGCTACCGCTTCGGTGGCAAGAACCCCGAAGCCGGACTCGATTGCAGCGGCATGATCAGCTATATCTATGGCCGGGCGGCGGGTCTGAAGGTCCAGGGCAGTGCCGCGGATATCGCCCGCAATGGCCGGGCGATTAATCGTGCCGAATTGCGACCGGGCGATCTGGTTTTCTTCAATACGCTCAACCGTTCGTTTTCGCATGTCGGGATATTCATCGGCGATGCCCGCTTCATCCACGCCCCGTCGACCAACGGGAAGGTCCGCATCGACCGCCTCAGCGACGGCTATTACGCCTCGCGTTTTGAAGCCGCGAGAACGCTCTTCGACTGAACTCAGTTGGCGGCTGATTCAATCGCCGCGGCAACGGGCTGCCGCAAATCATCGAGGTCGTCGCCCGAGATGCCAAGGAAGTCCAGCGCCCGCGCGAACAGATCGTTGCCGACCTCGATGTCCTCATCAAGAATTTCGCTGAGCAGGTGCTCGGCGACCTGAGTCACGGCTATCAGCGAAAGCGCGCCACCGGGCAAGGTCCGATCCGGCAGGTCGTAGGCGTCGTTCTCGTGATGAAAGCGGATGGCCTGGCCGAGAATCGCCGGCAGCCCCCAGTTGCGGACCAGCAATGAACCGACGACGGGATGGCTACAGGGGTAATACTGTTCTTCTGCCACATTCAGCATGATGCCTTCGCGACGGCATTTTTCCAGAACCTCGCCGTAATTTGGAAAGCGGCGCATCAACAGCGGTATTGCTGCATCGTGAAACAGCGCATAGGTATAGGCGGCATCGGCCGAAATCCCGTACTGGCGGCGGGCAATCAGGCTCGATGCCAGAGCCAGCATCGTTGTCCGCTTCCAGAATTGCTCGATCCACGCCGCCGGCAGTCCGGTGACGCTGGCGCGTAGCGCCGAGGCGACCACCACGCACAGTACATTCTTCGTCCCGAGACGCTCGACGGCCTTGCGCACGCTGGAAACCGGACTGCTGGTGCCAAAAAGTGGCGAGTTGGCCAGCTTCAGGGCTGCCGCCGACATGCCGGCATCGCTGCTGATGATCTCGGCGAGCCGAATCAGGTCCGGTTCGTCTTTTTGCCCCTCTTCCATGGCATCGCTGACCATGCCCGGGCAGGTCGGGATATCGATGGTGGCAATGACCTTCTGCAGGTCTTCAGGAGACAACTCGTTGTTGCTATGGGTCATTGGGGGCGATTTATGCAATATTGTTGATTTATAAAAGCTTAATGCTGTTCGCAGCATGGACGCAAGGCTTCCCTTGGAGGTAGAATCCTCCCCTCCCAAGGCGCCCGTAGCTCAGCTGGATAGAGTACTGCCCTCCGAAGGCAGGGGTCACTGATTCGAATTCAGTCGGGCGCACCAATATTCTCCAAAGGGTTGCCATTGCGGCAATCCCCGTCTTTTCAAGGTTCCAGCTTTCTGAACTGTTACACAGTGCTGTTACACAGCCGGTATCATTCAGGGATGGGAACCAACTTGAAAGACCAGACGCACCTCGTTAAACGAGGACCAATCTACTATCACCGCTTGCGGGTTCCGGCTGCCCTGCGCCAGCATTATGGCAAGGATGAACTGGTAGTTTCCCTGCGGACCCGTGAGAAGGCCGAAGCACTCCGCCTTGCTCGCCTGCGCACTCTCCAGCTAGATCAAGAATTTGCCCACATCCTAGCCATCCAGAGCGTTGGTTCAGCTACAGACCTGACCCGCGAGGAAATCGACCGCATGGCCGCGCTGTATTACGCGCATATCCTTGAAGAGGACGACGGGGCCCGTATGGAAGCCGCCGCTGAAGGTGGATTGTCTGACCGGAAGTGGGAGAACAAGGCGCACTCATTGGATGTGGTGGCTGCTGCTGAAGCTTTCGATGCCGGACGCTCGCGTTTGGGTGACACCTTTGAGGAAGAGGACTTCGCCGGGAGCTACGGTCTGAAAGTCGCCAAGGATTCACCCTCGTTCGTTCCCTTGATGATGGCCATGAAGGACGCCTACCGGAAAGCGTTGGAGGCTCTGAAGTTACGCCACGGAGGCGCTGTGGTGGAGACGCCAATGGTTCAGGCTGGCATCATCCGGGGTGAATTGATCGGAAAGGGTATGACTTTCACCGCGTTGCGGGAGTACTGGCAAACGCAGAAAGCCCCTAGGCCTCGCACCATCATGGAGGTGGAATCCGTCATTACGTGGCTGGCCGAACTGAAGCCGGGGCTTCTCGCCTCCGCGATGACTAAAGCGGATGTTGTTTCCTTCAAGGATGATCAACTAGCCAAGGGAAAAGCACCGGCAACGGTTAGAAAGTATCTCGGGCTCTTGCGGGGCTTGTTCTCGGTGGCTGTCGAAAACGACAAGCTGCCACTGAATCCCACGACCGGCGTTAAGGTGCATATGCCGAAGGTGACCAAAAAGGCCCGCCTACCGTTTTCAGCGGAGGACCTTTCGGATCTGTTTGCTTCGCGTGTTTTCACCCAAGGAGCGCGTCCCATTGGTGGTCGTGGAGAGGCTTCGTTCTGGCTTCCGCTCATTTCTCTTTTTTCTGGTGCCCGTCTGTCTGAAATCGGGCAGCTAATGACCACGGATATACAGCTTGAACGTGGTGTTCACGTCTTCTACTTCACCACGGATGCCGATGATGAGCAGACACAGAAGTCGGAGGTCAGCCGTCGCTGGGTGCCTGTTCATCCTGTGCTGGTGAAATGCGGATTGCTGGATTACTGGAAGTCTGTGAAGGAGTCCGGGGATGGCCAGTTGTTCCCACTGCTGGAGAGAACCCGGCAAGGCAATATTACGGCTACGTGGTCGCAATGGTTCGGGCGCTACCTGCGGGACGTTGTGAAGATAAAAGACACTCGCAAAGTCTTCCACAGCTTCCGGCATGGTTTTAAGGATGCCTGCCGGGATTCAGATATACAGCTTCAGGTGCATGATGCCTTGACTGGGCATGGGTCAGCTACTCCCAATTCAGGTGAGGGCTACGGCGGGGCTTTCTATCCATTGTCGCCGCTCATTTCTGCCATGGAGAGGCTGCATTACGACGGCTTAGACTTGTCGCATCTCCACAAAAACAGGGGGTGACGGACGGACGCACGGAACATTACGTGGGGTGCAAATTGCACCATCTAGAGATGCACCCCGAAGAGTTCCACAGTTTCGCCTTGTGGTTGTCTTCGGGGTCCTCGACAAGCTGTCGCTAGAATTCCGAATTGGGGTCTGAGGGCTCGGCTATGAACTCGACCTCTCCCCGCTCGTCGTTCCAGAATTCCCGGAGCGAGTCCGGAAGGCGGCTATCGTAAATCTCAAGGGCGCGCGCAAGGACTTCATGCTTCTGCTGGCCCTGCTTGCCGAGAGCCTTGAGGATGTTATTGGCCATCACTTGGGCTTTCTCTTCGAGCCACGCATCCCGGTCAATGGTATCCGCCTCAGTGGTGCTCCCCGCTGCCCGTTTCTGTGCTTCATGCCACGACAGCCCGGCAATGTCAGTCAGCGACATCCCCTTCTCCTTGAGTAGCTTTGTACGGGTGCGGAACATGCCCGCCATGAAGCCATCGGACATTCCGGAGTCACGCACTATTCGCGCTTTTGAGAGCTTGGTGCAAGTTGAAAGCCGCCATGCAAGGGCCTTCTTCTCGGGGTTAGACATGAGCATTTTCACGCCCGAGTTCAGCCTGCCCGCGTAGCCCATCGCTTCATCAAGGCTCCCAGAAAATACCTTGACCGGGACTTCATCCCGCCAACCTGCGGCACCGTACGCCTGCAAGCGGTGATGTCCGTCAATGACCGCCCAGTCACTGCCGACCCAAAAGACCGTAATCGCATCTAGTGCGTGGCCTCCTTTCGGGGCTTTGGCAAGGTCCCGCACATGGGCATTCGAGGCGTACCCGGCAGGCCCCCTTGGCTGGAAAACCTCGGGGAATTGTTGGATGGACCCGACAAGTAACTTCCGTGGTGCCTCGGCAGGGGGCGGACTGCCTGCGGCTATCGCCTTCTCAAGTTCTAACTTGGCTTCGAGTGCTGACATGTTCTTCACTATCTACATTTGATTGACGATGTTCGGCCAAGATGCGGGCCAATACCTGATTGTTGTTGAGCCGCTGACCGGTCTGCCGTTCGATGTCCCGCTGAAAGTCCTTCAGGTAGTCGAATGCGGACACCGGGAAAGCGACTTGCCGAAATACTAACTGCTCGCTGCTGTTGGGATGAATCATGATCTGCTTTCGTAAATGGTTGCCTATCGGACTCCCTGCGAGGGCCGCTATCGGGAGTCCTGTTGCTGCTGTTAAGCGAGTTGCTTGAGCCCACGTAAGGCCAGTTTCTTTGCTTGGCCATGCCCTGCACGGACCCACTCCACCTGATGTACCGCCGCCAGCTCATCCAGCCGCTGCCATAGTTCGGCATTGGCTACCGGCTTTCCATCGGCCTTACGCCATCCTTGGGACTTCCACCCTTCAACATACCGGGTCATTCCATCAACGATGAATGCGGAGTCGGTATGCAGGCGTACCGGCAGTGGCTTGGTTAGCCGCTCAAGGGCCTTAACGGCCGCGGTAAGTGCCATCTCGCCGCTGGTGCTGAAGAAGGTCCCGCCGCATAGTTCCTTGGTGCGCCCATTACGTGAGAGGACTACACCCCAGCCACCGCCGCCGGGATTGCCTTTGCAGGTTGCACCCGTGTAGATGACTACCGGGTTATCTTCGGTGGCACTCATCGGGCGCCTCGTCGTGCTTCGTGCTTCATCTTCTTCTTCCTTTAAGTTGGTTGATATAAATGGCGCCAATTCCTGCATCAGCTGAAAAAACGCCACAAAAGAACACATAGGCGAACGCTCGCGCGCGCTCTCTATGCTATAGCTGGGGTTTGCCCATCGATTTGCAGTAAAAGCCTTGTAGAACAAGTGTTTACGGCAATCTGCGCAGGTTCGCCATTGCGCCGCTGTTTGAGCGTGTTTTATGCTGATTGGCATACACCCATTCGGGTGCCAACAAAAGTCCTGCAAACGGCTGCCCTCTGCGTTCTGGAGGGTGTTCTGAAGCTGCTAACGGTGTAAAAGAAAATGACCACAAATAGCGGCCATTCCGGGTACTCTCTTTGGGATTGTTTCAGGCCACTGCGCTTGCCGGTGTAGCCCTCTCGCCACCTGCAATAATCAGATGCAGTCCGAATGCAGCTACGTTTAGGCTCCCGCAGCCGGGGTTCCACCACACCTCGACAGCCTTACCGCTCGGGTTTGTGCCAGCTCCCGACTCCAGAACAAATCCACGCTCAGTACGCCCGAAGAGCATGGACAGGTGGCCGGTAGGGGACTGGTATTGGGTGACCGTCGCAGTTCGGCCAGTTGAGGCCAGTGAAGATTGGCCCCCATAACAGTCGTTCGTGGTCGTCAAATATATCTGGTACATAATGCATGACATATGGAATGGACGTGGCCTATGGCAGCATTTGCCAATTTGATGATCAACCGGAGAGATAAAAATGGGTAAGAAGCGTGTTTTCATCAGCTTTGACTTCGATCATGATCAAGGCCAGAAGCATTTATTAGTTGGCCAGTCAAAACTTCCCGATTCCCCATTCGAACTTGCGGACTGGTCGTCAAAGGAACACATTAACGGCGACTGGAAGACGAAGATAAGGGCGAAGCTTGCCTGCGTCGATATTGTTTGCGTCCTTTGCGGCCGAAACATGACATCTGCTATCGGTGCCGCGCAGGAATTAGCAATGGCGAAGGAACTTGGTAAAGCTTATTTTCTTCTCGCTGCATACTCGGACGGCGGCATGACTAAGCCAAGCACTGCGACCCCCGGAGACAAGATATACAACTGGACATGGCCCAACCTGAAAATTCTTATTGGTGGAGGCCGTTAAATGTCGGGACCTGAGGTTGATAAGGATGGCCTTTTCAATGAAATCGCCGATGGTCAGACCTATCCGCATAACGACAAGTGGTACTCCCATCTTCTGGACCAGTACAAACTTTATGTGGAAATGGCCGACCGGATTAGTAGTCGCCGTGCGTCGGCTAATTCATATTTCCTTAGTGTCAATTCTGCCATCCTCGCGTTTGTCGGCTATCTGTCAGCGAAGGATACAGGCGAGTACATGTGGATGCTCTCATTGGGCGGTATAGCGTTGTCGGTTCTATGGGAAACATTAATTACTTCTTACCGAAATTTGAACACGGCCAAATTCGCAGTCATTCACAAGATAGAGAAGCGGTTGCCGATCAGCCCCTACGAAGCTGAATGGAATGCAATGGATCGAGGCACAAATCCGAAGCTATATCGCCCTATTAGCCACATTGAGCAGGGAGTGCCATATGTTTTTATGGCTTTGCATGCGATTGTGTTCATTCGCACTTTTCCTTGGTGTTGGTTAACTTAATTACGTTTGTCCCCGTGGCCTGGTTGTTCGTAGTTGGTGGCACGAGTGCAGCCAAGCCAAGCCAAACCAAACCAAACATTCTTGCCGATAGCTATCAGAGAACTTCACCATGCAGAAGCCCACAATATTCTTCAGCCATTCTTCACAAGACAGACATGCACTTGTCAAGTTAAAGGATCTGTTTATTGCGAAAACAGGCGGCAGCATTGAAGTGTTTCTGTCGAGTGACGGGCAGAGTATCCCGTTTGGAAGAAACTGGGTACATAGCGTGGAACAGGCCTTGAATCAGGCAAAGCTGATGCTTGCGTTTGTTACTTCGAACTCCCTTCGGTCAAACTGGATGTACTTTGAAACTGGCCATGCTTACTCCAAGGGAGTACAAGTTGTCCCTGTTGGCCTTGGAGTTGACCTTTCAACAGTCGGCGCGCCGCTCAGCCTCCTACAAGGCTTCAACGTGAAATCTGAGGCGGGGTTCAACAATATCATCGCGGTCGCAAATGAGGTTTTCTCGCACTCTCATGCGGAGACATTCTCGTTTGATGACTTTCGGCTAATTGCTAACTCAACTGGAGTGCCATCGAACAGCACACTAGGCCCACACGCAGCCGCAATTGAACAAATTGTCATTAGTATCGGTAAGGCAGACCTCGGCGGAGTTGATCCTAGCCAGGCACTTCTGACAATTGCCGAGCTATTAGCCACCGAAAAGGTCGAGCACACGCAAAGTGAGAAATCCATCCGGGCTCAAGGGATGGTATTGAAGGCAAGGCAAGGCGATGGGCCCGATGAGATTCACCTAGAACTCGACCCTGCCGTCGTAGATACTGCGTTTCCATTGATCGAGAGGTTAGTGCAGGCGGTACATCCCACGGGGATGATCGGCATCTCCATTCGGCTTGAATTCATTGAATTAGTCGATGCAGTAGAACAGCACCACAAGTTAACTGGCCGACTATTCGGGGCAGGAATTCGTCTCGGCGGTGACAGGGACCTAGAATTCAATAGTTTGTCCTTCAGCATTGGGCGCTTAATGACTTTTAGTGTACGCAATGTCCATCGTGGCGCAGCTTATTTGAGCATCCGTAGCCAAAAGCAATCCCTCCTCATGGATGAAGTGCGGGAGCTACTAGACCTCCTTTTCGAACGGAGGGCTCTAACGTTCCCCGACAAGTGAGATTGCGCCGAGGCATAAAAGTGCAACTTTGGCCTAAGGCTGGCAGGAGGAAAAAGCCAACACTGCTGCAATTGGAGGTTCACCGCAAAGGTTGAACGTCTGCATTCACCATCAGTCTTGGTCTGCAAAGGGCACGTTGCAGCCACTCAGGTCATTTTCTTAAGATCAAGGTACTGATATAGCGTTTCCCTGCTGATGCCATGCTCCTTGGCCAACCCTGTGCGATTCTTTCCACCCCGCACCCTGTCCTGATCCTTTAACGCCTCAACTTGCTCCGGAGTCATCTTCGGTTTCCGTCCTTTATAAACGCCCTTTTCCTTGGCTATGGCTATGCCCTCTCGCTGGCGTTCCTTTATCAGGCTCCGCTCGAACTCCGCAAAGGCACCCATGATCGACAGCATGAGCCGGGACATAGCCGAGTCCGCCCCCGTAAAGGTCATCGACTCCTTCACGAACTGCACGGCGATTCCCTTGCCTGTGAGGCTACCGACAACGCGCCTCAAGTCGTCCAGGTTGCGGGCTAGCCGGTCCATCGAATGGCAAACCAAAGTGTCGCCCTCCCGGACATACTCAAGGGCTGCCTGTAGCTGGGGGCGGTCGGTGTCCTTCCCGCTGGCCTTATCCGTGAATACCTTGTCCAGTGCCATCCCTTCAAGCTGGCGCTCGGTGTTCTGGTCGAGAGTGGATACGCGGACATAGCCAATCTTCTGGCCTTTGTGCTGAGTGCTGGCTGCGGTGGCGGTCATGCTGGGTTGCTCCTGAAGTTGTCAGGATAGACTCTAAGATATTGGACCTGTGTTGTCAATAAATGCCAATATAGACCCTATCCGGACATTTGTGGATGTCCTGCCTGACATCCAGTTAGGGTACGCCCCAGCCTGACACGCCGGAGCGCACCCGCCCTTGGATTCAATAAAAGGCGTCGAAGGCTACTTGTTAGCGCCCAGTATGGCTTTCAAGGTACGCAGTCTCTCTAGGTATGCCTTCGCTTCGCTGCGACCGTGCCACGGCGTACATCCATCATTGAACAGATAACCCTGACCGCTCCCTGTATGGGCGAGCTTTTCCAGTTGATGGATGTCCAATTGAAGATGGAGATGCTGGAAGTCGTTGTAATCGACCCACTCGCTGCTCGTTATTCCGATTGGTTTGTAGTGGCGATTGAGCAATATGCAGTGGCCGTCGTCGATAGGTTGTACTTGATACGGCAGCCAGCGGCGCATCTCGTGATAAACCTTCGCTCCAGACCTGATGCTAAATCGTGGGACTGTCAGTAAGCATTCAATGTAGCCAATAGCAAAATCAACTGCATTTGCTGCAGAAACAAACGCTAGACAAATGTCAGCAACCTCTTTACGTGCGGCTTCGTCTGGTCTCGGGCCATAGCGCTTGAATGGGATCACCCTCAGAGCTGTCCGCATTTCATCGCTGGTCCGGGAAAATATGAACTCGGACGGTATTGGTGTTTCCTGCTCGCGCATGGCAGGCGTGGTGCTAGGGGCTTCAACGTGTCGCATTAGCAGCGACCAGTTCCCGTAGCCATTATCCTTGGCGATACTGTCGAGCGCTTCACTATGAGTGATGGGGGAGTTCTGACGAAGCTGTTTTGCTTCGCGCTTGAGCCGTTCGATACGGCTAGGTGAAAACGAGTTGGGCATTTGATGGGTTCCAATAGACATCGCCGATGACCACCGATGCACCCACACATCGAGACATACGGCAGACTTTGGAAAGGCAGCCAGACTCGGTGAAACTAACACGCTGCTGATACAGCTCCGCCATTGTGGGTGGGCAAGCTGACGTGCGGCAGCTTTGAGCCGATCATACTTAACATCACCATGGCAGGCAAGCGACCCCCCACGGGGGAAATCTCGAAGGGAGACGAGAAGGGTGGAGCTCGGACAAATTTTCGCTGTGGTATTCCGCGCTGCTATACTGATTCCGCATTGATGGTGCTTACACAGCACTGTTACACAAGGGCTACAGTTCGGAATTGTATGACATTGATTTTACAGAGAAATTTCTGCTGTCTTTCGAATTCAGTCGGGCGCACCAATATTCAATGATTTAGGCCACTTCCGAGTGGCCTTTTTCATGCTGGACTGATCCTTGTACGAAAATCAAGAAACCGCCTGACCTTCAAGGGGCAGGCTAATTCGGAAGCAAGTTCCCTGGCCGGGGGTGCTGCGTACATCCAGGCTTCCACCGTGCTTTTTGACGATGATGTCGTAAGAAATCGACAAGCCCAGCCCGGTCCCCTTGCCTACGGGTTTGGTCGTGAAGAAGGGCTCGAAAATGCGGTTTCGTATCTCTTCGCTCATTCCCTGTCCGGTGTCCTCGATCTCAAACCAGACCTGCTGGTTCTCGGTTCCCGAGCGGACGAAAATCTTGCCCTGTTGCTCAATGGCCTGGGCGGCATTGACCAGCAGGTTCATGAATACCTGGTTGATCTGGGCGGGGACGCATTCGACTGGCGGAATATCCCCCAGCTCGCGGACGACTTCGGCTTTGTATTTCAGCTCGTTCCAGACCACGTTCAAGGTGCTTTCCATCGCGGCATTGAGGTCGGCGCATTGGTGTCCGGCCTGGTCGACGTGGGAGAAGTCCTTGAGGTCCTGGACGATCTTGGTGACGCGGCTGAGGCCTTCCTGCGATTCGGCGACCAGTGACGGCAGGTCTTCGCGCAGAAAGTCGAGGTCCGCTTTCTGGCGAGCCGCTGAAATATCGTCGGGGGCGCCACCTTCGTAGGCTTTGATGACGTTGAGCAACAGGGAAACATAGGTCTTCAGGGTGCCCAGGTTGGAATTGACGAAGCCGACCGGATTGTTGATCTCATGGGCGACGCCTGCCGCGAGTTGGCCGATGGCGGCCATCTTCTCGGATTGCAGCAGTTGTTGTTGTGCTTCTTCAACCTTGGTCAGTAGCAGTTCCAGTTCCTGGCGGTCGCTCTCCAGCTTGACATTGGCCTCGCCGAGTTGCGAGGTGCGCTCGGCCACGATTTCTTCCAGGTGATTCTGGTACTGCCGCAGGTCGTCCTCGGCACGGTGGCGTTCGGTCACGTCCTGCAGGGTTTCGATGGCACCGATGCGTTGCCCGTCTGCATCGCACAGCGGCGCTGCGGTAAAGAACAGCCAACGCCCCTGCTCGCCCATATGGGGGAAGAAAGCCTCACCCTCGAAGGCGCCGCTGATATTCGCCGAGCGCCGAAAATGGCCGTGGTAGTAGGTGTCGAACTGCTCCTCAAGACTGCCATCGATGATCAGGTCGGCCATCACCGGGCGAGTTTCCGGATAAAAAGCCTTCCACTGCTCTGTTGTGCCGACCATGTCGGCCGCTGGCAGCCCGCTGATCATCGCGCAGGCCTGGTTCCAGTGGGTGATTTGATGTTTGGCGTCAATGACAAAGGTCGGTACCGGATCGCCATCGATAATCTGGGCGAGCAATTGCTGCATGTTGCGCTTGGTCGCCTCGGCTCGCTTGTGTTCCGATTCGAGCAGCTTTTTCTGGGTCAATTCGACCTGCTGCATGGCCAGCTTCAGACTCCTCTGCTCGACCAGCAGTTGCTCGTTGGTCTGCGTCAAGGCCTGTGTGCGCGCCACGACTTGGGCTTCCAGGGTTGTGTTGGCCTTTTCGAGTTCGTCGTTGCGCGCCGCGATCATCCGGAACATCGCATTCATGCCGCTGAGCAGGCTGGTCGTCGCCGGGTCGGCGACCATGCTTTTTTCCTCTTCGAAAGCTTTTTCCGGCGCCATGCCGGCCCGGATTTTCCGGATCTGGCGGGCCATTGACTGGTCCATGCCGAGAATGTGATGGGCCAGCCAGCTGCTCAGAAAACGCAGCAGGAATTCCTGGTTGTCGCTGGGCATGGCGCGCATCTTGACCACCTGTTGCCCGAAATCGGCGTGCACGTTGCGGTGGATTTCGATGAAGCGCGGGTCGCAGCCGGTACTGGCCATCAACTCTTCTTCATGCTGGAAATGCGTTACCGCGTACTGAATCAGTTGCACCAGCACCTTGTCGATTTCTTCTGGCGGCGTCGACGTGGACTGGTGCTCGATGATCAAGTTGATCAGGTTCACCAGGCCTTGGTGCTCGGCATCGACTACTGGCTGGCCGGTAACGAAGCTCTCATTCCAGACAAAAATATCCATCCTCAAACTTCTCCTGTCACCGGGCCGAGTACTCGCAGAATTTCATCCGGGGTGGTAGCACCAGCCTGTACCCGCTCAGCGGCGTGATGGATGATGCTGCGCAGCCCTCTTTGCCGGGCCTGACGGCTGATTTCCAGAACACTGGCGCCGCTGCCTATGCAGTCCCGCAACTGGTCATCAAGGGTCAGAATTTCGTAGATGCCGAGGCGACCCTTGTAGCCGCTGCCATGGCAGGTAGTGCAGCCCTGGCCGCGGCGGATTTCGCCGATATTGGCAAAGGCGCTGCCCAGACGGGAGATGACGGCCGGATCTGGCGCTGCCGGCTGGCTGCAGTCGGGACAGACGCTGCGTACCAGGCGCTGGGCGATGATGCCTTCAAGGGCGGTGGCGACAACATAGGGTTTGAGGCCGAGATCGAACAGTCGGGCAATGGTGGCGACGGCCGAGTTGGTATGCAGGGTCGAATAGACCAGGTGCCCGGTCAGCGCCGCGTGGAAGGCGACTTCGGCGGTGTCGAAGTCGCGGATTTCACCGAGCAGGATGACGTCCGGATCCTGCCGGAGCAGGGCGCGCAGAACGGCCGGAAAGGTCAGGCCGATCTTTTCGCGAATCAATACCTGGCCGGCCATGTCGAGGTAGTACTCGACCGGGTCCTCGATGGTGACGTAGTTCTTGTCGGGCGTCGCGTCGTGCTGGAGCAGCGAATAGAGTGTCGTCGTCTTGCCGCTCCCGGTCGGGCCGGTGGCCAAGATGATGCCCTGCGGCTTGGCCACCATGTCGGTGACGCGGCGTAGGTCGCTGCTTGAAAACCCTAGTTTCTCGATGCTGTGGACTGTCGAGTTCCGGTCGAGGATGCGCATGACGATTTTTTCGCCATTGATCGTCGGCAGCGTGGAAATCCGCAGATCGACCATGCGCATCGGCGTCTTGACGGTGATACGACCATCCTGCGGGCGACGCCGTTCGGAAATGTCGAGTTCCGACATGATTTTCAGGCGCGAGACGAGCGACTGATGCAGATGGTGCGGAATATGAATCTTGTCCGAGAGCACGCCATCGATCCGGTAGCGCACGACCACACTCTTGGTGCGCGGTTGGATGTGGATATCTGAAGCGCCCAGGCGGATCGCTTCAAGAATGATCGCGTTGGCCAGCCGGATGGCTGGTGGCGCCTCTGTGTCGCGCAAAAGGTCTTCGAGTTTGGTGGCGTCGTCATCCTCGATGACGATCTCGATGCCTTCGTACGGGTCAGGCGAACTGACCAGCGTTTCCAGTTCCTTGAAGTCGACTTCGCCGCCGCCGTAGATTTCATCCACCTTCTTGCGGATTGCCGCGATGTCGGCCGTGACTGCATTGATGTCGAGGCCGGCCGTGAAGCGAACTTCGTCGATCAGGCCTTCATCCAGCGGATCGGCCATGGCCAGCAACAGGCGGCGACCGTCGAGCTTGAGCGGCACGACGCACTGCCGCAGGCAGAAGCTGCGCGGAATCAGATCGGTCAGCGCGGCATCGACCTGGAATTCCGGTAGCTGGACTTCCTCGATCATCATGTCGGTCTTGAGCAGCTCGCGGATACGTCGTTCCGGCACCCAGTCGTTTTCGAGCAGCAGCGTGATCAAGGGCTCCTTGCGCCGTTCCTGTTGCATCGTCAGTTCCTGCAACTGGGCGTCGGTCAGCAGGTTCTTCTTGTGCAGCATGATGCCGAGCCGGCTGCGATGGGTGGCGGCGAGGCGCGAGAGGGCCGAGATTTCCTTGGTCTTCTGTTCGTTTTCGGCACGCAGGCTCTTGTTGCGGCTGATCAGGTCGAACTGTTCGAGGGCCAGAGCCACCGTGATGCGCAGATCGTCGTCATTCCAGGGCTTGAGGATGAATTTGTAGACTGCGCCTTCGTTGATCGCGCCCATCACGGCATCAGTGTTGGCATGGCCGGTGAGCATGATGCGGATGGTGTCTGGCGAGCGTTTTTTGACTTCCTGCAGGAACTGCGCGCCATTCATGCCGGGCATCATGAAATCGCTGATGACCAGATGGATAGTCCCGCTGGCGAATTTTTCCAGCCCTTCCTTGGCGCTCCAGGCGGTGATGACTTCGTAGTTTTCCTGATGAAAAACGCGGCTGAGTGCCTTGACGATGCCCGGCTCATCATCGACGAAGAGCAGGCGGTAGCGCGGTGGCGTCAGGTGCGTTGCTGGTGCCTGTGGTGCCGCGGTCTTGCCGGTGAACAGTGATGAATAGTCGGTCATGACGGCGTCGAAAAGAACATGGTTACGGTGGTGCCGATATCGGGCTGGCTGTCGAGGCTGATGCGGCCACTATGGGCCTGGATGACGTTGCGCGCTGTCGCCAGCCCCAGTCCGACACCGGAACCAACCGGGCGTGTCGTATAGAACGGCTCGAAGGCGTGTTCAATCTGTTCCTTGGTCATGCCGACACCGGTATCGTGGATGCGGACGACGATGCCCTCGTCGTCCGCTTCCGAGGATATCTTGACCTCGCCCGGCCGGCCGGAGTCCTTGATCGCCAGCACGGCATTGCGGATGACATTGAAAAAGAGCTGGTTGATATGTCCCGGCAGGCAGACGATGCTGGGCAGGGGGAGCAGGTCGAAACGGAAATTGATGCCGGCCGGCATCTGCGTCTCAACCATGCTGGCCGCCTCGCGCAGGCAGTTGTTGAGGTCCGCGTATTCTTCGCTGGCCCGGTCGACGTTCGAGAACGCCTTCAAATCGGCCACGATGCGGGCAATTCGCTCCATGCCCTTGGCGCTGTCATGGAGCAGGTCAATGCTGTCTTCGAGAATGAAGTCGAGATCAAGCGCTTGCCAGCCCTCGGCGGCCGAACCCGGGTGCGATTTGAGTTCGGCAAATTTGCCGACGTACTTCTCAAAGGTGGACAGATTGCTGCGCACGAAGCTGAGCGGGTTGTTGATCTCGTGCGCCATGCCAGCGGCCAGTTGCCCGACCGAGGCGAGCTTTTCGGCCTCGTAGAGCATTTGCTGGCGTTCCTCGAGTTCGCCGACCTGTTTCTTGACGCGGGCTTCCAGCTCGGCCGAAAGCGTCTTGTAACGGGCTTCGGATTCGCTGAGGCGGGCGTGTTCGCGCTTGAGCGACTCGAAGTCCTCTGCGACGGATTCGAGATGCAGCGTCGAGGCCATTTTGAAACGCACCTGGGCGCGCAGCAGAATCAACATGAGATTGCGGGAGGCGCTCAGGGCGGCAGCTGAAGCGGTGCGGCTGAGCAGGTAGCCGACCGGTTCGAGTTCGAGGATCAGCGGTTCGCGGCGAGCCTCGGGCGAGGGAAGGCCCCAAAGCGTTTTCCCGGCATCGTCGGTAATGGCGAAATCGCCCCCGAGCAGGTCGCTGAGAGCTGCGCCGAGTCGTTCATGGGTGGCGGCATTGAGCAGTTCGTCGAGTTGCCACTCGCGGTCGAAGCTCAGGGTCACGTGTTTTTCCCCTGAGCGCCGGCGACGAAAGCGTCTTCGCTGAGGCCGTGCTCGGTCTGCAATTTCAATTTCGGGCCAAAATTCCGGTAGACCGTGCGAACGAGCAGTTCAAAGGTCGTTTCGACGCCTTGACCGGTCAGGGCGACGGCAAAGACCAGCGGCCAGGGCGCGGCCGACCAGCGTTCGCGGATTTCCGCCTCGGGAACGGCATTCGGCAGATCGCACTTGTTGAACTGGACGACCATCGGCAGGTGGTCAAAATCAAGCCCGACACGGGCGCAGTTGGCGGCCAGGCTCTGGAACGATTCGCCGTTGTTGGTCTCCTGGGCGCGGTCGGCATCGGCGACGAAAACCACGCCATCGGCGCGCGACAGCACGGCCTTGCGCGTCCCGTCATGGGCAACCTGACCAGGCACGGTAAACAGCCGGAATTTGATCAGCAGTCCGGATGGTGCCCGAAACCCGAGCGGGAGGAGGTCGAAGAAAAGCGTGCGGTCGTCCTTGGTCTCCATGGTCATGACCTCGCCCTTCAGCTCCGGGGCCAGCAGGTCGTGCAGGCGCAGCAGGTTGGTCGTCTTGCCGCTCTGCGCCGGGCCGTAATAGACCAGTTTGAAAGTCAGGTGCTGGGCATCGCTTTCCGGCATGGTGCAATCAGCCTTTGCGTTGAAACTCGGGATCGAGAACAACTGAGCCGTCCGGTCCCCAGTTGACTTCGGTGATGCCAGGTTCGATGCGCTCCAGTCGTTCGGCTTCAATTTGCTCTGGCGTGATGTCACCCATTTCGAGGCGGACCAGGTTGGCCAGCTGGCGGTTTTCCAGCATCAGGTCGCGGTGGGCCAATGCCTGACCGATGGCCGACATCAGGTCGTAGTCGTTCCATGGCTTGCCGATGAAACGGTCGATGCCGACTTCATTGACCGCGCGAACCAGGGCGTTGAGATCGGCGTAGCCGGAAAGGATCAGGCGGGCAGCGTCGGGCTGGATGGCCTTGGCCGCCTTGAGGAACTCGATGCCATCCATGCCCGGCATCCGGTAGTCGCTCATGAACAGGTCGAACTCATCGTTCCGTGCAGCCTCCAGCGCGGCCATCGGCGAATTGAAATCGAAAATTTCTAGGGTGTAGCTCTTCGCGCCATAGGTGCACGGCGCCAGGCGCAGGACGCGCTTGAGGGACTTGAGGATGGACTCCTCGTCGTCGACGATCAGGATGCGGCTCATTTTTCCTCCTGGCGAATATAGAGGGTCAGAGTTTGCTGTTCCGACTTTTCCATTCTGACCAGCTGTCCGATGATTTCTGCCGTCAGCGCAGTGCCCTTGGCCAGCAGCAGATAGCCATCACGGTGCATGAGATCCCGGCTCAGCAGCATGCCGGTCTTGAGGTGCATGGTGCGCAGGGGCGTTTCCGTGAAGCCGCTCTTGACGGTTTCGCCAAGCAGGGTCGCGAAAGCGTCAACGACCGCCGGATCGTAGCGCTTACCGCGATTTTCGATCAGGAAATTGAGTGCCTCGACGGGCTTCAGGGGGCGCTGGACCAGGGTACCGATAATCAGCGAGTCATATTCGTTGACGGCTTGCAGGATGCGGCTACCCTGCGGAATGGCGATCCCGGCCAGATGGTCAGGGAAGCCGTTGCCGTCGTAGCATTCATGGTGATGGCGGACAAGAATGGCCGCCTCCTTGAACTTGTCTATGCCCATCAGGATGTTCTGGCCTACGACCGGATGCTTCATGACCAGCGCCCGTTGTTCGGCCGTTAGCGTGTTGAAGGGCTTGCCCAACAATTCGTCGGGCAGGCCGAGCTTGCCGATATCGTGCAGCAGGCCGGCCAGCATGATGTTCTGGACCTCGGTATCGGGCAGTTTGAGCCGCTGGGCGACGCTGCGCGCATGTTCCGCCACCCGCCGGCCATGGCCGGAAATCTGGCTGCCGGCCGGGCCGCCCCGCAGTTCGATCAAGCCGGCAAATACCTGGACGCTGGTCAGAAACGCCTTTTTCAGTTCGCTGTGAGTTTGCTCGACAAAAGTCAGCGCCTGGCTCAACTCGGCGGTGCGCTCGGCGACCTTTTGCTCAAGGCTGGCGTTGAGCTCTTTTAGCTGGTCGTTCTGTGCCTGGGTCAGTGAGGTGAGGCGCAGGTTTTCACGCTTCAGGTTCTGGTGTTCGATGGCCTCGGCGACGATGCTGACGATCTCGTTGTCGTCCCAGGGCTTCGAAATGTAACGATAGATCTCGCCCTGATTGATCGCGGCGACGGTCGATGTGATGTCAGCGTAGCCCGTGAGCAGGATGCGCATCACATTGGGCCAGCGACCGCGGACCTCCTTGAGGAAGGTGGCACCGTCCATTTCCGGCATGCGCATGTCGGAAATGACCAGGTCGATTTGTTCTTTCTCGAGTACTTCCAACCCGGCGGCACCGCCTTCGGCAATGAAAATACGGTAGCCGTGCGGCCGGAACAGGCGGCGCAGCGCGGAAAGAATGCCCGGCTCGTCATCGACGAAGAGCAGGGTGGGAGGGGCGATCGCCTCGCTCATGATGAAGTCTCCGAAACTTTTATCTCAGTGTTCTGCTTTGGATTGATGGGCAGCAACAGACGGAAAGTGGTGCCCTGCCCCTTGATGCTTTCAACTTCGATTTGGCCGCCGTGCCGTTTGACAATCCCGTAGGACAGCGAAAGCCCGAGCCCCGTCCCCTGGCCAACCGGCTTGGTCGTAAAGAACGGCTCGAAAATCCGGTTGATGTGCTCCGGCGCGATTCCCTTGCCAGTATCGCTGATTTCGAGGCAAACCTTGTCGTCACCGTGACGGGTGGTACGAATGGTGATTGTGCCCTGCCTTTCAATAGCGTGGCCGGCATTGACCAGCAGGTTCATGAAAACCTGATTGAGTTGCGAAATGAGGCAGAACACATGGGGTATATCGCCGTATTCCTTGACCACTTTGGCCTTGTACTTCAGTTCGTTCCAGACAATGTTCAGGGTCGAATCGATACCCTGGTGCAAGTCCGCTTCCTGCCACTCATGCTCGCCGACGCGTGAGAAGTTCTTGAGGTCCTGCACGATCTTGCGGACCCGGCCAAGTCCATCCTTCGACTCGGCGAGAAGACTGAAAATGTCTTCCTTGAGGAAGGCGAAATCGTGCTGTTCGAGCAGTCGCCTGATTTCATCTGCGTGCGGGTTGGTTTCGCCCGGCTTGCAGAACAGGCTTTCATAGGCAGCGATGATGGCCATCAGGTCGTGCACGTAGCCATCCAGCGTGCCCAGATTGGAATGGACAAAGCCGATCGGGTTGTTCAGTTCATGGGCAACACCGGCCGCCAGTTGTCCGATGGATGCCATTTTTTCCGATTGCATCAACTGATTGTTGGCTTCTTCAAGGCGTTTGTTGAGTTTTTTCTGCTGGGCGAGGGCATCGTCCATCAAGGACTGCTGGGCTTTGCGTTCTGTAATGTCAGTCAGCACACTGTCGAAAAACTCGGGATTGCCCTCGGCGTCGAGGCGAATGGTGGTGCGACCAAGCACCCAGACAACCTGACCTTCGGCTGTGACCAAGCGGTATTCCTGTGCAAAGCGTGGTACCCCGTCAGCGGCGTAGCGGTTTGTTTCGCCAAGCATCCGTGGCAGGTCATCGGGATGGACGACATCAAATACGGTGGGCTGCCCCGCGATAAGTTGTTTGGGTGTGTAGCCCCATTGCCGGACATTGTCCGAAATAAAGACTAATGGCCAGCCTTCCGTGCTGCGAGCGCGGAAGCAAACCACCGGACTCGCATTCACCACCTGTGTGGCAAGGCGCAGCGCGTTTTCGGAACGCCGCCGGCGCACGATGCGCCAGGTCTCGCTGCCGATCAACTGCACGGTTTCGACGTCGAAATCCGTGTAATCGCCCGCTTTGTTGCCGACGCCCGTCATCATGCGGACCTCGCCTTCATCCATGACTGGAATGCTGAGCAGACGGATCAGTGCTGAGTGACCGGGGGGAAGTCCGTGTTTGTTTTCGGCGTTGGCGTAGTCATTGATGACGATGGGTTTTTTGTTACGTGCTGCATCGGCCCAGATGCCGGCTTCTGAAATGGGGTAATGACTGGCGAAGGCGGCCGTGCAGTAATTTTTTAGCGTGCTGCTCGACCAGGCAACCAGCTCGATGGTCACACCGTCGTCATTGACCAGGTGCATGAAGCCAATCGCGCTCTGCGTAAGCTCTTCGGCGCACTCCAGCGCATATTGCATGAACGCTTTTTCGGAAAGCTCCTCGGCTTTTTTCGGCAACGCCAACAAGACAGCGGAACAACGGGCCTGCTGGGAAAGTTTGAGTTCGGTCAATCGGCGCTCGGTGACGTCGATAGTGATGCCCCCCAGGTCTGCGCTGCCATCGTCGCGGGGAATGATGAACTTGGTGCTTTCAAAGACCCGTCCATTCCATTCATCTTCGATTCGCTCGGTGATGCCAGTGGCTAGAACGCGCGCATCGTCTGCGACGACTTTTTTGCCGAATTCGCCAGGAAAGGCCTCGATTGAGTGATGGCCCAGTATTTCTTCCGGATTGATCCCGAACTGATCCTGAAATCCCTTGTTGGCGAGCAGGATGCGTGAATCGGCTGTCTTGACGTAAGCGCTGCCGGGCAGGTGGTCGATAAAACGCTGCAGTGTTTTGACCGAGGCGCTCCACTCGGTTTCGGCCAGTACCCAGTTGCTGATGTCCTCGATGATGGCGACAAAAAAATCAACCTTCCCGTCTGCCTTGCGTATCGCGCGTGCCGAGATGGCCGTGTGAACAACGGAGCCATCCTTGCCGATAAAGCGTTTTTCCATCGCGTAGCCATCGGATTCACCGCGCAGGACTGAATCAAATTTCTTGACGTCCATCTTTGCGTCATCCGGATGAGTCAGTTCAGACCATGTCCTTTGCATCAATTCTTCGGCCCCGTAGCCCAAAATGCGACACAGCGACGGGTTGACCGAAAGCCAGGTCTTTTCTGGTGAGATCGTGGCGATGCCGACCATGGCGTAGTCAAAAATGGCATGGAATCTTGTCTCATGCTCCATTTCGCGCATTCGTATACGTAACCAGACGAGGATGCCGATCGCCGCGAAAAGGAGCATGGCTCCTGCCACGATCCATTTCTCAAGTATTCCGTCGCCATAGCCGTGGAGCAATGTGCCAACGATGATCACAACAGCCACCGGCATGAAGCGCCAGAGAAAAGCGGCTCGCGGGCTAAGGCTCATGCTCACCCCTTGGCTATCCGGAACGCTTCGCGGATCTGTTCGCGCAGCATGTCGTCATCCCAGGGCTTGGTCAGGAATTTGTAGATGGCACCGCGATTGATTGCGCCCGTCACCGATTCGATATCGGTATAGCCGGTCAGTACGATGCGGATAGTGTCGGGATAGAGTTGGCGAACGCGGGCAAAGAACTCGGTTCCCGACATGTCGGGCATGCGCTGGTCGGAGAGGATGACCTGTACCGGATGCTTGGCCAGATGCTCGAAAGCCTCGGCGGGTGAGTTGGCGGTCAGGATGTTGAAGCCTTCGCGGCGCAGCAGGCGCGACAGCGACATCAGAATATTCGGTTCATCGTCGACAATGAGAAGCGTATGCGCCTTTTCCGGTGGCGTGTTGGCGAGTTGCAGGCGCTTTTTGCCGGCCAGCAGTTGCTCGAACTCCGCCGCCGGCAGCGGTCTGCTGAACAGATAGCCCTGCATCGAGTCGCAGCGTCGGCTACGCAGAAAACTGGCTTGCGCTTCGGTTTCAACGCCCTCGGCCAGTACGCTCAGGTTGAGGCTGCGCGCCATGACGATGGCTGCCGAAGCAATCGCCGCGTTGACCGGGTTTTCGGTTATGTCGCGGACAAAGCTCTGGTCGATCTTGATCTTGTCGAATGGGAGGCGCGAGATATACGCCAGCGACGAATAGCCGGTGCCGAAATCATCGAGCGAAATTTTGACGCCAAGTGCCTTGAGGCTTCGGCACTGGGCGATGGCTTCGTCGATATCGTCGATCAGTGCACTCTCGGTAATCTCCAGTTCCAGCGCACCGGCTGGTAGCCCGCTTTCGGCCAGGCACTGGCTGACTAGGCCAGGCAGGTTGGCCTGGCGAAACTGGCGTGCTGAGAGATTGACCGCAATACGCAGGCTGGCCAAGCCAAGGTCTAGCCACTGCCGGGTTTGCAGGCAGGCGGTGCGCAACACCCATTCGCCGATCGGCAGGATAAGCCCGGTTTCTTCGGCGATCGGTATGAACTCGGCCGGGGAGATTGAACCAAACGCCGGATTGTTCCAGCGCAGCAGGGCTTCCATGCCTATCATGTTGCCGCTGTCGAGGCTGATCTGTGGCTGGTAGTAAACGGTCAGTTCATTGCGTTGCAGGGCTTGGCGCAAGGCAGCCTCAAGCCCGAGTCGGCGGGCGGCATCGGCATCCATTTCCGGTGAATAGAAACGGAATGTATTTTGTCCGCTCTTTTTGGTGCGCAGCAGGGCGGCATCGGCGCACTTCATCAGGGTATCGACATCGTTGCCGTTGCGGGGGGCGACGGCAACGCCGATGCAGGCGGTAATGGCGATGCTGTGCTCACCGATCTCGAACGGAACGGCGATAGCGTCCAGCATGCGCTGGGCGAGCGCGATGGTGTCTCGTTCGTGACTCAGATTGGCCATCACGAAGCCGAATTCGTTGCCGGAGCGGCGGCCGATGGTATCGCCCTCGCGTACCTGCAGATTGAGGCGGCGTGCCACCTCGATCAGTATCGCGTCGCCAACGGGTGGGCCGAGCGTGTCGTTGATGAAACGGAAACGGTCGACGTCGAGCAGGATAACTGCCGTCTCCCGATTGAAGCGGTGAGCGCTGATCAGGGCCTGTCCGAGGCGGTCGGCAAACAGGCTGCGGTTGGGCAGGTTGGTCAGCGGGTCGAAGCTGGACAGATATTGAATGCGTTCGGCCGCGGCATGGCGCTCCGAGAGGTCGCTGAATACGCCGACGTAATTGGCCAGTCGCCCGCTTTGATCGCGCACGGCTGAAATGTTCAACCATTCGGTCACCAGTTCGCCATCCTTGCGCCGGTTGGTGATCTCACCCTGCCAACTGCCGTACCGATTGATGGAATCCCACATGTCGCGATAAAACTCAGCGCCATGTGTCCCGGAACGGAGGATGCGGGGATTCTTGCCGAGTGCTTCGCTGCTGCTGTAACCGGTCACCTTTGAAAAAGCCTGGTTGGTGAGCAGAATATCGCCGTTGGCATCGGTGATGCAGACGCCATCGCTGATCCCGGTAAAGACAACCGATGACAGGCGATGTTCAGCATCAGCCATCTTGCGTCGGCTGATGTCGGCCATGGTTCCGAGGACCAGCGCCGCTTTCCCTTGGGCATCGCGGCGCAGTATCCGCCCCCGCGCCTCCATCCATACCCAGTGACCATCGGCATGGCGCATGCGCAATTCTTCGATATGGATTTCGTCGCCTTGGCTGGGGGATGCCACCATGCCCTGCTCTATCGCGTTGCGGTCTTCCGGGTGGATCAATTCAAGACTGGCAGCGATTGTTGTCGGCCCTTCTGCCAAGCCGAGAATTTGTGACAGGCTGGGACTCCAGTGATTGCTGCCGCGTTCGTGATCGTGCTCCCAGATGCCGAAACCGGAGGTGGCCAGGGCGATCTGCAGCCGGGTATCGAGCTGAACGTTTTCGGCGACGCGCCGGGCAACTTCCTGCTCAAGCCATGCCTTTTGCCCGGCAACGATGTCGCGGGCCCGTTTCAGTTCAAGCTGGGCCTTGACGCGTATGCCGAGGACGGCTGGATTGATCGGTTTGGTGATGTAATCGACGGCGCCTTCCTCGATGCCGCGCTCCTCGTTTTCCGGGTCGTCGAGGGCAGTAACGAATATCACCGGAATATCGCGGGTTTCGGCATCCGCGCGCAGTGCACGGAGCACGTCATGGCCATCCATCTCGGGCATCATGACATCGAGCAGAATGAGGTCCGGGTGGGGGGGCAGCCTGGCGTAGCGAAGGGCGACCAGGCCACTGTTGGCGACCCGGACGTCAACGCCAAGATTGCTGATCATTTCCGAAATGGCGGCGAGGTTGTCCGGCACGTCGTCGACAATAAGCACAATGGGTTTGCTGGGACCCTGGGTCTTGTTGTCCTGATCTGTCATGCTTCCCGCTCCCCTTGCATTTCATTCACGAACGCTAGTCTCCCCCGCCAAGCGCTCTCAGACAAGGCATTGCGCGTGTACTGGAGAAATAATTTCAGGCTAGCTGTGTTTTTATACTTTCGGTCAGCGCGATTGCGCCATCAAAGTTGAAAATTGCAATTTGCTGGCGCAGTTGCTCGCACTCGGCAGGGCAATAACGCTTTAGATCTGTTTTGAGCTGATTGAACTGGCGGGTTGCTTCGATATCTCCCGTGCTCAGCAATTTGCACAGCGTGTCGATTTGTTGCAGCAACGCGTGAGGACTGGATTTTTCTTCCATCTCATCTCGTTGCGGAAGGGCTGTTGCGCGTCGGGCGACAGCCGTCGCAGGTAGATGTTTGGCGAGCAGGGTATAGAGGGCATCGGGATAGACCGGCTTGGCCAGAAAATCGGTCATGCCGGCCTCAATGCAGTTTTCCCGGTCGGCGTCAAAGGCGTTCGCCGTCAGCGCGATGATGGGTATCGAGGCGCCGTTTTCGAGGGTGCGGATTTGCCGGGTTGCATCCAGTCCGTTGAGCTCCGGCATCTGGATGTCCATCAGGATAAGATCGAAATTTGACTGTTTATACCGGTCGACCGCGAGCAAGCCATTTTCAGCGGTGACCACCTCGAGCCCGACGCTGGTCAGTAGTTCAACGGCGATATCACGGTTGATTCGCTCGTCCTCGACCACCAGAACGCGTCCTTTCAGTTGCCCCTGCTGCACGTTTTCCGGTATGGGTGCCGCTTCATCCCTGGCCACGCCGAGGCGTGCGGTTATCCAGAAACGACTACCGACGCCCGGTGTGCTTTCGACGCCGACCTCACCGCCCATCAACTCGGCGAGGTGGCGGGCAATGGCCAGGCCCAGGCCGGTGCCGCCAAAGCGCCGGGTGGTCGAGCTGTCGAGTTGTTCGAAGGCGTTGAACAGACGTGCCGTATCTTCGGGGCGGATGCCGATGCCGGTATCGCTGACACTGAAGCGGCAGGTCATTTCCTCCCCGTCGGTGCCCAGCAGTTCGCCAGCGATTGAAATCGAACCCTTTTGCGTGAACTTGACTGCATTGCCGGCGAAGTTGAGCAGCACCTGACGCAGGCGTGTAACGTCGCCAATGGCGCGTTCCGGCAAGGTGCTCGTATCGATGTGCAGGCTCAGCCCCTTGCTGGCGACCCGGTCACGAATCATCGCGCCAATGTTCTGCAAGACCTCGGCGGGCGCAAAAGCGTAGCTTTCGAGCAGTACCTTGCCCGCCTCGATTTTCGACAGATCCAGAATGTCGTTGATGATCTGCAACAGATGCTCGGCCGCTGCCGAGACCTTGAGCAGCTTTTCGTGCTGGTCGGGTTGCAGGGGGCTTTGCCTGAGCAGGTAGTTGAGGCCGATGATGGCGTTCATCGGCGTGCGGATCTCGTGGCTCATATTGGCCAGAAATTCGGATTTGGCGCGATTGGCTGCGTCAGCCTTTTCCTTGGCGGCGGCCAGTTCGCTGGTGCGCTGTTCGACCTGGCTTTCCAGGAGCCGGCGGTGGGCGTGCAGTTCGGCTTCGTTGCGCCGGCGTTCGGTAATGTCTTCCTTGACCGCGACGTAGTGGGTGACCGCCCCGTTGTTGTCGCGCACCGGCGAGATGGTGGCCAGTTCGAGATAGTGCGAGCCGTCCTTGCGCTGATTGATGAATTCGCCGCGCCACGCCTTGCCGGCGAGCAGGGTTGGCCACATGTCACGATAAGTTTCCGGGGGCGTCTCGCCGGACTGGAGAATGCGCGGGTTCTGGCCGATGGCCTCGGCCGCTGTATAGCCGCTGGCCAGGGTAAACGCCTCGTTGACGAAAATGATCCTGGCCTTGAGGTCAGTGATGACGATGCTGGCCGGGCTTTGCTCGACTGCAGTGGACAGCCGGCGCAAACCCTCTTCGGCGGTTTCAAGTTGTTGGTTAAGTTCGCGTACGTGCTTGAGCTGCGCTTTGAGTTTGCGCTCCGCCTGCTTGCGCGGGGTGATGTCCATCGTTACGCCGCCCAGTTGGCGGTTGCCGCTGCCATCGTCGACGACGAATTTTGTCGATTCGTAATCCCGGCCGTTGAAACTTTCCTCGATGGCAACGGTGCCGCCGCTTTCGATCACTTTCCGGTCGTCTTCGGCAACTTTCTCGCCGAATTCTCCGGGGAAAAGTTCCTGGCTGGTTTTGCCGATCATGCTGGCCGGATCCATGCCGAGCAGGGTCTGGAATCCCCGGTTGGCCATGAGTACGCGTGAGTCGGCATCCTTGAGGTAGGCCGCCCCCGGGATGTGGTCGATGAAGCGCTGGAAGGTCAGCAGGGCGCGCTGGTTTTCTTCGTTCTTTTGCTGAATCTGGCGATCGAACGCTTTTTGTCCGCGCTGGTATTGGAAGAGGAGTAGCGTGGAGCCGGTGGCCACCAGCAGAAAAAGGAGGGCGCGGGTGCTCGCCTGGGTTTTCCAGGGAGCAAAGATTTCATCGAGGTCGCGGGCGGCACCGATAACCAGTGACGAGGTCATGCGCAGGCCCTCGGGTTGCAGAGTGCGCATCGACATCAGGCGTTCGCTGCCCAGCGCGTAAGACATGCCGGTCATCAGGCTGGCCGGTTGGCCGCTGGCCGTGTGGCGCTGGAAAAATGAGCCGGGCACGTTGACCGAAAGCCCGGTCGTCGTCTTTTCTTGCTCAGGTATGAGAACCAACAGCTTGCCGCTGCCATGCATCACGGAAAGCGTGGTTTCGCGGCCGGCATGGATGGAGTGGAGCAAGGTGCCAATGCTGTCGTTATCGATGCTGGCCGTGACGATGCCGGCGAATTCGCCGCTTGGCCCCTTGACCATGCGCGCCAGCGTCATCGTGTAGGCGCCCAGCGTCGTGACGAAGGGCTCGCTGAGATAGAGTTTGTCCGGGTCCGGATTTTTCAGGACAGTCTGGAAGTATTCGCGCTGGGCAAAGTTTTGTCCGGGCAGATGGCTTCGGTTGCTGGCCAACACGGTGCCGCCGGCATCGAAATAGGCCAGTGTGCGCACCCCTTCCAGTGCTTGCGTCAGCATGCTCAGTTCGTGGGTGACGATGGCCTGGCCGTTCGGTTGGGAGCGCTGCGCGGGCAGGGTGTCACGGAGATTGTCGATGACCACGCTGATCGACTTTAGCCGGCGTTCCAGTTCATTGACGACGATCAGGCTGTGATTTTCCAGCCGGCTTCTGGCTTCTGCCTCGATACGGCCGTGGGCCTGTATCTGGTCAAAGAGAATTTGCGCTCCGAGCAAGACCAGCGCGATGGTCAGCGATATCCACTGCAGGCGATAGGCACGCCGCCGCATCCGGGCGTTCGGACTATCGACGCTCATCGGGAATGGCTCAAACGTCTCCCGCCTCATAGGCGGACAAAGTCACCCCGGCATGGCTGAGCATCTCGCGAATCGACTTGATGTCCGTCCGGCTGCAGGTGCTGCTGTTGTGCGGGTGATGGAGGAAGGCTTCGACCTTGTTGAGCGTGATCTTGTAGCGGGCGCCATGCGCCGGCTCGATCTCGGCACCGAGGTGGTGGAGCAGCGATTCGATCTCGCGCCAGTGGATGTTGCCCGATGGCGGGTCCTGGAAGATGCTGCGCATCAGGTGGGCATGCTTGTGACTCATGGCGAATCTCCGAGCAGGTTATGCCGGCTATTCTATGCCAGTGCGGTGTTGCCGTGTCAGGCGAAAACGATCTTGAGCAGGGCGAGACAGAGCAAAGTGTAGCCGGCCGCGACAAGATCGTCGGCCATGACGCCGAAGCCGTTTTTGACATGCTCGTCAAAATAGCGGGCCGGCTGCGGCTTGGTGATGTCGAAAAAGCGGAAAAGCGCGAAGGCGGCCAGTTGCCAGAGGAAAGTGGCTGGCGTCATCATGAGGATGAGCCAGAAGGGCACGATCTCGTCCCAGACGATGCTGCCGTGGTCGGGATCGCCGAGGCCACGGCCGGTGACGTCGATGAACCAGATGCCGCCGAGGTAGGCCACGGTCAACAGGAAAAAAAGGCCAAAATCAGAAAAGTGGTGATGGAACAGCGCGAACATCGCCCACGCGAACAGCGTCCCGAAGGTGCCCGGCGCCTTCGGGGCCAGGCCGCTGCCGCAGCCCAGCGCGAAGAAATGCGCCGGGTGGGCAATCAGGAAGTTGAGATCAGGTCGCTTGGCCAAAGTGGTCGTATCCCTTGCGGCCGAAGTCGACGGGCTTGCCGTCAGGGTCGAAAACGGTAACGTCGCCGGTTGGGCCTGTCACCATCTCGCCGATGCACCACAGCGGCAGTTCGAGTTGCGCGGCAATTTTGGCGATAGCCAGGCTTTGCGTGCCCGGTGCGGTGAAGCACAGCTCGTAGTCGTCGCCGCCGGTCAGCTGGCATTCGAGCGCGATGCGCCGGAGGTCGGCGTCGTAGCTTTCGCCCTTGGGTAGATGCGGTAGCTGGACCAGCTTGACGGCGGCGGCGCAGCCCGAGCGTTCGGCGATATGGCCGAGGTCGGCGAGCATGCCGTCGGAAACATCGATGGCGGAAGAGGCAATGCCGTTCAGCGCAAGGCCGAGGGCGACGCGCGGGCGGGGCTTTTCAAGGGCGCCGACACACAGGCGGGGCCACGGCTCGGGCAGTTTGACCTTGTTTTGAAGGTGAGCGAGGCCGAGGCTGGCCAGGCCGGGACGGCCGGAAACCCAGATCTGGTCGCCGGGCTTGGCGCCGTCACGGCGCAGGGCGCGGCCCGGTTCGACTTCGCCGATGGCCGTGACGCAGACGTTGAGCGGGCCTTTGGTGGTGTCGCCGCCGATGACATCGACGCCATATTCAGCGGCGCAGGCGAAGAAGCCTTCAGCGAAGGCGGCGATCCATGGCTCGTCGACCGCTGGCAGCGCGCCGGCCAGCGTCACCCAGCGCGGCTGGGCGCCCATCGCGGCGAGGTCCGAGATATTGACGGCCAACGCTTTCCAGCCGAGGTTCTTGGGATCGGTGTCGGGCAGGAAATGCGTGCCGGCGACTAGCATATCGGTGGTCACCGCCAGCTGCTTGCCGGGTGTCGGCTGGACCAGCGCGCAGTCGTCGCCGGGGCCGAGGACGGCCGACGGGGTAGGCCGGGCGAAATACTTGCTGATCAGGTCGAACTCGCCCGGCATGGCCTTATTTACTCTGCTTGCGTGCGGCAACCTCGTCGGCGCGAACGACGGCGGCGATCTTGTCGAGCACGCCATTGACGTACTTGTGGCCATCGGTGCCGCCGAAGGATTTGGCCAGTTCGATGGCCTCGTTGATGATGACACGATAGGGGGTTTCGGGATGGTTGTTCATCTCGAAGGCACCCATCATCAGGACGCAGGCTTCAATCGGCGAGAGTTCGCTGAACGGCCGGTCAAGGTGCGCCGTGACTTGCGATACCAGCGTCTCGCGCTGGCCGATGACGCCGCGCAGCGTGCCGACGAAGAATTCACGGTCAGCCTTGGCGAAGCCTTCCATTTCCGGGGCGTAGGCTTCGATGGCGGCTTCGTCGGCACCGCCGACGCGCCACTGGTAAAGGCCTTGCAGGATGAATTCGCGGGAGCGACGGCGGGCCGACTTGGGCGGGGCCTTGACGTCGTGGGGATGTTCGCTGTCGCTGAGAAAAGTGGTCATTGGAGCAGGGCTTTCTGGAGGTTGGCCATTTCGACGGCAGCCTGGGCGCAGTCGCTGCCCTTCGGCTGGGTGCGGATTTCGGCCTGTTCGTCGGTGTCGCAGGTCAGGATGCCGTTGGCGATGGGGACGCCGGTGTCGAGCTGGACTTCCATGATGGCGCGGCAGGAATCGTTGGAAACGACTTCGAAATGATAGGTGTCGCCACGGATGACGGCGCCCAGTGCGACCAGCGCGTCGAAGCTGCCGCTTTGCGCCATGCTCTGCAGGACGAGCGGGATTTCCAGCGCGCCGGGAACGTTGGCGATGGTCATGTCGGCATCGGCGACGCCGAGGCGCTTGAGTTCGGTGACGCAGGACGAGAGCAGGGCTTCGCAGACCGGCAGGTTGAAGCGGCTCATGACGATACCAACCTTGAGGCCGGTGCCGTCGAGGTTATTGTCGTATTCAAAGATGTTGTCGAAACGGGACATCGTTTATAGCTCCGCTGGTGTCGTGACGAAACCGGTGACTTCGAGGCCAAAGCCGGTCATGGAGGGCATTTTGCGCGGGCTGGAGAGCAGGCGCATCTTGGAAACGCCGACATCGCGCAGGATCTGGGCGCCGATGCCGTAGGTGCGCGGGTCCCATTTGACCGGGCCGCTCGGGGCGGTGCCGGTCAGGCGGGAAAGGATGGCTTCGCCGTCTTCCGGGCGGTGCATGAGGACGATGACGCCGTGGCCGAACTTGGCCATGGCTGCCTGGGCCTGCTCGATCGAGAAGGACTGGCGCTTGCTGGCCGGGTCGAGGAAATCGAGCACGGAGAGCGGTTCATGCACGCGGACCAGCGTTTCATCGCCGGCCGGGATGCTGCCCTTGACCAGCGCCAGATGAGTGGCGCCGCTCGCCTGATCGACATAGGCATGCATGGTGAAATCGCCGTGGGCGGTACTGATCGTCTTGCTCGTGACGCGCTTGACCAGGGTTTCGGAGGCGGCGCGGTAGTGGATGAGGTCGGCGATGGTGCCGATCTTCAGGCCATGCTCCTTGGCGAATTCCATGAGCTCGGGCAGGCGGGCCATGGTGCCGTCGTCGTTCATGATTTCGCAGATCACCGAGGACGGTTCGAGACCGGCCATGCCGGCCAGGTCGCAGCCGGCTTCGGTGTGGCCGGCGCGGACCAGGACGCCGCCTTCGCGGGCGGTGATCGGGAAGACGTGGCCGGGCTGGACGATGTCGTCGATGGTCGTGTTCTTGGCGACGGCTACCTGGATGGTGCGCGCCCGGTCGGCGGCCGAGATGCCGGTGGTGACGCCTTCGGCGGCCTCGATGGAGACGGTGAAGGCGGTCCCGTACTGGGTCTTGTTGTTGGTCGCCATCTGGGCGAGGCCGAGCTTCTTGCAGCGGGCTTCAGTCAGCGTCAGGCAGATCAGGCCGCGGCCGAATCTGGCCATGAAATTGATCGCCTCGGGCGTGATGTGTTCGGCGGCCATGACGAGGTCGCCCTCGTTTTCGCGGTCTTCTTCATCGACCAGAATGACCATGCGACCGGCCTTGAGTTCGGCGACGATCTCGGCGGTGCTGGCGATGGCGGGATGGGGTGGCATTGGGGTGTCCGGGAACAGCAAAAGGGGGGTGCTATTTTCGCAGAAACAGGGGATTAGCACATGACTTTAGTGCAGTGGCGGGCGCCCCGGCGGAAAGGAAATTCAGGGCTGATAGGCTTCGACCTGGACGCGCAGGCGGACTTCGTCGCCGATGAAGGGCAGGCCGTTGCTCAGGCCGAATTCGGAGCGGCGTAACACGCCGATGGCGTCGGCACCGCAGCCGCGCTTGCGGCTGGCCAGATTGAGGCCGCATTTGAAGCGGCTGACCTCAAGGCGCATCGGCCGGATTTCACCGAGCATGACGAGGACGCCGTCGACGGCGCTGAGTTTTTCTTCGGTGAAAATGAGTTTCTGGCTGCGAAAGAATATGTAAGGAAAGTCCTTGGCCTTGAACCAGTCGTCACCGCGCAGGACGTCGTCGCGCAATTCAAAACCGGTGTCGAGCGAGGCGGTTTCGATGCTGATGTCGATGCGGCCGGTTTTTTCCTCAGCGTCGAACTCGACGATGCCGCTGCTCCGATTGAACTGGCCGCGCTGCGTTGAAAAGCCGAGATGGTCGATTTCGAAGCTGGCGTAGGTGTGCGCCGGGTCGATGGTGTATTCGGCGGCGTCGGCCAGAGGCAGGCAAGCGGCGAAAAGCAGGGCGGGAAGGAGTCTCACGGTCAACCGGAAAAAAGGGCCAAAAACGAAATGGCGATGCCGGTCTGACCACTGCGGTTCTGGGCCGTTCCCGCGATTTCGCGGTAGCATCGCTGCCCATGCGGCATGCGCTCCTTTTCTCCGTTTTCGTCATTGCCTCCTGTGGCCTGGCCTACGAGCTGATCGCCGGCGCGCTGTCGTCCTACCTGCTCGGCGACTCGGTGACGCAGTTCTCGACGGTGATCGGCACCTACCTGTTCGCCATGGGCGCTGGCTCGTGGTTGTCGAAATACATCACGCGCGATCTGATCGGGCGCTTCATCCAGATCGAACTTATGGTCGGGCTGCTCGGCGGCTTTTCGGCGATCGGGCTGTTCCTCGTTTTCACCTGGCTGGGCGGGCCGTTCAAGCTGGTGCTCTATCTCGCGGTGTTCGGCGTCGGCGTCCTGGTGGGGTTGGAAATTCCGCTGGTCATGCGCATCCTGAAGCGCGAACTGGCCTTCAAGGACCTCGTGTCGCAAGTGCTCACTTTCGATTATCTTGGCGCGCTGGCGGTCTCCATCCTTTTTCCGCTCGTCCTGGCGCCGCAGATCGGCATGGTGCGTACCGGGCTGTTGTTTGGCGTGCTCAACGTCGCCGTGGCGCTCTGGGCGCTGCATCTGTTCCGCGATCAACTGCCGTCGCGGCGTTGGCTTGCCGTGCAAAGCTGGACGGTCTTTGGCCTGCTCGCCGCCGGGTTCGCCGGGGCCGGGCAACTGACGACCATCGCTGAAACCCACCTCTACGCCGACGACATCATTCACGCCGAAACGACGCCCTACCAGCGCCTCGTCGTCACCCGCTGGCGAGACGATTTGCGCTTGTTCATCAACAACAACCTGCAGTTTTCCTCGCATGACGAATACCGCTATCACGAGGCGCTGGTTCACCCCGGTCTGGCCAGCCTGCCGGGGGCGAAACGGGTGCTGGTGCTCGGTGGCGGCGATGGCCTGGCCGTGCGTGAAATTCTCAAGTATCCGAACGTCGAATCAGTAACGCTGGTCGATCTCGACCCGGCGATGACCGATCTGTTCGCCAAGACCCCGGCTCTCGTCGCGCTCAACGAAGGCGCGCTGAGTTCGCCCAAGGTCACGGTAGTCAACGCCGACGCGCTGCAATGGCTGGAGGAAAGCCGCGAGTATTTCGACTTTGTCGTCGTCGATTTTCCCGATCCGGCCAATTACGCGCTCGGCAAGCTCTATACCTCGGCCTTCTACCGCCTGCTCGAAAAACGCCTGTCGGCGCGCGGCCTGATCGTCGTCCAGTCCACCTCGCCGCTCTACGCCCGGCAATCCTTCTGGTGCGTCGTGACGACGCTGGAAAGCGTCGGCTTCAAGACGGCGCCGTATCACGCGCTGGTCCCGTCCTTCGGCGAATGGGGCTACATCATCGCCGGCCGGCAGGAATTCACCATTCCCACGGTCGACCGGAAAAAAACGCGATTTTTGACATCGGAAATCCTGCCCGGCCTGTTCGAATTCCCGGCCGACATGGCGCGCCTGCCAGCCGAGGTCAATCAGTTGAACAATCAGGTTTTGGTGCGCACCTTCGAAGAAGAGTGGCGCAAGGTCATCCGTTAGCGGCGCTGAGCGGCGAGGTGGGCCTTGAGGTAGGCCACCGTGTCGTCGAAAGGCATCGGCCGGCTGTACAGGTAACCCTGCAGGAAATCGCAGCCCAGTCCGGCGAGAAAGTCCCGCTGGGCCTCGGTTTCGACGCCTTCGGCAACCAGTTCGAGACCCAGGCTGTGGCCCAGCGCGATGGTCGCGGTACAGATCGCCGCATCGTTGACGTCGGTCTCGATGTCCTTGACGAAGGAGCGGTCGAGCTTGAGGCGCTTGATTGGCAGGTGCTTGAGGTAAGCCAGCGAGGAGTAGCCGGTGCCGAAATCGTCAATGGCCAGCACGATGCCCATGGCCGCTAGCTGGTCGAGGATGGACAGCGTCATTTCCGGGTTTTCCATCGCCGTGCTCTCGGTCACTTCGAGCTCGATATCCTCGGGTTCGAGGTCGTAGCAGGCCAGCGCGCCGCGGACGAGGAGCAGCAGGTTTTCATGGCGCAACTGCTGCGCCGAAATATTGATGGCAACGCGGATGCCGGCGATACCCCGTTGTTTCATGACGCGGATCAGCCGGCAGGTTTCCCAGATTACCCAGTCGCCAAGCGGCTGGATCAAGCCGGTTTCTTCGGCGATGGTGATGAAGCGCATCGGCGAGACGGAACCGAATTTCGCGTTGTTCCAGCGCAGCAGGGCCTCGATGCCGAGGACGCGACCGCTGACCGTTTCGATCTGCGGCTGGAAGTGCAGCGAAAACTCGCTGCTCGCCGGTGAAATGGCAGCAATCGCCTGGCGCAGTTCGTTCTCCATGGCCAGACGCTCGCCGGCCGCCTCGTTCATGCGAGCCGTGTAAAACTGGTGATTGTTGCGACCGGCACTTTTCGCGTGGTACATCGCCGTGTCGGCGTTGCGCAACAGCGTGCCAGGGTCGCCGCCGTCAATCGGATAGAGGCTGATGCCGATGCTCGGCGTGGCGTAGAGCACGTGATCGGCGATCCGGTAGCTGTCGGCCAGATTGCTCTGAATCTTGCTGGCGACGCGGGCGGCGGTCAGCGGCGATTCGATGTCGGGCAGGACGACGACGAATTCGTCGCCACCGATGCGCGCCACGAGATCGCTGGCCCGCACGCATTCGCGCAGGCGCAGGGCGACATTCTGCAACAACTGATCGCCGACGTGATGGCCCAGCGTGTCGTTGATGTTCTTGAAATTGTCGAGGTCGATGAGCATCAGCGCCATCTGCTTGCCCTCCCGTGCGCAACTGCGCAGCGATTGCGCCAGTTGCGATTCGAAGGCGAGCCGGTTGGGCAGATTGGTCAGCGGGTCGTGATAGGCCAGGTAGGCCAGGCGGTCGGCGACTTCATGGCTGGCAGCGATCTCAGTGTAATTGGCGACATAGTTCCGGATGCTGCCATCGGCGTTGCGTAATACCGAAATCTTGAGGCGGCGCGGGTAGTTGGCACCATCCTTCTGCTTGTTCCAGATCTCGCCTTCCCAGTAATCCTGATTTTCCAGCGCCTGCCACATGGCCGCATAAAACTCGGGAGAAGCCCGGCCGGAGGACAGGATGCGCGGATTCTGCCCGACCAGTTCTTCGGGCGAATAACCGCTCAACCGGGACAGTGCGCCGTTAAACGCAACAATCAGATTCCGGCTATCCGTCACCAGCATGCCTTCATTACTCTGCTCGAAGGTGCGCACAAAGACCTGTTCGGAGAGGGGGTCCTTGTCCGGCGGGGGCAGGGTGCTGGCTGCTGCGGTGGCGCGGGTCATAGAGTCATTCAGACTGTATATGAACTAATTCTAATCTTCTCGTCAGACGTTAAACAGGAAATTAAGTACATCGCCATCCTTGACGACATATTCCTTGCCTTCGGCGCGCATCTTGCCCGCTTCCTTGGCACCGGCTTCACCCTTGTAGGCAATGAAGTCGTCGAAGGCGATGGTCTGGGCACGGATGAAGCCACGCTCGAAGTCGGTGTGGATGACGCCGGCCGCCTGCGGGGCGGTATCGCCCTGGTGGATGGTCCAGGCGCGTACTTCCTTGACGCCGGCGGTGAAGTAGGTGGCCAGACCAAGCAGCTTGTAGCCGGCGTGAATCAGGCGGTCGAGGCCTGGTTCCTCAAGGCCGAGGTCGGCCAGGAACATCTGCTTTTCTTCTTCGTCGAGATCGGCGATTTCTGACTCGATGGCGGCGCAGACGGAAACGACCTCAGCCTTCTCGGTCGCCGCGTGGGCACGCACGGCATCGAGCAGCGGGTTGTTTTCAAAGCCGTTTTCGGCAACGTTCGCAACATAGAGCACCGGCTTGGCGGTGATCAGGCAGAACGGCTTGAGGAGCGCCAGCTCTTCCTTGGAGAAATCGAGGGCGCGGATGCCCTTGGCCTGGTCAAGCTGGGCAAAGCAGCGTTCCAGCACGGCAACCAGAATCTTGGCTTCCTTGTCGCCGGAACTGGCCGGACGGCGGTAGCGATTGAGGGCCTTTTCAACGGAGGCCATGTCGGCCAGCGCCAGCTCGGTGTCGATGACTTCGATGTCGCGCAGCGGATCGACGCCGCCGGAAACGTGGATCACGTTGTCGTCGGCAAAACAGCGTACGACGTGCACGATGGCATCGGTTTCGCGGATATTGGCCAGGAACTGGTTACCCAGGCCTTCGCCCTTGGAAGCGCCAGCCACCAGGCCGGCGATATCGACGAATTCGACGATGGCCGGCTGCATGCGCTGCGGCTTGACGATTTCGGCGAGCTGAGCCATGCGCTTGTCCGGCACTTCAACGATGCCGACATTTGGCTCGATGGTGCAGAACGGGTAGTTCTCAGCCGCAATACCCGACTTGGTCAGGGCGTTGAACAGGGTGGATTTGCCGACGTTGGGCAGGCCGACGATGCCGCATTTCAAAGACATGGGGTTTTCCTAAGTGGTTGCCAACTAAACGGCTTTGCCGTGCAACTGTTGCTGGGCGCCGGCAAAGTCTCCGGCGGCGAGTTTGGGCCAGGCCAGCAGACAGCGGGCGAGGGCGTGTTCGATATCCGGCAATTCTTCCTTGCGCGGCTGGTGCAGCACGAAATCGACGACTTCCTGCGATAGGCCAAGCGTGCGCGGGTGGCCGATGCCGAGGCGCAGGCGCCAGAAATCCGGCGTGCCGAGTTTGGCCTGGATATCTTTCAATCCGTTGTGTCCGCCGTTGCCGCCGCCCTGCTTGAGGCGAATGCCGCCGGGCGGCAGGTCGAGCTCGTCGTGGATAACGAGAATCTCTGCCGGGGGAATCTTGTAGAAATTAGCCAGCGCCGCCACCGACTGACCTGAACGGTTCATGAAGGTGCTCGGCTGCAGCAGCCAGGTTTCACCGACGCGCGCCGCCTTGCCGTAAAACTTGGCCTGCGGGGCGAGCGAAGCCTTCAGCTTGTCGGCCAGATGGTCGACAAACCAGAAGCCGACGTTGTGTCGGGTCGCTTCGTATTCCGGGCCGGGGTTGCCGAGGCCGACGATCAGGCGAGGTGGGTTCATGGGCTATAAGTGCGAAAAAGCCGCCGGCGGCATGATGCCAGCGGCGGCCGTTGCTGCAGGATGCCGGAAATTACTCGGCAGCAGCTTCGCCTTCAGCGGCTTCAGCAGCGCCAACCTTGCCGGCAACGATGCCGACGACGACGTCGTCAGTAGCGTGGGCAACCAGCTTGACGCCGTTCGGCAGCTTGAGCTGGGACAGGTGGATGCTGTCGCCGATATTCAGGGCGGACAGGTCGACTTCGACGAATTCCGGCAGATCCTTGGCCAGGCAATGCACGTCGACTTCGGTGATGACGTGGTTAACCAGACCGGCGTTGAGCTTGACGCCCGGAGCGATTTCTTCGTTGGTGAAGTGCAGCGGCACCTTGATGTGCAGTTCGTGCGTTGCGTCGACGCGCTGGAAGTCGATGTGCAGAACCAGCGGACGGTAGGCGTGCATCTGGTAATCGCGCAGCAGGACTTGTTCCTTCTTGCCATCAACGACGAGGTTGACGACGGAAGAATGGAAGGCTTCCTTCTTCAGCTTGAGCAGCAGGTCGTTATGGCCGACTTCAATGGCTTGCGGGGCCGCTTCGCCACCGTAAACAATACCCGGGACGGTGCCAGCGCGACGCAGGCGGCGGCTCGCACCCGTTCCCTGCAGCGTACGCGCTTGGGCGATAAGTTCAAATTGCATGGTGATACTCCAATAGTTTTCCCGGTCCGCGACCAGAACGGGAAGGTTAAAAAAACTTAATCGATGAACAGCGACGAGACGGAGTCGTCGTTGCTGATCCGGCGAATCGTTTCGGCCATGATTTCGGCCACGGAAAGCTGGCGGATGCGCGGGCAGGCAGCGGCATCGTCGCGCAGCGGAATGGTATCGGTGACAACCAGGGCGTCGAGGTCGGAGTCGTTGACCCGCTCGATCGCCGGGCCGGACAGCACCGGGTGGGTACAGTAGGCGACAACCTTCTTGGCGCCATTGGCTTTCAACGCGGTGGCAGCCTTGCACAGGGTGCCGGCGGTATCGACCATGTCGTCCATGATGATACAAGTGCGGCCGTCGACTTCACCGATGATGTTCATCACTTCGGAAACGTTGGCCTTCGGGCGGCGCTTGTCGATGATCGCCAGGTCGCATTCGAGGCGCTTGGCCAGCGAACGGGCGCGGACGACGCCGCCGTGGTCGGGAGAAACGACCAGCGGGTTTTCATAATGCTGTTTGCGGATATCGTCGAGCAGGATGGGCAGGGCGTAGATGTTGTCGACCGGAATGTCGAAGAAGCCCTGAATCTGTTCGGCGTGGAGATCCATGGTCAGCACGCGATCGACGCCGGAGGCGACGAGCATGTTGGCGACCAGCTTGGCGGCAATGGGCACGCGTGAGGAGCGCGAGCGGCGATCCTGGCGGGCGTAGCCGAAGTACGGGATGGTGGCGGTGATGCGGCCGGCCGATGCGCGTTTCAGCGAATCAACGATGACCAGCAGTTCCATCAGGTTGTCGTTGCAGGGCGCGCAGGTCGATTGCAGCACGAAGATGTCGCGACCGCGAACGTGTTCCTGCAACTCGACGCTGACTTCGCCGTCGGAGAAGCGCCCGACGTTGGCGCGGCCAAGATCGACGTTGAGTTGGTTTGCGACGTCGGCAGCCAGTTTTGGATTGGCGTTGCCAGTGAAGACCATCAAGCTGTTGTAGGCCATTCCCACATTCCTCCGGACCTTCTGCATGCTTACGTGCATTTGCCCGCCACAATGAAAATCGGGCAGGCTTGTGACCTGCCCGAAGGAAACTTGGCTGGGGAAGAAGGATTCGAACCTTCGAATGCCGGAATCAAAATCCGGTGCCTTGACCAACTTGGCGACTCCCCAGCGGGTTGCTCGAACGGGTTCGCGTCCGAGCGAGGCGCGAATAATACAGTAGCTCTTTGGGGAAATCCAGCCCCTCAGCGAATTTTTGCCAGCGGGTGTTCGCTCAGGCCATCGGCGATCCAGCCCTGCATGCCGGCCGGAAGGCTGGCGAGAATGGCTTCGGCCTCGCTGCGCCGGCGGAATCCGGCGAAAACACAGGCGCCGGAGCCGGTCATCATTGCGAGCGGAGCGTGGGTTTTGAGCCAGGCGAGATGCTCGGCGACGGCCGGAAATTTGGCGCAGGCGACAGCTTCAAGATCGTTGTGGCCTTGCCCGTGCTGCCAGTCGGCTGGGCGGATGGCAGCGGTGTCGCGCTTCAGTTCGGGGGCGCCGAAAATGGCCGCAGTTGGCACGTGTGCCGCAGGATGCAGGACCAGGTAGCTTTCCGGCGGCAGGTCGACATCGGTGAAGGCTTCGCCGACGCCTTCGGCAAAGGTGTTCTGGCCATGGATGAAGACCGGGACGTCGGCGCCGAGAGTGAGACCGAGTTTTTCCAGCGCCGGGCGGCTGAGGCCGGTCTGCCACAGATGGTTGAGCCCGAGCAGCACGGTGGCGGCATCGGATGATCCGCCACCCAGGCCGCCACCCATCGGCAATTGCTTGTCGAGATGGATGGTGGCGCCTTGCCGGCAAGCCGTTGCTTCCTGCAGCTGGCGGGCGGCACGGACGGTCAGGTCGCTGTCGGCCGGGACGCCGGGAATGGGCGTGGCGAGAACTATTTGATCATCGTCGCGTGCTTCGAAACGCAGCGTGTCGGCGCGGTCGATAAAGCGAAAGACGGTTTGCAGCAGGTGGTAGCCATCGGCCCGCCGGCCGACGACGTGCAGGAACAGGTTGAGTTTGGCCGGGGCGGGCCAGGTGCTATCCCAGTTCCAGTCGCTCACGGTGCGTCCTTCCATTCCTCGATACGCAGGCGCAGTTCGATTTCACCATTGCGCGACAGGGTCAGGCGGGCCGGCAGGGCGCTCGGGCTGTCATCTTCGAAGCTGTAATCGACTTGCCAGCCATCTTCGCTCAGCCGGGCGGGGCGGCCCCGGGCGTCTGTCTCGATCTGCGCCGTTCCGCCCGAGCGGCCGAGCAGCCAGGCCGGCAGGCGGCTGACCGGCAGGCGCTGACCGGTGACGTCTTCAATCAGGGCGTCGGGATCGCTTGATTCGCGCGTCTTGCCTTCAGCAGTGCGCAGGCGGGAAATTTCCGGTGTCGTTTCGATTTCGGCCAGTCCGTAGCCGAGCGGACTGGAGAGCAGCACGCGGTCGCTGCGGTTCTGGTGCGTCCAGGTCAGGCGGCCGCCGGAGTTTTGCACGGCTTGGCCGGGCAGCGTGACGCGCAGGGCGAAGCGGCCTTCCAGCGTGAAGTCGCGGATATGGTCGCGGGCGGCCAGTCGTGCCGGTGGCGTGCTGGCGCAGGCGGTCAGCAGGCTGGCCGCAAGCAGCAGGGTGAAGCGTAATTTCAAGGCAGGTATTTCTTGACGGTACCGCTCAGGACTTCGTTGCCTGGATGTGCCTTGATGGCTTCCTGCAGGATACGGCGGGCGTCGTCCTTGCGATTCATCGCCCACAGCACTTCGCCGAGATGGGCGGCGATTTCGGGGTCGGCCTTGATGCGATAGGCATTTTCAAGCGTCTTCAGGGATTCCGCCAGCTTGCCCTGGCGGTAGAGCACCCAGCCCATGCTGTCCATGATGAAGGGGTCTTCCGGGGTTTGGCTGAGTGCTTTGGCGATCAGGTCGTGGGCTTCTGGCAGGCGGATGTTGCGTTCGGCCAAGGAGTAGCCGAGCGCGTTCAGGGCGTGGGCGTGGTCCGGTTTGATGCTCAGCAGATGCTTGAGGTGAGTTTCAAGGATTTCCGGCTTGCCGATGCGCTCGGCGGTCAGCGCCGCTTCGTAAAGCAGTTCGGGGTTGTCCGGCTGGGCCGTCAGGGCAAGGTCGAGAACAATGTAGGCGTCGTTGTGGCGGCCTGCTTCGCGCAGGATCTGGGATTCGGCGAGGATCAACTGGGTCCGTTCGCCGACGGTGCCGCCGCGCGTGTTGTGCAGCAGTTCGCGGGCTTCGCTGGTCTTGCCCTGTTGGAGGAGGATTTGCGCCAATCGGGAACGGGCGGCGATGTATTGCTCGCCGACGGTGACCTGGCGGTAATGTTCAGCCGCTGCTTCCGTCTTGTTTTGTTCCTGGTCGAGTTGGCCAAGGAAGAAATGGATGGTGCTCTTGTCGGCGAAATCGGTGGTCAGCAGGTGTTCAAGCTGGGTACGGCCGGTGGTCATGTCGCCCTGCTGAAGGGCGAGCATGGCGACCGGGTAGATGACGTCCGGGTTGTCCGGATTTTCCTTGATCAGGCGGTCGAAATGACGGCGTGCCTCGTCGTAGCGTTTTTCGCTGATGAGCAGGCGGGCCAGCGCCAGACGGGCATCACGGCCGGCCGGGTTGGCGTCGACGAAAGCGCTCAGGCTCTCGATGGCCGTCTGCGGTGACAGCCTTGCCTGAATCTGGGCGCGGGCCAGGGCAGCGCTTTCCCAGTCGGGGCGAAGTTGCAGGGACTTCTCGGTTTCGTTGAGGGCGCGCAGGTTGTCGTTGGCATTGGCGGCGGCCTGGGCCATGGCGAAATGCGCTTCGGGCAGGTCGTCGTAGGGTGCGGCAAGGCGGTCGACCAGCGACTGGACGGCCTTTTTGTCGTTGTGCCGGGCGAGCATGCGGTTGAGGTGCATCAGGTTGTTGCCAAGATTCGGTTTGTCCTGAGCGAGCAGGGCCGCCAATTGGGGGGCGAGTTCGTCGAGGCGGTCGGCCAGGATCAACAGCGAGGACCGGGATTGCCGGGCCTTGGCCGAGTCGGGCTCGACTTCGAGCCAGAGTTTGGACAGTTCGAGGGCGCGGTCGAACTGGCGGGCGAAGCCGGCTACTTCAGTGGCTCGGGCGACGACTTTCGGATCGCGCGTACGCTGGGCAAGATCGGTCCACGCGTCGGAGCCGAGTTTGGCGTCGCCGCGCTGCAGTGCGAATTCGCCGACCAGAGCCTGGAAAACCGTGCGGGCGAGCAGGTCTTCCGAGGCGGATTGGGTGCTCTGCCGCTTGTCGGCTGGTTTGGCGGGGGCTTCGCCGGCGGCCAGGCCGTATCCACCTTGGGTCAGGCCCAGGGTGAGGGTAAGGGCGGCAGCGATTCGCTTCAGTTGCATGGACGGCTTTCGATCGAGGTTTGCGCGATGATCGCGCGAGAATTGCTTATTGGAACGCATAGAATCCGATAAGTTTGTGATGTTATTTGGGTTTGCCCGGAGGAACAAGCAATGCCGGAATTGCCGGAGGTGGAAGTTTGTCGTCGCGGATTGGCGCCGGAGCTCGAAGGCGCGCTGATCGAGGGCGTGGTTATTCGTGCGCCGAAGCTGCGTCATGAGATTCCGCGGGCCTTGATTGAACTGTTGCCAGGCTGCCATATCGTTGCTGTGCGCCGGCGTGGCAAGTACCTGCTGATCGACTGTCAGCGCGCGGGGATTGAGGGGAGCCTGATCATTCATCTCGGGATGTCGGGCAACCTGCGCTTCGTGGGGCGCGACCTGCCACCGGCCAAGCACGACCATTTCGATCTGGTGCTGGCCGGGCAGAGTCTGCGTCTGGCCGATCCGCGCCGTTTCGGCGTCGTGCTCTGGCAGCCGGGGCCGCCCGCGGCGGCGGAGCTGCATCCCTTGCTGGCAACACAGGGTATCGAGCCTTTGTCGGACGATTTCACGGTCAACCGGATTTTTCCGTCAATTTCGAAACGCAGCGGGCCGATCAAGCCGATCATCATGGACAGCCATCTGGTCGTCGGCATCGGCAACATCTATGCCTCGGAGAGCTTGTTCCGCGCCGGCATATCGCCGCTGCGGGCGGCCAACCGGATCAGCCGGGCGCGCTATGAAGTGCTCGTGGCGGCCATACGCCAAACCTTGTCGGACGCCATTGCGGCGGGGGGGAGCAGCATTCGCGACTACGTGCACAGCGACGGTAGTGCCGGCTGGTTCCAGATTCAGGCCGGCGTCTATGACCGGGCCGGACAGCCCTGCCTGCGCTGTGGTGGCGTGGTCAGACAAATTCGCCAGGCCGGGCGGAGTACTTACTATTGCGCTGGCTGCCAGCATTAAAATGGCTCTGCAAGTCTATGTATTTATGCTAAATTGAAGTTTCCGATTGCCCCGGGAAGGACGCCGTATGTCGCTCGCCAACCAATTCGCTGCCTATACCGCCTGGCGTTCGCGCCTGGCCACTTATATTGCTGAGCTTCAGGGCTGGCTGAATAACAACGAGCTGTCCGATGCCCAGAGCGACCTGCGCCTCACGCAACTGCTCGAACGCCTGCGTGAAGACCGGCTCAATGTCGCCTTTGTCGCCGAGTTCTCGCGCGGCAAGTCAGAGTTGATCAACGCCATTTTCTTCGCCGACTACGGCAATCGGATGCTGCCTTCGTCGGCCGGCCGGACGACCATGTGTCCGACCGAGCTGTTGTTCGACGGTAACAAGCTGCCGTGTATCGAACTGCTGCCGATCCAGACGCGGGCCTCGAATTCCAGTGTCAGCGAATACAAGCGCTTTGCCGATGAGTGGACGAAAATTTCGCTCGATACCGAGTCGCCGGAAGCCATGCAGGACGCCCTGCGCCACGTCAGCGAAACCACCCGGGTAACGCCCGAAGAGGCTGGCCGTCTCGGTTTCGAAGTCGGCCAGGGGCAGATCGATCTCTATGTGATTGGTGATGACGGGCTGGTCGAAGTCCCGCGCTGGCGTCACGCCATGATCAATTTTCCGCACCCGCTGCTCAAGCAGGGGCTGGTCATTCTTGACACGCCGGGCCTCAATGCCATCGGTGCCGAGCCGGAACTGACCCTCTCGCTGCTCCCCAATGCCCATGCCGTGCTGTTCATTCTGGCGGCCGATACGGGCGTGACCCAATCCGATCTGGCCATCTGGCGCGAGCATATTTGCGGTGGTGGCATGGCCAAGCGCGGCCGGATGGTTGTCCTCAACAAGATCGACGGCCAGTGGGACGAATTGAAATCCACAGAGGAAATCGACGGCGAAATCCAGCGTCAGGTCGATTCCAGCGCTGCCATTCTCGACTTGCCGGCCAGCCAGATTTTCCCGGTTTCGGCGCAAAAGGGCCTGGTCGCCAAGATCAACGGCGATACGGCCTTGCTCGACAAGAGCCGCCTGCCGTTGCTCGAAGCCGCGCTCTCCGAGGAACTGATCCCGGCCAAGCGCGATATCGTCTGCGACAGCACCGAAGGCGAGTTTGGCGATGTCAGCAGACGCGTGCGCAGCCTGCTCGACACGCGTCTGCTTGGCCTGCGCGAGCAGCTGACCGAATTGACCGAACTGCGTGGCAAGAACAAGGGCGTCGTCGAGTACATGATGGGCAAGGTACGGGCGGAAAAGGACGAATTCGAGTCCGGCCTGCAGCGTTACTACGCCGTGCGCAGCGTGTTTTCAACGCTGACCAACAACCTGTTCAGCCACCTCGGTCTCGACGTTCTGCGCCAGTTGACGCACGAAACGCGCGAAACCATGCTCGATGCCGCTTTTTCCAAGACCTTGTCCGATGCCATGGCCCGTTTCTTTGCCGGTTCGCGTGATGCGCTGGCCAAGTCGAACAACGAAATCAGCGAAATCCTGTCGATGATGGAGGCGGTTTACAAGAAATTTGCCATCGAGCACGGCCTCAAGCTCGGTTCGCCGACGACCTTCTCACTGCTCCGTTACGAGAAGGAGCTCGACCGCCTGCAGGCCTGGTGCGACGACCATCTCAACACGATGGTCAGCCTGCTCACCCACGACAAGAAGAACATCACGCAGAAATTCTTTGAGGAGGTGGCCACCCAGGTGCGGCGTGCCTTCGAGCACGCCAACCGCGATGCGGAAGTCTGGCTGCGCGCCATCATGGCGCCGATGGAAACCCAGGTGCGCGAACACCAGATTCAGCTCAAGCGTCGTCTGGAAAGTATCAAACGCATCCATCAGGCGACCGATACGCTGGAAGACCGAATTGCCGAACTCGATGGCGTCGAGCAAAACCTGCTCCAGCAGATCGAGGCGCTCGAGGAAATTGTCGGTCGCGTTCAGGACATGCTGGTACCGCTTGATGTCCGGGAATTGCAGGCGGCCTGAGCGGTCGCCGCGGCGAATCTTACGGTCAACAGCGCTTGCTACGGTCAACCGGAAAAAAAGCCTAAAACCGAAAACAAAAAACCCGCGAAATTCGCGGGTTTTTTGTTGGGGCGCTGAAAAACTCAGGCGCGCTTGTTGCCGGTCAGCTTTTCGTACTTGACCCACAGCATGTCCTGGGTTTCGACATGGTTTTCATCCTTGGGGATGCAATCCACCGGGCAGACCTGCACGCACTGCGGTTCGTCGTAGTGGCCGACGCACTCGGTGCACTTGTTCGGGTCGATAACGTAAATTTCCTCGCCCTGGGAGATCGCCTCGTTCGGGCACTCCGGTTCGCACACGTCGCAATTGATGCACTCGTCGGTAATAATCAGAGACATAGCTGTTGTTCCTCTCTCGGTTAAGCTGTGGTTTTCGCCCGCAGGCGCTTTTCGACACAAGGTTGCACAAATTTGCTGACATCGCCGCCCAGGCGCGCAATTTCACGCACCATGGTAGCGGAGATAAACATGTATTGCTCGCCAGGGGTCAGAAACACTGTTTCGACCTCCGGATAGACGCTGCGGTTCATTCCCGCCATCTGAAATTCGTATTCGAAGTCGGAGACGGCGCGCAGACCGCGCACGACGACCTTGGCTTCCTTCTCGTGCACAAAGTTCATGAGTAGCGAGTTGAAGCCCACAATTTCGACATTCTCGAGGTCGCCGAGGATTTCGCTGGCCATCTCGACACGCTCGGCGAGCGGGAAGCGCGGCTGCTTGGACGGGCTCTCTGCGATGGCCAGGATCAGCTTGTCGAACAGCGTCGAGGCGCGGCGGACGAGATCCTCGTGGCCCCGGGTGATCGGGTCGAAGGTGCCCGGGTAGATCGCTACGCGATGATTGAGTTTGGTCAAGCTGTTTTCCCGCCTGTGTCTCGCCGCAACAAATGATAGTGGACTTCGCCTGCCCTGCCGTGACGCACCGTGCGCCAATCGCCAAGCGATTCGATTTCGTTCTCTGCTTCGACGTAGATCGCTGCATCTTCGTTCAAGGCGCCGGGAAGGAGTGGCTCCAGGCGGGCAATCCAGCCTTTCTTGAAGGGCGGATCGAGGAAGATCAGGTCGAATTTTGCTTTCGTCGAGGCCAAATATTGTATCGCATCCGCACGAATGATCTCCATCGTTGCCGGTTTCTGCAGCATTTCGTGGTTTTCACGCAACGCGGCGAGGACTTTGGGCGCCTGTTCGACCAGCACGACGCGAGCCGCGCCGCGCGATGCCGCTTCAAAACCGAGCGCGCCGCTGCCGGCGAACAGATCGAGGCAATGCCGGCCATCCAGTTCCTGGCCAAGCCAGTTGAACAGCGTTTCGCGGACGCGGTCCGGCGTCGGGCGCAGGCCCTCGCTATCGGGAAACTTCAGGACGCGGCGGCGATAGTTGCCGCCGATGATACGGACCGAGTTCAAGGTTTAGTCTGCCGCGACCGTCACCGTAATCAGGTTGTCCGGCCGCACGCGGCGGGCAAAAGCCTGGCGGATGTCGTCGGTCGTCACCGCCTGGACCCGGGTCTGATACTGGTCGAGGTAGTCGAGCGGCAGGCTGTAGAAGCCGATGTTGGCGACGTTCTCGAGAATCTTCTTGTTGCTGTCCAGGCGCAGCGGGAAGCTGCCGGTCAGGTTGGCCTTGGCGGCCGCCAGTTCTTCCTCGCTCGGGCCATCCTTGAGGAAGCCGGTGAGCACTTCGCGTGTCACCTTGAGGGCATCCTTGGCCTGAGAACGCTTGGTCTGCAGGCCGATCTGGAAGGGACCGGTCTGCTTGAGCGGGGCGAAATAACTATAGACGCTGTAGGCGTAGCCGCGCTTGTCGCGGACTTCCTTCATGAGCCGCGAGACGAAACCGCCACCGCCCAGCGTGTAGTTGCCGACGAGCAGCGGGAAGAAATCCGGATTGCCGCGTTCGATGGCCGGCAGGCCGATATAGACGTGGGCCTGGCTGGCCGGGTGGGGCAGATTGGTGTGGCTCCATTTCGGCAACTGCGGCGCATCCGGCAGCGTCGCTGCCTTGCCTTTGGGCAGTTCGGCGGCGATGGCTTCGGCAATCTTCTCGGCGTCGGCACGGGAAAGGTCGCCGACCAGCGTGATGCTGGCGTTGGCGGCGTTGTAGTAGCGGGCGTGGAAGGCGGCGAGATCGTCGCGGTTGAGCGCGGCAACGCTTTCCGGCGTGGCCTGGCGGCCGTACGGATGGTTCGGGTACATGGCGGCCCAGAAGGCCTTGCCGGCGATGCTGTCGGGGCGGGTCATCGCTTCCTTGAGGCCGGCGATGGTGCGCGCCTTTTCACGGTCGAAAATGGCGGCATCGAAGCGCGGAGCGTGCAGCACGGCCTTCAGGATGGTCAGCGCCGGTTCCAGCTTGTCCTTGGCCGACAGGGTGCGCAGCGAGACGTTGGCGCGGTCGGTGTCAGCGCCGCCGCCGAGGCTGGCGCCGATGTCGGCCATCTGCTCGGCTATGGCCGTTTCATCGAACTTGCCGGCGCCGAGGTCGAGCGCGCCACGGGTCAGGGCGGCGAGGCCGGATTTCCCGGCCGGGTCGAACATTGATCCGGCGGCGAAATCGACTTGTACGTCGAGCATCGGCAAGACGCGGCTTTCGACGAAATAGACGCGGGCGCCCGATGGCGAGACCCAGTGCTCGATCTTGACGCCGGCCAGGGCAACTTGCGAGATGAGCAGGGCGATTGCTGCGGTCAACAGTCTTTTCATGCCAAAAACTCCAATAATTTCGGTTGCCAGGCAAGCAGCAGGGCGAGGCCGGCGACCAGCGCCGTCGCGCCCAGGCCCCAGGCAAGGTAGCGAACGAGGCGGCGGTTGGCATCAACCTGGGCGACCAACAGGGCGTTCTGTTCGCTCAGCGCCTGAATCAATTCGCCGGAGGCCAGTATCTGGGTGCGCAATTTGCGCTGAACGGTTTCCAGGGACGCCAGTCGCGTCGCGAAATCGGCGTCGGGGGCCACAACGGGGTCAGCATCGACGATGGACCCATCGCTATTCTTGCGGCCCATGCCCTTCCACAGCTTCTTGGCGCCCTCGGCGATGATCGGCGCCTTGCCGAGCACGTCGCTCCACGGCACATTGCTCAGGATGGTCATCCACGGTAAAGCCATGATGACCCCGGCTCAGTGGCGAGTGGCAACGGCCGGGCGGCGGGGCTTGCCGTCGAGCGGTTGCGGGTCGAGCAGGCCGATGGTCAGCGCGTCGTCGTTGAAATACTTCTTGGCTACGGACTGAATGTCGGCGGCAGTCACCTTCTGCAACTTGTCGAGCATGCGGTCGAGCTTCTGGTAGGGCAGGCCGACCGCTTCGATCTGGCCGATTTCCATGGCCTGGCCGAACATCGAGTCGAGCTTGTAGACCTGTCCGGCAATCAGTTGCGCCTTGGCGCGCTTGAGCTCCTGCTCGCTGACCCCGTCTTTCTGGACGCGGGCGATTTCGGCACGCAGGGCAGCTTCGAGATCGCTGACCGTCCTGCCTTCGGAGGGCGTGCCGTGCAAATAAATCATGCCCGGGCCGCGCGCTGTGGCGTCGTAATCGATACCGGCCGACAGGGCAACCTTGTCCTCGCGGACCAGTTTCTTGTTGAAGCGGGCGGCGTCATGGCCATCGAGAATCGAAGCGAGCATTTCCAGCGCGTAAGGATCGACGTCTTGGTCGATGTCGCGCAGGATCGGCGCCTTGTAGCCCATGATCAGCACCGGCAGTTCAGCCGGCGCCTTGACGGTAACCTTGCGTGTGCCTTCCTGGGCCGGCTCGACCTGTTGCCGGCGAACCGGCAGGGCGCGGCCTTCGAGCGGCGCATAGTATTTCTCGGCCAGGGCGAAGACTTCCTTGTGATCGACGTCTCCGGTGATGATGACGTAGGCGTTGTTCGGCACGTACCACGTGTCGTACCAAGCCTTGGCATCGGCTGCCGTCATCGTTTCGAGGTCGTTCATCCAGCCGATGATCGGCCGGCGGTAGGGGTGGGCCTGAAAGGCGACGGCGTTCATTTGCTCAAAGAGCTTGGATTGCGGGTTGTCGTCGGTGCGCATGCGGCGCTCTTCCATGACGACCTTGATTTCCTGGGCGAATTCCTTGGCGTCGACGTTGAGGTGGCGCATGCGGTCGGCTTCGAGCTGCATCATGTCGGGCAGCTTTTCCTTCGGCACCTGCTGGAAGTAAGCCGTGTAGTCGCGGCTCGTGAAAGCATTGTCACGCCCGCCGGCGGCGGCGACGCGTTTGTTGAACTCGCCGGGGCCGACGCTTGGCGTGCCCTTGAACATCATGTGCTCGAGCACGTGGGCGACGCCCGAGGCGCCATCGACCTCGTCGGTGCTGCCGATGCGGTACCAGACCATCTGGACGGCGGTTGGCGCCCGGTGGTCTTCCTTGACGATGATGCGCAGGCCGTTCTTGAGCGTGGTTTCGTACGGATTGGCGAAAGCTGCGGTCGACAACCCGGCCGCAAGCAAAACGGAGAGCAGGTGTTTGAGGGGCATGGGGGGGCGGGGCTTTCTGTTAGAATTCGGGGCTGATTTTGCATCGAACCGGACGGCATCTTAACGGCTTGCCGCCCGCCTGTCAGCAAGGCTTGAGACCACCACCCCCATGTTCAGTTTCCTGAAAAAATCCGGCAGCGACAGTAAAGCCGAGACCAAGGCCGACGTCCCGGCCGAAGCTGCCGCTCCCTCGTGGCGCGAGCGCCTGTTCAAGGGTCTGGCCAAGACCCGTGCCCAGTGGGGCGGCAAGCTCAAAACCATTTTCTCGCGCGGCAAGGTCGACGACGAACTGCTGGAGGAACTCGAAACCCTTTTGCTGACCAGCGATTGCGGTGTCGAGGCAACGACCCACTTGCTTGACGAGCTGAAAAAGGCGGCCAAGCGCGACAAGCTCGATACGCCGGACGCCATTCAGAAGGCGCTGCACGATGCCCTGCTCGAAACCTTGCTGCCGCTCGAAAAGCCGCTCGACGTGTCGACGCACAAGCCTTTCGTGATCATGATTGCCGGCGTCAACGGCGCCGGCAAGACGACCTCGATCGGCAAGCTGGCCAAGTATTTCCAGATGCAGGGCAAGAGCGTGCTGCTCGCTGCCGGTGATACCTTCCGCGCCGCCGCCCGCGAACAGCTTGAAACCTGGGGCGAGCGCAACAACGTGACGGTCATCGCGCAGGACAAGGGCGATCCTGCCGCCGTGGTCTTTGATGCCATTTCAGCCGCCAAGGCGCGTGGCATCGACATCGTGCTGGCCGATACGGCCGGTCGTTTGCCGACCCAGTTGCACCTCATGGAAGAAATCGCCAAGGTGCGTCGCGTCATCCAGAAAATCGATCCGGAAGGCCCGCACGAAACGCTGCTCGTCCTCGATGCCAACATCGGTCAGAACGCGCTGCAGCAGGTCAGGGCTTTCGACAAGGCGATCAACGTCACCGGCCTGGTCCTCACCAAGCTCGACGGCACGGCCAAGGGCGGCGTCGTTACGGCGATTGCCCGGCAATGCCCGAAGCCGATCCGCTTCATCGGCGTCGGCGAGCAGATCGACGACCTGCGGCCGTTCTCGGCGCGCGATTTCGTGGACGCCATGTTCGAGCAATGATCGAAGCGAGCAATTTGACCAAGCGCTACCCGGGCGGCTTCGAGGCCGTCAAGGATGCGAGTTTTTCGATCGAGGCCGGGCAGATGGTGCTCATCACCGGCCATTCCGGCGCCGGCAAGACGACCTTGGTCAAGCTGATCTCGACCATCGAGCGGCCGACTTCCGGCAGCCTCGTGGTCAATGGCCAGAACCTGTCAGCCCTCGGGCGCAGCGCCATTCCGCATGTACGCAGGCATTTCGGGTTGGTGTTTCAGGACCAGAAGTTGCTGTTCGATCGCAACGCGCTGGAGAACGTGTTGCTGCCGCTGCACATCGCCGGATTGCCGCGCCGCGAGGCGATTCGCCGGGCGCAAGCGGCGCTCGACAAGGTCGGCCTGCTGGCCCGCGAAAAGGCTAATCCCATCGCGCTTTCGGGCGGCGAACAGCAACGGCTGGCCATCGCCCGCGCCGTCGTCAACCGGCCGACCATCCTGATCGCCGACGAGCCGACGGGCAATCTCGATACTGATTCCGGCATGGCCATTCTCGACATCTTTGCCGACTTTCATCGCGTTGGCGTGACTGTCGTCGTCGCTACACACGACCAGAGCTGGATCGAGCGTTATCACCCGAATGTCCTGCGCCTGGCGCACGGGAGGGTGGTCGCATGACCTGGCTTATTCACCATCGTGCCGCACTGGCCGCGGCTTTTCGCCGTTTGTGGGCGACGCCGCTCAATACCCTGCTGTCGCTGATCGTCATCGGCATCGCGCTGACCTTGCCGGCCTTTGGTTATGTCGCCCTCGACAACCTGCGTGACCTCGGCCGCAATGCCTCCGGCGTGCAGCAGATCAGCCTGTTCATGAGCCTTGAGGCGAGCAAGAAAGATGTTGGCGAGATCGAAAGCCGCCTGCGTCAGGCGCCCAATGGCAAGTGGAAATTCGTGCCGAAAGAGGACGCGCTGAAGCGAATGCAGAGCAGCGAGGGCATGGCCGAAATCGTTGCCAGCCTGCCGCGCAACCCGCTTCCTGATGCCTTCATCATCGAACCGGCCAACACCGAGCCAGAGGCGCTAGAGGTCCTGCGCAGGGAGATTGCCGGCTGGCCCAAGGTTGCCCACGTCCAGCTCGATTCGGCCTGGATCAAGCGTTTCGACGCCTTCCTGCGTCTCGGCAAGCTGGCTTTGTGGATGCTGGCTGGGCTGTTTGGTGCCGGGCTGGTCGCTGTGACCTTCAATACCATCCGCCTGCAGGTCATGGCCCAGTCGGCCGAGATCGAGGTGGCGCGCATGATCGGTGCGACGGACGGCTTCATCCGTCGGCCTTTCTACTATTTCGGAGCCTTGCAGGGGGCGCTCGGTGGCCTGCTTGCTGCCGCGTTGGTACTGGCGGCGTTGCAGCTGCTGGGCGGGCCGGTCGGTGAACTGGCGGCGCTCTACGGTGGGAATTTCAGCCTGCGCCCGCCGGGCGTCGTTGAAACGCTGGGACTGGCTACGCTCGGCGCTTTCCTCGGCTGGCTTGGCGCCCAGCTGTCGGTCAGCCTGTCGCTGCGGAAGCTTGACTAGCCGGCGCGAATTTCTTTACACGGTGGGGGCGGCCGCCCTCGCCGGTTGCGCCCCGGCCGGAAAACTACCCTTGCCGCCCGGCGAATTGCTCGGCATGAATCAGGCGCTCGGCCACCGGCTGCGCGACGGCAATTTCCCGGCGCCTGCCGAAACACGAAAAACCGGTGTGCTGATCGTCGGTGGCGGCATCTCCGGGCTTTCTGCGGCATGGAAACTGGCGCAGGCTGCGGTCGACGACTTTCATGTGCTGGAAATGGAAAGCGAAGCCGGTGGCAATTCGCGGGCCGGCCAGTCGCCGCTCGTCGCCTACCCGTGGGGGGCGCATTATTTGCCCTTGCCCAGCCAGGATTCCGTGCTGGTGCGTGAGTTGCTGGCCGAACTGGGCGTGTTGCAGGGCGACCCGGCGGCGCTCAAGCCGACCTACGATGAACGGTATTTGTGTGCGACGCCGCAGGAGCGGGTCTATCGCAACGGCCTGTGGGACGAGGGTTTGCTGCCGCAACGTGGCATCGATGCGGCTGAGCTGGCGCAGCAAAAGCGCTTTCATGAACGGATGGATGAACTCAAGCGAGCTAAGGGCCGCGACGGCCGCCGGCTGTTTGCCATTCCGATGGCGCTGTCGAGTCGCGATCCTGAATGGCTCGCCCTCGACCGGATCTCCTTCGCCCAGTGGCTGACCGACAACGGCTTCACGGCACCGACCGTGCACTGGCTGGCCAATTACGCCTGCCGCGACGATTACGGAACGGCCTACGGTCAGGTTTCGGCCTGGGCCGGGCTGCACTATTTTGCCTGCCGCAACGGCGAGGCCGACAATGCGGCAGGCGATACGGTGCTGACGGCGCCCGAAGGCAATGCCTGGCTGGCCCGCGGACTGGCCAAAAAAGCCGGTGATCGCGTGCTGACCGGGGCGCTGGTCTGGCGCATTGAGGCAGGGAAATCGAATGTTGCGGTCGACGTGCTTTTGGGGGCAAAAACCGTGCGCTTTGAAGCCCGACAACTGATCTGGGCATCGCCGGCCTTCGTGCTGCCGCGCGTCTGGCCGGCGATGCCCGGCGACCTCAAAGCAGCGGCGCTGGCCGGCGATTACGCACCGTGGCTGACGGCCAACCTGCATCTGGCCGATCTGCCGGAAGAGCGCCACGGCGCGCCGGCGGCGTGGGACAACGTGTTCTACGACAGCCCCGGTCTCGGCTACGTCAGCGCGACGCATCAACTGATCCGCCGGCACCTGAGCGGTACGGTGTTCACCTACTATCGCGCACTGCACGACGTGACGCCGGCTGAGGGGCGCCGGCTGCTCATCGAAACGCCGCGCGCCGCATGGGGCGAAGGCATCCTGGCCGAGCTCGAACGCGTCCATCCCGACATCCGCAAGCTGACGACGCGCCTCGATGTTTTCCGTAATGGCCACGCCATGCGCCGCCCGGTGCCGGGCAGTCTCTTCTACGGTCAACGGGAAAAAATGGCCAATTTTGAAATCCCGCGCATTACGCTGGCCCATGCTGATCTATCGGGATTTTCGCTGTTCGAAGAGGCCCAGTATCGTGGCGTCCTGGCGGCCGAGCGCGTACTCCGGCGTTACGTCGCCAGGTAATGCAGCAATAGCATCTTGAGGTCGTCGGGCTCGACCGGTTTGCCGATGAAATCGTTCATGCCCGCCTCGATGCAGCGTTTGCGATCTTCGGCAAAGGCGTTGGCGGTCATGGCGATGATCGGCAGCAGTGTGTGTTGCGGCAGGGCACGGATCTGGCGGGTAGCCTCGAGACCGTCCATTTCCGGCATCTGCATGTCCATCAGGACCAGGTCGTAGCTGCGGGTCTTGAGCAGTTCAAGTGCTTGCCGGCCATTTTCCGCCGTGTCGGCCGTGGTGCCGAATTCCCTGAGCAGTTCGAGGGCAATCTCGCGGTTGATCGGTTCGTCCTCGACGACGAGCAGATGGCGGCCGGCCAGCGTTTCCTGGACTGCCTGCAGGGGCAGACCGGCATGGGTCGATGTCAGGGCGTCCATGTCCTCGTCGCCGGGTTTCAGCCGGGCCGTGAACCAGAAACAGCTGCCGCTACCCAGCTGGCTGCTGACGCCGACCTCGCCGCCCATCAGTTGGGCGAGGCGGCGGGTGATGGCCAGGCCGAGGCCGGTGCCGCCGAATTTGCGGGTGGTCGACGCGTCGGCCTGCTCGAAAATTCCGAACAGCCGGGGGATCGACTCCTCGGCGATGCCGATCCCGGTATCTTCAACCTCGAAGCGGAGCAGGGTTTTGCCACCGATCTCGGAGATCCGGCTGGCCCGGACCGTGATCCTGCCCTGCTCGGTGAACTTGATGGCATTGGCCGTGTAATTGATCAGGCACTGCGTAATGCGCGTCGGGTCGCCGATTAGTGTTCGCGTGAAATCGTCGGACTCGGTTTGCAGGACCAGCCCTTTTTCGCGGGCGCGCTCACCGAGGACCGAAACGACACGCTTGAGGATGCTGTTGATGTCGACCTTGGTTTCGTCGAGCTGCAGCTTGCCGGCCTCGATCTTGGAAATGTCGAGAATGTCGTTGATGACGGCAAGCAAATGCTGCGAGGCGTTGTCGATCTTGTCGAGACGGTCGATCTGCTCAAGTGTCGGGGCATCGCGTCGGAGCAGGTGAACCATGCCGAGCACGGCATTGAGCGGTGTCCGGATTTCATGGCTCATGTTGGCCAGGAAGGCGCTCTTCGAGCGGCTGGCTGCTTCGGCCGCCTGGCGGGCAATTTCCAGTTGCTCGGTGCGCTGCCTGACCTCGCCTTCGAGGTTGTGACGGTGTTTTTCCAGTTCCAGCGCATCCCGGCGGATTTCGCTGATGTCGGAGAAGGAGACGACCGTTCCGCTGATCTGGCCATCGCGCAGCGTCGGCGTGATGGTCAGGCGAACCGGGAACATTTCGCCATTCTTGCGCCAGAAAACATCTTCCAGCCGGCGTGTCTTGCCATCGTTTGCGGTCCGCCGGAGCGGACATGCCGACTGCGGGTAAGGCGAGCCATCTGCGTGGTGATGGTGGAAGAGGCTATGGGTGCCGCGGCCGAGCACCTCTTGCTCGCTGAATCCGAGGAGGGCAAGCCCGGCCGGGTTCATGAAGGTGCACACATCGTCAAGGTCGCAGCCGAAAACGCCTTCGCCCAGCGTTTCCAGGATCATGCGCTGCCGGGCCTCGCTCTCCATCAGCGCCTGCTCGGCACTGGCCAGTTCCCGCAGGTCGACGTCGAGGCAGAACATCATCGGGCCGAGGTCGGCCGTATCGACGACCGTGTGGCTCGAATACACCTCGACCGGATGGCCGTCTTTGTGGCGCAGGGTCAAACGCCCGGCCGGAACGCCGGTCTTGTTGGCGAACATCCAGTGCACCGCGTTGCGCACACCATCATGCAGTTCGGGCGGGATGATCAGTTCGAGCAGTGACTGGCCAATCGCCTCCTTGGCGCTATATCCGTATAGCGTCTGCGAGGCGTGGTTCCAGTAGGCAACCGTGCCATCTTCCAGATAGCCCTGGATGGAAAGGGCATCGACATTCTCGAAAATGGCGCGAAACCGTGCTTCGGTTGCCGACAGTTCGGACATCGCCAGTGCCGTCCGGGCGCGCTCCGTTTTCAGCCGCAAATTGGAGCGGAACAGGATGATAACGAAAAGCGTGAGGCCCCCGGCGATGACGATGCCGGCCAGACTAATTAACAGGCCGTGCTGCTTGATGATGTCGTTGACGCTGACATTGGGGGCAGCTTCGAAGGGCGGCAGGCGCAATTCCCGCAGAAGTTCCTCGACCGGGCGATAGTCCCCGGGAATGCTGAAACCGTGTATATCGGCAGCGCGGGCGACCTCCCCGCCATGCGGCAAGGTCAGGATGTCGGCGGCGATCTTGCGGGCGAATTCCTGGTCGGCCCATGGCATCGCGGCCAGCGGCCATTGCGGATACAGCCGGGTTGAATGGGCCAGCGGAAAGCCGTCGTCCCGCGCATTGACGACGCGCAGGCTGCCGATATCCAGCTTCTGTTCCCTGGCCATGGCCTCGATCAGGCCGGTGCGGACAAAGGCGGCATCGACCTGTCCGGCGAGCAGTTGCTGGATGGCCTTGTCCTGCGGTTGTCCGGTTTCGATGATGGTGGCGTCGCTTGCCAGGTTGATGCCGCGCAACCTCAACTCGTAGGCCTGGGCCTGGTAGCCGCCCAGCGAACTCATGCTGTTGGTGGCGATACGTTTCCCGGCGAGGTCGGCGAGGTTCTGGATTCTTTTCTCGTCACTGCGGGTCAGGATGACGCCCCCCAGCGCCGAGACCTTCTTGTCGCCCTGCGTTTCAACCAGGGTGGCGAGCGGCGAGAGCAGGCCTTCGCGCTGGGTCAGCATGATGTAGTGGCCGGGCTGGGTGAGCACGAAGTCGACCCGTTTTTCACGGATGGCCGACTCGAGTTCCGGATAGGTCAGCGCCTGCAGCTCCAGCTGGCGCTCTGGATTGGCCTTGTTGAGATGCTCGATCAGCGGGCGCCAGCGTGTTTCGGTTTCGCCTTTGGGGCGGGCGGCAAGGACTGCGAATTTGACAGTTTGTCTCGCGCTGGTCTGGAGTTCTGCCCTTGCTTCGCTGTTGGTGGCGGGGGACTGTTCTTCGGCGCTGGCCACCGCCAGGCTGAGTAGCAGGCACAGCGCGGCAATGGCCTGGTAGAGCCGACGGCCGACTGGGGCATGGTAGTGATCGCGCACACTAGCTCCGCACAGGTTGTGTCAATTGATGACGATAAAGTATTAGCAAATCGTCATCTACTGCACATTTTATTCCGAATGGAATGCCCGGGGTGGTCGCAATTTTCAATAGATAAGAAATTGTCGGCGATGTTCCTGCCAGGCTTCTTCGTCGGGGGTGGTCAGGCGGTCGAGATCGTCGGCCTGTGTGGCCGGATCATCGACCCATTCGCGCAAAAGCGGCGAGCCGTTGATGAGATCGATGGCCAGGCGGTCGTGTTCGTACTCGTAGGCGAAGTCGCGCCACAGCGGGTAGTCCGGATAAAGGCGGCGGATGACCTTGAAGGCGAGGGCTTGAATACGCCAAGGTTTGAAGGCGGCGTGATCGTAATACGGCCCCTCGCAGTGAATCTGGATGCCGTGATTGAGCCGGCCGGCATGCTTGTGGAAGGTCGGTTCGAACCAGCATTCGCGCAGCTTGCAGCCGTTTAGCCAGTGCGGGGCAAAGGTTTCCATTTCGGTGAGTACGGCGCGGGCGTCGATGTCCGGCGCGCCGAACAGTTCGAGCGGGCGGGTCGTGCCGCGCCCTTCGCTCAAGGTCGCGCCTTCGAGCATGACGGTGCCGGCGTAGGCGCGGGCCATCCACAGATTGGGGGCATTCGGGCTGGGGTTGATCCAGGTCCGTTCGCCGAGCGGCCAGCCGTAGCCGGGGGCGGCGTCGGGCTGCCAGCCCTGCATTTCGATGACGCGATAATCGACGTCGAGCTTGAGCGTTGCGATGAACCAATGGCCGAGTTCGCCCATGGTCAGGCCGTGGCGCATCGGCATGGCACCGGCACCGACGAAGCTTTCCCAGCCTTCACGCAAGGTGAGGCCTTCGACGGGGCGGCCGGCCGGGTTCGGGCGGTCGAGCACCCAAACGCTCTTGCCATGTTTGGCGGCGGCTTCAAGCACGTAGCGCAGTGTCGTGATGAAGGTGTAGATACGGCAGCCGAGGTCCTGCAGATCGACGAGCAGGATGTCGAAAGTGTCCATCATGGCGTCGGTCGGCCGGCGCACTTCGCCGTACAGGCTGAAGATCGGGATGCCGAGTTGCGGGTCGAGGAAGTCGGGTGACTCGACCATGTTGTCCTGCTTGTCGCCGCGCAGGCCGTGCTGCGGGCCGAAGGCGGCGCTCAGCTTGAGATCGGGCAGCGCGGCCAGGGCGTCGAGCGAGTGAGTCAGGTCGGCGGTTACCGAGGCCGGGTGGGCGAGCAGGGCAATGCGCCGGCCGGCCAGCGGGCGGCGCAGGGCGGGCTCGGCGATCAGTCGGTCAATGCCGAAGAGGACGGTCTGGGTCATGGCGTGTTTCGCTTGAGGGTCAGGGCAAAGCTCTGACGGACGTGGAAATCGGGCTGGGCGGCGCAATGCGCCAGCGCCCAGTAACTCTTGCTGCCGTCTGCCGCTTCGATGATGGCGGTGAGGCCGAGTTGCAGCGCGCTGCCGGGCGGCAGCAGGGCGGCGGGGAGGCTGGCGCGCAGTTCGAAACCGTTGGCCAGCGACGTAAAACTGAGTTGCGGCTCGGCCTCGGGGGTAAAGGAGTTGTCGCGCTCCCGGTAGCTGGTGAAGCGGTAGACAGCCCACTGGCCGGAGGGTGAAAAATTGAATTCGCGATAGCCGGCGCCGTCTTCAGCCACAAAGGCTTCGCAGCAGGTGTGCTGCCATAGGCCGTCGGCCGCGCCGGGCGGCTGCTGCGCGGGAAGGCGGAGATCGGCGGATGGGCAAGTGACGAGATAACTCAGGACCAGTCCGCCGTCGTCCATCGTTGTGGCGGCAACCTCGATAATGCACGGCTGCGCTGAGGGAGCGGCCGGATGGCGGTGCAGGTGGGCAATTTTCGGGGCGGACAAGGCGAGGGCGAGCGTCAAAATGGTCGGCAGGCCGTACTTTAACTGCTTGTTTCAGACGATGTTACGGTCAACCGGAAAAAACGGCCAAAATCAAGACGCACCCTTGGTCGGCGAATCCTTTTGGAGTAAGTTACCGGCTTTCAGAAAACACTTTCCGGGAGAGAAAAGTGACGCCGCTGCGGATCAACTTAGAACAAGAAGATATTCCGACCCACTGGTACAACATTGTCGCCGACCTGGCCAATCCGCCGGCCCCGCCGCTCGGGCCCGATGGCAATCCGGTGCCGCCGGAAGCGATGGGGGCGATTTTTCCCGGTCCCATCCTTGAGCAGGAAATGTCGGCTGAGCGCTGGATCGCCATTCCCGAAGAAGTCCGCCAGATCTATGCGCTGTGGCGCCCGGCCCCGCTCTGCCGCGCCTTGCGCCTCGAACAGGCGCTCGGTACGCCGGCCAAGATTTTCTACAAGTACGAAGGCGTTTCGCCGGCCGGTTCGCACAAGCCGAACTCGGCTGTACCGCAAGCCTATTTCAACAAGATCGCCGGCACCAAGCGGCTGACCACTGAAACCGGCGCCGGCCAGTGGGGTTCGTCGATTGCCTTTGCCGGCCAGATGTTCGGCCTGCCGGTGCGCGTCTACATGGTCAAGGTCAGCTACGAGCAGAAGCCTTTCCGCCGCTCGATGATGCAGACTTGGGGTGCCGAAGTCTTCGCCAGCCCGAGCAAGCTGACCAACGCCGGCCGTGCTGCACTGGCTGCCGACCCCGACAACCAGGGTTCGCTTGGCCTGGCTATTTCGGAAGCGGTCGAAGAGGCGGCTTCCGAGCCCGGCACCTGCTACACACTCGGCTCGGTACTCAATCACGTGCTGCTCCACCAGTCGGTCATCGGTCTCGAAGCCAAGAAGCAGTTCGACAAGGTCGGCCTCTATCCGGACGTGATTTTCGGGCCCTGCGGCGGCGGTTCCAGCTTCGGCGGCATCGCCTTCCCCTTCCTCGCCGACAAGGCGGCCGGCGACAAGCGCGCCACCAACCTGCGCTGCGTCGCAGTCGAGCCGACTTCCTGCCCGACGCTGACCAAGGGCCACTACGCCTACGATTACGGCGACGTTTCCGGCTATACGCCGATCATGAAAATGTACACCCTCGGCCACGACTTCATGCCGCCCGGCATCCACGCCGGCGGCCTGCGCTACCATGGCGACTCGCCGCTCGTTTCGCAACTGCTCCACGAAGGCCAGATCGAAGCGCTGGCCGTGCCGCAGGTCGCCACCTTCGAGGCCGGCGTGCAGTTCGCCCGGGCCGAAGGCATCATCCCGGCGCCCGAATCCTGCCACGCCATCCGTGCCGCCATCGACGAGGCACTCAAGTGCAAGATCACCGGCGAGGCCAAGACCATCCTGTTCAGCCTGACCGGCCACGGCCACTTCGACATGGCGTCCTACGACAAGTATTTCTCCGGCAAGCTCGAAGACTACGATTACCCGGAAGCCGCCATCGCCGAATCACTCAAGCACTTGCCCAAGGTAGGCTGAATCCGTGAAAGCCCTCGTCTTCCTGCTCGTTCTCGCCAACCTGCTGTTCTACGCTCTCAGTGCAGGCTATTTCGGCCATCCTGACAATCCGGATGCTGGGCGTGTCGAGCAGCAGGTGCTACCGGAACGCATGCGCATCGTCTCGCGCGGCGAGGCGCCGGGTACGCCGCTCGTCAAGCCCGCACCGGTCGCGCCCGCTGTTGCCCCGGCTACGGAAACACCTGCGACGGGGAGTGCAGGGGGCGACAGGCCGGCAGCGACTGAACCGGCTCCGGAAGCCAAGGCGGAAAAGCCTGGCGTCGCCGAAGTGGTCGACAAACCGCCTGTCTGCCTGACCTGGCGCCCCTTGCCATTGGCCGATGCCGAGCGTCTGGCAGCCCTGCTGTCCAAGCGTTTTGGCGATTACAAGGTGACCCGGAAACTGGCCGCGTCGGACAGCAATGGTTGGTGGGTATTCATTCCGCCGGTGCCCAGCAAGGCCGAGGCCGAAAAGAAATCGGCGGAATTGCGCGAACTGGGTGTGACCGAGTTTTTCATCGTGCAGGATGAGCTGAATCGCAACGCCATTTCGCTCGGCGTGTTTTCTTCCGAAAAAGGCGGGCAGGACAAATTGGCCGAATTGAAAGCCAAGGGGGTCCGCTCGGCGCAGGTCGCGCCGCGGCCGGGCAAGGACAGCCTGATTACGCTGCAGGCACGCGGGCCGGTTGGCGACAAGGTCGAGCTGATCGGCGCCGTCGGCCGCCTTCTGCCCAAGGCCGACACATTGGCCTGCAAATGAGCCAGTACGTCGTCGGCCTGACCGGCGGGATCGGTAGTGGCAAAAGTACGGTCGCCGAGCTGTTCGTCGAGCAGGGCGCCGGGCTGGTTGATGCCGATGCGATTGCCCGCGAACTGACCGTGGCCGATGGCGTCGCCATGCCCATGCTGACTGCCGAGTTCGGCCGGAAAATTCTTTCGCCGAATGGCGCTCTCGACAGGGCAGCAATGCGCCAGTTGGCTTTCGCCGATCCCTCGATCAAAAATCGGCTCGAATGTATCCTGCATCCGATCATTCGAAAGATATCGACCGAACGTTGCCGTGCGGCGACCGAACCCTACGTCATTCTGGCGGTGCCGCTGCTTGTTGAGTCCGGAACCTACCGCGATCGCTGCGACCGCATTGTCGTCGTTGACTGCCCGGAAAGCCTGCAAATAGAACGCGTCATGGCGCGGAACGGCATGTCCGCGGAAGAGGTCAAAGCGATCATGGCAACTCAGGCGACACGCCAGCAACGGCTTTTGGTTGCTGACGATGTTGTGGTCAATGATGCGGATAAAACAAAGATCAGCGAACAAGTCAAAATGCTGCATTCAAACTATCTAGCACTTATGGCTGAAAAACTTAAAGCAAGCTGTTGAGATTTGAATGCAAATAGCTCAGAATAAACAAAATTTTCCGTTTTCTCGGACACCAGCCGCGTGATCACCTACGAATACCCGTTTAATGAACGTATCCGCACGCTGTTGCGTCTGGAGGATTTGTTCGAAAAAACGGCGTATTTCGCTCAGGAAGAAGGGGCTCTCGAACACCACACGGCCCTGCTTTCCCTGTTTGAGATTCTTGAAGTGGCCGGTCGCGCCGATCTCAAGATGGACCTGATCCAGGAACTCGAAAGGCAGCGGCAAACCCTGCTCGCCTTCCGCAACAACCCCGAAATTTCCGAAGAGGCGCTGTCCGGCGCGCTCTATGAAATCGAGCAGTCGTCGGCCGCGCTGCTCGGCATGACTGGCAAGATCGGCCAATACCTGCGCGAAAACGACTGGCTCATGAGCATCAAGAGCCGGGCCGCCATTCCCGGTGGCGTCTGCGAATTCGACCTGCCGTCCTACCACTGGTGGCTGCATCGCCCGCCTGATGTCCGGCGCAGTGCGCTGGAAGGCTGGACCAAGCCGCTGCTGCCCTTGCGCGATGCGGCGGCGATTGTCCTGCGCCTGCTCCGCTCGAGCGGTCGGCCGAAAAACTACTCGGCAACCAACGGCCAGTTCCAGCTCAATCTGGGCGGTACTGCCGCGCAGATGGTGCGCGTCACGGTCAGCGTCGACGAACTGGCGATCCCTGAAGTCAGTGCCAACAAGTATTTCCTGAACATCCGCTTCACCAGGCCACCAGCCGGTGAACTGAAGGCGCGTAGCTGCGAGCGCGACGTTTCCTTCGACCTGACTTTCTGTAACCTGTAATGGTCGTACGCAAGGTCCGCTGTCCGCAATGCGGCGAAGACGCCATCTGGGCCCCGGAAAATCCGTGGCGCCCGTTCTGTTCCGAACGCTGCAAACAGATTGACCTCGGTTGCTGGGCCAGCGATTCCTATCGCATCGGCGGCGCGGTGAGCGACGAAGAGGCTGGGACGCCCGGCCTCGATTTTCCGGATCAGCCGACGCGCTGAATCGGCTTGTTTCCGGAGACTTCCACGGTCAACCGGAAAAAATGCCCAAAAATGAAATTTCCCGGCGGCGCGCTACCAGCCGCGCATGAGCGCGATGCCGTGAGCGCCGTGTTCCTGCGCTTCGGACAACATCTCCGGCTTCATGCCGCCCAGCGCCAGCACTGGCAACGTGTTGCCGGCCAGTTGTTTGGCGAATTCCGGCCAGCCAAGGCCTGCGGCTTCGGGGTGGCTGGGTGTCGGCAGCACCGGGCTGAGTAGCGCGTAGTCGAAGCCAAGTTCGCCGGCGCGGGTGATTTCTGCTGCGTTGTGGCAGGAGGCACCAACCCAGGTGAAGTCCGGACGCTGCAGGCAGGCGGCCAGACTGATCGACGATAGGTGGACGCCGTCAGCGCCGACCTGGCGGGCAATCTCCTCGTCGTCATTGATGACGACCAGCGCGCCATGGCTGTGCGCCAACCGGCAAACGGCTTCGGCGAACCTCTGACGCTGGGCGGGCGGCAAACCCTTGTCGCGGACCTGGATCAGCCGCAGGCCGGCCTGCAGGGCTTCCTCCAGACGCTCAAGCTGGCGTTCGCTGCCTTCTGCCTCGGCGTTGGTGATCGCCATCGTCGTCGGCAGCGACAGGGCTTTCAAAATCGGATCGTTGGCCGGCAGGATCGGGGCAACGGTCGCCGCTTCACCGGTTTTTTGCCAGTCGACTGCCGAGTGTTCAAGCGGCGCCGTGATGCCGATTTCGCCGTCCCACGTTGTGACGCGCCAGAAGTTCAGGCGAACGGTGGCGTGCGGGTAGGTGAATTGCCGGGTCAGCCACGGCGAGCAGGCGGTGGCGGTGATTCCGAGTTCTTCCTGCAACTCGCGGATCAGCGCCGCGCGAACGCTTTCGCCGGGCTCGACCTTGCCGCCGGGGAATTCCCAGTAGCCGGCGTAAACCTTGCCCTCCGGGCGCTGGGCGAGCAGGAATTCGCGGCCGTCGGCGCGCAGCATGACGGCGGCGGCGACTTCGACGACCTTGCTCACCTGGTTTTCTTTCGCGATGTTTTCTGGCGCCCGGCCAGATCGCGGGCGAACTGCCAGGCGACGCGGCCGGAGCGCGAGCCACGGCTTAACGCCCAGTTCAGCGCCTCGCGCTCGCTGGCGACGATGACTTCGTCGGCCACGCCAAGCTGGCGCGCCCAGTGATTGGCGATGGCCAGATAGTCATCCTGGCTGAACGGGTAGAAGGAAATCCACAGGCCGAAACGCTCGGACAACGAGATTTTTTCCTCGGTGGTTTCACCGGGGTGGATTTCGTCGTCGACGCGATGCGTTTCGAGGTTCTCGGAAAAATATTCCGGCATCAGATGGCGGCGGTTCGACGTGGCGTAGATCAGCACGTTGTCGGGTGGTGCAGCGATCGAGCCGTCGAGCACCGACTTCAGCGCCTTGTACGCCGTTTCGCCAGCCTCGAAGGACAGGTCGTCGCAAAAAATGATGAATTTTTCCGGTCGACCGTCGAGAAGATCGACGATGTCGGCCAGATCGACCAGATCTTCCTTGTCCACCTCGATCAGGCGCAGCCCCTTGCCGGCATACTCGTTGAGCACCGCCTTGACCAGCGACGACTTGCCGGAGCCACGGGTGCCGGTCAGCAGCACGTTGTTGGCCGTCTTGCCGGCGACGAACTGGCGCGTGTTGGCGATGATGCGTTCCTTCTGGTCGTCGATGTTCTCGAGATCGGAGAGGCGGATCGGGTGCGGGTGGCGTACCGCCTGCAACCAGCCGCGGCCGTTGCTCTTGCGCCAGCGGAAAGCGACGGCAGACTGCCAGTCAGGCGCTTGTTGAAGCGGCGGCAGGGAGGCTTCGAAGCGGGCAAGCACGGCTTCGGCTCGGGCGAGCAGACGTTCCAGGGGCAGGGTGTTGGGCATGGCGGCAGGTATACTTCGCGGCAAATTGCGAACTCTAGCGAAACCCATGCGAAAAATCCAAGCAGTAGCCCTTTTATTTCTCTCCCTGTTGGCCGGTTGTTCGACCGTGCCGCCCAGTGTTGCCCCAGCAAGCTGCGCTCCGTGTCCGGCCTGTGCTGCCTGCCCGGCGGTAGTGCCTGTCGTGCCGGCGCCCGTTCCGACACCACCGCCTGCCTTCTCGCGCTCGTTTCAGCCGGCTCTCTGGAGCGATCTGCCCGGTTGGACGAACGACGACGTAGCCGCTGCCTGGCCGGCCTTCCTGCTCTCTTGTCGCGGCGTCGCCAGCAAGCCGCAAGGCACGGGCTGGAAGCGCGTCTGCGATCTGGCCCGGGCGGCAGATGGCAAGCCCGGCCACGACCCACGCCGTTTCTTTGAGCAGTATCTCAAACCCTACGCCATCGCCAATGGTGACGGCGCCACGAGCGGCATGATCACCGGCTACTACGAACCGCTGTTGCAAGGCAGTCGCTCGCGCAGCAGAGGCTACGAGCAGCCCGTGCGCGGTGTGCCGGACGACTTGCTGACCATCGACCTGTCGGCCGTCTTTCCCGAACTCAAAGACAAGCGCGTGCGCGGCCGGCTGGAAGGCAACAAGGTCGTGCCCTACTGGTCGCGGGCCGAAATCACGGCGCGCGGCGAAAAGCTGCCCGGCAAAACCCTGCTCTACGTCGACGACGCCGTCGAGCTGTTTTTTCTGCAGGTCCAGGGCTCCGGTCGCGTCAAGCTGGCCGACGGCAGCGTCGTTCGCCTAAACTACGCCGACCAGAACGGGCATCCCTACCAGTCCATTGGCAAGGCGCTGGTCGAGCGCGGCGAACTCAAACTCGAAGAGGCGTCGATGCAGGGCATCCAGGCCTGGGCGCGAGCCAACCCGGCGCGCCTCGACAATCTCCTTAACACCAACCCGAGCTATGTCTTCTTCCGTGAAGTACCGAACAGTCAGGACGGCCCGATCGGCGCCCTGGGTGTGCCGCTGACCGCCGAGCGCAGCATCGCTGTCGATCCGCGTTCGGTGCCGCTCGGTTCGCCGGTCTTTCTGGCGACCACCCGGCCGAATACGGCAACGACGATGAACCGTCTGGTCATGGCTCAGGACACTGGTGGAGCGATCAAGGGCGCGGTGCGCGCTGACTTTTTCTGGGGCTACGGCAAGGAAGCGGGCGAGCAGGCCGGGCGGATGAAACAGAGTGGCCGTTTGTGGGTTCTTTTGCCGACCGAGCTCGCCCCGAAATAAGGCGCCGCTGCACCAATACTGAGCTAGCATCTTGTATTTTGCACCTTGATGGTGCTAATTGGCCGTTATTGCTTTTGGCAATGCACTGATTTATAACAATATTGGCGCACTGGAATGGTGCTTGCTTTTCGCCTTCCCATTCTTTGATTGAGGGGGGTTCATGGAAACGTATCAATCCAGTAGCAATGTATTGTTCATCCTGCTCGGCGCCATCATGGTGCTGGCCATGCACGCGGGCTTTGCCTTTCTTGAGGTGGGCACGGTCCGCAAAAAGAACCAGGTCAATGCGCTGGTCAAGATATTGACCGATTTTGGCGTGTCGACCGTGGCCTACTTCTTCGTCGGTTACAGCATCGCCTACGGCGTCAATTTCTTCAGCGGCGTCGAGACGCTGATGGAGAAAAACGGCTTCGAACTGACCAAGTTCTTCTTCCTGCTCACCTTCGCAGCAGCGATCCCGGCCATCATTTCCGGCGGCATCGCCGAGCGGGCCAAGTTCAACCCGCAACTGATTGCCACTTTCATGCTGGTCGGTTTCGTTTATCCCTTCTTTGAAGGAATCGCCTGGAATCAGGCATTCGGTGTCCAGGCCTGGCTCAAGGCAAGCTTCGGCGCGGAATTCCACGACTTTGCCGGCTCTGTCGTCGTCCATGCCATGGGCGGCTGGATTGCCTTGCCGGCCGTGCTCCTGCTCGGTGCGCGCCACGGTCGCTACAACAAGGATGGCCGGATTTCGGCGCACCCGCCTTCATCCATTCCCTTCCTCGCGCTCGGCGCCTGGATTCTGACCGTCGGCTGGTTCGGTTTCAACGTGATGAGCGCCCAGACCCTCGACAAAATCTCCGGCCTGGTCGCCCTCAACTCGCTGATGGCGATGGTCGGCGGCACGCTGGTCGCGCTGGTTGCTGGCAAGAACGACCCGGGCTTCCTGCACAACGGACCGTTGGCCGGCTTGGTGGCCGTCTGTGCTGGTTCCGATCTGATGCACCCGATTGGTGCTCTGGTCGTCGGTGGCGTGGCCGGCGGACTGTTCGTGATGATGTTCACTTTGGTGCAGAACCGCTGGAAGATCGACGACGTGCTTGGTGTCTGGCCGCTGCACGGCATGTGTGGGGCCTGGGGCGGCATCGCGGCGGGGATTTTTGGCAGCAAAGCCTTGGGCGGGGCAGGCGGCATAGCCTTCATGCCGCAATTGATCATGACCGCAATGGCCATCGCCGTCGCTTTGATTGGCGGCGCGCTGGTCTATGGCACCCTCAAGGCCACCATGGGTTTGCGTCTTGATCAGGATGAGGAATTTGAGGGCGCAGACCTCAGTATTCACCGAATAACGGCTACGCCGGAGCGCGAACCGAACTGGTGAGTTTTGAAAGTGACCAATTAGTCTGTCTGAATGACAGGAGGGAGCCGAGAGGCTCCCTTTTTAATTGGAGCGCCAATAAAGGCGATCTTTTGGTCGCGCCAACTCCTTGGGCGAATAGCCGCGATCAAAGGGGCGTCAGCGCGGTCTGTAATTTGCAATTGGCATGTCGATCGGGGTAAATTCGACGCCTTCCTGCTTGAGTTGAGGGGTTTCAAAATGCGCTATCTGGCCAAGGTCGTTCTCGCTTGCGCAGTGTTTTTTGCCGCTCAGGTTAATGCCGAGCCTGTTGTTCTTGGTCTGAGACTTCAGGAGGGCGCGACATACAACTGGGTTTCAGTAAACGAGCGAGCAAGCGACTCTGCAAAGGGGAGGCAAGCTTCCAAAGCGACTACGCCTGTCTCTCTCCTCGTTCTCAAGGCAAGCAAGGATGCTTTCCTGGTTGAACTCGGCTATGGCAAGAGCGAACTGGCCATGCCGACGGAGAGTCCTGAGGCTCTGCGATTTTTGAATGATGTTCAGGAAATTGTCCAGTCTCTCAAGTTCCGGGTCGTCGTCGATAACCGTGGCCAGATTCTCGATCTGCAAAATTTTGAAGAGGTTCAGGTTGCCGTCAAGGGTCTGATCGACAAGCTCGCAGCCTCGGCCAAGAATGGTCTGCCGGAGCAAGTAAGAACCCAGTTGCAGGCGATGTTCAGTACCAAGCAGGCCATCGTGGGAGCAATGCTGAAGGACTTGCCGCTTCTCTTTGTCGGTGCTACGGCAGATCCAAATGCCAATGGGCCGCGCAAGTTCGAGTCTGAAATGGTCAATCCATTTGGCGGTGCTCCATTCAAGACCTCGGGGGTAACAACAGTTTCGAGGCGGCCTGACAACAAAAGCGTTCTCCAGTTGGAAACCTTGCAGTCGGTCAAGGCCGAATCGGTTGCTCAGCTGATTTCCCAGATGGCGCAGGGCAAGATGAGCAAAACCGACGAAGAGAACATGAGGAAACAGCTAAATGGGATGAGCATCAAGGACAACCTGAAGGCAACTGTTGATCTCGATACCGGCTTGTCCAGCCACGTCCGGTTCGTCAGAACGACGACCCTGCAAGATACAAAACGGGTCGATAGCAGGGAGTTCTCGCTGGTCAAGTAGGAGCCGGAGGGGCTTGGTTGGGCTCGCGCACTGCTAGAAGCGGTCAGTGTCGGCGCTTGGCAGTTCAATTGCTTACGCCTCTGGCGCCCGAGAGACTCAATCGTTTGCCTTCCACCCGGAATAGAGCGGCCCGACATGTTCGGGCCGTATTTTTCTGCAGCTGTGATTTTCTTCACTAACCGATTTTTCGCTTGGCCATATCCTGAAACTGAAGCGGGGGAAGTCGAGTTCCCAGCCGATGGCGAAGAGAGGTGTGCGATGGTCGTGAAAAATGAGAAACGAATGGGGCGTGATCGCCGCACCCAAGAGTCCGGCCCGCCGAACGGCTGGCGTGAGCGTCGCAAAAGAGTCGAGAGGCGACTTCTCGAAGTCGATGAAATTCCGTTTTCGGAATGGCTGGCGTATCGGCCGGTTCGGGCCGAGGCCGAAACGCAGAAATAATCCGGATAGCCAAATGTAAAAGGCCTCGTCAGATTGCGAGGCCTTTTTGTTTATGGGGTGGAGTTAATCTTCCCGTTCATAAACCACATCGGAGCGGCGATTTTCAGCCCACGACTCTTCGTCGTGGCCGGTCTTTTTCGGGTTGCTGGCGCCCAGTGTTTTGATGGTGATTTGTTTTTTCCTTGCACCGTGACTGGCTAGCGTGGCGCGCACATTTTCGGCGCGCTTCAAGCCCAGATGGCGGTTGAAATCGGCGCTGCCGCGTTCGTCGGCGTTGCCTTCGATGCGCACGCGCGCCTTCGGGTGCTCGGCCAGGTAGCTGGCGTGGGCGCGTAGTGCCGGGTCGTAATCGGCCTTGATGGCGGCGCTGTTCAGGTCGAAATAGACGCTGCGCTGGGTGCGCAGGCCGACCGGATCCATCTTGATCGGCGCTTCGGGCGTCGCGCTGGCGGCGAGCGGTGCCGGGATGGCGGCCGGCAGGCTGGAACCCGGTTGTAGTTCGGCTGGCACCGGTTTGCCGAGCAGGCCGGGATGTACTTTGAGCGGGCCGCTTTGCGTGATGTGCTTGCTCGGTGGAATCTCGCTTTTGAAGGAGGCGCAGGCGGTGAGCAATGTGGAAAGCAGGAAAGCGATAGGCAGGGAAGCGCGCATCTTGTTTTTTCGGCGGCGTGAGGAAGGTCGAATCATAGCCCCTCACATGGTTGGCGAATAGTGTTGTCGGCGGATGGGTGGCTTATGAGCGCAAGGTGTTTTTGCTTTTCAGAATAAGTAAATTCACATTTCATCTTTGTGGTTATAAGCTGGTCGGATAGATTCGCTTTCATTATCCTTCGAGGTGAACCATGACCCATTTCCGCAAATCCATCGTTTCAGTTCTGCTGTCGCTGGTGGCGAGCGCCGCGCTGGCCGACGTCACCTTGCTCAATACGTCCTACGACGTCGCTCGCGATGTGTACAAGGATTACAACCCGATGTTCCAGAAATACTGGAAGGCGAAGACGGGCGAGAGTCTTGAGTTGAAGCAGTCGCACGGCGGTTCGAGCAAGCAGGTGCGGGCCGTGGCTGACGGGCTGGAGGCTGATGTGGTGACCATGAATCAGGCCAACGACATCGAGTTTCTGGCCGACAAGGGGCTGGTTGCCAAGGATTGGGCGAAGAAATTCCCGAACAATGCCTCGCCTTACACCTCGACGATGGTTTTCATCGTCCGCAAGGGTAACCCGAAGGCGATCAAGGACTGGTCCGATATCGCCGGCCCGGGCGTCCAGATGATCATTCCGCATCCAAAAAACACCGGTAACGGCCGCAACACCTATCTGTCGGCCTGGGCTTGGGCGCTCAAGCAGCCGGGTGGCAACGATGCCAAGGCGCAGGAGTTCCTCGGCAAGCTGCTCAAGAATGCGCCGTTGTTCGCCGCCGGCGGCCGCGATGCAACGACGACTTTCATGCAGCGCAAGATGGGCGACGTGCTGATCACCTTCGAGTCTGAAGCCGAGATGATCGCCAAGGAATTCGGCAAGGGCGAGTTCGAGGTGGTCTATCCGAGCCTGACGATGCAGACCGAGTTCCCGGTCGCACTGGTCGAAAAGGTCGTCGACAAGAAGGGCACACGCAAGCAGGCGACGGCTTATCTCGACTATCTGTGGTCGAAGGAAGGCCAGGAAAATGCCGCCCAGAACTACCTGCGGCCGCGTGATGCCGAGTTGCTCAAGAAGTACGCTGCCTCCTTCCCGGCCGTGAAGACCTTTACCGTCGATGAAGTCTTCGGCAGCGCCAACAAGGCCTTTGCCGCACACTTCAAGGATGGCGGCAGCTTCGACCAGATCTACGTTGCCAAGTAAGCGGTGACGCTACCGTCGGGTGGGCCGCTTGAACTGCGGTCCGGCCCGTTCTTACGGTCAACCGGAATTTTTGGCTAAAAATAAAATCCATGTCTGCAAAAACTCACCGCGTGTTGCCCGGCTTTGGCCTGGCGCTGGGCTACACGCTGGTCTATCTCTCGATCCTGATCCTGCTGCCGCTCGGCGGCATGATCCTCAAGGCCTCTGAACTCGGCTTCGGGCAGATCATCGACATCGCGCTCGGCGAACGTTCGCTGGCCGCCTTTCGCGTCACCTTCGGCGCTTCGTTCCTGGCCGCCGCGGTCAACGCCTTCTTCGGCCTGATCGTCGCCTGGGTGCTCGTGCGCTACCCGTTTCCCGGCAAGCGCTTCGTCGATGCGCTGGTCGACCTGCCCTTTGCCCTGCCGACCGCCGTTGCGGGTATCACGCTGGCCACGCTGTACGCTGGCAATGGCTGGCTCGGCCAGTATCTTGAACCGCTCGGCATCAAGGTCGCCTACACGCCGCTCGGCATCGTTTTCGCGCTGACTTTCATCACGCTGCCCTTCGTTGTGCGCACCCTGCAACCGGTGATCGAGGATATCGAAACCGAAGTCGAGGAAGCGGCAGCCTCACTCGGCGCCTCGCGCTGGCAGACCTTCGTCAAAGTCATTTTTCCGGCCATCTTCCCGGCGCTGCTCACCGGCTTCGCGCTGGCCTTCGCCCGCGCCGTCGGCGAATACGGTTCGGTCATCTTCATCGCCGGCAATCTGCCGCTGATTTCGGAAATCACGCCGCTGCTCATTATTTCCAAGCTCGAGCAATATGATGTGCTGGGCGCCACGGCCCTGGCCGTGGTCATGCTCGGCCTGTCCTTCATTCTGCTGCTCAGTGTCAATCTGCTGCAATGGTGGGCGGCCAATCGCCACAAGAACAGCGAGCCGCTCGAAGTGGCAGCGGCCAAGGCGAGCGGGGTGGCAGCATGAAGTCGACACGCGCCACGCAGGAACCGGCCTGGGTTCGCTATGGGCTGCTGACAGTCGGCCTCGGTTTCCTGTTCTTCTTCCTCGGCCTGCCGCTGGTTGCGGTCTTCGTCGAGGCGCTGGCCCAAGGCATTCCGGTCTATCTCGAAGCCTTGAAAGAGCCGGAAACCGCCTCGGCCATCGGTCTGACTATCGGCATCGCGCTCGCCGTGCTGCCCTTCAATATTGCCTTCGGTGTCGCCGCGGCGTGGGCCATCGCCAAGTTCGAGTTCCGCGGCAAGAGCCTGCTCATCACGCTGATCGATCTGCCCTTCGCGGTCAGCCCGGTGGTTGCCGGCCTGATTTTCATTTTGCTTTTCGGTTCACAGGGGACCTTCGGCAACTGGCTCTCCGAACACGATATCAAGATCATCTTCGCCGTCCCCGGCATGATCCTCGCGACGCTATTCATCACCTTCCCGTTCATCGCCCGCGAACTGATCCCGCTCATGCAGTCCCAGGGCAAGGACGAGGAAGAGGCCGCGGTGTCGCTCGGCGCCTCCGGCTTCCAGATGTTCTGGCGCGTCACGCTGCCCAATATCAAATGGGGCCTGCTTTACGGCGTGATCCTGTCCAATGCCCGGGCCATGGGCGAATTCGGCGCCGTATCGGTGGTTTCCGGCCACATCCGCGGCGAGACAAACACCTTGCCGCTGCACGTCGAAATTCTTTATAACGAATACAACGCCATCGGCGCCTTCGCTGCGGCGTCCATCCTCGCCCTGCTGGCGCTGGTCACGCTGGTCGCCAAGACCATTGTCGAGTGGCGGATGAAAAAAGAAACCGAAATGCTGAACGCGGTGCTGGCACCGGAGAAAACTTGATGAGTATCGAAATCCGCAATATTTCCAAGCGCTTCGGCAATTTCGTCGCGCTCGACAACATCAACCTCGACATCCCGACCGGCGAATTGGTCGCCCTGCTCGGCCCTTCCGGCTGCGGCAAGACGACCCTGCTACGCATCATCGCCGGCATGGAAAGCTCCGATCAGGGCGAAATCCTTTTTTCCGGCGCCGAAGCGACCCACCTGCACGCCCGCGACCGCAATGTCGGTTTCGTCTTCCAGCACTACGCCCTGTTCCGCCACATGACCGTGTTCGAGAATGTCGCCTTCGGCCTGCGCGTCAAGCCGCGCAAGGAACGGCCATCAGATGCCGACATCAAGCGCCGGGTCATGGAATTGCTCGGTCTGGTCCAGCTCGACTGGCTGGCCGACCGCTACCCGTCACAACTGTCCGGCGGCCAGCGTCAGCGCATCGCGCTGGCCCGCGCGCTGGCCGTCGAACCCAAGGTTCTGCTGCTCGACGAGCCGTTCGGCGCCCTCGACACCAAGGTGCGCAAGGAGTTGCGCCGCTGGCTGCGTCGCCTGCACGACGACATGCACATCTCGTCGGTTTTCGTCACGCACGACCAGGAAGAAGCGCTTGAAGTCGCCGACCGCGTCGTCGTCATGAACCACGGCAAGATCGAGCAGATTGGCTCGCCCGACGAGGTTTACTCCAGCCCGGCCTCGCCCTTCGTTTATCAATTCCTCGGCAACGTGAACGTTTTCCACAGCCGCCAGCAGGGCGCCTACGCCGAGGTCGAGCGCGGCGAAGCGACCGAGAAGGCAACTGCTTTCGTTCGCCCGCACGATATCGACATCACGCATCAGCCGGCCGACGACGGCTTGCAGGCCACCGTCCAGCACGTCCATCCGATCGGCCCGGTAGTCCGTATCGAACTGTTGCACGGCAGCGAAATCGTCGAAGTCGAGTTGTCGCGCGAACGGCATGAAACGCTGCAACTGGCCGTCGGCCAGTCGGTGTGGTTCCGGCCGCGCCAGATGAAGGTGTTCGGCGCCGATGCCTTGCCACGGTCAACGCCGGAAAAAGAGGCATTTTTGTTCTGATCCAGATCGGGGAAGGGTGTCACGGGCGGATGTTATAATCAGCGCCCATTTCGTGCGCGCCAGCCCTATCCGGTGATTTTTACCCTCGGCATCAACCATCATTCCGCGCCGCTCGCCATCCGCGAGCGGGTAGCGTTTGGCGCCGACAAACTGGGCCACGCCCTGGGCGACCTGACGCGCGACCGGCCGGTGCGCGAGGTGGCGATCCTGTCCACCTGCAACCGCACCGAAATCTATTGCTCGGCCGAATCTCCGGATGTCGTCATCGACTGGCTGGCGCACTACCACCAGGTCAGTCGCGAAGAAATTGCCCCCTACATCTATACCCACGACCAGCCAGAAGCCATCCGCCATGCCTTCCGCGTCGCCAGTGGCCTCGATTCGATGGTTATCGGCGAGCCGCAGATTCTCGGCCAGATGAAGGATGCGGTGCGAGCCGCCGAAGAAAATGGCACGCTCGGCACGCAACTGCACAAGCTTTTCCAGCGCTCCTTCTCTGTCGCCAAGGAGGTGCGCTCGACGACAGCCATCGGCGCCAACATCGTCTCGATGGCCGCCGCCGGCGTCCATTTGGCCGAACGCATTTTCGAATCGATTGCCGGCCAGCGCATCCTGTTCATCGGTGCCGGTGAAATGATCGAACTGTGCGCCGCCCACTTCTGCGCCGGCCAGCCGAAGCAGGTCACCATCGCCAACCGCACCGTAGAGCGGGCCCGTGCCCTGGCCGAACAGTATGGCGGTACGGCCATTCGCCTGGACGAACTGGGCGAGCATCTGGCCGCTCACGACATTGTCGTTTCCTGCACGGGTAGCCCGCTGCCGATCATTGGCCTAGGCATGGTCGAACGGGCGATCAAGACGCGCCGGCACCGGCCGATCTTCATGGTCGACCTTGCCGTTCCGCGCGATATCGAAGAGGAAGTAGGCCAGCTCGACGACGTGTTTCTCTACACCGTGGACGACCTGGCTCAGGTTGTCGAAAGCGGCCTGGAGTCTCGGCAGGCTGCCGTGGTTGATGCCGAAGCGATCATCGCCAACCGGGTGCAGGATTTCCTCGGTTGGCTGGCGTCGCGCGACACCGTGCCGGTCATTCGCTCGTTGCGCGATTCGGCTGAACGCATGCGTCGGCACGAGATGGAACATGCGATGAAGCTGCTGGCCAAGGGCGAGGCGCCGGAAAAGGTCCTCGAACATCTGTCGCAGCGCCTGACCAACAAATTCCTGCACGCCCCGACGCAGGCGCTGAATTCAGCTGACGACAGCGAACGGGCTGAATTGCAGGCCACGGTAAGTCGACTGTTCCATCTCCACGCTGGTGACTGAGAGTCCGCTTTCCGGCTCGGCGCGGAGCAGGCAGTTTCGGCCGCTGCGCTTGGCCTGAAGCAGGGCGGCGTCGGCTGCCTGAATGATGCTCGACGAGGTGATGAAATAGGGCAGGGAGGCGATGCCACAACTGAAGGTGGCACGCACCGAGCCCTGTGCATGCGCGTGCGGCAGCTCGGAAAAATCCTGGCGTATCTGGTCGAGCAGGACGGTGGCCCTTTCCAGTTCGGTATCGGGCAGGGCAACGATGAACTCCTCGCCGCCGTAGCGGCCTATCAGGTCGGTGTTGCGCAGGCGGCCACGCAGTAGCCAGGACAGGCTGCGGATGACCTGGTCGCCGACCGGGTGGCCGAAGCGGTCGTTGATCGATTTGAAGCGGTCGATGTCGATCATGGCGACGACCAAGCGACCGTCCGGCATGGCGTCGTGCATCATGCGTTCGATCTGGTCCTTGGCCGTGGCGTGGTTGAGCAGGCCGGTCAGGCTGTCGTGGCGGGTCGAGTGCAGCATTTCCCGGTAGCGCTGGATCTTGGTCTTGACCACCGCCGCCAGAATGATCGGATTGGTCGGCTTGGTCAGGAACTGGTCGCCACCGAGGCGCAAGGCCTCAACCTGCTGCGCAATGTCGCTTTCGCTCGACAGGTAGATGACGGGCAGCGAATGATATTCGGGAACCTGGCGCAGGGCGCTGGTGACCTCGACGCCGCTGCAGAAGGGCATGTACATGTCCATCAGGATGGCATCGGGCTTGTATTCGGCAGCCGCTTCGAGCAGTAGCCGGGGGTCGTTGATGGCCCGGCTGTCGATGCCGTGCTGGGATAAGGAGCGCCGAACGTGGGCAATGGCGGTGGCCGAGTCTTCGACGATCAGCACGCGATGGGTCTCTTGTTCTCGCGTCTGGGCCAGGTCGAGAATGCGTGACAAGACGTCGCTGACCGTGTCGCCAACCGGTACACAGGCATCGGCGCCGGCCCGCTGGAGCAGGACGATGCTTTGCAGGTTGCTCGGTACGGACAGGCAATAGAAATAACTGCTCGGGAATTCGGTGCGCAAGGCCATGATGCTGGCAATCGCGCTGGGCGGATAAGCCCGTCCCTCCTGCTCCGGGATGAACAGGATGGCCAATGGCGGCTGGTCGGAACCCGGTGTTTGACCCCAGCGAACGTGGCTAGGGGTGAAGCCAAAAAAGCTCAGTTGCTCGCTCAGCGTTTTCGTCGCCGGGTGGTTCGGCCGCGATACGATCACAATCTGGCGCAGTTGCTGGCAGGCATTTTCGCGCTCGACAAGGTCGTCGGTCTGACGCCTTGTCGGGATGGCTGGCGTTTCATGACGGCGAAGTTCTGTCAGGATAATGATCAATTGCCGACTGATCGCATTCGCCTGATCGTGCGGGATGGGGTGCATGGAACTGTCACCGAACAGGGTAAGTGCAGTGTTTTCCAATTCCTGGCAGGCGCGGACCAGCCCCGGCAGATGCCTACGGTTGAGTTGCTCGGTCAGCCCGTTGAGCGACAGCGTGAATTCGACGAAAAGATCGACTTCGCCCTTGGCTCGATAGTCTTCCCAGCGTGACTCCAGCGTTGCCGCCAGTGCTATGAGGGAATGAGGAATGTGGCGCATTGATTGTTGAAATCCGCAATCGGGCAATTATGCTTGGTGAATCTGCCCGTGGCAATTGCCTTCCATCGCCGACGAACGGTGTTCTCGGGTACCATTACGCCCCCTTGAACCATTTGCTGACCGGCTAGTGATATGAAATCGAGCATCCGCCAAAAACTCGAACTGCTGGTCGATCGCCTCGACGAAATCGACCGCATGCTGTCGGCGCCGAGCACGGCGGGGGACATGGATCAGTTCCGCAAGCTGTCGCGGGAACGCTCCGAAATCGAGCCGGTCATTGTCCAGTTCAATGCTTTCCGTCAGGCGGAAAACGATCTGGCCGAAGCCGAGGCAATGCGTAACGATCCGGAAATGCGCGATTTTGCCGAAGAGGAAATCGCCAGCGCCAAGGCGCGCCTGCCCGAACTCGAAATTGAGTTGCAAAAACTGTTGCTGCCGAAAGACCCCAACGACGAGCGCAGCGTGCTGCTCGAAATTCGCGCCGGGACCGGTGGCGACGAGTCGGCGCTGTTCGCCGGCGACCTGTTCCGAATGTATTCGCGCTACGCCGAGCGTCAGCGCTGGCAGGTCGAGGTCATGTCGGCCAGCGAGTCGGAGCTCGGCGGCTATCGCGAAATCATCTGCCGGCTGGCCGGCAATGGCGCCTATTCGCGGCTGAAGTTCGAGTCCGGCGGCCATCGCGTCCAGCGCGTGCCGGAAACTGAAACGCAGGGCCGCATCCACACCTCGGCGTGCACGGTGGCGGTGATGCCGGAAGTCGATGAAGTCGAGGATGTGAACCTCAACCCGGCCGACCTGCGCATCGATACCTTCCGCGCCTCGGGTGCCGGCGGTCAGCACATCAACAAGACCGATTCGGCGGTGCGCATCACCCACCTGCCGACCGGCATCGTTGCCGAATGTCAGGATGGCCGCTCGCAGCACGCCAACAAGGCCTCGGCCATGAAGGTGCTGGCGGCGCGTATCAAGGACGTTCAGGTGCGGGCACAGCAGGCGCATATCTCGAGCACGCGCAAGAGCCTGATCGGCTCCGGTGACCGCTCCGAGCGCATTCGCACCTACAACTTCCCGCAGGGGCGGATCACCGATCACCGTATCAACCTGACGCTGTACAAGATCGCCGCGATCATGGATGGCGACATGGACGAACTGCTCGGTGCGCTGGCGGCGGAACATCAGGCCGATCTGCTGGCCGAACTGGCCGAAACGAACGGCTGAGCCTGACGACCGGCAACGTTCCGGCGCGGCGGGCAGTCAGGCTCGATTGCCACGGTCAACCGGAAAAATTGGCCAAAATTGAAATCCTGCCGCGTCGTTCAGAAGCGCACATTCAGCGCGACATTGAACGAACGCCCCTTGCCGGGAACCGACATGCCCCATGGAATGAAGCCGGTGGTCATCGAGTTGCCCTGGCCCAGATAAGCGCCACCCAGCGGCATCAGGTAGAACTGGTCGAGGGCGTTTTCGAGGCCGATGTCGATGCGGGCGTATTTCCAGTCGTAGCTGGTGCGCAGGTTGAGCAGCGCGTAGTCCGAGGTCTGTACTTCGTTTCGGACTTGGGAAATGTTGTCCTTGTTGTCTACCCATTGGAATTCGGCGGTGCTCGTCCAGCCCCATAGGCGGTGTGTCAGGGCCATTTTCAGGTTGAGCGGCATCATGTGGTAGAGGTTGTCGCCGGTCGTCCGGTTCTTGCCTCTGACGTAATTGAGCGCGCCGGTCAGCGTGACACTGCCGAAATCCTCACTGCGACCGAGCAGGCTGTGCCCCGACAAATCGAAGCCGTACAGTTGGGCTGACTGATTGACGTACTGCAGTGACACATAGCCGTTGCTTATGGTCAGATTCGAGTTGCCGCCACAGCCGACGAGGGTGCAGCGCCGGGCATCGATAAAGTCGTCAACGTAAGTCAGGTAGCCCGTCACCTTGAAACCCCAGCTTGCCTTGTCGGCCGCGTGCCAGTCGGCGGTGGCGCTCAAGGTATGGGCTACTTCCGGCTTCAGGTCGGGATTGCCGATGTAGGCATTGCCGTCGCCGACGAAGTTGTTCATCAGCGCGGCCATCGAGAAAGTCGACCAAGGATAGCGCTCATAGAGATTGGGCGAACGGGTCTTTCGGGCAAAGCCGGCCTCGTAGGTCTGCATCGCATCCGCCGTGTAGCGGGACAGCAGCGTCCAGTCGAGGTTGTGATCGACGCGTCGGCGATCGCGCCCATTGAAAGTTGCTGCATTGTCCGCATAGCTCCCCGCGGAATAGCCCTCTACCGGCCCGGCGTCCGAGGTCACTGTATCGCTGCGAATGCCTGCCAGCGTCAGCCATTGCGGACTCCATCGTGCCTCCCATTCAGCGAAGAAACCGAGGCGATCCCGCTGGCCGTCCCTGATGTTCCAGAAGTTGTTGCAGCACATTGCGCCTGGCGCACTACCGACAGGCGGCCACCAGTCGTCCAGTCGGTAATTCTGGAAATCGGTTCCGACTCGCAGCGTGTCCTTGGCTGAAAGTTCGAGGCTGCCCTTGAGCATCCCGCCCAGCGTCGTCGCTTCCGTGTCCATCGGCATCAGCATGTACTTGAACCTGTCCTGGATCATGTCCATGTGGTGCTTGAGGTCCTGATGGAACACTCTCGCTTCCAGCTGGCCCCACTGGTATTGCCCGCTGTAGCCCAGGTTGACCAGCTGGTTTATGTTGGAGGGCTGGTTTTTGTCTACGAGGTATTTGCTCGGATTGGCGGGGTCTGGCGCGCTGGCGATCATGTCCATGCGCTGGTTGGGAAAGCCTTCGTAGTTGAGCCGCTGCTCGCTTACGCTCAGTTCGAACAGATGATCCGGGAAACCCAGCGCCAGCCCGAGACGCCGATTCTGCGAACCGCCGTATTCGCTTGCCCCGACTTCGTTTCCGGCCAGGGTACGTTCGCCCATGGTTTGCCAGGCGCCCGGTTTCTTGAAGTCCTTCGCCGCCCGGTAGTTGTCCGATTCGGAATGCGACTCGGTGTAGGTCAGATTGACCTGCTGGCTGGCCAGCGTGGTGCCAAAGTTGTAGCCACGGGCGTTGCCGTTGCTGCGGGAAAAAGTGCCAGCCTGCCCTTCGCTGAGGAAATCCTGGTCGCCTCTGGCAAATTTCGGCGGCGCCGATTTCACCTGGATCGTACCGCCGATACTGTCGCCACCCAGGCTGACGGGCGTGATGCCGGCAAACACTTCGACGCTGGCGACGCTCGTCGGGTCGATGAAGGACAGGGCCGAGTTCATGTGGTTAGGGCAGGCCGTCATGAGGTCCATGCCATCGACCTGCGTGCGCAAGCGATCATCGGCCAGGCCGTGAACAACCGGCAGGCTGGAGATGCCGCCGGCGCCATAGAGGCTGACGCCGGGAACGTCTTTGAGAAGTTGGGCGCTATCGCTGGTGGCCGCGCGTTGCGGGGCGAGATCCCGTTCGCCGCGGCGGGAGGTGCTCTGCAACGAGTCGTCTGCGCGGCCGGCCGTAACCACGATCGAGGGCAGGGTCGGCGCTGCCATATCGGCGTCGTCTGGACTGGATTCTGCCGGGTTCGCCGATTGGGGAGGCGCGATAGTCGTCTGTACGGGTGCCGTTATCTGTGCCGTCGCTTCAAATGAGGCGGCAGAAAGCAGCGCAACGAAGGAATTGGCCAGCAATTTCCTGGCTGCTGCAGTCGAGTGAAATGGAATCAAAATTGCCTGACATCGTTGAAATTGCAGGGCTGTGGTCTGCGCCCCAAGGCGGCGCGCAGACCGCCAAAGTCAGCCGTTCTTGCGCCGTTTGCGGGCAACAAAGCCGATCAGCCCGAGGCCGGCCATCAACATGGCGTAGGTTTCTGGTTCGGGAACCGGGGCGAGGGTGATCTCCTGTGACACTGGATAGCCGCTCATTGAGCCGATGGCGCCATAGCCAGCCACGGTCGTCCCGGTCATGCAGGTCGCCATCATCATGCCGCCCGGTGCGCAGTCGGCATAGGCCAGCTTGTCGATCTGGGCTTGCGTCAATGGCGCCAGAGGATTCGTCATGTTCACGAAAATCCTGGCATAGGCGTTGCCGGGATTGGGGCCGGGGAACCCGGAATAGAGGGCATACCCCGAGCCGGGTTCCCATCCATTTCCACCGCCCATTGTCGAGAATGTATCGGTGCTGTTATTCAGGAAGGTGGTGACCAGCAGGCCATCGTTGATGTTGTCACCGTTGGTGTCGACTGCAATCGACGACAACTGATAATTGAGCGTCAGCCAGGTCATGTCGTCGTTGGGATAGGCAACCTGGTGGCCGGTCATCGATTCGCTCAGGATGCCCTTGAGGTTGGTGACAGTCTTGGTCACGTTATCGAAGTCGAACGAGCCGATGAATATCGTATCGCGCGGATCGGTATCCGGTTCCTTGAAGGTTTCCGTGATGTTATAGGTGCTGACAGAGGCCTCGGCTACCTGGACGACGCCTAGCATTGCCAGTGCGCTACTGATTAAAAGCATTTTTTTCATGGCTATTCCTTTCCTACGGTTCTCGGGTGAAAGACCACCCGCGTCTGTCACCGACGGCCGGCGCGCCTTCCGGCGCGCTGGCCGCAGATATCAGTTCGTCTTGCGGCGACGGGCAATTAAACCGATCAGCCCGAGGCCGGCCATGAACATGGCGTAGGTTTCGGGTTCCGGTACCGGCATAACGGCGGGGGCCTGCCATTGCCAGGTTTCCAGCGTGCTCGCGCCGGAAGCGGCGGCAAGCTCGCTGCCCGTGCTGTCGCCGATGTAAACCTTGTAGGTGGCTGAATACAACTGGTTCGGGCTGAGGTATGCCAGTGGAACGGCATAGGTGTTGTGATCCATCTTGTAGTCCCACTGCCATTTGGTGGCGCTTCCGGCTGTGCCAAAAATGCCTGAATAGCCGCCGGCCAAGGGATCGACTGTGGTCGTGTTGTCTGCATTGACACCAGACTTGCCGACAGCGAGGTAAGTCTCCAGTCCTGCCGACTGCGAAACTGCTTCGATCCAGATGCTGGCACCCGTGCCGTAGGCTGTCTCAATGTTCGTCTGCAGCGTTACATTCGCAGTGCCGCTGCCGGCCCACCAGCCTAGTTGCCGACTGAACGCAGCGTTTTGCAGCACCGACCACGGTTGCGTTGGGTCGTAGTTGGCGAAGGTCGTGGCAGACAGGTCTGGCTTGCCCATCGAGTCCGTGTTGATGCCGAGTTTGACGGGGTTCGAGGGATAGATGCCACCGGGGCCTTTGTTCCCTTGGGTGCTTTGATCTGCAACATCCAGTTTCTGGCTGGCAGTGTCGAACGAGACGACGAGCATGGTCATCGGCATCCACGTCGGTGCAACGGCATAGCTTTCGGCAACGGCCGTGGCATGGCCGATGGATGCGGCAGCAAGCGCGCCAAATGCCAGCGCATTCCGGATTTTTTTATCAAACATTGATGCTCCCCTTGTTGTTGAAAACTGGTGACTCGTGCACAAACAGTCGCATTCGGCCATGACGGATCATGCGGCTGGATTTTGAGGCGGCCAGTTTAGGGCGCACGGGTTGGTCAATGAATGTGGCATATCGTCGCACCCCTTCTCGCTAGGGGCTTGCCGGCCCCGCCGGTATAATCAAAACGGCCGTACTGACGGCCTTTTTCATTCATTCCGAAAGTTTGCAGTGCAGTCACTAGGTGAAAACTGGCGCAAGGGGCAGAAACAGCTCGCCGAAGCGGGAATCGAGTCAGCGCGGCTTGACGCGCGACTGCTGCTCGAATACGTCGCCGGCTGTCGCCACACCGAGTTGTTGATGTCTCCGGAAAGAGTCCTCGAATTCCCGGCACAACAAGCGTTTGACGAATTTTTGGCACGGCGGGCGAGAGGCGAGCCGCTGGCTTACCTGACCGGCGAGGCCGAGTTTCGCGGGCGGGTTTTTCAGGTGTCGCCGGCCGTTCTGATCCCGCGTCCGGAGACCGAAGTACTGATCGAACTGGCGCTCGAAAAGTTGCAGGGACTGGCCGCACCCACGCTCGTCGATCTCGGCACGGGCTCGGGCATCGTTGCCATTTCGCTGGCGCTTGAATGTCCGCAGGCGAAGGTTGCTGCGGTCGACCTGTCGCGTGATGCGATTGCCGTGGCGCGCAATAATGCCGGCCGGATCGGTGCCAGGATCGATTTCCGCGCCGGCGACTGGCTGGCGCCGGTGCTTGGTGAGCGCTTCGATATGATTGTTTCCAACCCGCCCTACGTCGCCGATGGCGACCCGCATCTGGCCCTCAACGGTCTGCCCTTCGAGCCGCAAATGGCGCTGACCGACCAGGAGGCCGGGGGCGACGGCCTGGCCTGCATCCGGCGCATCGTGGCTGACGCGCCAGCCCATCTGAACCCCGGTGGCTGGCTGCTGTTCGAGCACGGCTACGATCAGGGTAAAGCGAGCCGGAACTTATTGACCGCTGCGGGGTTCAAAGCCGCATCCACTTTCCCCGACCTGGCCGGCATCGACCGTGTTTCAGGCGCCCATCTTTAAATCAGGAGAAGTTCATGTCCGACGTTCAACAACGCATCCACGCCACCGTGACCGGCAACCCGGTCGTCCTCTACATGAAGGGCGACGCCCAGTTTCCGCAGTGCGGCTTTTCGGCAACGGCCGTGCAGATCCTCAAGGTCTGCGGCGTTGAAGACTTCGTCACGGTCAACGTGCTGGCCGACGAAGAAATCCGCAATGGCGTCAAGGAATACGCCAACTGGCCGACAGTCCCGCAGCTCTACATCAAGGGCGAGTTTGTCGGCGGCTGCGACATCATGAAAGAGATGTACCAGACCGGCGAACTGCAGCAGATGCTCGAAGGCATCGCCGCCTGAGTTTCCGGCCGGCAAAACAAAAAACCGGGGCTTGCCCCGGTTTTTTGTTTTTGGCCGAAATTTCCGGTTGACCGTGGGATTGGCTGGCCTCAGGCCTCGGCGACCTGAAAATCGATGGCCGGGCCGTTGGCGACTATATCCTTGACGGCGCAATAGGCGATGCTCTCGAGGATTTTGGCCTTCTGCTCGGCGCTGAAATGCTCGGGGAAGCGCACCTCGGTCTTGAATCGGGCCAGGGTCAGCGGACCGCCGGTGCCGGCGAACGGCTTGCAGCCGATTTCGATGCCGGCGGCGGGGATGCCGAGTTCCTTGCAGGCTTTCTTGGCATAGACCGCCGCGCAGGCGGCGAGCGAGGCGTAGAAGGCTTCGAGCGGGTTCATCAGGGAACCGTTTACAGAGTAATTGGCTTCGTGTTTGGCGCTGCTCACCTTGATGAGCGGGGTGTTGTCGACAACGGTTGAGTACATGCTGATCTGCCTTGGTTTAGTTATAGGATAACGTCGGATATTGAAATATCAACGTTTGCTTATATGTTAAACCTCTAATTCGTTCGGCGCAAAAAAAGACCGCCGGCGCGAACCGGCGGTCTTTTCTGTCCAGCTTGGCGGATCAGCCCAGACGTTGGCGGGCGCGGGCGATGGCGGCCTTGACCTGAGCCGGTGCGGTGCCGCCGATGTGATTGCGGCTAGCCAGCGAGCCTTCCACGGTCAACACGGAAAACACGTCATTTTCGACTTGCGGGCAGAAGGCGCGGATTTCTTCGAGCGTCAGTTGTGGCAGGTCGACGCCCTTCTGCTCGGCGGCCTTGACGGCATGGCCGACGGCTTCGTGGGCGTCGCGGAAGGGCAGGCCCTTCTTGACCAGATAGTCGGCGAGGTCGGTGGCCGTGGCGAAGCCCTGGGTCAGCGCTGCCTTCATGTTTTCGGCACGGACGGTGATGCCACCGGCCATGTCGGCGAAGATGCGCAGCGTGTCGGTTACCGTGTCGACGGCGTCGAACAGCGGTTCCTTGTCTTCCTGGTTGTCCTTGTTGTAGGCCAGCGGTTGCGACTTCATGAGGGTGAGCAGGCTCATTAGCTGGCCATAGACGCGGCCGGTTTTGCCGCGAGCCAGTTCCGGCACGTCCGGATTCTTCTTTTGCGGCATGATCGACGAGCCGGTGCAGAAGCGGTCGGCGATCTGGATGAAGCCGATGCGCGGGCTCATCCACATGACCAGTTCTTCGGAGAGGCGGCTGATGTGCATCATGAGCAGGGCGCAGCCCGAGGTGAACTCGATGGCGAAGTCGCGATCCGACACGGCATCGAGCGAGTTTTCGCAGACGCCTTCGAAGCCCAGTTGTTCGGCGACAAATTCACGGTCGATCGGGTAGGTCGTGCCGGCCAGTGCGGCGGCGCCGAGCGGCAGGCGGCTGACGCGCTTGCGGCAATCGACGAAGCGCTCGGCATCGCGGCCGAACATTTCGAAATAGGCCAGCATGTGGTGGCCGAAAGTGACCGGCTGGGCGACCTGCAGGTGCGTGAAGCCGGGCATCGGCGTGGCGGCTTCCTTCTCGGCCAGATCGACCAGCGCGCTGCGGAAAGCCTTGATCAGGACGAGGATGTCGTCGATCGAGTCGCGCAGGTAGAGGCGGATGTCGGTGGCCACCTGGTCGTTGCGCGAGCGGCCGGTATGCAGGCGCTTGCCGGCATCGCCGACGATTGCGGTCAGGCGCTTCTCGATGTTGAGGTGCACGTCTTCCAGATCAAGTGACCATTCGAACTGGCCGGATTCGATTTCCGTGGTGACGATGGCCATGCCGCGTTCGATGTCGGCGAGGTCGGCGGCGGCGATGATGCCCTGTTTGGCCAGCATGCGGGCGTGGGCCAGCGAACCGCGGATGTCCTGACGCCACATGCGCTGGTCGAAATCGACCGAGGCGGTATAGCGTTTGACGAGATCGGAAACCGGCTCGGAGAAGCGTCCGGCCCAGGTGTATTGATTGGCGTTGGAAGTCATGACTCTGGTCTAGAATGGGGCAAATCGGCGACGAATTTGGAACAAACCCGCACAAAGATGACAAGTATACGGCACTTTCCTGCAACCCACCCCCTGCCCGACTGGCGCAATTTCGGGGTCATGCTGCGCGTCCTGCTCGGTATCAATGTGCTGGCCGCCCTGGCCGCGCTGGTGCAGGCGCCCGATCTGGCCGGCTGGGCCGGGCATTACATTGAACTGGCGGCGGTCGTCCAGCCGCTGTTGCTGATCGGTCTCGGCTTGCTGTCCTTGTTGCGCGATCTCCTGTGGCGTCTGCCGCTGCGTCTCGGCCAGGCTTGTGTGCTGGCCCTGGCCGGCGGCATCGCGGCCGCCTTGTTTCTCTACGCAACTTCCCTCGGGCTGGCCGACGGCGGCAGCGCCTGGCGTGCCGTTCTGCTGGCCGTGTCCGCCACGGCTTTGCTTCTGGTCTATTTCGACCTGCGCTCGCGCGCCTTCTCGCCGGTTCTCAGCGAGGCGCGGCTGGCCGCACTGAATGCGCGCATCCGGCCACACTTCCTGTTCAATTCGCTGAACGCCGTGCTGTCGCTGATCCGTGCCCGGCCGCAGCAGGCCGAGGAGGCGCTGGAGTCGCTGTCCGACCTCTTTCGCGCCGCCATGCGCGACCCCGGCGAACTGGTTAGCCTGGCCGACGAAATCGCCCTCGGCAAACAATATCTTGAACTCGAAAACCTGCGCTTGGGCGAACGTCTGGCAGTCGACTGGAAAATCGGGCCAATTTCGCTGGACCTGCCGATTCCGCCGCTCATGCTGCAGCCTCTGCTTGAGAATGCGGTCTATCACGGCATCGAGCCGTCACCGGAAGGCGGTACGGTACGCATCAGCATCGAACAGCGCGGCCAGGAACTGCTCATCTCCGTCGCCAATCCGACCGTCGGTCAGGTCCATCATGCCGCTGGCAACCAGATAGCGGTGGCCAACATCCGCGAACGGCTGGCCTTGTATTACGATCTCGAAGCCCGTCTGGAAATCGAGACGGGCGACAATTTCTATGAGGTTCGCATCGTCCTGCCATGCCAACGCCGCAAGTCCACGCCAGCCCGCTGAAGGTTCTGCTCGTCGATGACGAGCCGCTGGCGCGCGACCGCCTGCGTGCCTTGCTCTCCGACATTGCCGGACAATTGCCGAGCGAAGTCGTCGGCGAGGCTGGCAACGGCCTGGCGGCTCTCGACATCCTGCGCGACAAGCCGGTCGACGTGGTGCTCGCCGATATCCGCATGCCGGGCATGGACGGCATCGAACTGGCAACCCATCTCGGCCGCCTTGAAAAACCGCCGGCCGTTATTTTTACCACTGCTTACGACAACTATGCCGTGCAGGCCTTCGACCTCAACGCCGTCGATTACCTGCTCAAGCCCGTGCGCACCCAACGCTTGCTCGCGGCCCTGCAGAAAGTGCCTGGGCCGCCGCCGGATGCCGCGCTGCTCGCCGGCATCGGCCACGAAATGCGCGGCAGCGGACGGACCCACCTCTCCTGCCACGAACGCGGCCGCTTGCTACTCGTGCCAATCGGCGAAGTGCTCTATTTCAAGGCCGACCTCAAGTACGTCACCGCCCGGACCAAGGAGCGTGAGTACCTGCTTGACGATACGCTGGCTCATCTCGAAACCGAGTTTGCCGAGCGCTTTCTGCGTCTGCACCGCGCCGTGCTGGTCGCCAAGGCGGCGCTGGCCGGTTTCGAAAAGGCCGCTGGCGACGATGCCGAAGCCTATGGCTGGGCGCTGCTGCGTGGCGCACCGGAAAAGCTGCCGGTCAGTCGCCGCCAGTGGGTGCCGGCCAAAGCGCTGGTCAAGAACGCCTGAAACTTTGCACGGAAAACCTTCGATGAGCCAAATCTGCCCCCATTGCAACTACGCCCGCCAGGCCACCGATAGCGCCCCGGACTGGCAATGCCCGTCCTGCGAAAAAGCCTACATCAAGGCGAGTGCACCGCTGCCGCCGGAAAACCTGGTTCACTACGGTCCAAATGTGGAAACGCGCAGCGGCGGTATCGGCAAGTGGCTGTTGATCCTGATTGTTCTCGGTGCCGCCTTCTGGTTTGGCCGCCCTTTGCTGGAACAACGTGGCGCCCCGGCGGCGCTGGCAGCGGCTTCCGGTGAGCAGCCTGCTGTCGTGCTCTATGCCACCAGCTGGTGCGGCTACTGCAAGATGACGCGAGAGTTCTTTGCTGCCAACGGCATTCGCTATACGGAGGAAGACATCGAACAAAGTTCGATGGCGCTCCAGCAACACAAGAAGCTGGGCGGCAACGGCGTGCCGCTGATCGTCGTCGGCGACGAGGTCGTCAAGGGCTGGAACGAGCAGTCGCTACGCCAGTTGCTGGGGCCGTGGCTGCGCAGCTGACCTTCCGGACCTGAGCGCTGGCTCAGGTCAAGGACGGTGTCGGAGTGACCGACTCGGCAATGCGCGGCTTGGCGCGTCGCGGAATCAGGTCATCATCGAGCAGGCGCTCGATCCGGAAAAACACTTCGTAGCGCGAGAAAGGTTTTTTCATGAAGTCGTCGGCCCCGATCCGGGTGCCGAAAAACTGTTCCATCGCCTGTTCGTTGCCGCTCATCATGATGACCGGTATGTCGCGGGTTGCCGGGTCGCGGCGGATCGCGCGCAGCGCAGCGAACCCGTTGATGCCGGGTAACACGATGTCGAGAAAAATCAGTTCAGGCGGGTGCGAGTGCAGTTGTGCCAGCCCGCTCTCTGCGTCGAGCGCTTCGAGCGTTTCATAACCGGCTGAACGGAGAAACTTCTTTAGTACGGTGACGATGGTCTTCGAGTCGTCGATGATCAGGACGCGCGTGCCTTCGCGGGCATTGATCCGTTCCTTGCCTCGGCGTTCGTTGATCTGCGGTGCGCTGGTAGCGATGGTCGGCGCAGGTGTTGGTGCTGGCGCAATGCTTGGCGGCTCACGCCGGAATAGCGAGCGGATTTGTTCGAGAATTCCCACGACTGCCCCCCCGGATCAATGCAATGCCTGGCGCCGAGTATCGTTTGCGGGCAATCAGGCGGCCGCCCACCATCTCTGGCTGCTTGGTTGCCCGATATTCTAGAGCGCCTTATGCATTTGTTCTCGGCTATTTGCGTGCGGCCGGGAAATATTTCATCCCGGCCTCTCGTTTCAGCCCAGAGCGCGGGTGACCACTTCCAGCACGTCGCGCGACAGACCGGCGTGGTCGCGCACGCGTTCCAGTGCCTGACGGGCGTAGGCTTGCCGGGCGGTGTCAAACTTTTTCCAGCGGTCGAAGCAGCGGGCCAGCCGCGAAGCGACTTGCGGATTCTTGTCGTGCAGGTCGAGGATGCGGTCGGCGATGAAGGCGTAACCGCTGCCGTCGGCGGCATTGAAGCGCACTAGATTGGCGCCGAAGGCGCGGATGAGCGCGTAGACCTTGTTCGGGTTGCCGATGTCGAAGGCCGGGTGGGCAGTCAGGGTGGTGACGGTGCGCAGGGTGTCCGGCCTGCGGCTGGTCGATTGCGCTTGCAGCCATTTGTCGACGACCAGCGCTTCGTGCTGCCAGCGTCCGTAGAACGCGTCGAGAGCTGCCAGCCGTTCCGGGCAGTCGTCGATGATGTTGACCAGCACCGACAGGGCGGCAAACTGGTCGGTCATGTTGTCGGCCTGATGGAAATGCTGCATGGCCAGACGGCGGGTTGCCGCCGTGTCGAGTTCGGCGATGTAGCCCAGGCACAGATTGCGCAGGGCGCGGCGGCCGGCCTGCTCGCTGCTCGGCGCGTAGGCGGCAGTGGGGGCGAGGGCGGCGTACAGGTCAGAAAACTCGCCTTCCAGTTGCTCGGCCAGATGCTTGCGCAGGGCGTTGCGGGCGGCGTGCAGGGCATCGGGATCGACGATGGCCATGGCTTCGGCCAGCGTTGATTCGCCGGGCAGGGTCAGGGCTTCGGCAACGAAGGCGGCGCCTCGCTCGGCTTGCGTTTGCAGCAGGCGGCGGGCGGCGTCGACGAAGCTGGCTGGCCAGACGGGCGCCTGGCCGGCCGCGATGGCGGCGGTGGCGTCGAGGATCAGCGTCGAGGCCAGGCGCTGGCCGGCTTCCCAGGCATTGAACGGGTCGCTTTCATGGGCCAGCAACAGGGTCAGTTGTTCCGGCGTGTAGTCGAAATCGAGGACGACCGGGGCCGAGAAGTCGCGCAGCAGTGAGGGCACAGGTTCGGCGGCGATGTCGTTGAAGACGAAGGATTGCGTCGTGGCGGTCAGGTGCAGGGTGCGTTCGGTGCCGGGCAGCAGATCGCCGTTGTCGGCAAACAGGGCGACGCGGATCGGAATCAGTGTCGGCGCCTCATCGCTGGCGCGCGGGTTGGTCTGCGTGCAGGTCAGCGTATAGGTTTTGCTTTCGCCGTCAAAAAAGCCGTCGACCGTGACATGCGGCGTGCCGGGCTGGTTGTACCAGCGCATGAATTGCGTGAAGTCGAAACCGCTAGCGGCGGCCATGGCGGCGACGAAATCCTCGCAGGTCACGGCCTGTCCGTCGTGGCGGCGGAAGTATTCGTCCATGCCGGCACGGAAGCCGTCGCGGCCGATCAGGGTCTGGATCATGCGGATGACTTCGGCGCCCTTTTCATAGACCGTCGAGGTGTAGAAATTGTTGATTTCGACGAAGCTGGACGGGCGGATCGGGTGTGCCATCGGGCCGGCATCTTCCGGGAACTGGGCGGCACGCAGGCCGCGTACTTCGCGAATGCGGGCGGTCTGGCGGTTGTGCAGGTCGGCGCCGAATTCCTGATCGCGGAAAACCGTCAAGCCTTCCTTGAGCGAAAGCTGGAACCAGTCGCGGCAGGTGACGCGGTTGCCGGTCCAGTTGTGGAAGTATTCGTGGGCGACGACGCGGTCAATGTTCTCGAAATCGACGTCGGTGGCGACATCGCTGCGCGCCAGCACGTATTTAGTGTTGAAGATGTTGAGGCCCTTGTTCTCCATGGCGCCCATGTTGAAGTCGCCGACGGCGACGATCATGTAGTGGTCGAGGTCGCATTCGAGGCCGAAGCGCTCTTCGTCCCACTTCATGGATTTCTGCAGCGCGGCCATGGCGTGCGGGCACTGGTCGAGCTTGCCCGGCTCGACGTAGATGGCGAGCTGGACGCTGCGGCCGGAGGCGGTCTGGAAAGTATCTTTGAGGACGTCGAGCTTGCCGGCGACCAGGGCAAACAGATAGGCCGGCTTCTTGAACGGGTCGGCCCATTTGGCCCAGTGGCGGCCATCGGCTTCATCGCCGGCAGCAACCGGGTTGCCGTTGGCGAGCAGGACCGGGTAGGTCGCCTTGTCAGCGTGCAGTGTCGCCGTGTAGGTGGACATGACGTCCGGCCGGTCGAGGAACCAGGTGATGCGGCGGAAGCCCTGCGCTTCGCACTGGGTGAAATAGCCATCGGCCGAACGGTACAGGCCGGAGAGCCGGGTGTTCTTGTCAGGATCGATGCGGACGACGGTTTCCAGCGTGAACACGTCGGGCAGATCGGCGATGGTCAGCGTGCTGGCGGTTTCCGAAAATGGCACTTTTTTCCGGTTGACCGTGACATTCAGTGTTTTCAGCTCGTCACCATCGAGTACCAGCGGCTGGGCCGGGACGGCGGGGTTGCGGCGCATGGCCAGCGTGGCGCTGACGGTGGTGCCGCCGGTTTCGATGTTGAAATCAAGATCGACGGTGTCGATCAGGTAGGCAGGAGCGGTGTAGTCCTTGAGGTAAACGGTCTGGGGCGTAGTGGTTTTCATTTTTTTGGCGGACGGCTGGGGGGCCTTCGATGATACGCCAAACCAGCCGGGGGCTGGCGGCCCGCCTGAGCGGGCTGCATGGCCTGTCGGCCGGCCATGCGCCATCAGATCCGGCTAGTGATCGCGGCCGTGCCCGCGACCATGGTCGTCGCCGCGGCCACGTCCGCGGTCATCGCCGCGATGATCGTCCCGGTGGTCGCGTCGCTCATGGCGGCGATAGTCATCGCGGTAGCCGTCACGGCCGTGGTCACGGTGGATATGGCGTTCCTGGTAGCGTGGGGCGTATTCGTGCCGGTACCAGTTGTCCTGCACGAAATAGACGCGCTCACCGCAGGCGCCATAGTGACGGCAATGCCGGCGCCAGTCCCGGGCGTGGCCCGGGGGTACGCGCAGATAGAGCGGCGGGCGGCCGACCGGCACGCGATGGATCATCATCGGCTCGGGAAAGAGCAGGGGCGGGGGCGGGAAACCGCCGATGTCGAGGCGGCCGTAGAAGCCCGGCTGGCCGATATTGATTGAAACCTGGGCGGAGGCGGGGGCGCTGAGGGTGGCGGCGGCGATGGTCATGGCCATCGCCATCAGGATACGTTTCATGGTGTGTGTTCCTCGTTGGGGTGTGGCTGTATAACGCGGTGAATCATCGCCGGGATGACGTGGCGACCTGAAACAAATTGTAAGTTAGCGAGCTCGGGGCCGGAAACACGGCGTGAGAAATTGGCGCCGCTGCCAGACCTGCCAGCGTTCGCGGCCGGCGAAAACCATGATCGAATCGCTGACCGGCGCATCTTCGATACGATCGAAATAGGCGCCCAGAAGTTCATCGAGTTGCTCAGGCAGAATGCCGAAAGGCGGGCCTTTCGGCTGGTCGCAGAGGAAGAAAAAGCCGGCCAGCCGGCCGCCCGCCGGCAGCAGTTCGGCAACGCGCCGGCCCCAGTCGGCCCATAGCTTGCGCGGCAGGGCGCAGAGGAAGGCACGTTCGTAGATCAGTTCGACCGGCCGGGCCGGGGCGAAGGTGAAAAAGTCGGCGCAGACCAAATCAACTGGCGCATTGCCCAGCATGTTTCGCGCCGTCTCGATGGCGACTGGCGAGAAGTCCAGCGCGGTGACCGGCCAGCCGAGTTCGGCCAGATGGGCAGCTTCCCAGGCGCTGCCGCAGCCCGGGATCAGGGTATCGAGCGGCCCCGGCTGGCGGGCGATGAAGTCGGCAAAGGCCGCGGGCACCTTGCCGGCGTCCCACGGCGTGACGCCTTCGCCGAAGCGCTTGCACCAGAAATCCGGGTGTTCCGGACGCTGCTCCGGGGGCTTGATGGCTTCGCTCATGGCTTTTTCAGGGCGCGCGCCGATAGCTCGACTGCATCTTCGAGATAGCTCTGGTAAAAATCGGGCAGCCGGGCGCCGACGATGGGGTTGGCCAACTGGCGGCCATCCGGGCCATAAAAGGCGACGACCGGTACAAGCTTGACTTTCTCGGCGCTGGCGACGCGGGCGTGTGTCGTGGTGCCGCCCTTGAAGTCGGTCAGCGCCTGCGTTTCGCCGTCCTGATTGATCTGCCGGATGAGCACGCGATCACGGTAGCGCGGATTGGCGGCGAGCGGCTTGAGGTAGTCGCGTTTGACCGCCTCACAGTATTTGCAGCCCTGGCGGCTGTAGATGACGATCAGCGGGCCGCCAGCCTTGGCTGCCTGTGCTGACTCGGCACGCAGGTCGATGGCGGCCGGCAGGTCGGTCGCGCCCAAGGATGGTGCGGCCAGCCATGCTAGAATCAGCCCTCCCAAAAGCCCTGCCCATTGCCTGCTCATGTCCCGTCCTTCGAAGATTGTCATTGCCTCCCGCGAATCCCGTCTGGCCATGTGGCAGGCGGTGCACGTTAGAGATCGCTTATCGAGTTTAAATCCGGGGAGCGAAGTTGTCATTCTCGGCATGACCACCAAGGGTGATCAGATTCTCGACCGGCCGCTCGCCGAAATCGGCGGCAAGGGGCTGTTCATCAAGGAACTCGAAGTTGCCATGCAGGAAGGCAAGGCCCACCTCGCCGTCCATTCGATGAAGGACGTGCCGATGGTGATGCCGGAAGGTTTCGTGCTGGCCGCCATCTCGGCCCGCGAAAATCCTCGCGACGCCTTCGTTTCGAACAAGTACCTCGAGCTGGATGATCTGCCGGCCGGCGCCATTGTCGGCACCTCGAGCCTGCGCCGCGAATCCATCCTGCGCGCCAAATATCCGCAGCTCATCATCAAGAGTCTGCGCGGCAACCTCGACACCCGCCTCAAGAAACTCGATGCCGGCGAATACGACGCGATCATCCTGGCTGCCGCCGGCCTGATCCGCCTCGGCATGGAAAATCGCATCAAATCGGTGTTGACCGCCGAACAGTCGCTGCCGGCCCCCGGCCAGGGCGCCTTGGGCATTGAACTGATCGATGGCGCGGCTGACATGGCTGACGTTGTCGCCCCTCTCAACGATCCGGAAACGGCCCACTGCGTCAAGGCCGAACGCGCCTTCTCGCGCGCCCTCGGCGGTAGCTGTCAGGTGCCGCTCGGTGGCTACGCTATCATTGAAAACGGCCAACTCTGGCTGCGCGGTTTCGTTGCGACGGCTGATGGCAAGGAAGTGGTCAGCGCCGAACTGCGCGGCAATCCGGCTGACGACGAAGCGCTCGGCCTGCAACTGGCGGCCGAACTGCGCGCCAAGGGCGCCGACGCGATCCTCGAGAAACTAGCGCACTGCAAATGATCGTCTGCGGCCCGCTCGCCGGCCGAACCATCGTCGTCACCCGGCCGCAGGCGCAGGCAGCGCCGCTGGCCGAGGCGATCGTTGCCGCTGGCGGCACGCCGCTGATTTTTCCGCTACTTGAAATTTCGCTGGCCACCGATCCGCAGCCGCTGGCCGAAGCCGCTGCCCGATTGGCCGACTATGCCCTCGTTGTGTTCATCAGCCCGAATGCGGCCGACCATGCTTTGCCAGTTTTACTAGAGCAGCAAGCCTGGCCAGAATCCCTGATCCCCGCAGCGGTTGGCCAGGGCACCGTGAAGCTGCTGGCCGAGCGTGGCATTCGTGGCTGCATCGCGCCGACCGAGCGTTTCGATTCCGAAGCCCTGCTCGAATTGCCTGAGCTCGCTGCCGAGCGCGTCAAGGGCAAGCGCATCGCCATCTTCCGCGGCGACGGCGGTCGTGAACTGCTCGCAGACACGCTGCGCGAACGCGGTGCGACGGTCGATTGCATCACCTGCTACCGCCGTTCCGGGCCATCCATCGGCGTGGCACCGCTCATGGCAGCATGGCGGGCCGGCCGCCTCGATGCGCTGACCGTATCGAGCAGCGAAGGCCTGCGCTATCTGGTCGACCTGCTCGACGCCGATGGCCGCGCCTTCCTGCAAAAGACGCCGCTCTTCGTCCCCCACGCCCGCATCGCGGAAAACGCCCGGGCTTTGGGTTTAAGCAACATTCTCCTCACCGAAGCAGCCGACGCCGGCATTCTCGCCGGCTTAGTTGCTTATAATTGGCCGGCATGATGCCCGAAAACGAAAATCCCTCCCCATCAACGATGACTTACCTCCCGGCGCCGCGCGCCAAGCGGACCAGCCCGTGGCTGTTTGTGGCGATAGCCGCGCTGGCGCTGGCTGGCTGGCAATGGTTCGAAACCCGCCAGCGGCTGGTCGATGTCCAGCAGCAGGTTAGCCAGAAACTGGCCGAGTTCGACACCGGCAACAAGGAAGACCGTGGCGCCCAGAAACTGTCGCGCGAACAGATCGATGCGTTGCAGGCCCGCCTCGGCGCCGTCGATGGCAAGATCGCCGAATTTCAGGCCCAGTCCACGACCCTGCAGGCCCTGTATCAGGACATTGCGCGCAGCCGCGAAGAACTTGCCCTGATTGAAGTCGAACAGGCCATCGTGCTCGCCGGGCAACAACTGCAACTGGCCGGTAACGTGCCGGTCGCCGTGCTTGCGCTGCAGACGGCCGATGCCCAGCTGGCCCGCCTCGACCGTCCGGCTCACCTGCCGCTGCGCAAGGCGCTGGCCAAGGATCTGGCCCGCCTCAACGCTCTGCCTTTCGTCGATATGCCGGGCATCAGCCTGCGTCTGGAACAGGTGCTGGTCGGCGTCGACAAGCTGCCGCTGGGTTCCTACGGTCGACCGGAAAAAAAGGCCGAAAATGAAATGGCGGCCGAGTCGAAAAACTGGTGGCAGCGCACCGGCGGCGCAGTTTGGCAGGAAATGAAGGGACTGGTTCGCATCCAGCGCTTCGACCGCGAGGATGTGGCGCTGCTGGCGCCCGGTCAGGGCTACCTGCTGCGTGAAAACCTCAAGTTGCGCCTGCTCAATGCCCGACTCGCCCTGTTCTCGCGCGATCAATCGACCTACCGCAACGAGCTCAAGGTCGCCCAGGACATGCTGACCCGCCATTTCGAGGCCAACGACAAGGCTGTGCAGACGGCGCAGACCACGTTGCGCCAGATGACGACAAGCGAAATCAACGTCGAGCTGCCGACTTTGAACGATAGCCAGGCCGCCTTGCGTAGCCTGCGTCCGGGCAAGGAAAAGCGGTGAGAGGGCTGTTCTGGATTATCGCCCTGTGCGGGCTGGCCGTCGCCGTCGCGCTCGGCGCCCGCTACAACGACGGCTACGTACTGCTGGTTTTTCCGCCGTGGCGCGCCGAGGTTTCGCTCAATCTCTTCATCATCGCGTTGCTCGCCCTGTTCTTCGTGCTCTACGCCGGAACGCGGGCGCTGGCGGTGACCTTCGGCCTGCCGAAGCGTGTGCGCGAATACCGCGCCCAGCGCCAGCGCGAAAGTGCCGGGCTGGTCTTTCAGGACGCCGTCCGTCTGCTCTTCGAAGGCCGTTTCGGCCAGGCGTTGAAGAAGGCAACAGAAGCGCACGGTGCGGGTACCGCCCCCGGCCTCTCGGCCCTGATCGCCGCCCGCGCCGCCCAGCGCATGCGCGAGCCGGAAAAGCAGCAATACTGGCTGGAACACGCCAAGACCGACGACCCGCGCACCGAGGCGGCGACGCTGATGCTCGATGCCGAAATGGCCAACGAGGCCCGTCGTTTCGACGAGGCATTGGCCGCCCTCGAAAAATTGCAAGGCAAGCAGGGTCGCCACATCGCCGCGCTGCGCCTCGAGTTGCGCGCCCGTCAGGGCGTCGGCGACTGGGACGGCGTGCTCAAGCTGGCCCGTCAACTGGTCAAGCGCGACGCGCTGCCAGTCGAAGTCGTCCGCGAAATCCGCACGCAGGCTCACCTTGGCAACATCGCCAAGCGGGTGGCCGATCAGGGAAAACTGACCACCTATTTGAGGTCGGTGCCGGAAGACGAGCGTGGTCGGCGCGTCGTCCTTGCCGCTGCGCGCGCCTTGGTCGCGCTGGGCGGCGAGGGCGAGGCACAGAAGCTGATCGAATCGGTGCTCGATGCTGCCCAGGACGAAGAGTGGCAACCCGAGCTGGTGGCCATCTACGGCCGCCTGACCAACAGCGAGCAGACCGCCCGCATCGCCAAGGCCGAGGGCTGGTTACGCCAGCACCCGGACGACGCCCGCCTGCTCAAGGCGTTGGGCCGCATGTGCATCCGCCAGCGGCTGTGGGGCAAGGCGCAAAGTTATCTGGAGGCCTCGCTGTCGGTTGAACCGTCGCAGCAGGGCCACCTCGAACTGGCCCGGCTGTTCGACCTGCTGGAACGGGCCGAAGAGGCCAACAAACACTATCGGGCCAGCGCGCTGCTCGACGCGCGTTAGTTATTAGTAGGATCGAGGGGCTGGTAGCTATCCACTAGATCCTCGATCCTAAACAGCCCAGTCTTGGGGCTTGAGAAAGACTTCATAGAGTTCGGCTTCCGGCGTGCCGGCTTCCGGTTGCCAGTCGTAGCGCCACTTCACGATCGGCGGCATCGACATCAGGATCGACTCGGTGCGGCCGCCCGATTGCAGACCGAACAGCGTGCCGCGGTCCCAGACCAGATTGAACTCGACGTAACGTCCGCGCCGATAAGCCTGGAAGTCGCGCTCGCGCTCGCCGTAAGGCACATCGCGACGCTTGGCCAGCACCGGCAAGTAGGCCTTGGTGAAAGCGTTGCCGACTGACCGGGTTAGTTCAAAACAGCGCTCAAAACTGCCTTCGTTGAGGTCGTCGAAAAACACGCCGCCGACACCGCGCGGCTCGTTGCGGTGCTTGAGAAAAAAATACTCGTCGCACCACTTCTTGTATTTCGGATAGACCTCGTCGCCGAACGGCGCCAGGGCATCCTTGCAGGTCTGGTGAAAATGGACCACATCCTCTTGTTGGCCGTAGTAAGGCGTCATATCCATGCCGCCGCCGAACCACCATACATCCTCTTCGCCTTCCTTGCGGGCGACGAAGCAGCGCACATTCATGTGCGCCGTCGGGCAATACGGATTGCGCGGATGCAAAACGAGCGAAACGCCCATCGCCTCCCAGGCGCGGCCGGCCAGTTGCGGGCGGACGGCGGTGGCCGAAGCGGGCAGCGACTGGCCGGTGACGTGCGAAAAATTGACGCCGCCGCGTTCGAAGAAACTGCCTTCCTCGATCAGCCGCGAAATGCCGCCGCCGCCTTCCGGGCGCTCCCATGAGTCGGTGCGGAAAGGCTGGCCGTCGAAGGCTTCAAGCTCGGCAACGATGCCGGCTTGCAGGCCGGTGAAATAGGTTTTCAGCTGGGTGGTGTCGATGCTCATTTTTGTGTTTTCAGGAGTCTGTTGGTGGGTTTGTCGGTGACTGCAGCTCGTAACGGTTTCGGCCTGCCGCCTTGGCCCGGTACATCGCGCTGTCGGCCTGGCTGATCAGCTGTTTGACGGTTGTCGTCGCGGCCTGTTCTGTGCTGCAGGTGGCAATGCCGATGGAAACGCCGACATTAATTTGCAGATCGTTGATACCTACGGTCTCGGAAAGCGCATCGATGCATTTCTGGGCAACCCGCTCGGCGGCTTTCTGCGGCTTTTCGGTATCGGTGAGCAGGATCAGGAATTCATCGCCGCCGAGGCGGGCGACGGTATCCACGTCGCGAACGGCGGCCTGCAGGCGGCGGGCAATTTCGCCCAGCACACGGTCGCCGATGCCATGACCATGTTTGTCGTTGACCGGCTTGAAGCCATCGAGGTCAAGGAAAAGCAGGGCCAGGCCCAAGTGGTTGCGCTGGATCCGGTGCAGTTCGTTTTCCAGGCGCTCGTCGATCAGCCGGCGATTGGGCAGGCCGGTCAGCATGTCATGGTGGGCCATTTTGGCGAGACGTTGCTCCTGATCCTGCAAGCGATCTTGCAGGCGATTGAAGCTATGCGCGACGTCGGCCACTTCGTCGGCGGTATGGGTCGCCACCGGTTGCATTGGACGTTTGCCTTCCGCCATTTCGTGCAGTTCGCGGGCGAGCTGCGCGATTGGCTTGAGTAGTCGATTAAGCACGGCGAGCAGGACGATGATGCTCGGCAACGAAAGCAGGGCGGTGATCAGCAGCGTGTTGCGCAGCGCGTTTGAGACCGGTTCGAAGGCCTCATCCGTCGGTTGTCTGGCGACCAGCAGCCAACTGGTGCACGGTACTTCGGTGGTGGCGACCAGTTCGTCTTGTTTGGCTGCATTGCGAATGATTTTGATGCCGCGCTGGCCGTTGACCGCAGCATCGAGTATCGGGTCATCGCCGATATCAGGCATCGGCGTTACGGCTCGATTGACCTCCGAGGCGAGCACAACGAGGTGATGCTGCGGAGCGATGAGCTGATAGCTGCCATCTTTGCCGGGGCTGGTGCCGAGAATCAGGTCAAGAAAACCGGGGGCGGCGAGCGGGGTTACGCCGGCGAGAATGCCGAGCAGTTTTTGTTGGCTGTTGAAAACGGGAATGGCGACGACCAATGCCGGTTCTCCGGTCGCTCGGGCGATCAGGGGTTGGCTGATAAAGGGCTGCCCGGTGGCTTTGGCACCGATGAACCAGTCACGGTCGACAAAGGATTTTGGCCGGGTTTTCAGGCGCGGGGCATCGCCGATGGTTGGCCCGCCATCCGGCGGTACGACCATCAGCCCGGTCGGAAACAGGGTGTGGATGGCCTTGCGGTCTTCCAGCCACGTCTGCATGGCCGGTGGGTTGCTGAACAGGGCTTCCGGCATGTTCAGCGCGACCCGCTTCAGGCTTTCCAGCCGTAGTGTGACCTTGGCGTCGATGTCCCGGGCAATGTAATTGACCGTGGTCAGTTGCTGCTTGGACAGCACCTCCTGCATGTCGTCATGCAGGATGCGGGTGGCGAAGAAGGTAATCAGGCTGATGCCGGCCAGAAACAGCAGAACCGATACGACGGCAATCCGCATTTTCAGACTGCTGCCGAACCACGGCATCATCGCCCGGAGTCCTTAGCGGGAGATGGCCCGGTAGCCGATGTCCTTGCGGAACTGCATGCCATCCCAACTGATCTGCACGGCGGCCTCGTAGGCCCGTTTCTGCGCCAGTTTGACGTTTTCGCCAAGCGCCGTGACGCACAACACGCGGCCACCGTTGGTGACGACCTTGCCATCCTGCTCAGCGGTGCCGGCATGGAAGACGTGAGCGTCGTCGCCGAAACTGTTGCCAGCCGGCAGGCCTTGAATGATGTCGCCCTTCTTCGGGGTGTCCGGGTAGTTGGCCGCGGCGAGCACGACGCCCAGGGCAATGCGGCGATCCCACTCGGCTTCGACCTGATCGAGCGTGCCGTCGATACCGTGTTCGAGCAGATCGACGAAGTCGGACTTCAGACGCATCAGGATAGGCTGGGTTTCCGGGTCGCCCATGCGGCAGTTGAATTCGAGTGTCTTGAGCGAGCCGTCCTTGCCGATCATCAGGCCGGCGTAGAGGAAGCCGGTAAACGGGATGCCGTCGGCCGCCATGCCGCGCACGGTCGGCAGGATGATTTCGCGCATTGCCCGGGCGTGGATTTCCGGGGTGACGCAGGGCGCGGGCGAGTAGGCGCCCATGCCGCCGGTGTTCGGGCCGGTGTCGCCATCGCCGATGCGCTTGTGGTCCTGGCTGGAAGCCAGGGCGAGGACGTTCTTGCCGTCGACCATGACGATGAAGCTGGCTTCCTCGCCATCGAGGAAGTCCTCGATGACGACGCGGGCGCCGGCGTCGCCGAGCTTGTTGCCGGACAGCATGTCGTCGATGGCGGCGTGGGCTTCGGTAAGGCTCATCGCAACAACGACGCCCTTGCCGGCCGCCAGGCCGTCGGCCTTGATGACAATCGGCGCGCCCTGCTTGTCGATGTAGGCGTGTGCTGCGGTCGACTCGGAAAAAGTCTCAAAACCAGCCGTCGGAATGTTGTGGCGAGCCATGAAACGCTTGGCGAAATCCTTGGAGGATTCAAGCTGCGCGGCTTCCTTGGTCGGGCCAAAAATCTTCAGGCCACGGGCGCGGAAGATATTAACGACGCCAGCGGCGAGCGGCGCTTCCGGGCCGACGACGGTGAGGTGAACCTTGTTCTGCTCGACGAAATCAGCCAGGGCCTCCGGGTCGGTGATGTTGATGTTTTCCAGCTCATGCTCGCGCGCCGTGCCGGCATTGCCGGGGGCAACGAACACCTTCTGCATGCCTGGGGTCTGCGCCAGGCGCCAGGCCATGGCATGCTCGCGGCCGCCGGAACCGATTACCAGTAGTTTCATGACTGATCTCTGTTTTGTTTTATTAGTGGCGGAAGTGACGAGCGCCCGTGAACACCATTGCCAAGCCATGCTCGTCGGCGGCGGCGATCACTTCCTCGTCGCGCATCGAGCCGCCCGGCTGGATCACCGCCTTGGCACCGGCCGCAGCCAGCACGTCAACACCGTCACGGAACGGGAAGAAGGCATCCGACGCGACGACCGAACCATTGAGGTCGAGGCCGGCGTGCTGGGCCTTGATGCTGGCGATCTTGGTCGAATCGACACGGCTCATCTGGCCGGCGCCGACGCCGAGCGTCATGCCGTTGCCGCAGAAGACGATGGCGTTGGACTTGACGAACTTGGCGACGCGTTCGGCGAAGAGCAGGTCTTCGATCTGCTGGGCAGTCGGCTGAACCTTGGTGACGATCTTCAGGCCGGATGCCTGGGCCGTGAAGTTGTCCGGGGTCTGGACGAGTAGGCCGCCGCCGACGCGCTTGTATTCGAGCGCATTGAGTTCGCGGGAAATCGGCACGACGAGGACGCGCAGGTTGGTCTTGCCGGCCAGCGCGGCCTTCGCTTCAGCGGTGAAGGACGGGGCGATCAGGACTTCGACGAAGTGCTTGCGATCGTTCATGGCGTTGACGACATCGATGCCGACTTCGCCGTTGAAGGCGATGATGCCGCCGAAGGCCGAGGTCGAGTCGGTCTTGAAGGACTTTTCATAGGCGCCGAGCAGCGTGCCGTCGATGGCCACGCCGCACGGATTGGCGTGCTTGACGATGACGCAGGCCGGGGCGTCGAAGGACTTGACGCATTCCCAGGCAGCATCGGAGTCGGCGATGTTGTTGTAGGACAGTTCCTTGCCCTGCAGCTGGGTGTAGGCGGCGATGCTGCCGGCGACCGGGTTGGTTTCGCGGTAGAAGGCGGCGCTTTGGTGCGAGTTCTCACCATAGCGCAGGGTTTCGACGCGGTCGAACGCCAGTTGCAGCTTGGCCGGGAAAATGGCCGGGATCGGCGCGGCTTCGGCCGGCTTGGCTTCGGCGCCTTCGTCGAGACCGGTTAGCCAGTTGGCGATCATGCTGTCGTAACGGGCGGTGTGCGTGAAGGCCTTCTTGGCCAGGCCGAAACGAGTCGCCAGTTGCAAGGCGCCAGCGTTGGCTTTCATTTCGGCGAGCAACGGGGCGTAGTCTTCCGGATCGGTGACGATGGCGACGCCAGCGTAGTTCTTTGCCGACGAGCGGACCATGGCCGGACCGCCGATGTCGATGTTCTCGATGGCGTCTTCCAGCGTCACGCCAGCCTTGGCGATGGTTGCGGCGAAGGGGTAGAGATTGACGCAGACCAGATCAATGGTCGGGATGCCGTGCGCTTCGATGGTCGCCAGGTGTTCCGGCAAGTCGCGGCGGGCCAGGATGCCGCCGTGTACCTTCGGGTGCAGGGTCTTGACGCGACCGTCAAGCATTTCCGGGAATCCGGTGTAGTCGCCGATTTCGGTGACGGCGAGGCCGGCATCGCGCAGCATCTTGGCGGTGCCGCCGGTGGACAGCAGCTTGACACCTTGGGCGGCAAGGCCCTGGGCGAATTCAAGAACGCCGGTTTTGTCGGAAACGGAAATCAGTGCTTGCTTGATGGTCATGGTGATTACAGTAGTTGGTGTTCGGTGAGTTTCTTGCGCAGGGTGTTGCGGTTGATGCCGAGCATCTCCGCCGCCAGCGTCTGGTTGGTGCCGGCCTTGGCAAGCACCACTTCGAGCATCGGTTTTTCGACGCTCTTTAAAACCATGTCATAGATCGCGCCCGGTTTTTCCCCATCCAGGTCGCGGAAATACTGCTCAAGTGCATTGATGACGCACTTCCCCAAATCATGTTGGCTCATGCTGCCAACGCCTCCTCTTTGTCATATTTTAAAATATCGTTTTCTTCCGCCTGGCGGATGAAAAACTCGTTCACTGCCTGCATCTGTTGTTCGATGCTGGGCAGGACGTTCATTTCCTTACGGAAGGCCGCCGACCCGACCAACCCCTTGGTGTACCAGGAGATGTGCTTGCGGGCGACCTTGAACCCCGTTTCCGGGCCGTAGAAAGCGTAGAGGTCTTCGAGATGGGCAAGCAGGATGCCGTGGATCTCGGTGACCCTGGCCGGCGGCAGGTGCTCGCCGGTTTTCAGATAGTGTTCGATCTCGCGGAACAGCCAGGGGCGGCCCTGGGCGGCGCGGCCGATCATGATGCCGTCGGCGCCGGTGACATCGAGGACGTGCTTGGCCTTTTCCGGCGTCGTGATATCACCGTTGGCGATGACCGGAATGCGGATCAGCGTTTTGACCAGGGCGATGGTGTCGTACTCGGCTTCGCCGGTGTATTGCTGGCAACGCGTCCGGCCATGGATGGCGACAGCACGGATGCCGGCTGATTCGGCGATGCGGGCGATGGTCGGCGCGTTCTTGTTGGCGATGTTCCAGCCGGTGCGGAATTTAAGGGTCACCGGGGTGTTCGGGACGGCGGCAACGACGGCATCGAGAATGCGGCCGACCTGCTCTTCGTCCTGCATCAGGGCCGAGCCGGCCATGACGTTGCAGACCTTCTTGGCCGGGCAACCCATGTTGATGTCGATGATCTGGGCGCCGTTGTCGACGTTGTGTTTGGCCGCTTCGGCCATCATCTTCGGATCGGCTCCGGCGATCTGCACGGAGATCGGTGCCACTTCGCCCTCGTGATTGGCCCGGCGCAATGTCTTGGCGCTGCCGTAAAGCAGCGAGTTCGAGGTGACCATTTCGGAGACAGCCAGCCCGGCGCCCATTTTCTTGCACAACTGGCGGAAAGGACGATCCGTCACGCCAGCCATGGGAGCAACAAACAAATTATTTCGAAGCTGGAAACCGGCAAAATCCATGGGCGTACGAGGGCTCTGGTGAATCTCGGGAAGCCGGGGATTTTACCTGAGTCGGCGCCTAAAAAATAGTCAAATTGTGAAGCTCAGGGTTAACAGCAAAGCAAAAATAAGTTGCAGCCCGGCGGTAGCCGCGAGGATGTTGTTGAACACCGGGCCGGGGGCTTCGTGGTGGAAGCGGCGGATCAGTTTGACGGCGAGCGGCAGCGACAGCAGCGGCAGGGCGCACGGCCAGCCGAGGCCGGCGAGCAGCGGCAGCAAGGCATAGGGCGCGAGCATTTCGGCGGCATAGAGGCGGCGCGTGAGGGGCCGGCCAAGGCGGACGGCGAGCGTGTGCTTGCCGCTTTGGGCGTCGCCGTCGAGGTCGCGGTAATTGTTGACGGTGATCACGGCGGCAGCGTGGAGGCCGACCAGCGCCGCGGCGAGCAATGTGGTGGACGTCAGCCCCAAGGTTTGCAGGTAGTAGCTGCCGCCGACGGCGACCAGGCCGAAGAAAATGAAGACGAACACTTCGCCGAGCGGGCCGTAGGCGATCGGTTTCGGGCCGCCGGTATAGGCCCAGCCGGCGGCCAGCGAGGCGAGGCCGATGGCGACGATGGGCCAGCCGCCGTGGGCGACCAGATAGATGCCGCACAGGAAGGCCAGGGCGAAGCTGAGCCAGGCGCCGGCCTTGACCTTGCCCGGCGTCAGCCAGCCTTCAGCGGTGGCGCGTTTGGGGCCGAGGCGGTCCGGCGTATCGGTACCGCGCAGGAAATCACCGACGTCATTGAACAGATTGGTGCCGATCTGGATGAAGGCGGCGCCGAACGCAGCGGCGAGCAGCGGTAGCCAGAGCAGCGTGGCGCTGTCGTGCCAGGCGATGGCCGTCCCGACGAGCACCGGCGAGAGTGAGACGGACAGCGTCTTCGGGCGGCAGGCGAGGAACCAGGCGGTGCTTTTTTTCATGCGGCGGTGGGCGGATGGGCGGAGCGGCACTGTAACCGATGCCCGGCATATCCGCCTTTAGGCTGGATCAAGGCCAGGCGCGGGCGCCCCAGATCATGCGCTTGGCGACGAAGTGGCGGGCCGGCGGGCAGATGTCGAGGGCGAGCAGGCCGAGGCCGCGGGCCAGTTTGAGCGGGCCGAAGTCGTTGGAGAAGGTGCGGACGATCTGGTCGGTGAAGAAGGCGCTACCGCGGCGGTCGAGGCGGCGGCTGGTGGCGTAGGTGGCCAGATTGCTACGGTCAACGCCGTTTTTGAGCAAAATTTCAGATAGCTGCCAGGCGTCGCGGATGCCGAGGTTGAAGCCCTGGCCGGAGACCGGGTGCAGGGTCTGCGCCGTGTTGCCGATCCACACTTCGTTGTCCTTGACCAGGGTGTCGCGCAGGCGCAGGGCGAGTGGGAAGCGGCTGCGCGGGCCGGGTTTGGCGAAGCGCATGCGCTGGCCGAACTGTTGTTGCAGGGCGGCCGTGAAGGCAGCGTCGTCCATGGCCATTACCGCATCGGCCTTGGCTGGTGGCAGGGTGAAGACGATGGAGTATTCGTCGCCAAGCGGCAGCAGGGCGAGCGGGCCGTCGGGGGTGAAGCGTTCCCAGGCGCGCTTGCCGTGGCCGGGCGTTGGGGTGACTTCGCAGATCACGGCGTGCTGGGCGTAGTCGCTCACCTTGACGGCCGGGTCGTCGCTTGGTGTGCCTTCGGCGTGGACCAGCAGCTTGGTCTGGATCGTGCGCAACTGGCCGGCGTGGCGCAGCGCGACGGTGACGTGTTCCTCGCCTGGTGTGATGTCGAGGATTTCGGCTTCTGACAGCACGGCGTCGGCGGTGAGATTGGCGGCCAGTGCACCGGTCAGATCGCGATAGCGGACGACGTAGCCGAGCGCGGGCAGGTCGTAGTCGGCGCGGTCGATCAGCGTTCGGCCGAAACCGTCTTTTTGCGAGACGTGGATGGTTTCGATCGGCGTCGCGGCGCGCGTCGGCCAACTGTTGATCTGTTCGAGCAACTGGCGGGCGCCGTGCGACAGGGCCAGGGCGCGCGGGTCGCTTTGCTGGTCTTGCAGCGGTCGACGGTCAATCAGCAGTGATTTCTGGCCGCCGGCGGCGAGCGCGAGGTGCAATGTCATGCCGACCGGGCCGGCGCCGATGATCAGGATGTCAACGTTTTCGACGACAGGCTCAGTCATGGCGCATGACTTCCTCGATCTCGGCGACCGTTTTCGGCGCCGTCGTGAAGACGTCGCAACCGGCTTCGGTAACCCGCACGTCATCTTCGATGCGGATGCCGATGCCGGCCAGCGCCGGCGGGATGTCGGCGCCGGGACGGATGTAGAGGCCGGGTTCGACGGTCAGCGTCATGCCGGGTACGAGTCTGGCCCATTCATCACCAACCTTGTATTCGCCGGCGTCATGTACGTCGAGGCCGAGCCAGTGGCCGGTTCGGTGCATGTAGAAACGCTTGTAGTCGCCTTTTTCGATCAGGTTGTCGAGGTCGCCGGTCAGCAGCTTGAGGTCGATCATCCCTTGGGTCAGGACGCGCACGGCGGCGTCGTGGCCTTCCATGAAATGGCGGCGGGGGGCGGTAGCTGCGATGGCGGCGGCCTGGGCGGCGAGGACGATTTCGTAAACATCCTTCTGTGCCGCATTGAAACGGCCATTGACCGGGAAGGTTCGGGTGATGTCGGCGGCGTAGCCGTCGACTTCGCAGCCGGCGTCGATGAGGACCAGCGTGTTGTCGTTGAGCACCTTGTCGTTGCTGACGTAGTGCAGCACGCAGGCGTTGGCGCCGCCGGCGACGATGGGCGTGTAGGCGTGGGCATCGGCGCCGCGCTTGCGGAATTCGTAGGTCAGCTCGGCTTCGAGTTCGTACTCGGCCATGCCGGGGTGGCAGGAGTGCATGGCGCGGGCGTGGCCGGAAGAGGCAATGTCCGCCGAGCGCTGCTGGATGCCGGCTTCGGCGCTGTCCTTGACCAGGCGCATGTTGTCGAGTTCGACCCGCAGGTCGTGAATGGCGCGCGGCGCCCGTTTGCCGGCCCGGGTCTGGGCACGGACTTCGTTGAGCGCCTTGGCGATGCGGGCGTCCCACTCGGCGTCGTGGCCAATGGCGTGCCACAGCGTGTCGCGGTCGACAAGGAATTCGGCCAGTTTCTTGTCGAGCTGCTCGATGGGATAGGCCGCATCGAAACCGAAGGCAACCTTGGCGGCCTTGGGGCCGTAGCGGTAGCCGTCCCAGATTTCGCGCTCTTCATGCTTTTCGCGGCAGAAGAGGATGGATTTCGGCCTCTTGCCGCCGATCAGTACAACCACCGCTTCCGGTTCCGGGAAGCCGGTCAGGTACCAGAAGTAGCTGTCGAAACGGTAAAGATGGTGGGCGTCGCGGTTGCGGATGACTTCCGGCGCCGTCGGCACGATGGCGACACCGTCGCCGATGGTTTTGAGCAGGCGCTTGCGGCGGGCGAGAAAGTGGGCGTGGCTCATGCGTTTTTGAGTTCCTGATCCAGTTCAGCAAGGCGTTGCGGTGTTCCTACATCGACCCAGCGGCCGGTAAAGCGTTCCCCGGTCAGCGTGCCGGCGGCAATGGCTGCGTCGAGCAGCGGGCGGAGTTTCATGATCGTGCGGGGTTGCACGTCGGCGAAGAAGGCTGGCGAAAAAACGCCGATGCCGGCGTAGGTGAAGGTTTGCTCACCATTGGCGTAAACGACGCGTTCGCCGTTCAGACTGAAGTCGCCGCCGGTGTGATGCGCCGGATTGGCGACCATGACCAGATGGGCGGCCGGTTGCCAGCCTTCCACGGTCAACCGGGAAAAACGGCCAAAATCGAAATCGCAATAAACATCGCCATTGACCACCAAAAACGGCTCGTTGCCGAGCAGCGGCAAGGCGGTGGCGATGCCGCCGGCGGTTTCCAGCGCGCCCGGCGGCTCGGGCGAATATTGAATATGCAGGCCCCACTGCGCACCATCGCCCAGCGTCTGCTCAATGAGCGAACCGAGGTGGGCGTGGTTGATGACGATTTCCCTGAACCCCGCCGCCGCCAGTCGCTCGAGATGCCAGACGATGAGCGGCTTGCCGCCGGCCACGAGGAGTGGCTTGGGCGTGTGGTCGGTGAGCGGCCGCATGCGTTCGCCGCGGCCGGCGGCGAGGATGAAGGCTTTCATTCAGCGCCGGTAGCCGATCTGCTCGGTGTTGCCTTCCAGCTTGTCGAGCAGGTTGAGCAGCGGCTTGAGCTGGACGTAGCGGTGGGCCGTTTTGCGGGCGTAGTTCATGAAGCGGGGCAGGTCTTCGCTGTATTTTTCCTTGCCGTCGCGGTATTTGAGGCGGCAGAATATGCCGAGCACCTTGAGGTGGCGCTGAAGGCCCATCAGTTCGTAGTCGCGCCAGAAGGCGCCGAAATCCTCGCGTACCGGCAGGCCGGCGGCGCGGGCTTTTTCCCAGTAGCGGACGACCCAGTCGATTTCCTGCTCTTCTTCCCAGGAAATGAAGGCGTCGCGGAAGAGCGAGACGACGTCGTAGGTAATCGGGCCGTAAACCGCGTCCTGGAAGTCGATGATCCCCGGCGTCAGGCGCTCGGCGCTTTCGACGACCATGAGGTTGCGCGGCATGAAGTCGCGGTGCACGAAAACCTTGGGCTGGTTCAGCGCGCTGTTGATCAGGAACTTGAAGGTCCGGTCGAGCATGGACTTTTCGCTGTCGTCCAGTTCGACGCCGAGGTGGCGGCCGATGAACCATTCCGGGAAAAGATCGAGCTCGCGGCGCAACAGGGTGGCATCGTAGGGCGGCAGGGTGGCGGCGGTCGAGGAACATTGCCATTTGACCAGCACGTCGAGGACCGGGCGCATCAGCATATCGGCCAGGCTGAGGTCGGCGTTCAGGGCTTCGAGGTAGCCAATGCGGCCAAGGTCGGTAAGGACCAAGAAACCGTTGTCGAGATCCTTGTCGAGGATGCGCGGCGCGGCGAGATCAGCCTTGGCAAGCAGGCCGGCGACGTGGATGAAGGGTTTGCAGTCTTCTTTTTCCGGTGGCGCGTCCATCAGAATGCGCGTCTGGCCGTCCGGCCAGGTCAGCCGGAAATAGCGGCGAAAGCTGGCATCGGCCGAGGCCGGCGTGATGTGGACGGACTGCTCGGGAAAGCGACTGGCAACCCAGTCTTTAACAAGTTGATCGCGCGGCATGGGTTCCATAAGCGGCTAGGGTTCGCTTCGTTGTAAAATGGCGCGATTTTAACACTCGGGCATCGGCCGTTCCGGTCCCGGACTTCCATAGATTGCCTTGATGCCCGGTTTTGCCCGCCGTCCGCTTGCTGTTTTTGTCTGCTGCCTGTTTGTCGGGGCGCAGGCCAGCCATGCCGCCGACGACGCGCTGCGCCTGCAGCTTTCGGGCGTCGGCTCGATGGCCGAGGCGCCGGAGGAGTCGCCCGAAGTCATGCTGCTGGCGGCTGCCGATGTGCCGCTGCGCCTCCGCCAGGAACGCCGCTTCAATGTGCAGGGCAAGAAGCGACAGGCGTCGACGCCGGTCGTGGTCGGTATCGAATTTCCGGCCGTGCTGAAGAAAGATGACGATTTCCCGCTCTTCGTCAGCGCCGAACAGATCGAAGGCCAGGCTGAAGAGCTGACGGTGGCCGAGGGCAATGTCGAACTGCGCAAGACGGGGTCGCTGATTCTCGCCGACCGTCTGACTTATCGCATGCTTGACGATGAGATCGAAGCCTTTGGCTCGGTGCGGGTCCTGCAGGACGGTGCCGAGATCGATACGCCGCATCTGAAGATGAAACTCGATGAGCAGATCGGCTCGGCCGAGGATGTGCGCTACCGCATTCTCAAGGAAACCCCGAGCCGTTTCTACAGCTCGACGCCGACTGTCATCACGGTCGCCGGCAGCAATGCCAATACCTCTGGCGCGCCGATGATGCTCAACGTGGCGAACAGCTACGGCCTGCCGACGCAGTCGCCGCCGCAGCGTCCGACGGAAGCGAACGGCCGGGCGGAACGCGTCGATTTCGAGGGTGAGAACCAGTTCACCTTCTTCTCGAATACCTTTTCGACGTGCAAGCCGGGGCAGGATGACTGGTATCTGCAAACTGCCGAAACGCATCTCGACTACGACAACAATGAAGGCACGGCCAAGCATGCCTCGCTGTGGTTTGGCGGTGTGCCGCTCTTCTATTCACCGATCGCCTCGTTTTCGTTGAACGGCCAGCGCCGCTCCGGCCTGCTGCACCCGCATTTTTCGACTTCGACGCGCAGTGGCCTCGATTTCACCCTGCCGTATTACTGGAACATCGCGCCGAACTACGATCTGACGCTGTTCCCTCGCTACATGAGCAAGCGCGGCACGCAACTGGGGATCGAGGCACGCTACCTCGACCACAATTTCCAGGGCACGACCCGGGCCGAATATCTGCCGAACGACGAATCGCAGAATCGCCAGCGCTACGGCTACCGGATCGAGCACGTGCACAATCTTGGCCGCGGGGTGACGGCGGCCATCAACTGGAACGGCGTTTCCGACGACTTCTACTGGCAGGACATGTCATCGCGCCTGTTGCAGACCTCCTTGACCCAGTTGCCCAAGCAGGTCTCGCTGAGCTATGCGCCGTCGCCCTGGCTGCAGAGCAGCATGCAGGTCCTGCGTTACCAGACCCTGCAGCTTGACCCGACGGTGCCCATCACCCGCCCGTACTTTCTCGAGCCGCAGCTCAACATCACCGGCTACCGGCCGAATGTGCTGCACACCGACCTCAGCATGATCGGCCAGTTCTCGCGCTTTACCCATGTCGATAGCACCAAGATCCAGGGCGACCGCCTCGTCTTCTATCCGCAGGTCTCAATGCCCTTCGTGCATCCGGCCTTCCAGATCACGCCCAAGGTCGGCCTGCACATGAGCCACTACGGGCTGAGCAATCAGGTCGTCGGTCAGGAGAGCAGCTTCAACCGCGTTCTGCCAACCTTCACGCTCGATTCGACGGTGATATTCGAGCGCGAGGGTGACTGGTTTGGCAACGGCTACATCCAGACGCTCGAGCCGCGCCTCTACTACGTCAATATTCCGTACAACGACCAGAGCCAGATTCCGCTCTTCGATACGGCGCTGTCCGACTTCAACTTCGCCCAGATTTTTTCCGAGAACCGTTACAGCGGCTACGACCGGATCAACGACGCCAACCAGCTGACCGCCGCCGTCACGACGCGCCTGCTCGACGGCGAAACCGGCGTCGAGCGTTTCAAGGCCATGCTTGGCCAGCGTCACTATTTCAAGCCGCAGCGCGTCGCCATCACCGGCGAAACCGTTCGCTCTTCCGACTTCTCCAATCTGGTCGCTGCGGTCAACGGTCTGGTTGCGCCGAAAACCTATACCGATGTGGCCTGGGAGTACAACTACCGCGACAACGTCAGCGAACGTTTCTCGGCCGGCGTTCGTTTCCAGCCGGAACTCGGCAAGGTGCTGTCGGCCAGTTATCGCTATACGCGCAATCAGCTGACCAATGATTCGACCGTCGACCAGATCGACGTCGCCGGCCAGTGGCCGATCTCCGCGAAGTGGTACGCCGTCGGCCGCTATAACTACTCCTTGCGTGACAAGAAGACCCTTGAGTCGATTGCCGGCGTAGAGTACAACGCCGGCTGCTGGGCCGTTCGCGTCGTCGGCCAGCGCCTGGCGGCGATTTCCGGCGCGCCTAACGACACGCTGTTTTTCCAGCTAGAACTCAACGATTTCGGTAGTATCGGCACCAATCCGATAGGCCTGCTCCGGCGCAGCATTCCGGGCTACGGCAAGATCAACGAGTTGCCCAATAGCAGCAGCCTGCTCACCTCCCCATGAAGACCATGACCACACTTATTCGCACCCTGCTTGTCCTCATCTGCTGCCTCGGCGGCCTGCTGGCGCATCCCGTGTCCGCCGCGCCGGAGGAGCCCATCGAAGCCGACCGCATCGTCGCCGTTGTCGGCGACGAGGTTGTCACCTATGTCGAGTTGCGGACCCGTCTCGCCGCCGCGCTCAAGCAGTTGCAGAAGCAGGGAACGCCGCTGCCGCCGCAGGATGTGCTGGAACGGCAGATGCTCGAGCGCCTGATCATGGAGCGCGTCCAGCTGCAATATGCCCGCGATTCAGGCATGAAGGTTGACGACAATCAGCTCGAGCAGGCGATTGGCCGCATTGCTGCCGGCAACAAGATGACGTTGCCGCAGTTCCGCGCTGCGCTGGAAAAGGACGGTGTGCAGTACGCACAGTTCCGCGAGGAAATCCGCAACGAGATAGTGACTGTTCGCCTGCGCGAACGCGAAGTGGAAAGCAAACTGGTTATTTCCGACGGCGAAATCGACAACTATCTGGCCAACCAGACAGCCGCTGGCAGCAGCGGCGAGGAGTATCAACTGGCCCACATCCTGTTGCGCGCACCGGAATCGGCCAGTCCCGAACAACTGCAAAAACTGCGTCTGCGCGGCGAGCAGGCCCTCAAGCGGGCGCAGGCCGGCGAAAACTTCGCCCAGTTGACCGCTGCTTTTTCCGATGCGCCGGATGCCTTGCAAGGCGGCGACCTCGGCTGGCGGGCGCTCGATCGCCTGCCGGCCTTGTACGCCGAAGCGGCCGGCCGGCTACAGTCCGGTCAGGTCAGCGAGTTGTTGCGTTCGTCGGCTGGCTTCCACATCGTCAAGCTGCTCAACAAACGCGGCGGCAGTGCCCCAGCCTCGGTGCAACAGACCCATGCCCGCCACATCCTGATCCGCATCAACGAAGTGGTCTCCGAAGCTGAAGCGCGGCGCAAGCTGGAAACCATTCGTGAACGCATCGTCAATGGCGTCGATTTTGCCGAGCAGGCCCGACTCAACTCGCAGGACGGTTCGGCCGCCAAGGGGGGCGATCTCGGCTGGCTCAATCCGGGCGATACGGTGCCGGAATTCGAGCGGGCGATGGATTCCCTGAAAATCAACGAACTCAGCCCGGTCGTCCAGTCGCCGTTCGGCATGCACCTGATCCAGGTCCAGGAACGCCGTGAGCGCGATGTCTCGGCTGAACGCCAGCGCGGCGTTGCCCGTCAGGCCCTGCGCGAGCGCAAGCTCGATGAAGCTTATCAGGACTGGCTGCGCCAGCTACGCGACCGCGCCTACGTCGAAAACCGACTCGAAGAAAAGTGATGTTGCCGGTCATAGCCGTGACCAGCGGCGAGCCGGCCGGCATCGGTCCGGAGCTCTGCCTGCGTCTGGCCGGCTATGCAGGCGATGCGCAGCCGGTCATTCTCGGCGACCGCAATCTGCTTGAAGCGCGGGCGGCGCAACTTGGTCTGAACGTCACCTTTCGTGATTTTTGCCCGAAAAATCCGGTTGACCGCGGGATTCTCGACGTCGTGCATATTCCGCTCGCCGTGCCCGCGCAGGCCGGCCAGCTCAATCCCGCCAACGGCCCCTACGTCCTGGCGCTGCTCGACCGTGCGCTGGCTGGTTGCCAATCCGGCGAGTTCGCCGCGATGGCGACGGCGCCGGTCCATAAAGGCGTCATCAACGACGCCGGCGTGCATTTCACCGGCCACACCGAATATCTTGCCGACAAGACCGCCACCCCGCTCGTTGTCATGATGCTGGCCGGCGATACCGAGCGCGGTCCGCTGCGCGTCGCGCTGGCTACCACGCATTTACCGCTCAAGGACGTCTCGGCGGCGATAACCGCCGATGTTCTGGAAAAAACACTGCGCATTCTGCACGCCGACCTGCGTGGCAAGTACGGTTTGGCCGCGCCGCGCATCCTCGTCGCCGGCCTCAACCCGCATGCCGGCGAGGGCGGTTATCTCGGCATGGAAGAAATCGAAGTCATCACGCCCGTGCTCGAAAAACTGCGTGCCGAAGGCATGCAACTCGCCGGTCCCTATCCGGCCGACACGATGTTCACGCCGCCCATCCTCGCCCAGGGCGACGCCGTGCTCGCCATGTATCACGACCAGGGGCTGACCGCGCTCAAATACGCCACTTTCGGCAAAGGCATCAACGTCACGCTCGGCCTGCCCATCATCCGCACCTCGGTCGACCACGGCACGGCGCTCGAACTGGCCGGCACCGGCAAGGCCGATCCGGGCAGCCTGTTCGAAGCGGTGGCTGAAGCAGCACGCATGGCAACAAGGAAACAATCATGAAGGGTCACGTCGCCCGCAAACGCTTCGGCCAGAACTTTCTGGTCGATCACGGCGTCATCAACGCCATCGTCTCGGCGATCAACCCGAAGCGCGACGACCTCGTTGTCGAAATCGGACCCGGTCTGGGGGCGATTACCGAGCCGCTGATGCAGCGTGTCGATCACCTGCATGTCGTCGAAATCGACCGTGACCTGATCGCCCGTCTGAAAAAACAGCACACGCCGGAACGCATGACCATCCACGAAGGCGACGCGCTGGCCTTCGACTTCGCCAGCATTGGCAAGAACCTGCGGCTGGTCGGCAACCTGCCCTACAACATCTCGACGCCGCTGCTTTTCCACCTCGCCGACTACGTCGACGTTCTTCACGACATGCATTTCATGCTGCAGAAGGAAGTCGTCGAGCGTATGGTGGCCGAGCCGGGCAACGCCGATTTCGGCCGCATGTCGGTCATGCTGCAATACCGTTTTTATCTGGAATGGCTGATCGATGTGCCGCCGGAAAGCTTCGACCCACCGCCCAAGGTACAGTCAGCCGTGGTTCGCCTGATCCCCAAGCCGGTTTCGGAACTCAATGCCAAAAGTCAGGAAAAGCTGTCGCAGGTCGTCCTGACCGCCTTCTCGCAACGCCGCAAGATGCTGCGCAATACGATGAAAGGCATGCTCAGTGACGCCGGATTCGCCGAACTCGGCATAGCGCCGACGCTGCGCCCGGAGGATGTTTCGGTCGAAGATTACGTGCGGATCGCCAACTACCTGTCGGCCTGAGCGTAGCCGGAATCCCACGGTCAACCGGGAAAAACGCCCAAAATTGAAATGTTCTGGCCCATGAAAAAACCCGCCGAAGCGGGTTTTTTCATGGAGCGTGAAACCGGATTACTTCTGCGCCGAGCAGGTCTTGATGCCGAGCAGCGTATAGGCCGGGCACCAGCCCATCAGGCCGGTGGCGAGGGGCACGACGCCGATGTAGCCCCAGACCGGCAGCAGGCCGGCAACAGTCGCGCCGATCAGGCCGGCACCTACAACGATGCGAAGGATTTTGTCGATACCGCCAACATTTGCAGCCATGGTGTGTTCTCCGTCAGGTTAGGTGTACGCCGCCAATGTAACGGCCAGGCCGGGTGTCGTATGTAACTTGAGTCACACAGCGGCGAGTTTTTGCAGGCCGGCGCGGTCGGTAACTGTCAACTGCTCACGGCCCAGCGTGACCAGCCCTTGCTCGGCAAACCCCTTGAGCAGGCGGCTGACGATTTCGCGGACACTTCCCAGTTCGTCGGCCAGTTGCTGGTGGGTGACGGCGAGCACGGTTTCGTTACGGGCCAGGATCAGTTTGGCCAGTCGCTGATCGAGGCGGGCAAAGGCGACTTCCTCGACGAGCTGCATGAGTTCGCCGATGCGGTCGGCGAACAGGTGAAAGACGAAATCGCGGAAGGGCGGATGTTCGACCATCAGCGCGGTGAAGGCTGCGACGGGCAGAGCGAGCAGGGTGAGTGGCGTCTCGGCGATGCCGCGGGCGTTGTAGTCGGTGTGGCCGAGCAGGCAGCTCGATGAAATGATGCACGAGCCGCCGGGCGCGACGCGGTAGAGCATCAGTTCGCGCCCGCTGGTCGCCAGCTTGATGACCTTGATGCTGCCTTCAAGCAGGAGCGGAAAGCCCTGGCAGGGCTGGTGTTCGGCAAAAACCTGGGTGCCGGCCGGCAGATGCATCAAGGCCTGTGGCGGGAGCAGCGCGGCGAGCCGGTCGGCTGGCAGGCCGCTCAGCGCCGGGTACAAATTCACCACTTTTTCCCGGTTGACCGTGGAATTCATGGTCAGCCGCCCACTTCGGCCCAGACCGGAGCGTGATCGGACGGCCGCTCAAGTTTGCGCGGCGCGCGGTCGATGCCGGCCGCCGTGCAGCTTTCGGCCAGCGGTTTCGAGAGCAGGATGTGGTCGATGCGCAGGCCCTGGTTTTTCTGGAAACCGAGCATCCGGTAATCCCACCACGAGAAGGTCTTTTCCGGCTGCTCGAAGAGCCGGAAGCTGTCGCTCAGGCCGAGGCCGATGATGCGCTGGAAGGCGGCACGTTCGGGCGGCGAAACGAGAATGCAGTCAGCCCAGCGTTTCGGGTCGTGCACATCGCGGTCGTCCGGCGCAATGTTGTAGTCGCCACACAGCGCCAGCTTCGGATACTTGGCCATTTCCTCGCCGAGCCAGACGGCAAGAGCGTCGAGCCAGCGCAGCTTGTAATCGTATTTGTCGCAGCCCACTTCCTGGCCGTTCGGCATGTAGGCACCGATGATGCGGGTGTCGCCGACCGTGCCGCTGATCAGGCGCTTCTGCTCGTCGGCGAAATGAGGATTGCCGAAGACGACATCGGCGATCGGTTCGCGGGCGAGCAGGGCGACCCCGTTGTAGGTCTTCTGCCCGGAGAAAGCGACGTGGTAACCCGCCGCCTCGATCTCGGCACGCGGAAAGTTGTGGTCTTCGAGCTTCAGCTCCTGCAGACACAGCGCATCGGGTTTGGCCGCGGCCAGCCAGTCGAGCAGGTGCGGCAGGCGGACCTTGAGCGAGTTTACGTTCCAGCTGGCGATCTTCACTTGCTCTCGCCGCTCACTGTCTTGGCTGTGCTCTTCGGGTAGCCGGCGAGGTCGAGCAGGTTGTTGTAGGCGCCAGCTTCAAAGCCGCGGAAATTTTGTTTGCCGACCTTGATCGACGGGATGAAGATGTCGCCGACCAGTTGTTTCAATTCCTCGAAGTCTTCGGGCTTTTGCAGCATTTTTTCGGTGAAGGGCGTGCCGCGCCCGGTCAGCAGGTCGCGCGCATTCTTGCACTCGGCGACGCAGTCGGCGGAGGTGTAGAGCGTGACCGGAAACGACTCCATTGCCCGTTTGGTGGCAAAGGACAGGCCATCGCTGGGTTCGGCTGTCGCACCGTTCTTGACGAAATTCTTTACCTTGCCCGAAGGCGGCGTGTCGGAAACAACTGTGCGGCCACCAGAGTCGGTCCACCGATAGGTGTCGCCTATGGCACAGGTGGCGGCGAGGAGCAGGCACAGCGTAAGCGGATAGCGCATGGTTTTCTCCCTGAACGGCTTAGGCTGCAATCATACCGCTATGACGAAGCAGTGCATCGACGCTCGGTTCGCGACCGCGGAAAGCCTTGAACGATTCGATGGCCGGCCGCGAGCCGCCGACCGACAGGATTTCGTCGAGGAAGCGTTTGCCAACGGTGGCGTCGAATGGATCGCCGGCCTCTTCGAAGGCCGCGTAAGCGTCGGCCGACAGTACTTCGGCCCACTTGTAGCTGAAATAACCGGCACCGTAGCCGCCGCCAAAAATGTGCGAGAAGCTGTTCGGGAAACGGTGCCATTCAGGTGGCAGCAGCACGGCGACTTCCTTGCGCACGTCCTTGAGCACGTCCATCACGGTCAACCCGGATTTCGGGTCAAAATCGGAATGGATCAGCATGTCGAACAGCGAGAACTCGATCTGGCGTACGGCCATCATGCCGCTCTGGAAGTTCTTGGCAGCCAGCATCTTGTCGAACAGTTCGCGCGGCAGCGTGGCGCCGGTATCGACGTGGGCCGTCATCCCCTCGACCACTTCCCATTCCCAGCAATAGTTTTCCATGAACTGCGAGGGCAGTTCGACGGCGTCCCATTCGACGCCGTGGATGCCCGAAACGCCCAGCTCTTCGCCGCGCGTCAAGAGGTGGTGCAAGCCGTGGCCGGTTTCGTGGAAGAGCGTGGTGACGTCGTCGTGCGTGAAGGTCGCCGGTTTGTCACCGTTCGGGCGCGAGAAATTGCAATTGAGGTAGGCAATCGGTTTCTGGATGCCGTTGAGCACCCGGCGGCGCGAGCGGGCTTCGTCCATCCACGCCCCGCCGCGCTTGGTTTCGCGGGCGTAAAGGTCGAGGTAGAACTGGCCGACCAGATCGCCGGCCGGCGTTTCCAGGCGGTAGAAACGAACGTCCTCATGCCAGACTGGCGCCGTGTCCGGCTTGACCTTGACGTTGAACAGGCTCTCGATGACCTTGAACAGGCCGCCGAGCACCTTCGGCTCGGTGAAATACTGCTTCACTTCCTGTTCGGAGAAGGCATAGCGCTTTTGCAGCAGCTTTTCCGACACGTAGGCGGCGTCCCAGGGCTGGAAGTCGGCCAGGCCGAGTTCATCCCTGGCAAAGGCGCGCAGCTCGGCGATGTCCTTCTCGGCGAATGGCTTGGCCTTGGCCGCCAGTTCGCGCAGGAAGGCGAGCACCTGGGCCGGCGTGTCGGCCATCTTGGGCGCCAGCGAGACTTCGGCGAAATTGTTGAAGCCGAGCATCTTGGCGTCTTCGACGCGCAGTTCCAGCATGCGCTGGATGATCGGCGTGTTGTCCCATTCCGGCTTGCTGGTGCCGTCGGTGAACTCGGCGGCGCGCGTCGCGTAGGCGCGGTACATCCGGGCGCGCAGCTCGCGGTTGTCGGCGTACTGCATGACCGGGCCGTAGGACGGGGCTTGCAGGCTGAAACGCCAGCCTACGACGCCGGCCTTTTCGGCAGCCGTCTTGGCGGCTTCCTTGGCGTCGTCGGGCAGGCCGGCGAGCAGGGCTTCATCGGTAATGACTTCAGAGAAGGCGTTGGTGGCGTCGAGCAGGTTTTCGGCGAACTTGGCCGAGAGTTGCGACAGCTCTTCCATGATGGCCTGGAAGCGCGGCTTCTGGTCATCCGGCAATTCGGCGCCGGACAGGCGGAAATCGCGCACTTCGTTATTGACGATCTTCTTCTGCTCGACGCTCAGCGTGGCGTATTCGGCGCTGTCGCGCAGTGCCTTGTATTTCTCGAAGAGCTTGAGGTTCTGGCCGAGTTCGGCGTAGAAGCGCGAAACTTCCGGCAGCATCTCGTTGTACGCCTCGCGCCAGGCCGGGATGTCATTGACCGAATGCAGGTGGCCGACGATGCCCCAGGCGCGGCCAAAAGGCTCCAGGCCATCGGACAGCGCACCGGCGAAGTCCTTCCAGGTGGAGGGCGTGGTGTCGGCGGTCAGGCGTTCGATCAGTTCGCGGCCTTCGGCCAATAGCGATTCGATGGCCGGTTTGACATGTTCAGGCTGAACGGTGTCGAAACGGGGAAGGTCGGAGAAGTCGAGCAGGGGATTTGCGGTCGTCATTTTTATATATTCCAGGCAAGAAAAAACGGGCGGTCAGGCCGCCCGTCGAATCTGGGGGCAGAACCCCTATTCTACAAGCTCGCGGTAGGCATGCCACGAGGCATGGCCGAGAATCGGCATGATCAGGACCAGGCCGAAGAGCAGGGTGGCGAAACCGATCAGGGTCAGGCCGACGAGCATGGTCGCCCACAGCAGCAGGGGCGCCGCATTGTGCACGAAGGCGCGCAGGCTGGTCATCATGGCCGTGGCGACATCGGCGTCGCGGTCGAGCATGAGCGGCACCGCAACGACGCTCAGCGCATAGACGAAGAGCGCCAATACCCCACCGAGCAGGAACCAGGTAGCGGTGAAAGCCAGGTGCTGGCCGTCGAAGAGGATTTCGTTGAGGTAGGCACTGGCCATCGGCGCCGAGGTGGCATCGATCAGGGCGAAGGCGACGGCGGAAAAACGCTCCCACATCAGCATGATGAGGGCCAGGATCAGCCCGAAAAAGGCCAGCGACTGGCCGTTGCGCCGGAAACACTTGAGCGAGTCGATGAACAGTATTTTCTCGCCGACCTCGGTGCGCCGGCTCAACTCATACAGCCCGGCCGCAAGCAGCGGCGCGACGAGGAAAAAGCCGGAGATGGAAACCGAGAGCAGATGCGGGCTCTGGAGCAGGGCGAGGATGATGAAGTCACCGCCCAGCGCGAAGAGCAGGCCATAAGCCAGCGAAGGCAGCGGGTTGGCCTTGACGTCCTGCCCGCCAGCGCGCAGCCAGTGCAAGGGGCGGTCAGCGGCAACGCGCCGGATGTGGGGTAAAGGCACCCCTTGGGCATGGAAATCGGAAAGCGGGTTCATGGCAGCCTCCTCTGTCAGGATCACGGGCGTTTGACCGGGGGGAAGGGGCGGGGTTCAGTTGTGTGGCGGGGTCATGATCAATCGAACGCGGAGTTTTTGGTTGCTATGCAATGTGAATTGCGGCACGATTTGTAATCCACTTTGAGCAACTGTAGGACGCCAATGCCCGATTCATCAAATGAAGTAACCGAAGTTGCTAGGGCAACCCAAGAGTTGGCAAAGACCGCTCAGCAAGCGATAGGAGCAACGGAACAATTGGGAACTTTTGTTGCGCGGTTCATTGCCGGATCGCTTGAGCAAGCCGCAGGTATTGTCGAAGATAAGTTGAGATACATGCGGTGGGAGCGCCAGTGCCGACTGATGATGAAGGCGCGGGAGTATCTCGGCAACAAAGGACTAGATACACCAACTAGACCCTTACCGATGAAGCTGGCTATTCCACTACTTCAAGCAGCCACATTGGAAGATGACGATGGGTTGCAAGATATTTGGGCAAAGCTACTGGTTAATTTTGCAACAGAAAACAGCGGCATCAGTCCGAAGCGAGCTTTCATTGATATTTTGGAAAGTATTTCACCGCTAGAGGCAAAGTTGATTGCTTTGATCTACGAGTTGCCTTACGAACAAATGCAGCATAGGGGAGTTGGCACTCAGCAGTTACCGTTGCAGGCCAATCTGTTGCCCGAAGACAAGGGCGAAGAACTTCGCGAACGCTTAAAAATTGAGCCTATTGAAGAGGTGAAATTCGCTTTGGCAAACCTTGACCGGTTGGGAGTTTTATCGGTAGCACGCTCAATGGGTGGGGGGCAGTTGTTTGGGTTCGTGAATCCCACATTGTTAGGCAAGGCTTTCTTCGATGCGTGCTCTATCAGAGAGCCGTCAGCCAGCTAGACATCTAGCTACAATTTTCCCAAAACAAAAACGCCCGCATAAAGCGGGCGTTTTTCTTGAAGCGGCGGTCGCTTACAGCGTCTTGCCGGTGAGCTTTTCGTAAGCTTCGATGTACTTTGCGCTGGTCTTGGCGATGACGTCGGCCGGCAGCTTGGGGCCGGGGGCGACTTTGCCCCAGTCCAGGGTTTCGAGGTAGTCGCGGACGAACTGTTTGTCGTAGGAGGGCGGGTTCTTGCCTTCTTCGTACTGGTCGGCCGGCCAGAAACGGGAGGAATCCGGGGTCAGGGCTTCGTCGATGAGGTGCAGGGTGCCGGCGGCGTCGATGCCGAATTCGAACTTGGTGTCGGCGATGATGATGCCGCGGGTACGGGCGAAGATGGCGGCTTCTTCGTAGAGGCGGATGGCGGCGATGCGGGCTTCGTCGGCGAGTTGGGCGCCGTTCTTGCCGGTGCCGGCCAGCGCTTCGGCCAGGTCGGCGGCGCAGTTGGCCTGGGCGACGGCGAAGGAGACGTTTTCGTCATGATCGCCGACTGCCGCCTTGGTGGCCGGCGTGAAGATCGGGGCGGGCAGCTTCTGGGCCATTTTCAGGCCGGCCGGCAGGGCGATGCCGCAGATGGCGCCGGTTTCCTGGTAGTCCTTCCAGCCGGAACCAATAACGTAGCCACGGACGACGGCTTCGATGGGCAGCGGCTTGAGGCGCTTGACGACGACGGCGCGGCCGCGGACTTGTTCGCGCTCGTTTTCGGCGACGACGGTTTCCGGATCGATGCCGGTCAGCTGGTTGGGGACGATGTGGCCGAGCTTTTCGAACCAGAAGTCGGCGACGGCGGTGAGCACTTCGCCCTTGCGCGGAATCGGGTCCGGCAGGATGACGTCGAAGGCGGAGAGGCGGTCGGTCGTAACGATCAGCAGCTTGTCGGCGTCGACGGCGTAGATGTCGCGAACCTTGCCCTTGTTGAGCAGGGGCAGGCTGGTGATGGAGGACTGGAAGAGCGGAGTGGTCACGGCAGATTTCCCGAAGGCGAAAAAAGTGGATTATAGATTAAGGAAGCGCTGAGCAATTCGTCATCCCCGCGAAAGCGGGGATCCAGTACCTTGCATTTTATGGATTCCCGCCTGCGCGGGAATGACGATTTCGATTTGCTGAATGCCTCCTTAATTCGGAGTTTCACCGGCTTCGGCCGCGAGTTTCTTGCGCATCTGGCGGGTGCCCCAGAACACCAGTCCGGCGATCACTGGAATTGAAATCGCGGTGATCACGTCGGTGTTCAGGTGATGCAGATCCTTCGTGCCCTTGGCCAGGTACTGCACAAGCTGCGAGCCGTAATAGGTGAGGACGACGACGGAGAGGCCTTCGACCGTTTCCTGCAGGCGCAATTGCAACTTCGCACGGCTATTCATCTGGCCGAGCAGTTCCTGGTTCTGGCGTTCCAGTTCGATGTCGACACGGGTGCGCAGCAACTGGCTGTTGCGGGCGACGCGGGCTGACAATTCTTCCTGGCGGCGGCTGATCGCCTCGCAGGTGTTCATGGCCGGCAGCAGGCGGCGCTGCATGAATTCGAAGAAAGTCGGCAGGCCGGAAAGGCGCGTTTCACGCAGTTCCTCGATGCGCTGCATGACCAGGCCGTGATAGGCGCGGGAGGCGCCGAAACGAAAGGTGGTGCGGGCGACCGAATGTTCGACATCGGCGGCCAGCGTGGACAGGGTGCCGAGCACTTCGCGTTCGTCGGTTGGCGACTTGGCCTGGCCGATGCGGTCCATCATGTCGGCCAGCTGCTTTTCGCCGATGAATAGCCATTTGCCGACTTCCTTGGCGACGGGCAGGCCGAGCAGGGCCATCATCCGGTAGGTCTCGATCTCGCACAGGCGTTGCACGGTGCGGCCGGTCTGGCGCTGCGTCATGCCGGCGTTGAGGACAAGAAAGCGCGAGAAGCCGTTGTCGATCTTGAAGTCGGTGAAAATCCACGCGGCGTCGTCGGCGACCCTGGCGGCGACCATCGTCCGGCCATTCGGCGTCAGGCTGGCGAGCACCGATTCCGGGCTGATTTCGTCGGTCGACCGCAGTTCGACATGGGTGGCGACGATGAGTTTGCCGGGGATGCCCGAAATCCACTCGGGAAGCACAGCGTCGAAGGCGGTGACATCCTGGTGCAGTTCCTCGCCGGTCGCCAGCGGCCGGAAGAAGGTGTAGCAGGAAAACTCGGTGTGCAACTCCCAGCGCATGCGGAAGGCGCCGGTGTCGATCATCATGTGCGAATCCGAGCTTTCGATCGAATTGCAGACGTGCCCCTGGCAGAGCTTGGCGAGGTTGTCGCGGGCGGCCGGCGCCTTATCTGTGCTGTGCTTGAAGACCAGGTGCGAGACGAGCACAGCGCCGACCAGCGGCACCGGTGGGCGGGCGTGGAACTCATTGTTGAGGCGCTGGCGGAGCGGGTGCTCCTGCAGTTCGGAAAGCATCAGGCGTGGGTGCATGATCGAGGTCGATTCGTCTTTGGTGCGGTGCAGCAGATTGTAGCGTAAGCCATTCAGGTTGATGTACGTGCCGTCAGATAGCGCCCGAACTCCTTTTCCAGACCTGGCGCCGCCTGTTCGAGCAGGAACTGGCGGAAACGCTGGCCGGCCGGCAACAGGCGCTTGCTGTTCATGTGCACGACGTACCAGGTGCGGTCGATCGGTGTGCCGATGACGTCGAGCAAGCTGACCTCGGCCGTCTTCAGTTCGAGCGGCAGGGTGTGCAGCGAAATCAGCGCGACGCCCATGCCGGCCATCACCGCCTGCTTGATCGTCTCGTTGCTGCCCATGCTGATCGTGCGGACCGGCGTGAACAGGTGGTTCTTGAACATTTCCTCGGCGACGCGGCGGGAACCGGAGCCTTCCTCGCGGAGCAGGAATGTTTCGCTGCGCAGCTCCTGCAGGTCGAAACGGCGGTCGTCGCGCAGCGGGTGATCGGACGGGCCGATCAGCACGTAGGGATGGCTGGCCATCGGCTCGGCGTGGGCATCGATCTCGACCGGGATGCGGCCCATGACGGCAAGGTCGATCGCGTTGTCCTGCAGCTTCTGCAGCAGGTTTTCACGGTTGCCGACCGAGAACTGCACCTCAATGCCGGGGTGCGCCTGCGAAAACTGGGCGAGCAGGCGCGGCATGAAGTATTTGGCGGTGCTGACCAGGCCGACCGACAACTGGCCGGCTTCAGCGCCGAGCAGGCCCTGCAGGTTGGCCTCGGCGTCCTTGATCTCGCCGAGTACGCGCAGGGCGTGGTGCACCAGCAGGTCGCCGGCATCAGTCAGCGCGACGCCGCGGCCCATGCGCTCGAACAGCGGCAGGCCGACGTTGTCTTCGAGCTGCTTAAGCTGCATCGAGACGGCCGGCGGCGTCAGGTGCAGTTCCTCGGCGGCGCGGGCGTAGCTCAGGTGGCGGGCGGCGACGACGAAGATCTGCAACTGGCGGAGCGTCAGGGTGCGGATGAAGTTCATGTTCAGGCTGGGTCGAGTTTTTTGGGTGTTTGATAAGGGGAAGTTTAACCCTGGGGTGGATTCCACGGTCAACCGGAAAAATTGATCGAAATTCAAATGTTGGGGTGCGTTGCCTGACGCTTGCGGCTTCGATTGGCTTGGGGTTCCGCCCTTGCGGGGCGTCTTACTTATTCTTGCTTCGCCAAGAAAAAGTAAGCAAAAAGAACGCGACCCTGGGTCGGTGCCGGCTGCGCCGGTTCCCTGCGCTACTCGGCAGGCCGGGCGGCTGCGGAACTCGGGGCTTTGCCCCTCAAACAGTCCTCGCCGAAATCCCCCTGCCTTCCTGCGTTGCTCGGCACCTCCCAAGGGGCCCGGTAAGGCGTCCACGCTGAACCTGTGGATTTCATTTTTGGGCTTTTTTTTCGGTTGACCGTGGAAGTCATTAGTTAGGCTGTCGCTCGGTTACGAGACGCCTTTCGGGTCCCCATGAGAGGCGCTGAGCAACGCAGGAAGGCCGGGGGCAGTCGGCTTGCGTTGTCTGAGCCGCAGGCGAGTTTAGCAAGCCGCCCGGCCTGCCGAGTAGCGGAAGGAACCCCGAAGGGGCGCCGACTCTGGGGTCGCCTTTTAGCTGCGCTAGCAATAGCCTTTGGTTACTTTCTTTTGGCGAAGCAAAAGAAAGTACGCCCGCCAGCAAGGCGGAACCCCAAGCTCATTCCACGGAACCTCAAGCCAATTGACGCCGGAACGGTGCAGGTCAATGCTGAACGGCATCGCCCCGGCCCGAGGCCAATTACGCCGCCGGCCGCAACTTATGCCGCCACCCCGGGAACAACTGATCCGCATCCTGCGGGAACGATTCAAACGCCCGAGCAAACTCGTAATGATCCCGAGCCCATTCCACCGGATCAGCCCCAGCCTTCCAGCAATCGTAAGCCTGGCGCAGCGAGCGCGCCCCAGCCGCCGGGCTGTCGATATGCCCATAAGCCCCACCACCTGCCGTGTTGATCACATTCCCGTGGCCGAGGTTTTCGAAGAAACCGGGCAAGCGGAGTGCATTCATGCCGCCGGAGATGATCGGCGTCGTCGGCTTCATGCCGTACCACTCTTGGTGATAAACCGGCCCCTGATAGCTGTCGCGCTCGATGATGTAAGCGCAGGCGCGGTCGTCCTTGTCGCCTTCCATCTTGCCGTAGCCCATGGTGCCGACGTGGATGCCGGAGGCGCCTTGCAGACGGCTCATCTTGGCCAGCACGTAGGCCGTGTAGCCGCGCTTTGACGACGGCGAGGTGATGGCGCCGTGGCCGGCGCGGTGGTAGTGGAGGTATTGGTTCGGGTATTGCCGGCGGGCCGTGGTGATCATGCCCGGGCCGCCAACGTAGCCATCGACCAGGAAGGCCAGTTTGTCGGCATCCGGGCCGAAGGCTTCGAGAGCGAAATCGGCGCGGGCACACATCTCGAAATGGTCGTCGGCGGTGATGTTCATTGAGAACAGCTTTGCTTCACCAGTTTCGTCCATGGCCCGCTTCATTGAATCATAGACCAAGGGGATGACTTTTTTTAGCGGCGCGAAGACCTGATTGCCTTGTGGTTCGTCGTTCTTGATGAAGTCGCCGCCCAGCCAGAATTCGTAGGCAGCGCGGGCGAAGGGCTCGGGGCGCAGGCCGAGCTTGGGTTTGATGATGGTGCCGGCGATGTAGCCGCCGTCCTTGACCGGCCGGCCGAGCATGCGCCAGAGGTCGGAAATGTCCTTGGCCGGGCCGTCGAAGAGCTCGATGCCGCGACGCGGCACATAGAAATCGACCATCTTGGCGTGCTCGATGTCGCCCATGCCCTGGTTGTTGCCGATGGTCAGGGTCAGGAAGGAGGCCATCATCATCCGGCCGTCGGTCATGTTGCGGTCGAACAGGTCGAGCGGGTAGGCGATGCGCATGTCTTCGGTCGCCTCGTCGATGTAATAAACCAGGGCATCGACGCCCTTGGTGAATTCATCGGTGGTGCATACCTCGACGTTGGTGCCGGTCGACGACTCGGCGGCGAAGTGGGCGGCGGCTTCGAGATAGCCGTGGCCGGACTTGGGTTTCATCTTGTAGGCGCAGAGGATGTGCTTGCCCCCGGCGATCAGTTCGGCTTCGGTCAGGCTGAGGTCGGCATAGCGTTTTGACTGGTCCATCGTCTTGTCTCCTGGGTTGTTCGTCGGGGAAAAACTATGGATTGAATGCTAGGCGCGGCCATTGATAAATAATAGTCACGTGTTTTTATTCGACACATAAGCTATTGCTGAGCATTTGCCTCGGCCTTGGCAAACGGTTTTTGGGTAAAAAGGGCCGTTGACCGTGGCAGATGCAGGGAAAGCGGGAGGACCTGCGGAGTGGCGTAAAATGGCGGGCTAACCAAGGCGCTAATGTGCCGGCCAGACCACTAACAAAGGGACTATGAAAGATTATTACGGATTGCTCGGCGTCTCGCCCGATGCGACCACCGAGCAGGTCAAGACGGCCTACCGCAAGAAGGCGGCGCAGTTTCACCCTGACCGCAACCCGGCACCCGATGCGGCGGCCAAGTTCCGCGAGGTGCAGGAGGCTTACGAAGTGCTGGCGGATGTCGATCGCCGCAAGGTTTATGACGAGACGCGACGCTCCAGTTTGATCGACGATCCCCTGGCCGTAGCCCGCGAAATCTGGTCCAGCCATTTAGGAAAAATGCAGCAGTGAAAAAATCTTATTATTTTGCCGAACTGTCGTCTTCGTATGACGCCGAAATCCAGGACCTGCTCAACGACTCGGAAGGCAAGTTGGCGCTGAAACACCGGCTCAAGGAAAAGCGTCAGGAACTGGCGTCCATCCTGCCGATGATCGAATTCGCCCCGGAGATGGTCGTGCCGGTGTTCTTCGATGCGTTTTCCTTTGCCAATCCGAAGGCGATGGCGGCGGTGGTCGACTGTGAGCCGGATGACGGCGATTTCCCCGGCTGGGATCATGTTTCCCCGCTCGTCACGGTGGCCGATTGGGCCGCCCCGTATATCGCCGCCGTGCTGGCCGAGCGGGCCGGCGAGGAATTCATGGTGACGGCTGCCAGCCTCGAATTCATCCGCAAATTCGACCACAGCGCGCTGCCGGCTGCGGCTGAAGACGACGAGGATGCAGACCACCGCGAGCGCAGCGACGACGATGACGGTCGCGACGATGACGGCGGGGATCGCGACCTGGCCGAAGCCGGCGATGACTGGCTGGGCGAGCAGGGCTTCGATTCGCTCAAGTCCTGATCCTCAGGCCGCAAAATTCGATCTATTTGATAAGGCAAGACATGACGCATCCCGTTGTACTCAAGACATCCCAGCTGATCCTGGCCGGCGACCTCAAGGGCGCTGAAACGGCGCTGGCCAACATCGCTGACAGCGAGGGCGATGACGCCCTGGTCGAGGTTATGAACGATATTGCGCCGAAGGATTTGCTGGCCGTCATGCGCGGCTTTGACGGTTCGAAGCAGTCGGTCGTCAATATGCTCGTCACGCCCGAGCAGTTCGCCCGCGCCGTCATTCTTGAAACGCGCTACCGGGACCAGACGCACGCCGCTCTGCACGGCATGATGAACGCCGTGCTCTACCGCGATGAAGAGATGGCCGCCGAGTACCTTGAAGCGATTGGCGAGATCGAAGGTGGCTACGAAGTGCTGGCCAATTATTTCGCCGAGCGCGACGACGAGTTCCTCGCCTTCGCCATCTCCGGCGTCTTCTCCGAGGATTTTGACGCCGAGCACGGCCATGAATCGAAGTCGATTTCGTGGCTCAACGAAAAGATCGAAGAGCTTGACGAAGCCCTGCACGAAGGCAATTCCATCGCCGGTTCACGCCCCAAGGTGCCGCGTTCGCAAATCGCCGACCACGACTGGCAGGAAACTGCCTGGGTGCTGCGCTACGAACTGTCGGACATTTTCGAGCAGATCGTCATCACCCTGCGCGACCGCCTGCAGCACCGCGTCGAAGCGCTCGAGGAAGGCGAAGCCGAGGACAGCAAGCCGAAACCCGCTCCGGTCGCAGCTGTGGATGACGAGGAATCGGCGCTCTAAGGATGGCGGCAATGAACAAATCCGTTGCGGTCGTCGATGATCGCCCATTTTTCGAGAAAGCCGTTCGCTTCGGGCTGGAGCACGGCATTCTGACGCGCGAAACCATGGCCCGCATCGAAGCCGATGCGCCCAAGGGCATCGTCCAGATCGCCGACCATTTCGGCACCGCCTATCTGCGCACCGATCTGGAAAGCGCCGTGACGCGCATGGCCAACCTGATCAGCCTCTATCTTGAAGATTTTTCGAACGGCGACCTGCGCGCCGCCGCCATGTCCTTGCGCGACAACACGCTGCTCTCCCATTCGCGCGGCGGCTCGGAAATGCTCAAGCGCCTGCACGCCATGCCCGGCGAAACCAGCCTGCACGCGCGCAAGGTGGATGCGCAGGGGCAGAAAATCTTCGTCAATGAACGCAGCTTTGCCTTCCCGCTCAGCGTCGCCAGCTACCGGGCGCAGGTCGCGCAGTGCCAGGCCAACCAGATGCGCATCGACTTTGCCCGCTGGCTGGTGCGGCAACTGAACACCCGGCCGGAAGAATGCGAAGACTACAGCGCCGAGGAAGTCATCCGCTCGGCCATGCTGCTTCTTTACGTCGGCGCCAAAACGCTGGAAATGCCGTCGAAGCGCGAGTTCGTCAAACTGATCGAGGCGCTGCGCAAGAAAAGCTTCAAACACAAGCCGGCCACCGTCGATGCCTTCCTGCGCGAAGCCCCGGCAGCCTTCCAGGAAATGACCCGGCAGGCCATGCAGGACTTCGTCGATGACGCCCTGCCACGCCTCAAATCGCCGGAGAAATCACCCGACGAAATTCTTCACGCCGAAACCCAGGGCGCCTTTTTCGTCCGCGACCTGCCGGAAGAAGACGTCGTCGCCTACGACCGGCTCGTCGCCAAGGAGTGGGTGCGCATCACCAAAGGCAACGCCGACGATCCGGCCGTGCTGGCGACCATTTTCCTCAGCGTCGCCACCGGCCACCCGCCGAAGGCTGCCGCACTGCTCAAGGAGGCGAAAAGCATCATCGCCACCTTTCGCACCCAGGGTTTCGACAGCAAGGCGGTGCTTGCCTTTATCGAAGAACACGCCCCGTTCGAGCAGCGTGAAGACCTCAAGCTGATGTGGACGCAGGATTTGCAGCCGGACGCCGAAATCCATCTGGCCGACAACGACCCGCAAATGCCGGACAGCCACATGGATCGCGCCTTGCAGTATTTGCGCCAGAACTGCGTGGCGAACTGGAAGGGCAGCCGCTAGGGGGATTGCTACGGTCAACCGGAAAAAACGGCCAATAATGAAATGGCTTGGCAAACACCAAAAACCATTCCCATCGTGCTTGCCACACGGCTGACCCACAAATTCCTTAAAATAAGCAGCCATGAAATCACCGCTGATCTCGCTGTGCCGTTCCCTCTCTCTGGTCGCGCTCGCCAGCCTGAGCCTGAGCGCCTGCCTGGCGACGAAAGCGCCGCGTTCCTACCAGTCCGAGGCCTTCTCCAGCGAGACGCCGTTCCAGTACTACAGCAGTCGGGATGCCGAAGCCGCCTGCGAAATCGGCAAGCGCGCCCTGCTCAGCCAGGGCTATCAGATCGATGAAGAGAAGCCGCAGAGCGTCCGCGGCGAGAAATTTTTCCGGCCGCGGCCCGACGAGGCAAACCGCCTGAGCATCACGCTCGTCTGCCTGCCGAGCAGCCTCGGCGCAGTCATCTACGCCAGCGCCCTGGAAACCCAATACGAGATGAAATCCAAGGGCAGCAGCGCCGGGGTCAGCGTTTCAGCGCTCGGCTCGGTCTCGCTGCCATGGGCCATCGACAAAGACACCCTGGTCAAGGTCGGCGAAGAAACCGTGATCGCTCACGATTTCTACCAGCGGCTTTTCGATCTGATCAAGTCGCTCGACAGCTAGTAACTCGCCTATTCCAACTCCGAATAAGTCGGCAGCGTAATCCGGAAAGTCATGTCGAGCAGGCGGGCGACCAGCCGCGGCGCCCTGTGTGCCGGAAGCTGTGAATTGCGGCAATCTCTGCTCAAGGATCGGAAATTTGTGTCGAGCGTGAAAGGCGTCACGGAGCCCCGCGGCGTTGCCGCTTAGCCTCTAACCCAAGAGGCTTCCTGCCTCCGTGTTCGAAATCTCAATTGACCTAATCCGGATCTAATCTATGAAACCCAACAAAATTGTCGCGGCACTGTGCTTCGGCTTGTTCGCTGCGGCGGCACAGGCCGGCATCGTTACCATCACGGCAAGCAAGGATGCCACTATCGGCGGTGGTAGCAACCAGTACTGGAATACCGAATATCGCTGGGTCGGCAACCAATCCGGTGGCTACTTTTCGATTTTTGGTTTCGACCTGAGCTCCCTGGCCGGCCTTAACGTCACCTCAGTTGATTTTTCTGCTTACCATAACTACAGCGACGGTGGCTCGACCATTGGTGCCAGGATCGGTTCGGACAACAGCTGGAATCCCGCCACCGTGGTCAATTACTCGGCACTGGGCTCCGTGGTCGACACTGAGTTCGCCAGTAGCCTGAACCTCAATCAATATCAGACCTGGAATCTGGGTGCCATCTCAGGCACTGCGCTGACAGTAGGGCTGGTCGATCTGGGCAACGGCTGGAACGACTACCAGGCAATTCGTAGTTCGAATCAGCAAGAGGCTTTCCTGACGGTGACCTACACCGAGGGTGGCTCTGTGCCGGAGCCTGGTTCGTTGGCCTTGCTTGGCCTCGGGCTGGCCGGCCTTGTTTCTTTCCGCCGTCGTAAGGCGTAAGCAGGCTTGGTGGGAAAGCCGTTCGGTAAAACGAACGGCTTTTTTTTCGCCTATTCCCGCTCTGAATAAGTCGGCAGCGTAATTCGGAAAGTCATACCGAGCAGGCGGGCGGCGAGGACAACGGCCATGCCGACCCACGCGGCAATCACCGACGAAACACCCAGATATTGCAGCCCGACCAGCGCCAGCGCGCCGGCCCAGGCAGCCGAAGCATAGAGCTCGCCGCGCACGAAAACGAGCGGCACTTCGTTGCACAACACATCGCGCAGGACGCCGCCGACCACCCCGGTAATGACGCCAAGCAGGCTGGCGACCAGCCACGGCGCGTGCCATTCCAGCGCCACCTGCGTCCCGGCGATGGTGAACAAGGCCAGCCCGACGGCATCGGGAATCAGGAACAGCCGCGGTGCCAGCTTGAGGCCGCGCACGGCAAAGAAAATGATCAGCGTCGTCGCGAAGGCAACCAGCAGGTAAGTCTGGTCGCTGATCCAGAACACCGGGCGGTCGAGCAGCACGTCGCGCACCGTGCCGCCGCCCAGTGCCGTGGCGCTGCCGACCATGACGGCGCCGACCAGGTCCATGTTCTTGCGGCCGGCATCGAGCACGCCGGTCAGCGCATTGATGGCGACGGCGGCGAGGCCGATCCAGTAAAGCAGGTTTTCCATGTGTTGATTGAAGTAGCAGGGAGCGGCCAGTGTAGCGGTTTGCGCGGCACCGGGCACGGGGCGCGTGACAGTCGAAAATTGTTACATGCGGCGGCGCCCGGGTAGGTTATAACTGCCTGTCATCGCCGATGGATTCCACCGCAATTCTCTCTCGCGCCCATGCACATTCTCTCCAAAACAGATCATCAGCTGATCTTCCACCCCCTGGATTTCACCCTGACGGTGTTGCGCAATTTTGGCCGCAACCAGGGGCTGATGCTGGCCGGCGCCGTGGCCTATTACGCGCTGCTCTCGCTGCTGCCGCTCATCACGCTCTCGGTGCTCGGCCTGTCGCACTGGGTCGATCAGGCCGAATTGCTGGCCACCGTCCAGCGTTATCTCGAATGGCTGGTGCCGAGTCAGGCCGCCGCCGTGTTGTCCGACGTTTCCGGCTTTCTCGACAACGGCGTGTCGATCGGCGTGTTCTTGCTGGCCACCATGCTGTTCTTCAGTTCGCTGACCTTTTCCATTCTGCAAAGTGCGATGGCAAAGATTTTTGCCCATCGCCACGCCACCAAAAAACGCCATGCCCTGGTCGTCGCGCTGCTGCCTTACAGCCTGGTCTTGCTGGCCGGCGTCGCGTTGTTTGCCATCACTGTCCTGTCGGTCGCCATCCAGAGCCTGTCGCAAGACTATCTCTACGTCTTCGGCGCCGAATTGCCCCTCCAGCGCCTGTCCGGCCCGGCTTTCTACGGACTGGGACTGGCCACCGAAGTCCTGATCCTGTCCTTTTTCTACATCGTCTTGCCGGTCGGGCGCACCCGAGTCCGTCACGCCCTGCTCGGCGCGGCGGTCATCGCGGCGATCTGGGAAGTCATCCGCCACGTCCTGGTCTGGTACTTCGCCACCCTGTCAAAAGCCAGCGTCGTCTACGGCTCGCTGACCACCGCCGTCGTCGTGCTGTTCAGCATCGAACTCGCCGCGACCTTGCTGCTCCTTGGTGCTCAGGTTATTTCGGAATACGAACAGCTCGAAAGCCGGTTGGGCGATGCAGAAGGCGCGGGCTGAGCAGTTTCTACAGTCAACCGGAAAAAACGGCCAAAACTGAAATCCTAACAACCGGCTCAAGCAAGCCCAAAAGCTGTGCGTCGAATGCCATTTGCAATTTTGGCCAAATATTCATACTGTCCGGTTTGTCGCCCAAGAACTTCCGTAGGCAGAAAGCGTGGTCTGCCCTGTTTTCTCTTTTCTAAATTTAACCCAGCAGGTTGTCACTCGCTTCCTCATTAGATGCCTATGACTCAGGATCCAAGAACAGAGCCCCTACTTGAGTGGAATCGGCTCGCCAGAGAGAACACGGAGAACGCCATCGTCTCGTCAATGTTCGAGGCGGCGACCAAAGCATCCGAGCCAATTGAGAAGTTTTCGACTTGGCTCTTGGTTGGAACGGCCGCTGTAGCCTCGTTTTTGATAACCAACTCGGACAAGCTTGTACCTCTACTTGGAACGAGGGGATTTGCTTGGTCTGGAGCGCTGCTTTGCATTTCGTGCTTGCTCGGCCTTGTCTCAAAAGCAATCGGGCTTCGTGCTCAAATCGGAAAGGAGACGGGCGAAGCCGTCCGAAAAACTTTCGTCGAACACCTTGCGAATTACGAGAAAGAAGAAGAGAAAATTCAGCAAGGCGCAAAGTTCTGGGGCATTGATCTCCAGACTGGCATACGCATTGATCGCGTTCTCTCAGAGTTCTACAAGCCGCTGCCTTGGTGGGCCTCATGGCAAGCGAAGCGTCAGTTGAAAAAGCACGCAGGCAACCCGCAAGTTGGTTACCTTATTCTTATAGGCAACCTGAACTGGCAGGGTTACTTGGCTGCGGGGCAAGCTATTTCCTGTCTTGCATTTCTGGTGGTCGGGCTCATCTTTGCCGCAGCAATCTAAGCGCGGCAATAACGGACAGACCTAGGTTTTAGGACTTCCGAAAAGATGTCGGGCTACTAGCGCGTTACGCCCAGCGGACAGACTTCCACGGTCAACCGCAAAAAACAGCCAAATTTGAAATCTGCTCCCCAGCGGCCAACGCCGGGTTTCCCGCCGGGCGACTTACTGGGCGGCCGAGCCTTCGGTTTTTTCGATCTCCGTCAGCGTCAGGTAGCCGTCCTTTGTGTTGACGACCTTGTAGATGGCGTCGGGATGGGCCTGAGCCTTTTTGAGCACGGACTGCCATTCGAGTTCGGCCAGGCGCAGTCCGTCGATCTTCTTGTGTAGCGTGGCCACGCTGTCGGCCAGCTCGGTCTTGAGGTCTTCGTTGAATTGCTCGACCTTTTTGGCGGTGGGATTCATGGCGATCAGGACGGTGTTGACCAGCGTCAGGACGAGCGCTACGCCGACGAGGATGACCGTCAGCTTTTCAAATGATGGCGCCTTGGCGGGTTGTTCCTGGCTGTCTTTGGTTTCTTTTTCGCTCATGGTCTCGCTCCCGGGTTGCTTGGTGTATCAACCATTACGGCCGATGTGGGGGCGAACTTGAGTTTTTCGTGGCGGGGCGGGTTTTGGCCGGTGCTACGGTCAACCGGAAATATTGGCCAAATTTGAAATTGTCGGGGCGGCGATGGCGTCGAGGTCGACCTCCCGCAGGTCCGCCAGCACCTGCCAGGCGCCGCTGAAGTCTTCGCTGGCGGTGTAGTCGTTGGGCGTGACGAGGCAGCGCAGGCCGGCGGCGCGGGCGGCTCGCAGGCCGTTGGCGGAGTCTTCGATGGCCAGGCAGTTTGCCGCCGGCAGGGCGAGGCGGTCGAGCACCCAGCGGTAGATGTCGGGGGCGGGCTTCTTGTTGGGCACGACGTCGCCGGCGCCGATGACCTCGAACCAGCCCGGCGCATCCGGCCCGAGCGTGGCGTGGAGCAGGGCGGTGACGTTTTCCGGGGTGGTCGTGGTGGCGATGGCGAGGCGCAGGCCGCGCTGCCGGGCGTGCTGGATGAGCGCCGCGACGCCAGGGCGGAGCGGCAGGCTGGCCGATTCGACGAGGCGCAGGTAGTGGCGCGTCTTGGCGGCGTGCAGGTCGCGGACCAGCCCGTCGAATTCGGGCCGGGCGGCGATGTCGGGGGCGTAGTGTTCGGCGTAGTGGCGGATGCGTTCCTTGCCGCCGGTGATGGCAAGCAGTTGGCCGTACAGCGTTTCATCCCAATGCCAGTCCAGCCCGAGATCGGCGAAGGCGTGGTTGAAGGCCGGGCGGTGGCCGTCGCGCTCGGTGTCGGCCAGCGTGCCGTCGACGTCGAAGATCAGGGCGTGGAGTGTGGGCATGCGCTGCACGATAGCCGGGGTCGATTCGGGCATCCAGTCAGGATTTCTGAAGTGGCCGGTAAGTGTTTTGTAAATAAGCAATAACTTACCAAGGCGATAAGAAACTCTGACTGTTACTTAATTAAGAAGTCACTTATCTTTGTTGCCAATGCGGTAACACAAGAATGATTGGAGACACCATGCAATTCGGCCGTACGACCCTCTCGAAATTTGTTATTGAAAACACCCGCGCCAGCCACGGCGAACTCGGCGCGCTACTCATCGACGTCGCCGCCGCCGTCAAGACCATCTCGGCGATGGTCGCCAAGGGGGCGCTGGCCGGACATCACGGCGCACTGGACAGTACCAATATCCAGGGCGAAGTGCAGAAGAAGCTCGATGTGCTGACCAACGAAGCCATCCTGCGTCACTGCGAGTGGGGCGGTCAACTGGCCGGCATGGCCTCCGAGGAAATGGACGATCCCTACCCGATCCCGGCCGAATACCCGCGTGGCCGCTACCTGCTGGTTTTCGACCCGCTTGATGGCTCGTCGAACAGCGACGTCAATGTCTCGGTCGGCACCATTTTCTCCATTTTTGCCCGGTCGACCGCCGGCGATGCCCAGCTTGGCGACTACCTGCGCCAAGGTAGTGAACAGGTCGCCGCCGGCTACGCCATCTACGGCCCATCGACGATGATGGTGCTGACGCTCGGCAACGGCACGCACGGTTTCACGCTGGACCGCGAAAGCGGCAACTTCCTGCTGACCCACGCCAACATCCGCGTCCCGGAAGACACCCGCGAATTCGCCATCAATACCTCCAACGAACGTTTCTGGGAGCCGCCGGTGCACCGCTACGTCAGCGAGTGCAAGGCCGGCAAAACGGGCGTCCGGGGTGAGGATTTCAATACCCGCTGGATCGCCTCGATGGTCGCCGAAGTGCATCGCATCCTGATCCGCGGTGGCATTTTCATGTACCCGAAGGACAGCAAGGACCCGTCCAAGCCCGGGCGCCTGCGCCTGCTCTACGAAGCCAATCCGATGGCCATGCTCATCGAGCAGGCCGGCGGCGCGGCGAGCACCGGCCGCCAGCGCATCCTCGACGTGGCGCCGGACAGCCTTCACCAGCGCGTGCCGGTCATTCTCGGCTCGAAGAACGAGGTCGAGCGGCTGGAGCGCTATCACCACGAATACGACACCGGGGCTGATCGGCCGTTTGTTTCGCCGTTGTTTTCGGAACGCTCGCTGTTCCGCGACGAATCGCACGCCTGAATTCAAAGCAAAGGGAGAGAAACATGTCCGTCAAACACCCCATTATCGCCATCACCGGCTCCTCCGGCGCCGGCACCAGCACGGTGATGCAGAGCTTCCAGCACATCTTCCGTCGCGAATGCCTCAATGCGCAGATTGTCGAGGGCGATTCGTTCCATCGCTACGACCGTCTCACCATGCGCGCCGAAATGAAGGCGCAGGAGGAGGCCGGTAATCGCAACTTCAGCCACTTTGGCCCGGAAGCCAATTTGCTTGAAGAGCTGCAAGACCTGTTCCTCGCCTACGGCCAGAGCGGTACCGGCAAGTTCCGCAAATACTTGCACGATGCCGGCGAGGCCGAGCCTTTCGGCCAGAAGCCGGGCACCTTCACGCCGTGGCAGGAAATCACCGCGGTCACCGACCTGATGTTCTACGAAGGCCTGCATGGCGCCTACGCCGATGACAAGATCGACATCGCCAAGCAGGTTGATCTGTGCGTCGGCGTCGTGCCGACCATCAACCTAGAATGGATCCAGAAGCTGCACCGCGACCAGAAAATGCGCGGCTATTCGCAGGAGGCGGTGACCGACACCATCCTGCGCCGCATGCCGGATTACGTCAGCCACCTCTGCCCGCAGTTCTCGCGCACGCACGTCAATTTCCAGCGCGTGCCGATCGTCGATACCTCCAACCCCTTCATCGCCCGCGACATCCCGACGGCCGACGAAAGCATGGTGGTGATCCGCTTTGCCAACCCGAAGGGCATTGATTTCCAGTACCTCATCAACATCCTGCACGGCGCCATGATGACCCGCCCGAACACGCTGGTCGTCCCCGGCGGCAAGATGGGCCTGGCCATGCAGATGATTTTCACGCCGATGGTTTTGCGGTTGATGGACCACAAGCGTCGCGCCTAGAAATTCGTCGTTCCCGAGCGAAGCGGGAACCCAGAAATGCAAGGAACTGGATCCCCGCCTGCGCGGGGACGACGAGCAGCTAACCGAATATAAAAAACGGAGACAAACATGGATCGCAACCAGACCGAAACCACCTTCCGCCGCGAACTGGCCAACGCCGTCCGCTTCCTCGCCATCGACGCCGTCAATCAGGCCAAATCCGGCCACCCCGGCGCACCGATGGGCATGGCCGACATCGCCGAAGTCCTGTGGCGCGACCATCTCAAGCACAATCCCGCCAACCCGCAGTGGGCCGACCGCGACCGTTTCGTGCTGTCGAACGGCCACGGCTCGATGCTGCTCTACGCGCTGCTCCACCTGACCGGCTACGACCTCGACATCGACGACCTCAAGAACTTCCGCCAGTTCGGCAGCCGTACCGCCGGCCACCCGGAAGTCGGCCACACGCCCGGCGTCGAGACGACCACCGGTCCGCTCGGCCAGGGCCTGACCAACGCCGTCGGCATGGCACTGGCCGAAAAGCTGCTGGCCCAACGCTACAACCGGCCGGGGCTGGATATCGTCGATCACCGCACCTGGGTCTTCGTCGGCGACGGCTGCCTGATGGAAGGCATCAGCCACGAAGCCTGCTCGCTGGCCGGCGTCTGGGGCCTCGACAAGCTGACCTGCTTCTACGACGACAACGGGATTTCCATCGACGGCCATGTCAAAGGCTGGTTCCGCGACGACACCCCGGCCCGCTTCCGCGCCTACGGCTGGCATGTCGTCGGGCCGATTGACGGCCATGACTCGGCGGCGCTCAACGCGGCCATCGCCGAGGCCAAAGCAGTCACCGGTCAACCGACGCTGATCGTCTGCCGCACCCAGATCGGTTGGGGCTCGCCGAACAAGGCTGGGTCGCACGACGTGCATGGCGCGCCGCTCGGTGCCGACGAAACGGCCGCCACCCGCGCCGCGCTCAACTGGCCGCATGGGCCATTCGACGTGCCGGACAGCCTGCGCGCCGCGTGGAATGCGCGGGCCATTGGCGCCTCTGCCGAAGCTGACTGGCACAACAAGTTCGCCAGCTATCGCACAAAATATCCGGAATTGGCTGCAGAGTTCGAGCGCACCCAATCCCACGGTCTACCGGAAAAATGGCCCGAAATTAAAAGCGAACTGCTCGCCATGGCTGGCCGCAAGGAAGGCGCCATCGCCACCCGCAAGTCGTCGCAGAACTGCCTCGACCTGCTGGTCGACCGCGTGCCCGAACTGCTCGGCGGATCGGCCGACCTGACCGGCTCCAACCTGACGGCCGGCAAGGGCAGCGTTGCCTTGCACGAGGCCGGCGAGCGGCAGGCCAACTACATTTCCTACGGCGTCCGTGAATTCGGCATGACGGCGATCATGAACGGCGTTGCCCTGCACGGCGGGCTGATTCCCTACGGCGGCACCTTCGCCGTGTTCTCCGACTACGCCCGCAACGCCATCCGGATGAGCGCGCTCATGAAGCAGCGCGTCGTCCACGTGCTGACCCACGATTCCATCGGCCTCGGCGAGGACGGCCCGACCCACCAGCCGGTCGAACACGCCAGCAGCCTGCGCATCATTCCCGGCCTCGACCTGTGGCGCCCCTGCGACGAGCTGGAAACAGCCATCGCCTGGGCCGAAGCGCTCGAGCGCCAAGACGGACCTTCCGCCCTCTTTTTGTCGCGTCAAAACCTGCCGCAATACGGCGGCGCGGCGAGCCGGGCGGAAGGTGCCAGCCGTGGTGGTTACGTGCTCTCCGAAGCCGACGGCCAGTTGCAAGCGGTGATCATCGCCACCGGCTCGGAAGTTGCCATCGCCATGCAGGCGCAAGCCATCCTGAAAGCTGGCGGGGTCGCCGTGCGCGTTGTCTCGATGCCCTGCACGCGGCGCTTCGACCGCCAGTCGGCAACCTGGAAAAAGCTCGTGCTGCCGCCCGAAGTCTGCCGCGTCGCCATCGAAGCCGGGCAGACCGACTTCTGGCACAAATACGTCGGCCTCGACGGCGACGTGCTCGGCATAGACGAATTCGGCGCCTCGGCCCCGGCCCCGGTGCTCTACGACCACTACGGCCTGACCGCCGACAACCTGGCGCAGACGGTGCTGCGCACCATCGTCAGCGCCGGGGGCAGCGATGGTGATTTCTGATGCCTGATCCGACGCCAGCCTAGCCCGGCCACCCTCAATTCAAGCCGTCCCGAACGCCCGTTGCTGCGGGCGTAAGGGGCCGGCTCGCTCAAGAATTCTTAATCATCAGGAGACAACACCATGCCAATACGGGTGGCAATCAACGGCTTCGGCCGGATCGGGCGCATGGCCTTCCGGGCCATCGCCAAGGAGGCGGAGTTCGTCGACATCGAGGTGGTCGCCATCAACGACCTGCTCGAACCGGACTACCTCGCCTACATGCTCAAGTACGATTCGGTGCATGGCAATTTCGACGGCGACGTGGCGGTAGACGGCAACGACCTGCTGGTCGACGGCCGTCGCATCCGCCTGAGCGCCGAGCGCCATCCCGAGCAACTGAACTGGGGCGAGGTCAAAGCCGATGTCGTCATCGAGGCGACCGGCCATTTTCTCAACCACGAAGGCTGTGCCCGGCACCTTCAGGCCGGCGCCCGCAAGGTCGTCCAGTCGGCACCGGCCAAGGATGCCACGCCGATGTTCGTCTATGGCGTCAATCACCATACCTACGCCGGCGAGGACATCGTTTCGGCCGCTTCCTGCACGACCAACGGCCTGGCCCCGGTGGCCAAGGTGCTCAACGACAACTTCGGCATCAAGCGCGGCCTGATGAGCACGGTGCATGCCGCCACCGCCACGCAAAAGACCGTCGACGGCCCATCAGGCAAGGACTGGCGCGGCGGGCGCGGCATTCTTGAGAACATTATCCCGTCCTCGACCGGCGCCGCCAAGGCCGTCGGCAAGGTCATCCCAGCGCTCAACAAGAAGCTGACCGGCATGGCCTTCCGGGTGCCGACCTCCGATGTCTCGGTGGTCGACCTGACCGTCGAGCTGGAATGTCCCGCCAGCTACGACGAAATCTGCGCCGCCATGAAGGCCGCCGCGGAATCCGGCCCGCTCAAGGGCGTGCTCGGCTATACCAGCGACAGCGTCGTCTCCACAGACTTCCGCGGCTGCCGTCTGCCCTCGATCTTCGATGCCGGCGCCGGCATTGCGCTCGACCCGACTTTCGTCAAGGTCGTTGCCTGGTACGACAACGAGTACGGCTACACCTGCAACCTGCTGCGCCTTGTGCGCCACATTTCGCACTGAAAGGACACGCCATGGCCCTGATTTCCCTGCGTCAGTTACTCGACCACGCGGCCGAGCACAGCTACGGTCTACCCGCCTTCAACGTCAATAACATGGAGCAGATCCAGGCCATCATGCAGGCCGCCGAAGCCTGCGATTCCCCGGTCATCCTGCAGGCCTCGGCGGGCGCGCGCAAATACGCCGGCGAGCCCTTCCTGCGCAAGCTTGTCGAAGCCGCCATCGAGCAGTACCCGGACATCCCCGTCTGCCTGCATCAGGACCACGGCACCTCGCCGGCCGTCTGCCAGCAGTCGATGCGCAGCGGCTTCTCCAGCGTGATGATGGATGGTTCGCTGGGCCCCGACGGCAAGACGCCGGCCAACTACGCCTACAACGTTCTGGTGACTCGTAAAGTGGTCGAGATGGCCCACGCCATCGGCGTCTCGGTCGAAGGCGAACTCGGCTGCCTCGGCTCGCTGGAAACCGGCGAGGCCGGTGAGGAAGACGGCATCGGTGCGGCCGGCAAGCTCGATCATTCGCAAATGCTGACCGATCCGGAAGAGGCCGCCGACTTTGTCACCAAGACCAGCGTCGACGCACTGGCCATCGCTATCGGCACCAGCCACGGCGCCTACAAATTCACCCGGCCGCCGACCGGTGAAATACTCGCCATCGACCGCATCAAGGCCATCCACGCCCGCATCCCGAACACCCATCTGGTCATGCACGGTTCGTCCAGCGTGCCGCAGGAATGGCTGGCGGTGATCCGCCAGTACGGCGGTGCGATGAAGGAAACCTACGGCGTGCCGGTAGAAGAGATCGTCGAAGGCATCCGCCACGGCGTGCGCAAGGTCAATATCGACACCGATATCCGTCTCGCCATGACCGGCGCGATGCGCAAGGCGATGGCCGAAAAGCCGGAGGAATTCGATCCGCGCGCCTTCTTCAAAGCCGCCGTCGCGGCGGCGCGCGACATCTGCAAATTGCGTTTCGACGCCTTTGGCTGCGCCGGTCAGGCCAGCCGCATCAAACCCGTGTCACTGGAAAAAATGGCTGCCGCCTACCGCTGACCAAACCGAGCATCACTCTGCTGTACCTTGCGTTTGCGGCCCCGCAGTCCGGGGCCGCCTTTTTTTCGGAGGCACCATGCGCCAGCCAGATTTCGTCATCGCCCCAAGCATCCTCTCCGCCAATTTCGCCAAGCTCGGTGAAGAGGTCAGCAACGTCATCGCCTCCGGCGCCGACTGGATTCACTTCGACGTGATGGACAACCATTACGTCCCCAACCTGACCATCGGCCCGCTGGTTTGCCAGGCCATCAGGCCATGTACCACGGCGCCAATCGACGTGCATTTGATGGTCAAACCCGTCGACCGCATCATCCCCGACTTCGCCAAGGCCGGCGCCAACATCATCACCTTCCACCCGGAAGCCTCCGACCACGTCGACCGCAGCCTGTCGCTGATCCGCGATGCCGGCTGTCAAAGCGGCCTGGTCTTCAACCCGGGCACGCCGCTGGATTACATGGATTACGTCCTCGACAAGATCGACGTCATCCTGCTCATGAGCGTCAACCCCGGCTTCGGCGGCCAGAAATTCATCCCCGGCACGCTGGCCAAGGCGAAACTGGCGCGGGCCAAACTCGATGCTTATGAACAGGAAACCGGCCGGCGCATCCGCCTCGAAATCGACGGTGGCGTCAACACCGCCAACATCGCCGAAATAGCCCGCGCCGGCGTCGACGCCTTCGTCGCCGGTTCAGCCGTCTACGGCGCTGGAAAGGACGGCGATCCGCATCGCTACGAATCGATCATCAGCGACCTGCGGATGGCCTTGCTAGGGGCGCGCCCGGCGTGATTGCTACGGTCAACCGGGAAAAATGGCAAAAAATCGAGAGCACTCGCGACAGACCCCGATTTAAATTGCAGCAGAAAATGTGCTCTCCGATTTTCGCCTTGTCCTTCAAACCGATTTGTTCAGCGCTTTCATGGCCAACCCTCGGCGCAGCGAATCAACCAGGCTGACAATTTGGCCGTTATTTTTGCGGCAGTGTTTTGCCTGCCAACTGCTCGGCTTGAGCGAAGACGCGCTGCGTCAGTTTTTCCAGCTCGTAAGGGCCTTCCGTCGTGTAGGTGACACACTTTTCATAGGCTGCGACGGCGAAACAGACTGTGGTGCTCGAGGCATCCTGCAGGCGCAAGTGGCCGGTGATGACCGTGCCGTCATCCTTGAGCGACACCGAATGGCGGGTGCTGTAGTTCTTGGCCAGGTCGAAGAAGCGGATTCGGTAGAGTTCGTTGAGGACGCCTAGCAGATCTTGCGCAGTGTAATGGAAGGGCTGGCTCTGGCCATCCCGTTCCAGCGTCGCGCTTCCCTTGCCGGTCAGGCTGATGCGCTGTAACGGAAAGTTCGGCCTGCCCGGCTGGCGCGTCAGGCGAACGCTGACCTCTTCGAGCCGGTAGGTCTGCGGCAGGCCAGCGGTGGTGGTGCTTTCCATTGCCATCGAATTGCTCCCGGTCAGGCAGGACATTCCTAGCAGCAGGCTGGTGACCAGAGGTTTCAGTCGGATTGGCATGCTTTTGCTCCTGGAGGAATGAAAAAAGGGGATCGCGTTGCCGCGATCCCCGCATAGTGGAGCGTAGCGTATCAGGCCGCGCGGCGGCGCCGTGCGATAAAGCCAATCAGGCCGAGGCCGGCCAGCAGCATGGCATAGGTTTCAGGCTCCGGCACCGCGACCACCGTGTAACCAAGGTCGCGCATCATGCCGACTTCGATGGCGCTGTAGTCGCGCGGCCAGGGGCCGGTCGGACCCATGGCGGTCATCATCGT